>NZ_JBVILC010000002.1:599269-674316 GCF_055580545.1 Streptomyces sp. NPDC031670 | reverse complement strand
GTGCACACCACGAAAGAGCGGAACGACCAGGTCGGAATAAGACCAGTCGTCCTCAGCGTCCTCGCTGTGTTGTCGCCTGCCCGCCACAAGGGCCGACAGGACTTTTCAAAGGAACCTCCAACCCACCATCACTGGCAGGCCGGGGTTGTCAATCTGGCGTTGACTTTTGGCACGCTGTTGAGTTCTCAAGGTACGGACGCTTCCTTCGTTCCCGTTTCCGGGCCCTCCGGGCGCTTCCTTCGTTTCCGACTCTATCAGACTCTTTCGTGTCCGATTTCCTCGGTGCTTTCCGGCCTTTCGGCCTTCCGGCGGTTCCGACTCTATCAGATCCTTTCGGGCCTGATTTCCGGTCTCCCGGGTCAAGTCGGTTTGTCTTCCCGGCTGTTGGGCCGTTCCGACGTCTCAAACCCTAGCGGATTGCCCGGTCGGCTCCTAATCGGGCCCGGCCGTTCCATCCGATCCGTCCAACCCCTTCGAAAAGAATTCGGCATGCCGAAATTCATCCCGATCGGGAGGTCGTACGGAGTTGGGTTGCCGCAGATCTGCGGCGGACGGCTGTCGCAGAACCGTTCCGGCTCCGTGACAACTCGAAGAACCTTACGCGCGGGGGAAGGCGGTGTCAACCCCCTCAAGTCCGGCCTCAGTCCAGGTCGGTGAGGCGTCCGCCCGCGTCCGGCTGGGCGTGCTCCACCCGGCGCAGCAGGCGGATCAACATCTCGCCCAGCGCCCCGCGCTCGTCGGGGGTGAGGTCCTGGAGCAGGTCCTCCTCGAAGTCGGTGGCCATCTGCATGGCCTCCAGCCACTTCGTGCGCCCCTCGTCGGTCAGCTCGACGATGACCCGCACCCGGTTGCTCTCGTCGCGGTCGCGCGTGACCAGGCCCTCGCCCGCCATGCGGTCGATGCGGTGGGTCATCGCGGCGGGGGTAAGGCCGAGGCGCTTGGCCAGCTCGCCCGGGCCCAGCCGGTACGGCTTGCCCGCGAGGACGAGGGTCTTCAGGACCTCCCACTCGGCGTTGCTGATGCCCAGTGCGGCGACCTGGCGTCCGTACGCCACGTTCATGCGCCGGTTCAGCCGCCCCAGGGCGGAGACGACCTTCTCGACCTGGGGGTCGAGGTCGCGGAACTCGCGCTGGTACGCCGCGATCTGCTCGTCGAGGGTCGGCTCCTCGGGGCCGGCTGGGCCGGTGGGCCCGCCGCGCTCGGTGGTCTCAGCCATGCCGCGAGTATCGCACGGGACGCGTTGGCATCTAAGTCCTTGAGTGTGTATTGTTGAGGTTCTAACTTTAGTGTTGAAGTCTTCGCACCTGAGACCTTCAGGTTCGAGTACTTGCACTTCGAGATCTCAAGGTGGTGAGTGTGACCAAGGTGATGGGCGCGGCGATGCGCCGGATCCAGGCGGGGAACGCGCTGAGCGCGTTCGGACTCGGGTTCACCGTTCCGTATCTGTACCTCTACGTGGCGACGGTGCGAGGGCTCGGCTCCTTCTGGGCCGGGATCGTTCTCGGTGTCTTCGCCCTGGCCGCGCTCGTGGCGCTGCTCTTCACCGGCCGGGTCATCGACCGGCGCGGCCCCCTGCCCGTCCTGGTCGGCGCCGCCGTGACGGCCGCCGTGGGCGCGCTGTGCCTGGGGCTCGCGGACAGCCTTCCCGCCGTCCTCGGCTCCGCCGCGCTGCTCGGCGCGGGCACCGCGGTCATGCAGCCGGCGCTCGCCACCATGATCGTGTGGTCCTCGGGGCCCACCTCCCGTACCCGTGCCTTCGCCATGCAGTTCTTCCTGCAGAACCTCGGGCTCGGCATCGGCGGGCTCTTCGGCGGCCAGATCGTCGACGAGAGCCGTCCGGCGTCCTTCACCCTGCTCTTCGCCATCGAGGCCGGGATGTTCCTGGTCCTCGCCGCGATCGCACTCTCCGTGAAGCTGCCGCGCAACGCGGCCATCGCGGACGCCCGTCCCAAGGGCGCCCAGCGCGGCGGCGGGCTGAAGGCCGTGCTCGCCGACCGCGCCATGCTCCAGCTCTGCGTCCTGGGGTTCGTGCTGTTCTTCGCCTGCTACGGGCAGTTCGAGTCGGGGCTCGCGGCGTACGGCACCGAGGCCGCCGGGATCGATCCGTCGGCCCTGGGCTTCGCGCTCGCCGCCAACACCGCCGTCATCGTGGTCGCCCAGTTCCTGGTGCTGCGCTTCGTCGAGCGCCGCCGCCGCAGCCGCGTCATCGCGTCCGTGGGGCTCATCTGGACCGTGGCCTGGCTCTTCGCCGGGTACGCGGGGCTCGGCCACGGCAGCCAGACCATGGCGACCGCCGCCTTCGTCTCCACGTACGGGCTCTTCGGGCTCGGTGAGGCGATGCTGTCGCCGACCGTGGCGCCGCTGGTCGCCGATCTGGCGCCGGAGGCGATGGTCGGTCAGTACAACTCGGCGTTCGCGCTGGTCAAGCAGATGGCGCTGGCGCTCGGTCCGTTCGTGGGCGGGCCCATGGGTGCCACGCTGCACGGCCCGTACATCGTGACGTTCATCCTGTTCTCGCTCGGGATCAGCGTCCTCGCGCTGCGGCTCGGCCGGAGGCTGGCGCCCGCGCAGGACCAGCCGGCGCTCGCTGCCCCCTCTCGGGTGGTCGCGGTGCACAGGAGCGAGCAGGTCGGCGCGGCGGCCTGAACCGCCCCCGCCGGCCTCAGTCCGGCAGGGCGAACTCGCACCACACCGCTTTGCCGCCGCCCGGTGTGCGGCGCGAGCCCCAGGACGAGGCGATCGTCGCGATGATCGAGATGCCTCGTCCCGACTCGTCCCCGGGCTCGGCGCGGCGGCGGCGCGGCAGATGGTCGTCGCCGTCCGTCACCTCGATGATCAGGCGGCGGTCGGTGCGGCGCAGCCGCAGTCGCATCGGCGGGGTGCCGTGCTGGAGCGAGTTCGCCACCAGCTCGCTCGCCGCCAGGACGCCCAGGTCGCGCAGCTCGACCGGGAAGCGCCAGGAGGCCAGGACCCCGGACGCGAAGGCACGCGCGCGTGGCGCGGCTTCGATGCCGCCGAGCAGTTCGAGCGCCGCGTTGTGGAACAGCTCGGCGTCCGGGCCGGTGCGCGCCGGGTGCTGGAGGACCAGTACCGCCACGTCGTCGTCGTGCTCGGCGGTCACTCCGAGCGAGCGGATCAGCCGGTCGCAGACGACCTGCGGGGTGCCGACCGCGCCGGACAGCGCGCGCTCCAGGGCGGCGACGCCCTCGTCGATGTCCTCCCCCCTGCGCTCGACCAGACCGTCCGTATAGAGCACGGCGGTCGCGCCGGGCGGCAGGGCGATGGTGCCCGAGGTGTGCACCCAGCCGCCGGTGCCCAGCGGGGGGCCGGTCGGGTCCGCCGCGCGGTGCACGCTGCCGTCCGCGTGACGTACGAGGAGGGGCAGATGGCCCGCCGACGCGTACTCCAGGCGGCCCTCGTTGGGGTCGTGGACCGCGTAGACGCAGGTGGCGATCTGGCTGGCGTCGATCTCGGCGGCCAGGCCGTCGAGCAGTTGGAGCACCTCGTGCGGGGGCAGGTCCAGGCGCGCGTACGCCCGCACCGCCGTGCGCAGCTGGCCCATCACGGCCGCCGCGCGCACCCCGCGCCCCATCACGTCCCCGATCACCAGCGCGGTGCGCCCGGCGCCCAGGGTGATCACGTCGTACCAGTCGCCGCCGACCGCCGCGTCCGTGCCGCCCG
This sequence comes from Streptomyces sp. NPDC031670, assembly GCF_055580545.1. NCBI lineage: Bacteria > Bacillati > Actinomycetota > Actinomycetes > Kitasatosporales > Streptomycetaceae > Streptomyces > Streptomyces sp. NPDC031670. The sequence continues at coordinate 670,635 of NZ_JBVILC010000002.1, read as the reverse complement.
GCTGGTACGTACAGGCGACGCGCAGGTCGTCGGGCTGCTCCAGCTCCTGCGGGAGCAGGGAGCGCTGGAGCGTCACGGCCGTCTCGCGGTGGCGGCGCTCGCTGGCGCGCAGCCGTTCGGCGGCCTCGGCGTGGTCGGTGACGTCGGCGGCGAAGACGAGCACCCCGCCCCCTCCGTCCCCGTGCGCGGGGATGTCGACCGGGGTGCAGGTGACCGTGTACGACCCGCCGCCCCGGGTCTTGCGGGACTTGACCGTACGCGGCTTGCCGCTGCGCAGGACCTGGTCCATCAGGGGCAGCAGACCCAGCTCGTCCAGCTCGGGCAGCGCCCTTGCGGCGGGCGCGCCGAGGGGGCGGGGGCCGAAGGTGGCGGCGTACGCGTCGTTGACGAACGCCACGCGGTGCTCCGGGCCGTAGACCAGGGCGGCGAGGGCCGGGAGCTGGGCGAGGAGCCGGCGCACGGACAGCTCTTCCAGGACGGGGGCGGCCCGGTCCGCCTCGTCCCCGTCCAGCCAGGTGTCGGTCCCCGGCCCGGACTCACCGCGCGCGGCGGGCACGCTGCCCCGGTCGGTCCGTGCGGCGGCGCGGCGCTGCGTACCGGGGAGCCGGGCGCTCCAACGCGTGAAGTTCACGGATCTCTTGGCCTCGTGTGTCGCTGGCTGCTGGGTCACTCTGTGCAGGTGTGGGCCCACCTATGGTCACACGTCCAGTGTGACGGACGGCACTGACAACCGTCAGTTCTCCTTGCCGCCGGGCTCGTCGGGCTTCGGTGCGGGGCCTGGTCCGGGGGCCGGTCCGGGGCCGGGGCTGGACGGCCCGCCGCCCGCCGCGAGTTCGAACTCCGCGCGCGGGTGCTCCAGCGAGCCGAGCGAGACGATCTCCCGTTTGAACAGGCCCGCGAGCGTCCACTCGGCGAGCACGCGCGCCTTGCGGTTGAAGGTCGGCACCCGGCTCAGATGGTAGGCGCGGTGCATGAACCAGGCCGGGTAGCCCTTGAGCTTCCGGCCGTAGACATGGGCGACGCCCTTGTGCAGGCCGAGCGAGGCGACCGAGCCCACGTACTTGTGCGCGTACTCGCTCAGGGGGCGTCCTTCCAGGGTCGCGGCGACGTTCTCGGCGAGGGTCCTGGCCTGGCGCACCGCGTGCTGCGCGTTGGGCGCGCACTCCTTGTCCTTCTCCTCGGCGGTGACGTCCGGCACGGCGGCGGCGTCCCCGGCCGCCCAGGCGTGCTCGGCGCCCTCCACCTGGAGCTCGGCGGTGCACTTGAGGCGACCGCGCTCGTTGAGCGGCAGATCGGTGGCGGCGAGCAGCGGCGCGGGCTTGACGCCGGCGGTCCACACGACCGTACGGGTGGGGAAGCGGGAGCCGTCGCTGAGGACGGCGACCCGGTTCTCGCAGGAGTCGAGGCGGGTCTCCAGCCGTACGTCGATGTTGCGGCCCCGCAGCTCCCGGATGGCGTACCGGCCCATCTCCTCGCCGACCTCGGGCAGGATGCGGTCGCTGGCCTCCACGAGGATCCACTTCAGGTCCTCGGGCTTGATGTTGTGGTAGTACCGCGCGGTGTAGCGGGCCATGTCCTCCAGCTCGGCGAGCGCCTCCACGCCCGCGTAGCCGCCGCCCACGAACACGAAGGTGAGGGCGGCGTCGCGGACGGCCGGGTCGCGGGTGGAGGAGGCGATGTCCATCTGCTCGATGACGTGGTTGCGCAGGCCGATCGCCTCTTCGACGGTCTTGAAGCCGATGGCGTAGTCGGCCAGGCCCGGGACCGGGAGGGTGCGGGAGATGGAGCCGGGCGCCAGGACCAGCTCGTCGTAGCCGATCTCGACCGGCCCGCTGCCCTCCTCCTCGGTGGCGAGGGTGGTGACGGTGGCGGTGCGCGCGGCGTGGTCGATGCTTCTGGCCTCGCCGATGACGATGTGGCAGCGGTCCAGGACGCGGCGCAGCGGCACCACGACATGGCGGGGCGAGATGGACCCGGCGGCGGCCTCCGGCAGGAACGGCTGGTACGTCATGTACGGGTCCGGGGCGACCACGGTGATACTCACCCGGCCGTCGCTCAGTCGCCCCTTGAGCTCGCGCTGGAGACGCAGCGCCGTGTACATCCCGACGTAGCCGCCGCCGACGACGAGAACGCGCGTGCCGGGCGGTGGTTCGGGGCTCGACCCCCGATTGATCGCAGCCTTCACCATCCCATGAGGCAACGGACGCCGGTGTTTGTCCACAGGCCCGGCAAATTGTGTGACTGACGGATGTGGCCGGAACTGGTCGGCCAGATATTCGTGGTCCAGGGCGAATACGCAGGTCAGGGCGGGGAGATGGGGGTGGCACGGGGGGCCGAATCGGGAAGGTTCCGGCCCTTGCTCCGATCGGGGGGCACACCGTGCGGAACAACCCCCTTCTGAATTGACTCCGGCTCAACTATGTTCGTACCTCGTCGGGGTGTCGGGTCCGGCCACCCGACTGTCAGGGCGGGGAGTCTCCGGGGGGAGACGTCATTACCGGGGGAACGGTTATGCATATTCAGGACTCTCATTGGCAGTCCGCCGTCGTCGCGTCGGCGGACGGCAATGGTCGCGCGGGCGGTGGTGGGAGCGCTTCCGCTTCCCGCTCCGCGCCGCTGCGCGTGGACGCCCAGCGGAATCTGGAGCACGTGCTGCGCGCCGCGCGCGAGGTGTTCGGTGAGCTGGGGTACGGGGCGCCGATGGAGGACGTGGCCCGTCGCGCGCGCGTCGGCGTGGGCACGGTCTACCGGCGCTTCCCGAGCAAGGACGTGCTGGTACGGCGGATAGCCGAGGAGGAGACCGCGCGCCTCACCGACCAGGCGCGCACCGCGCTGGGCCAGGAGGAGGAGCCCTGGTCGGCGCTCTCCCGGTTCCTGCGCACCTCGGTGGCGTCGGGCGCCGGACGGCTGCTGCCGCCGCAGGTGCTGCGCGTCGGGGTGGACGTGGAGGGCGAGGAGCCGGCGGTCGTCGCCACCGGACCGGTGCCGGTGCCGACGCCGGTGGAGCCACTGGACGCGGCGGGCGTCGCTCCCGAGGTGCGGGTGCCGCAGCAGCGTCAGGCCGGGCTGCCCGGCGGGTCCGTCGTGCCCGACCTGCGGGTCGTCGAACAGCGCACGGCCGCGCCGGACGAGCTGGACGACCCGGGGGCGGTCGAGCTGCTCGCGGTGGTCGGACAGCTGGTGGACCGGGCGCGCGAGGCGGGTGAGCTGCGGGGCGACGTGACCGTGGCCGACGTGCTCCTGGTGATAGCCACGGCGGCGCCGTCGCTGCCCGATCCCCACCAGCAGGCCGCGGCTTCGGCCCGGCTCCTGGACATCCTCCTCGAAGGCCTGCGTTCGCGACCGGTCTGAGACGCGGCCCGCGGCCACGGACCCGCCCCCGTTCGGGGCGGGTTCCCCTAACGGGTGGTTGACAGCGGGCGGGCTCCTGGGGTGTGGGGCTCTGTGGGACGCTTGGCCCGTGGTCGGGTCTGAGTGTGCTGACGGGGGCTTCCGCGATGAGCGTTGAGGGGCGGGACGAGCTCGGCGACAGCAGCGGTACCCGGCCCGAGGGCGCGCCCTCCGCGCAGGTGCCGGGGCAGGCGGGCCGCGCGAGCCGGCCGGGCGCCGACAGCGGGCCCGGCGGCACCGTGCTGCCCGGGCCGTGGGGCCCGGCGCGGGAGCCCGAGGCCCCCGCCGACGACCCGGCCGACCCGAGTGACCCGAGTGACCCGGCCGACCCGAGTGACCGGGCCAACTGGGCCGATCCGAGCGGCCCGAGTGGCCCGGCCGACCCGAGCGTCGCGGCCGACCCGAGCGGCCCGAAGGTGCCTGCCATCGGGCCGAAGGTGCCTACCGTCGGCCCGAAGCCACCTACCACCGATCCGATGACGCCTACCAACGGACCGGCGGCACGTACCACCGGCCCGGCTGCGACCACCGCCGGCCCGATGGCGACCACCGTCCCAACGACGCTCACCACCGACCCCGCAGAGACCGTGCCCGGTGTTCCGCAGCAGCGTGAGCGGGTCACCGGCGGTGGGTCCGCCGCCGCCGACGCCGAGCTCATCCAGCGGATGCGCGCGGGCGACGACTCCGCGTACGAGGAGCTGTTCCGCCGCCACTGCGACGCGGTGCGCCGGTACGCCCGCAGCTGCTGCCGGGACGCGCACACCGCCGACGACCTCACCGCCGAGGTCTTCGCCCGTACGCTCCAGGCGGTGCGCGGCGGCGCCGGGCCCGAGCAGGCGGTGCGCGCGTATCTGATGACCACCGTGCGCCGCGTCGCCGCGTCCTGGACGAAGACGGCCAGGCGCGAGCAGTTGGTCGAGGACTTCGCGCTCTTCGCCGACCAGGCCGCCCGTACCTCGGACGGCAGGGACGACGACACGGTCGACCTCGGCGCGGACGTCCGGGCGATGCACGAGGCCGAGCAGTCGCTGGCGATGCAGGCCTTCCGGTCGCTGCCGGAGCGGTGGCAGGCCGTGCTGTGGCACACCACCGTCGAGGAGGAGTCGCCCAGCGAGATCGCCCCGCTGTTCGGGCTCTCCGCCAACGCCACGGCGGTCCTCGCCAGCCGGGCCCGCGAGGGTCTGAAGCAGGCGTATCTCCAGGCGCATGTCTCCACCGCGCTCACCGAGGGCGGCGACTGCGCCCGCTACGCCGACCGCCTCGGGGCGTACGCGCGCGGTGGGCTGCGGGTGCGGGCCGAGCGGGGCCTGAGCAAGCACCTGGAGGAGTGCGCCAAGTGCCGGGTCGCGGTCGTCGAGCTCAAGGACGTCAACGCCGGGATCCCCGCGCTGCTGCCGGTCGCGGTGGTCGGCTGGTTCGCCGCCGGGTACTCGCTCAAGGCCGCGGGACTCGTGGCGGGAGGCGCCGCCGGTGCGGCGGGTGCCGGTGCCGCCGCGGCGGCCACCGGCGGGAGTTCGTCCGGGGGCGCGGCCGGCGGGGCCGCCGCCTCCGAGGGGCTCGGCGGGGCCGCCAAGGCGGGTATCGCGGCGGCGGTAGCCGTGGCAGTGGCCGCGGGCGTGGTCTTCGCGCTCACCGGCGGCGAAGGCAAGCCGGTCGCCAAGCCCGCTGCCGAGCCGCCCGCCGTGGTGCCGGCGGCGCCCCACGCGCCACCGCCCTCCCCCGCGCCCAAGCCCCCGGCGCCGCCCGCGCCCGTACCCCCGCGGGCCAAGCCCGTGCCCAAGCCCGCGAAGCCCGCGCCGCCCAAGCCCCGGCCGAAGCCGAAGCCCAAGCCCCCGGCGCCCAGGCCGACACCGAAGCCCACGCCGCCCAAGCCCACCCCGCCCCCCGTACCGCCACCGCCCCCGGCGGCGGCCTACCAGGTCAACCGCCTCCAGTACGGCACGTTCGGCGACCACAGCGGGCCCGAGGTGCGGTTCGGGTCCTCCAGCTGGCTCTGGCAGCGCTGGGGCCTGGCGATCGACGGCCGGTCGTACAGCCACGGCGTGACCGTGCACGCCCGCTCCGCCGTGACCATCGACCTCAACCGGCAGTGCTCCAGCTACGACGCGTTCGCCGGGGTCGACGACCTGACCATGGGCCTGGGCGCGGTGCGGTTCTCGGTCTACGGGGACCGGACGCTGCTGTGGCGCTCGCCCGTGATGCACGGCGGGGACCCGGCGGTGCCGGTCCACGCCGACCTCACCGGCCACCGCACGATCCGCCTGGTGGTCGCCCCGCACACGCCGTTCGGTTCGGTGGCGCTGGCGGACTGGGCGAAGTCGGTCATCAACTGCCGTTGAGCGACCGCGGGCAGGCGTCAGTCCCCGCGACCGCCGTGGACGACGTCTTCCAGCACCCGCGCGACCTCCGGCGCGGTGAGCGCGGAGCCCGCCGCGCGCTGCTCCTCGTAGGCGGAAGGGCCGAGCTCGTCACGCAGGCGGGTGCGCAGGGCGTCCAGGGCCGTGCGGTCCGGGACCCACAGCGGGATTCCGGCGCGCCAGGCCTCGGCGGCGGCCAGCACCCGAACGGCGAGCACGGGTTCCCCGAGATCGGGCAGGAGCCGCGCGGCGCCCTCCGCGAAGTGGGCGAGGAGGATCTCGGCGCAGCCCGCCGCGTCGGCGTTGCGCAGTGCCGAGGCCAGTCCGCGTACGCCGGTGGCCGGTCCCCTCTCCTCGGCCGCGATGCGCGCGTCGAGCCCCTCCAGGACGGCGCTGAAGTGCGGCGGCGGGGTGGTGCGGGCGCTCTCCGCGTGGCCCGCGTCGCACTCCGCGCGCGCGGTGGCCGTGTCGCCGGTGTCCAGCGCCATGCAGCCGCGCAGATAGTGGATGTAGGAGCGGGTGTCGAAGACGCCGTAGCGGATGGCCTCCGCCTCGGCCTCTTCGAGGATCTTGGCGCCGCCGGCCAGGTCGCCCGCGCGGTAGGTGAGTTCGGCGATACGGGCGAGCAGGAACGGCGCCTCGGCGTTGGCGCCCACCTCGCGGGCGAGGCCGAGCGCCTCCTCGTACTCGGGCCGGGCGAGCGCCGGGAGCCCGCGCATCATCGCGGCCTCCCCGGCGGCGCTGGCCACCTGGGCGCGCATCCAGCGGTCACCGACGCGGCGGCTCAGGGTCCGCAGCTCGGCGAGGTCGCCGTCGATGTCCCAGACACCGCCGGGCATGTCGATGACCATGTGCGTACGGAACATGAGGCTGACGCCGATCTCCCATTCGCCGCCGTACTCGCGGCAGTTGGCGACGACGGAGTCGACGCATTCGCGGACCTCCGCGGTGGTGCGGGTGAGGAACGCGGCGAACGGCCACAGCAGCCCGGGGAAGCGTGCCGACTCCGGCCCGCCGGGCGCGAACGCGTCGCGCAGCCGCTCCATCTCCGCCAGGGTCTCCGGCCGGCGCAGCCGCTCCGCCGCGCCGGACTCCTCCAGCAGGAAGATCCGCAGCAGCGCGAGCCGCGTCCGGGGCCAGTAGCGCGGGTCCTCGGGCCCTTCGGCGGCCTCCTCGCACGCGAGGACGCGGTCCACCCATGCCACCGCCTCGGCGCGGTAGTTGCGCAGCCACCAGAACCAGCCCATGGCGAGAGCGATGTCGCGGGCCCCGGCGGGATCGGAGCCCGCGGCGGTGGTGGTGCGCTGCAGCGCGGCCCGGATGTTGTCCAGCTCGCGCTCCAGTCGGCGGATCCAGGCGAGCTGCCCGTGCGAGCGCAGCAGCGGGTCGGCCTCCTGGACCAGTTCGCGGTAGTACGCGGTGTGGGCGCGGGCGGCGTCGTCGAGCAGGTCCGGGGTCTCGGCCGCGCGCTCGGCGGCGTACTCGTGGATGGTCTCCAGGAGCCGGTAGCGCATCTGGCCGGTGTCCGGCTCGGGGGCGGCCACCACCAGGGACTTGTCGACCAGCGCGGCGAGGTCGTCGGTCGGGCCGCACACCGCCTGGGCGGCGGCCAGGTCCCAGCCGCCGGCGAAGACGGAGGCGCGGCGCAGCACCGCGCGCTCGCCCTCGTCGAGCAGTTCCCACGACCAGTCGACGACCGCGCGCAGGGTCTGCTGGCGGGGCAGTACGGTCCGGCTTCCGCTGGTCAGCAGGCGGAAGCGGTCGTCGAGGCGGTCCGCGATCTGGCGCGGGGCGAGCAGCCGCAGCCGGGCGGCGGCCAGCTCGATCGCCAGCGGCAGCCCGTCGAGCCGCCGGCAGATCTCGGCGATGGCCTCGGGGTCGTCGGCCGGGTCGAAGTCGGGCCGTACGGTACGGGCGCGCTCGGTGAAGAGCCGGTACGCGGGGTCGGGCGGCAGCGGCTCGACCGGGCGGACCCGCTCGCCGGGCACCCCGAGGGGCTCACGGCTGGTCGCCAGGACGCGCAGGCCCGGGCAGCGGGTCAGCAGCGTCTCCGCGAGGCGGGCGGCGGCGTCGACGACGTGCTCGCAGTTGTCGAGGACGAGCAGGGCGGGGGCGGCGGCGAAGTGGTCGACGAGCCGGGCGAGGGGGTCGTCCGGGTGCGGCTGCCCGTCCCGTCCGAGCAGGGTCGTCTCGCGCAGCCCGAGCGCGGAGACGACGGCTCCGGGGACGGCGTCCGGGTGGTCGAGCGGGGCGAGCTCCACGAGCCAGGCGGGGCTGTGCGCGGCGGCCTCCTCGGCCAGCCGCGTCTTGCCGGAGCCGCCGGGCCCGGTGAGGGTGACGAGCCGGTGCGCGGCCAGGTCCTGCCGGATGGCGGCGAGTTCGGGCTCGCGGCCGACGAAGGAGGTGAGCCGGGGCCGCAGATTGCCCCGCGCCTCGGGAACGGGGTTGAGCAGTTCCCGGTGGAGGGCGGCCAGTTCGGGGCCGGGGTCGGTGCCGAGGGAGTCCGCGAGGGTGCGGCGGGCGGTCTCGAACGCCAGCAGGGCGTCGGCCGTACGCCCCTCGGCGCGCAGGGCGCGGATGAGCTGCGCGTGCAGGGGTTCGTCGTACGGGCGGGTCTCGATCAGCGCGGTGAGCTCGGCGGGGAGGTGGGCGGTGGCGCCGCGCCGCAGGTCCGCCTCGATACGGCCGCGCAGGGCGTCGAACCGGCGCGCCTCCGGGCGGGATGCGGACGCGGTGCGGTCGGGGAGGTCGGCGAGGGCGGGGCCGCGCCACAGGGCGAGGGCGGTGCGCAGGGTCTCGGCGGCGGACTCGGGGTCGCCGTCGGCGAGCTGGCGTTCGCCGGTGCGGGTGCGGTGCTCGAAGGCGAACAGGTCGACGTCCTTTTCCGGCGCGTCGACGGCGAGCCGGTAGCCGCCGGCCTCGGAGACGACGGCGTCACGGCCGATCGTGCGGCGCAGCCGGCCGATGAGGGCCTGGAGGGCGGCGGGGGCGTCGTGCGGGGGGTCTTCGGGCCAGATCTCGTCGATGAGGGTGGTGGGTGGGAGGGGGGTGCGGTGGTTGGCGTGGGCGGCGAGGGTGGTGAGGAGGGCGCGCAGACGGGGCCCTCCTAGGGGGAGGGGGTGGCCTTGGTCGTCTTGCGCCTCTGTGGCGCCCAGGATTCGGTACCGCACGGGGTCATTGTGTCTCGCCCTCTCTCCGCCTGCGGCGGGCTTTTTCCCCACCCCGCCCCTTCCCGTAAGCCCTGGGCGGGCGGCCGGGGGTTCGTGTGCGGGTGGGTGGCGGGCCGGTCGCGCAGTTCCCCGCGCCCCTGACTGCCCAGGGGCGCGGGGAACTGCGCGAGCAACCCTCCACGGTCCGCGGGCGAAAGAAGCGGGGGTGCGGGGGCCGCAGGCCCTACGCGCGGAGTGGCGGGCGGGAGCGCGTTACCCCGCCGGCCACCGCCCGCTGCTTCGGCGCAGCCGCCCCCGTCCAGCACGTGCCCCGGCGCGACAGCAGCCGCCGCAGCCACAGCTCCGTGGAGATCAGGTCCGCCAGGCCGTCCAGCGGCAGGCGTTCGCCCGCCGCCGCGGCCCGCAGGGCGCGGCGGACCGTGCGGGCCTCGATCAGGCCCGCGTCCGCGAGCAGCGGGGCCTCGAAGAGCGCGATCAGGGGGTCGATCGCGCGGCGCAGACCCGCGCGGGCCGCCGCCGTGGACGAGGCGTGGGACGTCGCGCCCCAGCCGGGCGGCAGGTCCCGTACCCCGGACCCCGCCAGGACCGCCCGCAGGATCGCCGCCCGCGCTCCGGGCTGCACCCGCACCGCCTCGGGCAGGGCGCGGCACGCCCGTACCACCTGGTTGTCCAGGAACGGCGCGTGCAGCCGCTGGCTGCGGATCTCGGCGGCCTGCTCCAGGACGCGGTGGTCGGCGGCGTACCGCGCGAGGGCCGCGCGGGCCCGTGCCTCGCCGGGGCGCAGCACCGTCGCGGGGCGCGTCGCCGAGGCCATCAGCCGGATCGATACTTCAGCCAGCGCCTCCCCGGTGAGCCACCGCGCGGCCGGCCCGGGCCGCGTCCAGGCCAGGGACGCGAGCGAGGCGTCGAGCGGGGTCTCGGCCGCCGCGCCGACGAGGTCCGCGTCGCGCCGCAGCCGCTCGGCCGCCGACTCGATGCCCGTCCGGTACGGCGTACGGGCGAGGCGGCGCGCCGCCCGGTACACGGTGAGCGGGACGAAGAGGGAGTTCGCGGAGGGGCCGCCCGCCTTGGCCAGCGCCGCCGCGGGGCGCAGCAGATGGCGCCGCTGCCGGTCCATCAGCAGATCGGCCAGGCGCGCCGGATGGGCGTCCAGGACCTGGCGCGCCCCACTGCCGGTGAAGTGGTCCGCGCTGCCCGCGGTCAGCCGGCGGCGGTGGCGCTCCGCCATGACCAGGGAGGGGCCCGGCTCGTCGGTGAGCGGTCCGGCGAGCTCCGCGTAGGGCAGGGCCTCCTCGTCGCCGGTCACCACCACGTGGTGCAGCCGGGGGTTGGCCGCGATCGCCCCGGCCCGCTCCACCTCGGCCTCGGCGCGGCGGCCGGGCACGGCGAGGTCGTTGAAGGTCACCGCGAGGAGCCGTTCGCCGGCGCCGGTGCCGTGGCCGAGCACCGTGCCGGGGTTGCCGGGCAGCCCGGCGGCGAGCAGCGCGAGGGTGGCCGAGGCCGGACCGCCCGAGAGGTCGGCGCCGATACCGGGGGCCGGGCCCCCGCGGGCGGCGCGCCGCTCGGCGGGGCCCATGCCGGGCACCGGTCCCGGGTCCGGCGGCAGGGTCTCGGGGGCGTGGCGCGGCGCGGTGAGCCGGGCCCGCACCGCCGCGACCAGTGCCTCCCGTACGCCGTTCACCGCGCTCTCCTCGTCGACCTGGGCGGCGGCGACGGCGAGCGAGGCCATCGGCTCGTACCCGGTGATCTCCCGCGATCCCTCACGCAGGACGAGCGCGTGGCCGGGCGGGATGCGCCGCACTCCCACGTAGGGGGTGGAGTCGCCGAGCGCCTCGGGTACGTCGGGGCAGGCGAGCAGCGCCGCCAGGTGGCCGATGTCCAGCTGGGCTTCGATGAGGTCGGCGAGCGGCAGGGCGGCCGTGGCGTACGCGGTGCCGCTCGCCCAGGGCGTGTAGAAGACGGGGCGGGCGCCGGCCAGGTCACCGACGACGGTGACCCTGCGGCCGACCTGGGCAACGGCCGTATAGCTGCCCGGCCATGCCGACAGGTGCCGCAGCGCGCCCCCGCGTGCCGCGAACAGTCCTACCCGCAGCTCCTCGTCGCTGGCGGCGCAGCAGCCCAGTACCGCGAGCCGGGTGTCCGCCCCCACGCTGACCACGCGGATCTCGTCGGGGCGCCAGTCGCCGACCGCCCACAGCGGGTCGGGGTCGCCCCACAGCAGCTGGGAGCCGACCGGATGCACCGTGCGCCCCTCCTCGGGCGCGCCCAGGGCGCCGGCCGTACCGATGGCACCGAACCTCGCGGCGACACTGCTCCAGCCCACCAGCCACCGCATCGCCGCCTCCACAGCCTGTGGACAACCCGCCGCCCGCGCCGACAGAACCGGGACCAGCCACAGGCAGGCGGTTCTGAGGTCGCTCGGGACCATGCTGCCATGACAATGGCGTGCGGGAGGGGCCTCGGGGTAGCGCGCGCAAAAAGTGAACGCGCTCCCATGGATGGCCGATTGACAGCTCCCCAGCGGCGCGGAAGCGGCGTTTCCGGGTGAGAGGGGACCATCGCTTTTCGGCCAACTTCACCCCGGGCGCGCGTGGCGGACGCCCCGGAGCGGGCATGAAACGGGCAGCGGAGCCGGCACACGGGACCCCCAGTCCGGGAGGCGCTGTCCGCCTCCCGGACCGGTCCGCCGCCCGCGGGGATTGAGGCGACGGTGTCCCCCAGCCCACTGGAACCAGTTCAGCGGGCCGACCCACGCACCTGACATGGAAGCGCTTCCCGCTCCGCGCGGGCCAGAGCGCACGCACCGCGCACGGCCACACACCCGGAGCACGCGCCCCGGGGCCCAACTCGTCCGTGCGGAGAGCAATCCCGCCATCCGGAACGCCGCCCCTTAACGGTCGGGATGCGGCGAACTACGCTGGGTGCACTGCTGTTCTCCGCGGGCGGCATATTCCTGGGGGCTCGGCCACACGAGTGTGCGGCCGGACGGACCCGGGGCGCCGCCCCGGGGGACGCCGTCTGTGTCGAGGGGTGGCGCATGTCCAGGGAGCAACGCGGGCCGAACGAGAAGCTCGGCACCGTTCTCGCCCTCGCGGGAATCAGCAACGCCGGACTGGCCAGAAGGGTCAACGACCTCGGTGCGCAACGCGGTCTGACCCTTCGTTACGACAAGACATCGGTGGCCCGCTGGGTCTCCAAGGGGATGGTCCCCCAGGGCGCCGCGCCCCATCTGATCGCGGCGGCCATCGGCGCCAAGCTCGGCCGCCCGGTGCCGCTGCACGAGATAGGACTCGCCGACGCCGACCCGGCGCCCGAGGTCGGTCTGGCGTTCCCGCGCGACGTGGGCGAGGCGGTCCGCTCCGCGACCGAGCTCTACCGGCTCGATCTCGCCGGGCGGCGGGCGGGCGGCGGCATCTGGCAGTCGCTGGCCGGATCCTTCGCGGTGACCGCGTACGCGACCCCGGCCTCCCGCTGGCTCATAACCCCCGCCGACTCGTCGGTGGCGCGCGACCACGACGGGGCGGCCGGGACACCCCTGAAGGTCGGCCACAGCGATGTGGCCAAACTGCGCGAGGCGGCCGAGGACGCCCGCCGCTGGGACTCCAAGTACGGCGGCGGGGACTGGCGTTCGTCGATGGTCCCCGAGTGCTTGCGGGTGGACGCGGCCCCGCTGCTGCTCGGTTCGTACTCGGACGAGGTCGGCCGGGGGCTCTTCGGGGCGACCGCCGAGCTGACCCGGCTGGCCGGCTGGATGGCCTTCGACACCGGCCAGCAGGAGGCCGCACAGCGCTACTACATCCAGGCGCTGCGCCTCGCGCGCGCGGCGGCCGACGTCCCGCTGGGCGGCTATGTGCTCGCCTCCATGTCGCTCCAGGCCACCTACCGGGGCTTCGCCGACGAGGGCGTGGACCTCGCGCAGGCCGCCGTCGAGCGCAACCGGGGCCTGGCGACCGCCCGCACCATGAGCTTCTTCCGGCTCGTCGAGGCACGCGCGCACGCGAAGGCGGGCGACGCGCTCGCGGCCGGCGCCGCGCTCAAGGCCGCCGAGTCGTGGCTGGAGCGCTCTCGGGACGGCGACGCGGACCCCTCCTGGCTGGGCTTCTACTCGTACGACCGCTTCGCGGCGGACGCGGCCGAGTGCTACCGCGATCTGAAGGCCCCGCGCCAGGTGCGCCGCTTCACCGAGCAGGCGCTGTCGCGCCCCACCGAGGAGTTCGTGCGCTCGCACGGCCTGCGGCTCGTGGTCTCGGCGGTGGCCGAGCTGGAGTCGGGCAATCTGGACGCCGCCTGCGCCGCGGGCACGCGCGCGGTGGAGGTCGCCGGACGGATCTCCTCGGCGCGCACCACCGAGTACGTACGGGACCTGCTGCACCGCCTGGAGCCCTACGGGGACGAGCCGCGCGTCGTGGAGCTGCGGGAGCGGGCCCGGCCGCTCCTGGTGGCCCCGGCGTAGATCACTTCCGCCACGGGTTTACCGGCGTTGTCAGTGGGCCAGTGCACTATCTGGGGTGGGAGGTGTGGTGGTGACCGCGTACGACTGTGACGTGCTGGTGATCGGCGGCGGGATCGTCGGTCTGTCGACGGCGTATGCCCTCGCCCAGGCGTCGCCCGGCACCCGGGTGACCGTCCTGGAGAAGGAGGCCGGCCCCGCCCGCCACCAGACCGGCCGCAACAGCGGGGTGATCCACAGCGGGATCTACTACCGCCCCGGCTCCCTCAAGGCGCGGTACGGGGTGCGGGGAGCCGCCGAGATGGTGGCGTTCTGCGCCGAGCAGGGCCTGCCGTACGAGGTGACCGGCAAGCTCATCGTGGCCACCGACCGCACCGAGCTGCCGCGGCTGCACGCCCTGGTCCAGCGCGGCCGGGAGAACGGCATCCCGGTGCGCGAGCTGGGCCCGGCCCAGATCGCGGAGTACGAGCCGGAGGTCCAGGGCCTCGCGGGGATCCACGTCGCCACCACCGGCGTCTGCGACTACCCGGCGGTGGCGGCCCGGCTGGCCGAGCTGTCCGGAGCGGAGATCCGGTACGGGACGGAAGTCGTGCGGATATCGCGCCGCCCCGACTCGGGTGTGGCCGTGCGCACCTCGACCGGGGCGGTGCTCCGGGCCCGGGCGCTGGTGAACTGCGCGGGGCTGCACTGCGACCGGGTGGCCCGGCTTGCCGGGGACGACCCGGGGATGCGGATCGTGCCGTTCCGGGGCGAGTACTACGACCTGGCGCGGCCCGGCCTGGTCAAGGGCCTGGTGTATCCGGTGCCGGACCCGGCGTTCCCCTTCCTCGGGGTGCATCTGACCCGGGGGATCGGCGGCGGCGTCCACGTCGGGCCGAACGCGGTCCCGGCCGCGGCCCGCGAGGGCTACGACTGGCGTACGGTCCGCCCCGCCGAGCTGGCCGCGACCCTGAGCTGGCCCGGCACCTGGCGCATCGCCGCCCGCCACTGGCGGTACGGAGCGGGCGAGATCCACCGCTCGCTCTCCCGCCGCGCCTTCACCGAGGCGGTCCGCCGGCTCCTCCCCGACGTCCGGGACGAGGACCTCCGCCCCGCCCCGTCCGGTGTGCGCGCCCAGGCGGTGCTGCGCGACGGCACCCTGGTCGACGACTTCCTCATCCGCGAGGCCCCCCGCACGATCCACGTCCTGAACGCCCCGTCCCCGGCGGCCACCGCGTCCCTGCCGATCGGGCGTGAGGTGGCCCGGCGGGCGCTCGGGGTGCTGGGGGCGGCGCGGGTGCAGCGACCGCCGGCGGGCCGCGGCACGTAGAATCGGCTCATTGTGTCTGAGCTGCCGCCCCCCGCCCCCGCCCGTCGCCCCAAGGGCGAGCCCCGGTTCCCCGGGGGTCCCGTCGCCGACCCCGCCGGGTCCCACCATGAACGGCGCATCCGCAGTTTCCAGCCGCGCCGCAGCCGGGTGACCACCGGCCAGGGCGAGTACCTGGAGCGGCTGTGGCCCCTGTGGGGTCTCGACATCGACGGGCGCGGCACGCTCGACCTCGACGAGATGTTCGGCGGGCTGCCAGTCGTCCTGGAGATCGGCTTCGGGATGGGCGAGGCGACCGCGGAGATGGCCGCCGCCGACCCCGGCACCGGCATCCTCGCCGTCGACGTCCACACCCCCGGCCAGGGCAACCTCCTCGGCCTCGCCGAGCGCGGCGGCCTCAGCAACATCCGGGTCGCCAACGGCGACGCGATCATCCTGCTGCGCGAGATGCTGCCGCCCGAGTCGCTGGACGGACTGCGCGTCTACTTCCCCGACCCCTGGCCCAAGAAGCGCCACCACAAGCGCCGCATCATCCAGCCCGACTTCCTCACGCTGGCCGCGCCCCGGCTCAAGCCCGGCGCCCTGCTGCACTGCGCCACCGACTGGGAGCCGTACGCCGAGCAGATGCTTCAGGTGCTGAACGCGCACCCCGCGTTCGACAACACCCAGGCGGACGGCGGCTTCGCGCCCAGGCCCGCGTTCCGGCCACTCACCCGCTTCGAGGGACAGGGCCTGGACAAGGGCCATGTGGTCCACGACCTGCTCTTCACCCGCGCTGCCGAGCTGCCCTCCGCCTGACGGCGACCCCACGCACCGTCGCGGATTGTCCGTACCCCTCGTTAGGGTCGTCTGGTGTCGTCCGAGTCGCTTCCGCAACGCCAGCCGCCCGGCCCGCTCCAGCCGGTCCCGGAGCGCGGCGCCGAGCCGCGGTTCGACGCCGTGCCGGAGCGCGCCAAATGGCGCTACCGGCCGCGGCGCGACTTCTGGCGCTCCAGGGCGTTCCGGGCCGGCGCGCTGATCACCCTGCTCGCCCTGTGCGGTCTGGTGATCCTCGCGATCGTGCGGGACCAGACCGGCACCGAGGGGTTCCTGGTGGGGCTCGCGCTCGCCGTGCTGCCGGTGCCGCTGCTGGCCAGTGCGTTCCGCTGGCTCGACCGGGTGGACCCGGGTCCCTGGCGCAACCTGCTGTTCGCCTTCGCCTGGGGGGCGTGCGCCGCCGCGCTGGTGGCGATCATCGCCAACTCGTTCGCGACCAAGTGGATAGCCACCGCGACCGCCGACCCGTCCTCGGCCGACCACCTGGGCGCGACCGTGATCGCGCCGGTCGTCGAGGAGAGCGCCAAGGCCGCCGCCGTGCTGCTGCTGTTCCTGTTCCGCAGACGGGACTTCAAGGGGATAGTCGACGGCGTCGTCGTGGCGGGCTTCACCGCGACCGGCTTCGCCTTCACCGAGAACATCCTGTACCTGGGCAACGCCTTCGGCGAGGACCAGGTCAGCCACACGGCCGGGCTCTCCTCGACGACCGCGGCGACGTTCTTCGTCCGGATCGTGATGTCGCCGTTCGCGCACCCGCTGTTCACGGTCTGCACCGGCATAGGCTTCGGGGCCGCGGCGCTCGCGGCCCCCGGCCGGCGCGGACGCCGGATCGCTCTGCCGGTGCTCGGCCTGCTGTCAGCGATGGGGATGCACTCGCTGTGGAACGGCTCGTCGTCCTTCGGGACGTACGGCTTCTACCTGGTCTACGCCGCGTTCATGGTGCCGGTCTTCGGCCTGCTGACCTGGCTGGCGGTGTGGAGCCGCCAGCGCGAGCTGCGCACCGTCGCGGCGGAGCTGCCCGCGTACGCGGCGGCGGGCTGGCTCGGCCCCGCCGAACCGCTGGCGCTCTCCTCGATGCGGGCCCGTTCGATGGCCCGCGACTTCGCCCACCGCACCTTCGGGGGCAAGCGGGCGGCGCGGACGGTCGCGGAGTACGAGGCGTTCGCGACGGCCCTGGCGTTCCTGCGCCGCCGGGCCCGCCGCTCCGAGGCCGGGCCGGACTTCACCGCCCGCGAGCAGGAGCTGCTGCACCACCTGTGGGCCCGCCGGGAGGTGGCCGGCCCCGCGCTGCTGTACGCGGCGGGCGCGGCGGGCCGCATCTGGATCCCGCAGCAGCCCTACCCGTACGGCCACCAGGCGGCCTCCTACGGAAACCAGCACCCGTACGGCCACGGCCAGTCCCCGTACGGGCAGGGTCAGCCCCCGTACGGGCAGGGCCAGACCCCCTACGGCAACCAGGCCGCCCCGTACGGCCAAGGCCAGAACCCGTACGGCGACCAGCCCCCGTACGGCTACGGCCAGGCCCCCTCCCCCTACGACCCCTACCGGCGCTGAGCCCTACGCCGAGGCGGTCTTCAGCTCGCTGAGCTCCGCGTCCGTGAGCTCCAGGTCCGCGACCGCGAGGAGCGCGGGCAGCTGCTCGACGGTCCGGGCCGAGGCGATCGGGGCGACCACGGTCGGCTGCGCGGCGAGCCAGGCGAGCGCCACGCTCGCGGGCTCGGCGTCGTGCGCCCGCGCGACCCGGTCGAGCGCGGCCAGCACCTTCACGCCCCGCTCGGTGTCCAGGTGCTTGGCGGCGCCCCCGGCCCGCGGGCTGTCCACGACCTGGCCGGGGCGGTACTTGCCGGTGAGGAAGCCGGCGGCGAGCGAGAAGTACGGGACGGCGGCCAGGCCCGAGCGGCCGGCGGTGTCCTGGAGCGTGCCCTCGTAGGTGCCGCGCGAGACCAGGTTGTAGTGCGGCTGGAGGGCGACGTACTTGGTCAGGCCCTCGCGGTCGGAGAAGTCCAGGGAGTCCTGGAGCCGCTCGGGGGAAATGTTGGAGGCGGCGACCGCACGCACCTTGCCGTCCTTCACCAGCTGGTCGAGGGCGGTGACGATCTCCTCGACGGGGACGGACTCGTCGTCGAAGTGCGTGTAGTACAGGTCGATGTAGTCGGTGCCGAGGCGGCGCAGCGACTCCTCGGCGGCGGCCTTGACGGTGGGGGCCGCGAGGCCCTTGAACGCGGGGTGCCCGCCGCCCTTGGTGGCGAGCACGACGTCCTCGCGGTTGCCGCGCGCCGCCAGCCACCGGCCGATGATCCGCTCGGACTCGCCGCCCTCGTTGCCCGGCGCCCACGCGGAGTACACGTCGGCGGTGTCCACGAAGTTGCCGCCCGCCTCGGTGTACGCGTCGAGCACCGCGAACGAGGCGGCCTCGTCGGCGGTCCAGCCGAAGACGTTGCCGCCCAGGGCGAGCGGGAAGACGGACAGGTCGGAGGAGCCGAGCGGGCGCAGAGAGGTCATGGAGGGTGAACGGAGCGGCGGGGCACGGCTATTCCGCACCCCCGCAACCCCCGGGCCGCGCGCGGGTCAGGGGGTGAGGCCCTTGGACCGCAGCCACGTCATCGGGTCGACGCCGGTGCCGTCCGGGGTGTGCACCTCCAGGTGCAGATGCGGGCCCGTCACATTGCCGGTGGCGCCGACGCGGCCGATCGTCTCGCCCGTCGTCACCTTCTGCCCGGCGCTGACCGCGATGGAGGACTGGTGGCAGTACCAGAGCTCCGAGCCGTCCTCCAGCTCGACGACCGTGCGGTAGCCGTACGAGCCGGACCAGCCCGCGGACTTGACCGTGCCGCCGTGGACCGCCTTGAGGGGGGTGCCGGTGGGGGCGGCGAAGTCGAGGCCGGTGTGGTGGCCGGAGGACCACATCGAGCCGGCCTCGCCGAAGGTGGAGGTGATCGTGTACGAGGCGACCGGGAGCGAGTAGCTCTTGGCGAGCTCGGCCAGCCGCTCCTCCTCGGCCTTCTTCGCGGCGGCCTCCTCGGCGGCCTTCTTCGCCGCCTCGGCCTTCTGCCGGGCGGCGCTCTGCGCGGACTTCGCCTCGGCCGCCGCCTGCTGCGCCGCGGTCTTCTCGGCGGCTGCCCTCGCCTCGGCCTCGGCGTTGTTCTGCTGCTGCTCGGCCTGCTGGAGGATGCGGGCGCGCAGGGCCTCACCGGCGCCCGTGGCGCCCTGTTCGGCGGCGGCCCGGGAGACGCCCGCCATGGTGAGGGGCGCGTCGGCGACGGATCTGTCGGCCCGGGCGGCCGGAGAGGCGTCGCCGGTGTCGTCGCCCGTGTCGTCGCCCGCGATGTCGGCGATCAGTGCGCCGACGCCCGGCAGGGACTTCACATCGGGGAGATTGTCCGCGACGGAGTCGGGCAGGGATATGGAGACCGGCGGCTTGGTCTGCGCACTGGCCATGCCGCCCGCGCCGACGGCCGCGATGACGCCGACGCCGAGGACGGTGGAGCTGCGGGCGAGGCCGCCGCGCTGCTTGATGACGCGGTGCCGGCCGCGCACCGAGGCCACGGACTCCTCCGTGGGGTTCCACTCCTCCCACACGCCGGTGTCGCTGGGCGCGGTCCCGTACGGGGTGACGGGGGGAAGCGGCGGGGTGCCGAGGGCAGGCTCGTTGGACGCCACGGGGGCGCTCCTTTCCTTCCTTCTCGCCTACCGGGTCAGCGGTGGGGGGTCCCCCCTGCTCCTTGAGAGCTTGGGGGAGGATTCGGAGCAGGAAGGTCTCCTACGGGCACCTTTTCGACGGTACGAAGGTGCTCGATTCACCCCAGGTGGTGGTTCCCCGGTTCCCTTGCGGAATTCGGCGCGTGCGCACGGTGCCGCCTCTACGACGGCTGGGACGACCGCGCTGCGTTATCGAACGTTAATAGACAGGCGGACCGGATTCCAAGCCGTTCCGGGCAATCGCCCGGGACAGCCGCTGATGGTGCGTCAATTCCGGTGCGTAAGGACGCCGTTCGGCCACGGACGGTCACGGCACCACCGGCATCGTCCGCCGCCGCTCCGGCTGCCCCGCCGCGGGCCGCCCGACCGCCAGCAGCGCCATGTCGTCGTTCGCGCCCCCGCCCGTATGTCTGCGCACATCGTCGACGAGCGCGTCCAGGACCTGTTCCGGCCCCGGGAAGATCCGGCCGCGCAGCCGCTCGTGCGGGTCGTAGAAGACCCCGGGCGGCTCCACCGAACGCGCCTCGGAGAGGCCGTCCGTGTAGAGGAGCAGCGTCGCCCCGAGCGGGAAGGGGTAGGTGTCCGCCCGGTCCGGCCACACCCCGAGCTCCGCCATCCCCAGCGGCAGCGCGGGGTCGGACGGGGTGAGCGCGTCGAGCGCCCCGTCGGCGTGGAGGAGCAGCGGTTCGGGGTGGCCCCGGTTCACCAGCCGTACGGTCGTGGCGCCGTGCGGGATCTCGGCGAGCACGGCCGTGGTGAACCCCTCGAAGGCGTCCAGACCGTCGCGCCGGGTGCCCTCGCGGGTCAGCGCGCGCTCCAGCCGCCCGGCCACCGCCTCCAGCGTCGTCTCCTGCTCGGCCGCCTCCCGGAACGCCCCGATCACCACGGCCACCGCCTCGACCGCCTCCAGCCCCTTGCCCCGGACGTCCCCGACGACCAGGCGCACCCCGTACGGCGTGTCCTGGACGGCGAAGAGGTCCCCGCCGATGAACGCCCCGGCCTGGGCCGCCTCGTACCGCGCGGCCACCTGGAGGCCGCCGATCCGCGCGGCGGGCCTGGGCAGGACGGCGCGCTGGGCGGTCTCCGCGATGACCCGCGCCGAGGCCAGGCGTTCGCCGCTGCGGCGCAGCATGCGGTTGGTGAGCAGGGCCAGGGCGCCGACGGTGGTGACGGTGAACAGTTCGCTGACCGCCTCCCCGGTGCTGGGGATGTCGTGGAGGTACTCGGTGAGCAGCACCGCCCCGACCGCGGAGGTGCTCGCGACGGCGGTGCCGAGGGGGCCGAAGAAGGGGGCCGCGATCAGCGGGGCCGCGGCGAACAGGGCCGCCGCGGTCAGATCGGGCGGGGTCGCCACGTCGAGGACGACCCCGGCAACGAGCAGCAGCGCGGGCAGGGCACGCACCAGGGCCGGGCGCCGGGAGCCCTCCCGGCCGCCGCCGTCCGATCGCTGCCGCACCCGTGGTCTCCCGCCCGTCCGCAGGCCGCCGGCGTTCCCGCGCGCCCCACTCAGGGTGCCGGGCCCGGCGGCCCGCCGCGAACGCTCCTCGGCCAACCGGGTGCGCCGCGCGCCCCTCAGTGCCGGTCGGCGCCCGTGCCGATCAGCCGCGCCCGGCAGCGGCGGGGCCCGGGCCGGCCGTGGACGCAGGCCCCCCGGGCGTGGCGCCGGACCGCCGGACCGCCGGGCACGGCGGCGGCGGCGCCCCTGGCGTGCGAGGGCGCGGAGATCCAGGGCGCGACAGGAGACAGGGGCCGTGACAGCGGCAGGGAGAGGCACATCAGCAGCGCGCACAGGGCGAGGAACAGCGGCACGGCGGGCGTCCCGCGCCGCGTCGCCGCTCGCAGCAGTCCATCCACGCGCTCGCGCATAGCAATCGCGAGACTACTGTACGTACCCAAGTCGGCGGGACAACGGGACAGGCCCGGGACAGGCCCGGGACATGCCGAAGGCCCGGCACATTCGCATGTGCCGGGCCTTGGGACTTCAGTAGCGGGGACAGGATTTGAACCTGCGACCTCTGGGTTATGAGCCCAGCGAGCTACCGAGCTGCTCCACCCCGCGTCGGTAAACACAACTGTACGGCATGCCGGACGGTGCTCCGTACCGCTTTACGGACGGCGCCGCGCTCAGGCCGACCAGTGGCCCCGGGAGGCGGCCAGCACGAAGCCCGGGCCGAAGCCGATGATCAGGCCGGACTGCCGGTCGCCGGGGGCCTGCGCGAAGGTGCGGGCCAGCACGTCGAGGACGGCCGAGCCGCCCAGGTTCCCGTTGGCGGCCAGGCTCGCCCAGGCGTGCCGCAGGGCGCCGTGGTCGCGGTCGCCGTCCAGGCCGAACCCGGCGGCGGCGTCCTGGAGGACCCGGGGGCCGCCGGGGTGGACGACCGCGAACTCCAGGGCCCTGCCGCTGCCACCGAGCCAGGCGCGTACCGCCGGGAGGCTGTCGTTGAGCGCGGCGGTGGCGGCGGTGGTGGAGTCGAAGTGCAGCCCGGCCCCCGAGAGACGGCCCCGGTAGCGGTCGAGGCTGTCGGGCAGGACGTACTCGAACGTGTCCTCGATGACGAAGCTGGGCCCGCTCCAGGCCGGGGTGTCCGAGACGACGACCGCGCCCGAGCCGTCCCCGAAGAGCACCTTGTAGATCATCGACTCCCGGCTGGTGTCGGTGTGGTTGTACGTGGCCGTCGACAGGCACTCCGCGACGACGACCAGGACGTGCGAGCCCGGGTGGGCGGCGATGTCCTGGTCCGCTCTGACCAGCCCGTGCGCGCCGCCCGCGCAGCCGACGGTCGCCATGGGGACACGGCGTACGTCCGGGCGCAGGCCGAGTTCCCGGACGAGGGCGACATCGAGGGACGGCACGGTCCAGGAGGTGGTGTGGCTGGTGATCAGACAGTCGATGTCACCGGGGGCGAGGCCGGCGTGGGCCAGGGCCTGCCGCCCGGAGCGGACCGCGAGTGCCAGGGCGTCCTCGTAACCCGCTCTGTTCCGCTCCTCGACAGTGGCATTTCCGGCCACGGTCGGGGCGTGCAGCGGGCGGGTGAAACGACGGGTGCGGACGGTGGTCGCGCGGGCTATCCGAAGGTGCGCCTCCAGCCGGGGCCGATCGGGGTTGGCACGCCGAATGTCCGCGCAGATCTCATCCGTTGCGATGACGTGGTCAGGCAGGGCAACGGCGGGGAGGGCTATGTGAGCGGGCACGAGTGGCTCCCTCGGAGGACCAACGGGCGGGAGCTCAACTTAACTGAGGCGGCTGGAATTCGTTCCTGGGAATGTGCACGGAGCTCAGCCGGAAGGAGTCGTTCCGAGGGGGCCCCGCCGGTCGGTCACGCCGGTCGCGCGCTCAGCTCGTCAGCGGCGCGCTCAGCACCGGATGGCGGCTCACGAGCGAGGCGCCCGGGGAGTAGAGGAGCAGCATCACCCGGGCCCCCGGCGAGGTGACCGGCTCGGCCACACAGGTGGTGACCCAGCCGGGGCCGTACCGGCTGTGGTGGATGGGCCGCTCCGAGCCGTCCGGGTACGGGATCGGGGTGTCCCCGGCCTCCCGGTAGAGCGGACCCGCGACCGGGTCGGCCTGCACCTCGGCCTCCAGGCGCCGCAGCTCCGCGTGGTTGGGCCGCATCTCCACACCGTGCCGCAACTGCGGCAGCACCATCGGCGCCCAGCGGTCCGCCCAGTCGGTGAGGACGTCCTCGCGCGCCCGCGGGTCGAGGGTCATCCACCGCATGGTGTTGGCGGGGACCTGACCGCCCGGGAAGAGCTCGGCGAACTCGTCGTTGTGGGCGAGCAGGTTCCAGGCGGCGTCGGTGATGTACGCCATCGCCCCGTCGATCTGCTCGACGACCCGCTGCCAGACGCCCGGCACCGACATCCCGGAGTCGCGGTGCAGGGTGTACGGCGGGTACTCGCGCCGGGTCAGCCGCCACAGGTACGTCCACTCCTGCTCGTTGAGGCGCAGGGCGCGCGCCACGTTCGTCAGGAACTCGGCGGTGGGGTTGAGTTGCCCGTTCTCGAACCGGTTGTAGGTGCCCGGGGTGCGCTCCAGCAGGAGGTCCATCTGCTCCTGGCTGAGCCCGGCGACCCGTCGCCCCGGCCCCGCCTGGCGCGGCGGGAACCCGGCGGATTCCGGGTGGATGGCGGCGCGCCGCTCCTGGAGGAGCGTCTTGAGGGACATGCGGTCACGGGCGGCGAGCGGCGGCAAGGCGGGACCTTCGTTCACGGGGGGACGGGGACGAACGGCTGTCGCGGCGGCGGAACGAACGACGGGGCCAGGACCGCCCGGGACGGCCTGCCGCGTGCGACCTGATGCGACGTGTCGTGACCTGATGCGACCTGTGCGACCTGATGCGACGTGAGGGGCTCTGACGTGTGGCGGCGCTCTCCTGTCCCCGGGGCCGAATGTTGATGGCTGGATCATTATCTGCAATTCGGCCCCCTGGAAAGGGGGCGGGGTGCCCCTCCACACTGTTGCGCACGAAGCCCCTACGGGCCTCGTGCGTATCGACCCAGGTGAAAGCGGTTGCTCGGTGTTCTTCACGGGACGCCGCTCACCAGGGGCGCGGCGGCTGTCCCTGTGCCGCGGGGACGACCGGCGTACGCATACCCAGGACAGCGGCCGGTGTCGACAATCGCCAATTCGTCGCGTCCTCGACACCGGCCGCCCGCGGCGCGCCGGAGAGCAGCATTCCCCCGTCTCCGGCCAGCCCCGGCATGCGGGCCGGGGTTGAGACGGCCGGCGCCGTGGAGCCCGCCCCCGGGCGGCCCCACGGCGCCGGCCGTGTGCGTGCGCGGGGCCGTCGCGCGCGCGGGAGGCCGGCCCGGCGCCCTCCAACTACCCGCCCAATGGCGCCGCCCCCGAACCGAGCCCGGCCACCGGCCGTCCGGACACAGCACAGCGCCCCGCCCGAGGGAACCCGGGCGGGGCGCTGGAGCGCAGGTCAGAAGGGCTAGCCCCTCCCCCGCGACCGGTAGGCCATGTCGGACTCGAACCGACAACCAACGGATTAAAAGTCCGCTGCTCTGCCAATTGAGCTAATGGCCCCTGGCATACCGCACCCCCGCAGCATAGCCCGACAGTGCCCGGCAGCCGATCGGGTATCGGGTGCCGGGCCTGTTGCGGCCCGTTCGGGACTCTTCGTGGCCGGTATGCGCAGGTCACGACGGACGGTGCGGGCGGGCCCGCGGGAGCCGGGGCCGGCGGGTCAGCGGGAGTCGGGGCCGGGCGGGCGCAGGAACCAGTGGCGGGCCGACGCGAACCACCACACCGCCGCGAAGCCCAGCACCACCAGCACCGCGACCGGCGCGTAGTTGAAGTTCTTCCATGTCACCGGGGACAGCTGGGGCAGCATGAACAGAACCGTGATCAACGCCACCCACGCCACCGCCGCCACGCCGACCGGGCGGGACCAGCGGCCCAGCTGCCAGGGGCCGGGGGTGAACGCGTCGCCTTTGAGCAGCCTCAGCAGCGTCGGGATCACATACGCGATGTACAGGCCGATCACCGCGATCGACGTCACCGCCGCGTACGCCGTCACATTGATCAGATACGGCAGGCCCAGCGCCAGCGCGCCCACCGTGGCCAGCCAGACCGCCGCCACCGGGGTGCGGGTGCGGGGGCTCACCGTGTGCCAGACACGGGAGAACGGGAGCGCGCCGTCACGCGAGAACGCGTAGATCATGCGGGAGTTGGCCGTCACCGACGCCATCCCGCAGAACAACTGCGCCCCGATGACCACCAGCAGGAGCAGCTTCCCCGCCGTCGCCCCCAGCGCGTCCAGGAGGATCTGGGCGGGCGGCGCGCCGGTCGCCGAGCCGAGCTCGTCGTCGTACGACTGGATGGCGTAGGTGAAGCCGAGCAGGAGCACGAAGCCCGCTATCCAGGACGTCCAGATCGAGCGCACGATCCCGCGCGGGCCCGCCGTGGCGGCGTCGTGGGTCTCCTCCGTCATGTGCGCGGAGGCGTCGTAGCCGGTGAAGGTGTACTGCGCCATCAGCAGGCCGATCAGGACGACGTAGAAGCCGCTGCCCCAGCCGGTGTTGTTCACGTAGTGGGTGAACACGAACCGCGTGGAGCGGTGGTGGTCCGGGGTGAACGCCAGTGCGCCCGCGATCGCCGCCACGCCCAGCACGTGCCACCACACGCTCACGCTGTTGAGGAGCGCCACGATCCGTACGCCGAAGGTGTTCAGCAGGCCGTGCAGGAGCAGGATCGCCGCGAAGAGCGCGATCGTACGGCCGGGGGTCACCTCGAAACCCCACTGGAGGTTCAGGTACGCGCCCAGGAACGACGCCGCCCCGAAGTCGATCCCGGCCGTCACCGCGACCTGGCCCAGCACGTTGAACCACCCCGTGAACCACGCCCACGCCGCCGCGCTGCGCTCCGGCGCGAGGCGGTGCGCCCAGAAGTACAGGCCGGCCGAGGTCGGGTACGCCGAGCAGATCTCGGCCATCGACAGCCCGACCAGCAGGGTCATCAGGCCCACTCCGACCCAGCCCCAGGTGATCAGGGCGGGGCCGCCGGTGTTCATGCCGAACGCGTACATCGTCAGACAGCCGGAGAGCACCGAGATGATGGTGAACGAGACGGCGTAGTTGGCGAAACCGGACATCCGGCGCGCCAGCACCTGGGTGTAGCCGAGCTGTGCCAGCCGCTCTTCGTCGGACGCCGCCGCGCCGGTCGTGTGCACCGCGCCGCCCGCCGGACCGAGATCCTCCGGAGCCCCGTGGGCATCCGGATTCGTACTCGCGTCACTTGTCATGCCCCCAGCGATTCCCTCGCGGAGGGCCGGACATGCGCCACCGTTGGCCAAAAGAAGCCCGCAGACGGAAGGGCCCGTACCGCACCCATCGGGTGCCGTACGGGCCCTTCACTCACTCAGTCGGCGTGTCAGCCGTTGCGCTTCCAGCGCGGCTTGTCGTCACGGCGGCCGAAGGAGCCGGTGTTCGTGCCGGTGCCGGTGCCACCGCGGTGGTCGTCACGACGGCCGTACGGGCGGTCGCCGGTGCCGCCGGAGCGGAAGCCGCCCGAGGGACGGTCGTTGCGGTCGCGGTTGAACGGGCGGTCGCCGCCACCGGAGCGGAAGCCGCCACCGGTGGGACGGTCGTTGCGGTCGCGGTTGAAGCCGCCACCGCGGTTGTCGTCACGGCGCTCGAAGCCACGGTCGTTGCGGTCGCGGTTGAAGCCGCCACCGGTGGGACGGTCGCCACGGTCACGGTTGAAGCCACCGCCCGCGGGACGGTCGCCACGGTCACGGTTGAAGCCACCGCCGGTGGGACGGTCGTTGCGGTCACGGTTGAAGCCGCCACCGCGGTTGTCGTCACGACGCTCGAAGCCACGGTCGCCACGGTCACGGTTGAAGCCACCGGACGGACGGTCGTCGCGGCGGAAGCCGCCACCGCGGTTGTCGTCACGACGCTCGAAGCCACGGTCGCCACGGTCACGGTTGAAGCCACCGCCGGTGGGACGGTCGCCACGGTCACGGTTGAAGCCGCCACCACGGTTGTCGTCACGACGGTCGTCGCGGCGGAAGCCGCCACGGTCGCCACGGTCCCCGCGGTCGTCACGACGGCCGAAGTTGCCCCGGTCGTCACGGCGCTCGTACGGACGCTCCTGGGCGACCGGCTCGGCGGCCACCACGGCGGCGGCGACCTCGGCCTCGGCGGCCACGGCCACCTCGGCGACGGCTGCCTCAGGGTCCTCACCGCGCTCACGGGCGGAGCGGGCGACCAGACGGTCGGCCTCCTCGCGGAGCTCGGCGGCGCGGCGCGTCAGACGCTCCAGCTGCTTGGTGAGCTCGGCGACCTCGCGCTCGGCCTGCTTGGCGGCGTTGTTCGCGGAGTCGGCCTGGACCTCGGTCAGCGAACGGGCGCCGGTGATCTCGGCGACCTCCGGGTCGAACGCGCCGGCGCTCTGGATGATGTGGCGCGAGGCGTCGACGCCCGCGTCCTCCATCAGCCGGAAGATCTGGCGGCGCTGGTGCGGCAGCGACAGCGACACGACGACACCGGACTTGCCGGCGCGGGCGGTACGGCCCGAGCGGTGCAGGTAGTCCTTGTGGTCACCGGCCGGGTCCACGTTCAGGACCAGGTCGATGCCGTCGACGTGGATGCCGCGGGCGGCGACGTCGGTGGCGACCAGGGCGTTGACGTAGCCCTTCTTGAAGTCCTCCAGGACGCGGGTACGCGCGCCCTGGGTCATACCGCCGTGCAGCGCGTCGGCCTTCACGCCCGACTCGCACAGCTGCTCGGCGATACGGTCCGCGCCCAGCTGGGTGCGGACGAAGATGATCGTGCGGCCCTTGCGGGCGGCGATGGCGGCCGTGACCGGCGCCTTGTCCTTCGGCTTCACGACCAGGACGTGGTGGGTCATCGTCGAGACGTTGCCCTGCGCGCTGTCGACCTCGTGCGTGACGGGGTTCGTCAGGTAGCGCTTGACCAGCGTGCTGATCTCGTTCTCCATGGTGGCGGAGAAGAGCATGCGCTGACCGCCGCCGGGGATCTGGTCGAGCAGCTCGGTGACCTCGGGCAGGAAGCCCAGGTCGGACATCTGGTCGGCCTCGTCGAGGACGGCGACCTGGACGTTGGCGAGCGAGCAGGCGCCGCGGTTGATGAGGTCGCGCAGACGGCCCGGGGTGGCGACGAGGACGTCGACGCCGCGCTCCAGGGCGTAGATCTGGTTGCTCATCGACGTACCGCCGCAGACGACCTTCATCTTGAGGCCGAGCACGTCGCCGTACGGCTGGAGCGCGTCCGCGACCTGCATCGCGAGCTCACGCGTCGGCGTGAGGATGATCGCGCGGGGCTTCTTCTTCTCGGTGTGGCCGCCGGTGAGCTGCGCCAGGGTCGGCAGACCGAAGGAGAGGGTCTTGCCGGAGCCGGTACGGCCACGGCCGAGGATGTCCTTGCCGGACAGGGCGTCCGGGATGGTCGCGGCCTGGATCGGGAAGGGGCTGGTCACACCGTTCTGCGCGAGCTTGCGCACGACGCCCTCGGGCAGCCCGAGGTCCGCGAAGGTGACGGTCGGCTCGGCGGCCTCGTCGGCCTGCTCCGCGACGGCCTCGTCGGCGACGAGGACCTCGACGACCTCAGCGGTCTCGGTGACGACGGCGGTCTCGGTCACGACGGCCTCGGCGACGACGATCTCGTCGTTCTCGGGCATGACGGTGTTTTCAGTACTGGAAATGGACATGCGAAATGCGAAACCTTCCGGAGTCTCGGCACGCGCCCGTCAACTCCGTGATTCGCAATTCGACCGCCTCGATGCGGTCAGCCACGGCTAGGGAGAGTACGCGCCACACGGCGCTCTTCTGTGTCGGCGCCGGGCAATGGGATCAAACGATCTACCACCATACGCACTCCCCCCACGGGAGCGCAAACCGCTCCCGTGCGATCCAGCTCACAGCGGACCGCGGCCACCCCCGCTAAGCCGGTCCCACCTGCGGAGACGCCGCCGGTTCGGTCCGCGAGGCCGGGCTGTCGCCGAGGGCGCGCAGGGCCGTGGTCCGGGTGTCGGCGGCCGGGGAGGCGGACGGCGAGTCGCTCGGCTTGGGGGTCACCGGCGGGTCCGGCGGCGGCTGGCTCGTCGGGGGCGCGGGCGGGCTGGGCGAGGCGGGCGGCGGGGAGGGGTGCTGCGGGGGCGTGGAGGGGCCGCCGGCGCTGCCCGCGCCGGGCGGCGGGGGGTTCTGGTGCCGGGGGCGGCTGTCGGGCGAGGCCGCGGGCGCACCGGTCGCCGGACCGCTCGGGCTCGCGGCCGACGACGCGCCCGGGGACGCCTTGGCGCCGTGCTTGCCGGAGCGCGCCCTGCCCGCCCCGGCGGAGACCGCGGCGACCCCCTCCGGTTCGGCCGCCGCCCCTTCGCGCCCGACCGAGACCGACGGCTTGGGCGCCTTCCCGTCGTCCCTCACACTCATGCAGCCCGCCGACGCCGCGACCACCAGTGCGGTCACGGCCAGACGGGTGGGGGCGGACAACTGGCGCACGGGCGGCCTCCGGAGCGCGGCGGGGCAGGGTCACCCTGACCAACTCCCTTTCCCCCGCCGGGGACACGCCCGGGGCGCCGCCCGTACGAACGGGATTCCGACGGGTGGTCCTCCGGTGGCGAATCCGGTCCCACCCGATCAGGTCGGGGCGGACCCGGTCGTGTCAGGCCGGGGTGCCGCCGGTGAGCCCGGCCCCGAGGAAGACCGCGCCGAGCCCCACGAGCACGGACGCGGCCACGTTGGCCGCGGCGAGGAACTTCCAGCCCCGCTCGGCCAGTCGGAGCGTCTCGTAGGAGAACGTCGAGTACGTGGTGAGCGCGCCGCACAGCCCGGTGCCGAGCAGCGCGTACGTACCGGAGGAGGCGGTCGCGCCCGCGAGCACGCCGAGCAGCAGGCTCCCGACCGCGTTGACCACGAACGTGCCCCAGGGGAACACCGAGTCGTGGCGCGCCTGCACCGCGCGGTCGGTCAGGTATCGCAGCGGCGCGCCGACGGCCGCGCCCACGACCACCAGAAGCCACGTCACGTCCGCACCGTCCGCCCCGCCCCGGGCCGCGCGGCCAGCGCCCGCCGGGTGGCCTCCGCCGCCAGGCCCACCGCGCCGAGCGCCCCGAGGAGCGTCCCGGCCGCGTAGGCCATCGCCAGGCCCGGCTGCTGCCGGGCGAGCAGCCGCGCGACCTCCACGGCGTACGTCGAGAAGGTGGTGAAGCCGCCGAGCACCCCGACCCCGAGGAACGGCCGCACCAGGGGGTGGGCGCCGCGCCCGCCCTCGCTGATCAGCGGCATCAGGACGCCGATGAGGGCACAGCCCAGGACGTTGATCAGCAGCGTCGACCAGGGGAAGCCGCCGCCGTGGACCGGCCAGGCCCGCGCGAGGCCGTACCGGGCGCTCGCCCCCAGCGCCCCGCCCGCCGAGATCACCGCGAGCACCGGCCACTTGGCCCCGCCGGCGGTCTCGGCGCGCTGGGCGGGAACGTGGAGGTCGACGTCCGGGTCGATCGCCTCCGGCCGTTCGGGTGCGCTCACCCGTAGCCCAGGGCGTGCAGCCGCTCGTCGTCGATGCCGAAGTGGTGGGCGATCTCGTGGACGACGGTCACCTCGGTCTCGGCGACCACGTCCTCCCGGGACTCGCACATCCGCAGGGTGGGGCCCCGGTAGATGGTGATCCGGTCCGGGAGCACCCCGGCGTACCACTCGCCGCGGTCGGTGAGCGGAGTCCCCTCGTAGAGCCCGAGCAGCTCGGGGTCGTCGGTGGCGGGCTCGTCCTCGACGAACACGGCGACGTTGTCCATCAGCCGTGTCAGCTCGGGCGGGATGCGGTCCAGCGCCTCGGCGACCAGTTCCTCGAACTCCTCGCGCGTCATCTCCAGCACGCGGCCATTGTCACGCATGGGGCGCCCGGGCGCCCCGGCCGGGGCGCCGGGGACCCGGCCCCGCCCCGCCCCGGCGGCCCGGGGAGGGGTCCCGACGGGCCCCCGGGAAACCGTTTTGGCGATAGCTCCTCCCATCCCATATGCTTCTCACGTCCCCGACGCGCTGCGAAGCGCCCAGGTGGGCCCTTAGCCCTCATCGTCTAGTGGCCCAGGACGCCGCCCTTTCAAGGCGGTAGCACGGGTTCGAATCCCGTTGGGGGCACGCTTTACCGTGTGCGAGACTAGTGCTCGCACATAGCTTGGTCCTGTGGAGCAGTTTGGAGTGCTCGCCACCCTGTCAAGGTGGAGGCCGCGGGTTCAAATCCCGTCAGGACCGCTGGTGTTTCACGTGAAACACCGTGGCTGGGTAGCTCAGTTGGTACGAGCGATCGCCTGAAAAGCGATAGGTCGCCGGTTCGACCCCGGCCCCAGCCACAATCGGAAGGCCCCGTCCCCTGGACGGGGCCTTCTTCGTTCTCACTCCGGCTCCGTCTCCATCCCCGCCTCCGTCCCCGCCGCCTCGCGCGTCCGCGCCCGCAGGCCGCGTACGGCGAGCACCAGCGCGGCCACCGCCACCACGGCGAGCAGCAGCGCCCAGTCCGGAACGGCGTCGCCGACCGAGCGGGCCCACTGCTCGGCGGCGTAGGAGTCGTCGACGTCCAGCAGCCCGGGCAGCGCCGTGGCCCCGTCGAACGCCAGGAACAGGCCGCCCAGGACCATGAAGAACAGGCCCGAGAGCAGCGAGGTGGTGTGCAGTTCGAAGCGGCCGAGCCGCACCACCCGGCCGCGCAGCCAGCGGCGGCGGCCAAGACCGAAGCGCTCCCACAGCAGCGCCAGCAGGAACAGCGGGGCCGCCATGCCCAGCGCGTACACCGCGAGCAGCAGCCCCCCGTAGGCCGGGCTGCCGCTGACCGCCGCCACGGTGAGCACGCTGCCGAGGATGGGCCCGGCGCAGAAGCCCGCCAGGCCGTAGACCGCGCCCAGGGCGTAGACGGAGGTGGCCGTGGTCGGGCGGATGCGGCCGGACAGCTCGGTCATCCGCCGGCTGGCGAAGCCCATGCCGAGGATCTGGGCGGCGCCGAGCGCGATGATCAGCCAGCCGCCGAAGAGGACCAGCTGGTCGCGGTGGCCGTAGAAGAGGCGGCCCGCGTACGAGCCCGCCGCCCCCAGCGGGACCAGGGTGGTGGCCAGGCCCGCGTAGAAGAGGCCGGTGCGGGCCAGCAGCCGGGAGGCGGAGTCGATCGAGTACGCGAAGAAGGCCGGCAGCAGCAGCGCGCTGCACGGGCTGAGCAGCGCGAGCAGCCCGCCCAGGAACGCGGCCAGATAGCCGATGTCCGCGGTCACTTTCCGGTGCCCTTCGCACCGGCGGCGGTCTTCGCCGCGCGGTAGGCCGCCG
The DNA here is from genome assembly GCF_055580545.1 of Streptomyces sp. NPDC031670. Classification (NCBI taxonomy): domain Bacteria; kingdom Bacillati; phylum Actinomycetota; class Actinomycetes; order Kitasatosporales; family Streptomycetaceae; genus Streptomyces; species Streptomyces sp. NPDC031670. The sequence goes on along the minus strand of NZ_JBVILC010000002.1, from coordinate 638,671 downwards.
CCTCGTCGACGGCCCGCGCGAAGGTGTCCAGCGGCTGGGCGCCGGCCAGCGGGCGCCCGTTGATCACGAAGGACGGGGTGGAGCTCGCGCCGAGTCCGTACGCCTCTTCCTGGTCCTTCTTCACCGAGGCCTTCGCCGCGTCGCTGTCCGCGTCCCGGGCGAAGCGGTCGAGGTCGCCCACGCCCGCCTCCTTCGCCAGCTCGCGCAGCCGGTCCCTGCCGAAGCCCTTCTCCTTGGAGCCGTGGGCGTAGGCGGCCGTGTGGAACTGCCAGAACCGGCCCTGCCGCCCGGCCGCCCAGGCCGCCCGCGCCGCCGCCTCCGACTCCGCGCCGAAGATCGGCATGTTGCGCCACTCGATGCGCAGGGTTCCGGCGTCGACGTACTTCCGCACCAGCGCGGGTTCGGTGTCGCGGGCGAACTTGCCGCAGTACGAGCACTTGAAGTCGGCGTACTCGATCATCACGACGGGTGCGTCCGGGCGGCCCTGGGCCAGCGCGTCCCCACCGTCGCGCCGGGCCAGCTTCTCCAGCTCGGGGAAGGTCCCGGCGGGCGGCTCGACGGCCTCGGCGCCGGAGTCCTTCCCCCCGCCGCCGGACGAGCTCGCCCCGTAGGAGGCGATCCCGAGCAGGGCCGCCGCGGCGACGACCGCCGCGCCGATCAGCCAGGGCTTCCTGGACTTCGGCCGGGACGCGGGCCTGGGCTTGGACGTGGACGCAGGGGTGCCCTGGGGCTTGGACATACGGGTCTCCGTGTACGTACCGCCGCGCGATGGCGGCGGAGAAGGGAAGGGGAAAGGGACGGCCGGTCGGTGGACCGGCCGTCTAGACCCTCAGTACGGAGAGCTCGACGGGTGTGGGCGCGGTGAGCGTGGGGCCGCGCACCGGCGGGTCGCGGTGCTGCGCGGCCCGTGCGGCGAGGGCCGCCGGGGCGAGCCGCTCCCCCAGGGCCGGGGCCTGGTCGTAGGCGGTACGGGCGCGCACCGGCGCGGCGGGATCCCCGCCCCGGTCCTGCTTGCCGCCCTGCTCACAGCCGGGCGGATGGTCGAGGGAGGCGGAGATCCGGGTACGCGGCGCCTCGTCCGGGGAGGCCGCCGCCGGTGACGGTCCGCACAGCAGCACCGTCGCGACACCGAGCACCATCAGCAGCACGGCCGCGAGGCGGCGGTGCGGGGCTGCGGTGCGGGACATGCCCGAAATGGTACGGGTGCGGCGTGCCCCTTCCGAAATGCGTTCGCCACCGCCGCGCGGCGGGTGAGATCCTGAAGCAGGTATGTCTACTTCCTTTGCCGATCTCCAGACCCTGCTGGGCGAGATCTCGCTGCGTGACGCCCATCGGCTCGGCCGCCGTCTGGACGGTGCCCGGCGCATCAAGAAGCCCGAGGCCCGGCAGGCCGTGCTCGACGAGATCGCCGCCGAGGCCGCCAGGTCCGCCGAGCGCGTCGCCCGGCGGGCCTCCCGCGTACCCGAGGTCACGTACCCGGAACAGCTCCCGGTCAGCCAGAAGAAGGACGTCATCCTGGAGGCGATACGGGACCACCAGGTCGTGATCGTCGCGGGTGAGACCGGCTCCGGCAAGACCACCCAGATCCCCAAGATCTGTATGGAGCTGGGCCGGGGCGTGCGCGGGATGATCGGGCACACCCAGCCCCGCCGGATCGCGGCCCGTACGGTCGCGGACCGGATCGCGGACGAGCTGAAGACCCCGCTCGGCGAGGCGGTCGGCTGGAAGGTGCGGTTCACCGACCAGGTCGACCAGGACGCCACCTTCGTGAAGCTGATGACGGACGGCATCCTGCTCGCCGAGATCCAGACCGACCGCGAGCTGCGCGCCTACGACACGATCATCATCGACGAGGCCCACGAGCGGTCCCTGAACATCGACTTCCTGCTGGGCTATCTGGCCCAGCTGCTGCCCAGGCGTCCCGACCTCAAGGTCGTGATCACCTCGGCGACCATCGATCCCGAGCGCTTCTCGCGCCACTTCGGCGAGGCCCCGATCGTCGAGGTCAGCGGCCGTACGTATCCGGTGGAGGTGCGCTACCGCCCGCTGCTGGAAGAGGATTCCGAGGATGTCGACCGCGACCAGATCACCGCGATCTGCGACGCCGTCGACGAGCTCCAGGCGGAGGGCCCCGGCGACATCCTGGTCTTCCTCTCCGGCGAGCGAGAGATCCGCGACACGGCGGACGCGCTGAACAAGAGGAGCCTCCGCTCCACCGAGGTGCTGCCGCTGTACGCGCGCCTGAGCCACGCCGAGCAGCATCGCGTCTTCCAGCAGCACACCGGCCGCAGGATCGTGCTCGCCACCAACGTCGCCGAGACGTCCCTGACCGTGCCGGGCATCAAGTACGTCATCGACCCCGGCACCGCCCGTATCTCCCGCTACAGCCACCGCACCAAGGTGCAGCGGCTGCCGATCGAGGCGATCTCGCAGGCCAGCGCCAACCAGCGCAAGGGCCGCTGCGGCCGTACCAGCGACGGTGTGTGCATCCGGCTCTACTCCGAGGACGACTTCCTCTCCCGGCCGGAGTTCACCGACGCGGAGATCCTCCGTACCAACCTGGCGTCCGTCATCCTCCAGATGACCGCGGCCGGGCTCGGCGACATCGAGAAGTTCCCCTTCATCGACCCGCCGGACCACCGCAACATCCGCGACGGCGTCCAGCTCCTCCAGGAGCTGCACGCGCTGGACCCGGCGGAGAAGGACCCCCGCAAGCGGCTCACCCCGATGGGCCGCAAGCTCGCGCAGCTGCCGGTCGACCCGCGGCTCGCCCGGATGGTCCTGGAGGCCGACAAGAACGGCTGTGTCCGCGAGGTCATGGTCATCGCCGCCGCGCTCTCCATCCAGGACCCGCGCGAGCGCCCCTCCGACAAGCAGCAGCAGGCCGACCAGCAGCACGCCCGCTTCAAGGACGAGACCAGCGACTTCCTGGCCTTCCTCAACCTGTGGCGGTACGTCCGCGAACAGCAGAAGGAGCGCGGCTCCTCCAGCTTCCGCCGGATGTGCAAGCAGGAGTACCTGAACTTCCTGCGCATCCGGGAGTGGCAGGACATCTACTCCCAGCTGCGGACGGTCGCCAAGACCATGGGCATCCACCTCAACGAGGAGGACGCCCCCGAGCAGAGCGTCCATGTGTCGCTGCTGGCCGGCCTCCTCTCCCACATCGGGCTGAAGGACACCGACAAGAACGAGTACCTGGGCGCCCGCAGCGCCAAGTTCGCGATCTTCCCGGGCTCGGCGCTCTTCAAGAAGCAGCCCAAGGTCCTCATGTCGGCCGAGCTCGTGGAGACCTCCCGCCTGTGGGCGCGGGTCAACGCGAAGATCGAGCCCGAGTGGATCGAGCCGCTCGCCCAGCACCTGGTCAAGCGCACCTACAGCGAGCCGCACTGGGAGAAGGACCAGGCCGCGGTGATGGCGTACGAGAGGGTCACGCTGTACGGCGTGCCGATCGTCGCCAACCGCAAGGTGAACTACGGCCGCATCGACGCGGAGGCCTCGCGCGAGCTGTTCATCCGCAACGCGCTGGTCGAGGGCGACTGGCGTACCCACCACAAGTTCTTCGCCGACAACCGCAAGCTGCTGACCGAGGTCGAGGAGCTGGAGCACCGGGCGCGCCGCCGCGACATCCTGGTCGACGACGAGACGCTCTTCGACTTCTACGACCAGCGGGTGCCCGAACACGTGGTGTCGGGGGCGCATTTCGACTCCTGGTGGAAGCACAAACGCCACGAGGAGCCGGAGTTCCTGGACTTCGAGCGGGAGATGCTCATCCGGGAGTCGGCGCTCGCCGTCACCAAGGACGACTATCCGGACAACTGGCGCCAGGGCCGGCTGAAGTTCAAGGTCACCTACCAGTTCGAGCCGGGCGCGGACGCGGACGGCGTCACCGTCCACATCCCGCTCCAGGTCCTCAACCAGGTCACCGACGAGGGCTTCGACTGGCAGATCCCGGGCCTGCGCGAGGAGGTGGTGACGGAGCTGATCCGTTCCCTCCCCAAGCCGATCCGGCGCCACTACGTGCCCGCGCCCAACTTCGCTACGAAGTTCCTGGAGCGGGCGGTGCCGTTGCAGGAGCCGCTGCCGATGACGCTGGCGCGCGAGCTCCAGCGGATGGTGGGGGTGCCGGTCACGGCCGAGGACTTCGACCTGACGCGCGTCCCGGACCACCTGAAGATCACGTTCCGGATCGTCGACGAGCGGCGCCGCAAGCTGGCCGAGGACAAGGACCTCGAAGCGCTCAAGCTCCGGTTGCGCCCCAAGGCCCGCCAGGCGCTCTCCCAGGCCGCCGCGGCGGCGGTCCCCTCGGGCGGGGTCTCCATCGAGCGCACGGGCCTGACCGACTGGACGATCGGCACCCTGACGAAGGTCTTCGAGACCAAGCGCGCGGGACAGCCGGTGAAGGCCTATCCGGCGCTCGTCGACTCCGGCGAGACCGTCTCCGTACGGCTCTTCGACACCGAGGCCGAGCAGCGGCAGGCGATGTGGCGCGGCACCCGGAAGCTGATCCTGCTGAACATCCCGGTGAACCCGGCGAAGTTCGCCTCGGACAAGCTGACGAACCAGCAGAAGCTCGCCCTGTCCCGCAATCCGCACGGCTCGGTGCAGGCGCTCTTCGAGGACTGCGCCACGGCCGCCGCCGACAAGCTGATCGCGGACCACGGGGGCCCGGCGTGGGACGAGGAGGCCTTCCGCAAGCTGTTCGACAAGGTGCGCGCGGACCTCGTCGACGCGACCGTACGGACCGTCGGGCAGGTCCAGCAGATCCTGGCCGCCTGGCAGGCCTGTGAGCGCCGTCTGAAGGCCACCAACAGCCTGGTCCTGATCAACAACCTCCAGGACGTACGGGAGCAGCTGGCGGCCCTGATGCCGGCCGGTTTCGTGACCCTGACGGGGCTGCGCCGGCTGCCGGACCTGATGCGCTATCTGGTGGCGGTGGACCGGCGGCTCCAGCAGATGCCGACGTCGGTGCAGCGCGACACCACGCGTATGGAGAAGGTCCACGAGATGCAGGACGAGTACGCCTGGCTCCTGGAGCAGATGCCCCAGGGGCGGCCGGTGCCGCAGGAGGTCCTGGACATCCGCTGGATGATCGAGGAGCTGCGGGTGAGCTACTTCGCGCACGCGCTGGGCACCGCGTTCCCGGTCTCGGACAAGCGGATCGTGAAGGCGATCGACGCGGCGGCGCCGTGACGGGAGCGGTTCCGGACGCCGTGACGGCACCATCGCCCTGAGTGAGTTCGACCTGACCAGCTGACCTGCTGTAGAGTCTCTCTCGCAGCCAAGGAGCAAGCACAGGCTGCGAAACCTGGTCCTGTGGAGCAGTTTGGAGTGCTCGCCACCCTGTCAAGGTGGAGGCCGCGGGTTCAAATCCCGTCAGGACCGCAGTGAAATCGAAGCCCGCATCCCTCGTGGAGGCGGGCTTCGGTGCTGTTCAGCCCGGCCCGCCGGGGGCCGCGCCCCGCGGCGGAGCCGCGCAACAGACACAGCAAATCCCGTCAGGACCGCAGTGAAATCGAAGCCCGCATCCCTCAAGGAGGCGGGCTTCGGTGCTGTTGCGGTGCCGTCTCGGCGACAAGTGGGCCCGGATCCCTGGGGATTCGGGCCCGTTTGGCGTTTCCGGCCGTCTTGACGCGCCCATCCGGCGCCGGTACCCAAGGAGGAGGCACAGCGGGCCCCACTCCGGAGGTGGCGCATGAAGGCGTCGTCCGCGAGGCACGAGACTCGGGCGCTGCTCCGCGCCCACCTGTCGGCCGCGAGCGGCTACCGGCACGTCACCCCTCACTGCCCGGTCTGTTCGCGCCTCCTGCGGCTCGCCATGGAGCCGTCCACCGAGCCCGACCCCTTCCTCGCCCTCCCCGACGCGCCGTGCCGCCCCCGGCCCGACACCGCGCCCGACACCGCGCCCGAGGACGAACGCCCCGCCGAGCGGTGACCGACGGCCGGCCGGCCGGGCCCCCGGGAGCGGCGGGCTCTCCCCGGAAGGGGCTTCCAGGGGTGTGACGGGAGTCACCGAACGAGTTTTGGGAACCAGGGAACTTACGCCGTACCTACAACCCCCCAATTTAATATGTGCAATTGCACCACCCCTCGGAGGGCGCCGGGGATGCCCCGCGAAGTACCCCCAGACGGCCCGGACAGTCCCGGACCGGGACATAAAAAAAGACCGCGCTGGACCCGGCGGAGTCCAGCGCGGCCGATGACGGCGAGCCCGTTGGGGCGGGCAGGGCGTCAGTGGAGCTATGGGGTGGGCGACCGGGGTGGGGGCCCCGGAATGCCCGTTATCGGGGTGTTGTTCAGGCCTCGCTACGCTGCTGCGGAATACCCGCAAGCAGCGCACGGACCTCTGCTTCGCGGTACCGGCGGTGTCCACCCAGCGTGCGGATGGACGTGAGCTTGCCCGCCTTCGCCCAGCGGGTGACCGTCTTCGGGTCCACGCGGAACATCGTGGCAACCTCAGCCGGGGTCAGCAGCGGCTCGGCATCAGGGGTGCGAGCGGTCATGAGCGGCCTCCTCGGGAGAACCGAACCTTCTCGGTTCTTTCCTCTAAATTCTGCACCTTGACCCGCGTTGCCCGAAATGGCGGACGCGAGCCGAGTCGGTTATAGGACGAACGGCTTGTCCTCGGCACTACAACTACACCATCTGTCCAGCCACGTCGGCCAAACCGATGGAATTGCCCTCCCAGGTGTTCATCAGCGACGGAAGCCGATGGACCATGCCATAGCGGACAGTCACGCCACAGTGACGATCAGTCACAGAGCGATCAGGAGTCATCAGACCCCCCATAGCAGGCAATAACAAGCAATCCGCCCTTAGTTGGACGGAAGGAGCCCTCCCCGGACTCCTTGTCCTATTTTGGCACGAGGGTGGGGGATGGGCGCAAGGGCCCCGTAAGTGCGGTCCGTCACGCTTGAGGCAAAGGCCCGGATCAGGACCTACGTCCCGAGCACCCGCCCGTAAGAGTCACTCAGGCGTACGAAGACACCCACCCGAACGGGTGAGCGCGCGGCGCCTTCGGACGCTCCTTCAGTCCGACAGGCCATCAGTTCGCCATCCGGCGCTCCCGAACGGTCCGCCAGCGCTCCGTGAAGCGCTCGTACGCCCTCGCCGCCCCCGCGCCGTCCCCGGCCCGCAGCGCGGCGATCCCCTCGGCCACGTCGGCCGCCGAGCGGTCCTCCTCCAGCCGCGCCCTCGGCAGGGCGTGCACCAGCCCGCCGTAGTCCAGCTCCACCAGCGAGCGGGGGTGGAACTCCTCCAGCCAGCGGCCCACGTCGACCAGCCCCTCCGTCAGGGGCCCCTCGTCGATGTGGTCGCGCAGTGTCCGCAGGGCCCACGCGAGGCGGCGGCGGGCCTGGACCATCGGAGTGCGGTAGCGCAGCACGGGCGCCGCTCCGCTCTCCGCCCGGACATACTCCCTGTCTTCGTCCGAAAAGACCGTGAACCAGCTCACAGGGATGTGCCAGACCGCCGTGAGGATCCACGGCCGGGCGTCCGGGTTCGCCTCCCGCCACCGCTCGTAGTCCGCCGCGGCCTGCCGGCGCACCACCGGCGGCAGCAGGGCGTCGAGCACCGCGGCCGGGAACTGGTCCGCCAGGACCTCCAGGGCCTGCCAGCCGCGCAGCCGGGTCCGCCACGGGCAGACGCACACCACCCCGTCGACCTCGGCCACGAAGGCGTCCGCGCTCTCGTGGACCGGCACCGCCACCGGCGGCGTCGGCACCAGGTCCGCCAGCGCGCGCCGGTGTTCGTCCTGGGCGTCGGGGGTGCGCCCGCGCCGCGCGTACCGCGCCCAGTGGGCGCGCTCCGGTTCGGGGAAGGCCGCCAGCGGCTCGTACACCCGCAGATAGGACGCGTACGGGACGATCACCGAGGACACCACCGCCATGGGTCGAATCGTCCCACGCGCACAGGGGGCGGGAGGGTGATCCTCGGCACTGGGCCTGATCTACGCACGCGTAGGACTTACTCTGCTCCCAGCGCGGCCCCGGGCGGGCCGCGACGCGGCCCGCCCCACCCACAGGCGGACCGCCAAACGCCGCTTCGTACTTGGGAGTCACCACCGTGACCGATGTGACCGGCGACGCCGTCAGCTCAGCGGATGTTCTGCACACCCTGTTCCGATCGGACCAGGGCGGACACGAACAGGTCGTGCTGTGCCAGGACCGCGCCACGGGCCTCAAGGCCGTCATCGCCATCCACTCCACCGCCCTGGGCCCGGCCCTCGGCGGAACGCGCTTCTACCCCTACGCCAGTGAGGCCGAGGCCGTCGCCGACGCGCTCAACCTCTCGCGCGGCATGTCGTACAAGAACGCCATGGCCGGCCTCGACCACGGCGGCGGCAAGGCCGTGATCATCGGGGATCCCGAGACCGGCAAGAGCGAGGAACTCCTGCTCGCCTACGGGCGGATGGTGGCCTCGCTCGGCGGCCGTTATGTGACGGCGTGCGATGTCGGCACCTATGTGGCGGACATGGACGTGGTGGCGCGCGAGTGCCGGTGGACGACCGGCCGCTCCCCGGAGAACGGCGGCGCGGGCGACTCCTCCGTGCTCACCGCGTTCGGTGTCTTCCAGGGCATGCGGGCCAGCGCCCAGCACCTGTGGGGCGACCCGACGCTGCGCGGGCGCAAGGTCGGCGTCGCGGGCGTCGGCAAGGTGGGCCACTACCTGGTGGAGCACCTGGTGGCGGACGGCGCCGAGGTCGTGATCACCGATGTGCGCGAGGAGTCGGTGCGCCGCGTCCTCGACAAGCACCCCGGCAGCGTCACCGCGGTCGCCGACACGGCCGCGCTGATCCGGGTGGAGGGGCTGGACATCTACGCCCCGTGCGCCCTCGGCGGCGCGCTCGACGACGAGACCGTGCCGGTCCTCACCGCGAAGATCGTGTGCGGCGCGGCCAACAACCAGCTGGCCCACCCGGGCGTCGAGAAGGACCTCGCGGACCGCGCGATCCTCTACGCGCCCGACTACGTGGTCAACGCCGGTGGCGTGATCCAGGTCGCCGACGAGCTGCACGGCTTCGACTTCGACCGCTGCAAGGCGAAGGCCGCGAAGATCTTCGACACCACGCTGGCCATATTCGCACGTGCGAAGGAAGACGGGATTCCGCCGGCCGCCGCGGCCGACCGGATCGCCGAGCAGCGCATGGCCGAGGCGCGTCGGCGCTGACGCTCGGGGCGTCCGATCCGGCGACCGGGGAGACAAGACTCACGCCGGTCGGCGGGTCGGACGCCGAGAAGAGGTTAAAATCGCGGTTGACCAGCGAGGAAAGGGCTCCTTGCGGGTTCTGTGAAGTGGCACGTCATGCGGGCGGCGTACCGTATGGCCGCGGAAGCAGGTACCGTTGAAGCCCTACGGACACGGTCTCTCCACGGAGAGTCCGCTCCGAACCATGAACGCGTGTCAAGACTCTGGGGCCGTCGAGCCCCGTCACCGAGGGGGTCGAGCCATGGGGCGCGGCCGGGCAAAGGCCAAGCAGACGAAGGTCGCCCGCCAGCTGAAGTACAGCAGCGGCGGGACTGACCTGTCGCGTCTGGCCAACGAGCTGGGCGCATCGACTTCGCAGCCGATCTCGAATCAGCCGCCGAATGGCGAGCCGTTCGAGGACGACGACGAGGAAGACGACCCGTACGCCCGCTATGCGGAGCTGTACAACGAGGATGACGACGAGGACGAGGAGTCCGGTCCGTCGTCCCAGCGGCGCGGTGCTTGACGCGCGCTCGCCTTTCAGGACCTTCGGCTTTTCGCAGCAATCGTTTTAGCTGCTCAAGGCAGTACCGACCCGGTCCGGAGCTCACGCTCCGGACCGGGTTCTGTGCTGTCCGCGGGGCTTACTTGGCGTAGTCGCCGGTGAGCTCGGCGCCGGTCGCGCGGTCACCGCGCTCGGTGATCCGGCCGGCCACCCAGGCGTCCACACCCCGGTCCGCCAGCGTCGTCAGGGCCACGTCCACCGAGACCTCGGGGACGATGGCGATCATTCCGACGCCCATGTTCAGCGTCTTCTCCAGCTCCAGCCGCTCGACCTTCCCGGCCGTGCCCACCAGGTCGAAGACCGCGCCCGGCGCCCAGGTCGAGCGGTCGACCACGGCGTGCAGGTGGTCGGGGATGACCCGGGCCAGGTTGTTGGCGAGACCGCCACCGGTGACATGGCTGAAACCGTGCACCTCGGCGGTACGGGTGAGGGCCAGGCAGTCCAGCGAGTAGATCTTGGTCGGCTCCAGGAGCTCCTCGCCCAGGGTCCGGCCGAACTCCTCGACGTGGCCCTCCAGCGACATCTTCGCCCGGTCGAAGAGCACGTGCCGGACGAGTGAGTACCCGTTCGAGTGAAGTCCGGAGGACGCCAGGGCGATGACGACGTCACCCGTGCGGATGCGATCCGCGCCGAGCAGCCGGTCGTACTCGACCACGCCGGTGCCGGCGCCGGCGACGTCGAAGTCGTCCGGACCCAGCAGGCCCGGGTGCTCCGCGGTCTCGCCGCCGACCAGCGCGCAGCCCGCGAGGACACAGCCCTCGGCGATGCCCTTCACGATGGCGGCGACCCGCTCGGGGTGCACCTTGCCGACGCAGATGTAGTCGGTCATGAACAGCGGCTCGGCGCCGCACACCACGAGGTCGTCCACGACCATGCCGACGAGGTCGTGGCCGATCGTGTCGTACACGCCGAGGCGGCGGGCGAGGTCGACCTTGGTGCCGACGCCGTCGGTGGCCGAGGCGAGCAGCGGACGCTCGTAGCGCTTGAGGGCGGAGGCGTCGAAGAGCCCGGCGAAACCGCCGAGGCCGCCAAGCACCTCGGGGCGCTTGGTCTTCTTCACCCACTCCTTCATCAGCTCGACCGCGCGGTCGCCCGCTTCGATGTCGACGCCCGCGGCTGCGTAGCTGGCACCAGTGGATTCAGCAGATGACATGGCTCTGGAGAACTTTCGTGTCGTACTGCGGGGTTCGTGCGGACGCCTACGGGCGGCGCAGCGCGTCGGCCGCGGCCGTGGCGGCCGGACCGGCCGCGAGCTCGGTCTCCAGCAGCTGCTTGCCGAGCAGCTCGGGGTCCGGGAGCTCCATCGGGTAGACCCCGTCGAAGCAGGCGCGGCAGAGGTTGTCCTTGGGGATGGTGGTCGCCTCGATCATCGCGTCCGTGGAGATGTACGCGAGCGAGTCGGCACCGAGCGAGGTACCGATCTCCTCGATCGTCATCCCGTTGGCGATCAGCTCGGCGCGGGTCGCGAAGTCGATGCCGAAGAAGCACGGCCACTTGACCGGCGGGGAGGAGATCCGGATGTGGACCTCGGCGGCCCCGGCCTCGCGGAGCATCTTCACCAGCGCGCGCTGGGTGTTGCCGCGGACGATCGAGTCGTCCACGACCACCAGGCGCTTGCCCCGGATGACTTCCTTCAGAGGGTTCAGCTTCAGCCGGATCCCGAGCTGGCGGATGGTCTGCGAGGGCTGGATGAAGGTGCGCCCGACGTAGGCGTTCTTGACCAGGCCCGAGCCGTACGGAATGCCGCTGGCCTCCGCGTAGCCGATGGCCGCGGGGGTGCCGGACTCGGGAGTCGCTATCACCAGGTCGGCGTCGGCCGGCGCTTCCTTGGCCAGTTTCCGCCCCATCTCCACCCGGGAGAGGTAGACGTTCCGCCCGGCGATGTCGGTGTCGGGGCGGGCCAGGTACACGTACTCGAAGACACAGCCCTTGGGCTTCGCATCCGCGAATCGAGAGGTGCGCAGACCGTTCTCGTCGATGGCGACGAGCTCGCCCGGTTCGATCTCGCGGACGAAGCTGGCGCCACAGATGTCGAGGGCGGCGGTCTCCGATGCGACCACCCAGCCGCGCTCCAGCCGGCCGATGACCAGCGGGCGGATGCCCTGCGGGTCACGGGCGCAGTAGAGCGTCTGCTCGTCCATGAAGACCAGCGAGAACGCGCCCTGCACCTGCGGGAGGACCTTGGCGGCTGCCTCCTCCACGGTGAGCGGCTTGCCGTCGTCGTCGGTCTGCCCCGCGAGCAGGGCGGTGACGAGGTCGGTGTCGTTGGTGGCGGCGACCTGGGTCGCGCGACCGTTCTCCTTGGGCAGGTCGGCGACCATCTCCGCCAGCTGGGCGGTGTTCACCAGGTTGCCGTTGTGGCCGAGCGCGATGGAGCCGTGGGCGGTCGCCCGGAAGGTCGGCTGCGCGTTCTCCCACACGGAGGCACCGGTGGTCGAGTAGCGGGCGTGACCGACCGCGATATGACCCTGGAGGGAACCGAGAGAGGTCTCGTCGAAGACCTGGGAGACGAGTCCCATGTCCTTGAAGACGAGGATCTGGGAGCCGTTGCTGACCGCGATTCCCGCGGATTCCTGGCCCCGATGCTGGAGGGCGTAAAGCCCGAAGTAAGTGAGCTTGGCGACCTCTTCACCCGGAGCCCAGACGCCGAAGACGCCGCAAGCGTCCTGGGGGCCTTTCTCGCCGGGGAGCAGATCATGATTGAGTCGACCGTCACCACGTGGCACGCCACCGAGTGTAGGCGAGATCGACCACTGGTCCGAATTGGGGATACGGACAAGACGAGGGCAGTGGGCGGTTTGTGGCATCTGCCGGACGGGGTGGAGCAGGGCTTTTCCCGCCAGGGCGGGAAATGCGCGGTGGGTGGAGCGGGCGGGGAATGTGACGGAGGTCGCGCGTGGGGGTGCGGGGGGCCCGGCCGGGTGTCACCTGCCGTAGCCATATGACCACCACGGCCGGCTGGTAATGACCGGTATTCCGGGGCCCGGAGCCCGCGCCCCGGACTCCCGCCCCGGCGCTCCTGACCACCTTGCCGCCGACCTCCCTCCCCTCTCCGCGCTCCTCCCGGTTCTCGTCAGCGCGTAAGCACCGGAAGGAGCGCGGAGAGGTCCGCCCGCTCCCCGCTCGCCGCGACGCGCGCCGCCTCCACCTCGTCCGTCCACGCCCGGCGTCCGGTGGCGAGCCGCAGCCAGGTGAGCGGGTCGGTCTCGACGACGTTCGGGGGCGTGCCCCGGGTGTGGCGGGGGCCCTCGACGCACTGCACCACCGCGTACGGCGGGACGCGCACCTCCACCGAGCCGCCCGGCGCCTTCGCCGCGAGCGCGTCGGCGAGCAGCCGGGTGCAGGCGGCCAGCGCCTGGCGCTCGTACGGGATGTCCAGGCCGGGCACGGCGTCGTTGAGGTCGTCGGTGTGGACGCAGAGCTCCACCGTGCGGGTGACCAGGTGGTCGGCGAGGGTCATGGTGCCGACGGCGGTGGCCACGAGCCGGCCGTCCCGCGCGTCGGGCAGGAGCCCTGCGGTACGGGCGGCGATGTCGTCGTAGAGCGGGCCGAGGTCCGGTCGGGTGTCCGCCGGGGGTGCGGCGGGGGGCAGGGCCTCGGCAAACGGCCACTCCAGCAGGGAGACGTCCGGGCGGCCGGAGGGGGCCGGGGGCGGCTCGGCCGGGTTGCGCTCCTGCGGGGCGACCACGTCCATGGCCCGCGCCAGGTGTACGGCGAGGTCGTGCACGCTCCAGCCCGCGAGCCGGGTGGGCCGCTCCAGCACGTCGGGGCCGAGCGCCGCCACCGCTTGCCGCACGTGGGCGAACTGGCCGAGGACGGCGGCGCGGATCTTCACGGGGTCGTAGGTGCGGGGGCGTTTCTTGGCGGGGGGCATGTGGGGGAGCCTATTCGGGGGGTTCGTCTGCGGGTCGGTGGTGGGTTGCCCGCGCAGTTCCCCGCGCCCCTCTTGGGCCGGTCGTTCGTCTGCGGGTGCGCTGTGGCTGGTCGCGCAGTTCCCCGCGCCCCTTGAGGACCGGTCTTCGGCTGCGGGTCGTGGGTGGCTGGTCGCGCAGTTCCCCGCGCCCCTTAGGGGGTCGGCCGCAGCCGGAGCAGTCGGCTCAGCCACAGGTCTTCAGGGGCGCGGGGAACTGCGCGACCAGCCCACCACCGGGCCGCAGGCAAAGACCGGGCCGGCACGGGGTCCCAGCCGAAATGGGGGGCGAGGGGCTACCTCGTCGGGAAGTTGCCCAAGCCGAACTCCACCAAGTCGAACGCCTCCCCCGCCAACCGCTCCGCGTCCGGCACGATCCGCTCCGCCGGTTCGCCGAGCAGCAGCCGCCGGTGGTTCTCGCCGACCAGCGTCGCGCGCGTACCCATCAGCTGCGCCGCCGCGACCCGCGCGAGCACCGGGTCCCCGGTCTCCTCGTACAGCGCCTCCGCGAGCAGGTCGGAGCTGCGGACGAGCGCCGCGTGGGCGCGGTTCAGCAGGACCGGGGTCTCCACGATGAGCCGCAGCAGCTTGACGACGAGCGGGCGGTCGCAGAGGCCCACCGCGGGGTCCCGGGCCGCCACCGCCGCCAGGTAGTGGCGGCGCACCGCGGTGGTCGCGGAGTCGCCCGGCGCGCGCTCGCGGACGGCGCGGACCACGTCCTCGATGTGCTCCTCCACCGGCCCGAGCGCCAGGTCCTCCTTGCTGCCGAAGTGGTTGAAGACGGTCATCTTCGACACCTCGGCCGCCTCGGCGATCTCCGCCACCGAGACCTTGTCGAAGCCCCGCTCGGTGAAGAGCTCGACCGCCGTCCCCATGAGCCGGCGCCGGGTCTGCCACTTCTTGCGCTCCCGCAGGCCCAGACCGGCCGGGGCGGGTGACTCCTCGTACTCCACCATGAGCATGACTGTACCAGGATTAATATTGATCCCGGATTAAAGATTGACTCGGTATAGGTATGTGCTCCACAGTGGTGCGGAGACGACCACGGCGTACGGCCCGTCCGACGCCCCGGAGGGGGAATTCATCATGTCCAGGACACCGGGCACAGCCATGCCCGAAGCAGCGCGGACGGTCCCGCGTACCAGCACACCGGCCGCCGCGGCCGACACCCCGATGTCGCCGGCCCGTACGAAGATCGCGTTCGCCGTCTGCCTGGTGACGATCCTGCTCGCGGTGCTCGACACCAACATCGTCTCGGCCGCGACCGTCCCGATCGTCCGGGACCTCGACCCGGTGCACGGCATGGACAGGATCCCGTGGCTGATCAGCGCGTTCGCGCTCGCCTCGGCGGCCGTGCTGCCGCTGTACGGGAAGCTGTGCGACACCATCGGCGCCAAGAAGGTGTTCGTGGGCGCCATCGCCACCTTCCTGCTCGGCTCGGCGCTGTGCGGCGCCGCGCAGTCCATGGGCGAACTCATCGCGGCCCGCGCCGTGCAGGGCGTCGGCGGCGGCGGGCTGATGAGCGTGACCATGGTCGTTCTCGCCCAGCTCCAGGCGCCCGGGAACGGCGGCGGCGGGCGCGGCAAGGGCGGCAGCATCGGCGGAGTCGTGGCCGGCGCCGGCATGGCGCTCGGACCGTGGCTCGGCGGCACGCTCGCGGACCACGCCGACTGGCGCTGGATCTTCTACGTCAATCTGCCCGTCGGCATCGCCGTGCTGGTCGGGGCGGCCATGGTGCTGCGCCTGCCGGTCACTCCGGTGCGGCACCGGATCGACTTCGCGGGCGCGGTGCTCGCGGCGGCGTTCTCGGTGTCCCTGCTGCTGGTGACGGAGTGGGGCGGCAAGGACTACGCCTGGTCCTCGCCGCAGATCCTCGGCCTCTCGGCGGCGAGCGCGGCGGCGCTGGCGCTGTTCCTGCGCCGCCAGACCACGGCGGCCGAACCGATCCTGCCGCTGTCGATGTTCAAGGTCCCCGCGATGCGGCTCGGCTTCGCCATCCAGGCGCTGGTCGGGGCCGCCATGATGGGCACCCTGGTGTACGTGATGATCTACCTCCAGGTCGTCCGGGGCATCGAGGCCACCTCGGCGGGCCTCTATCTGATTCCGATGGCGATCGGGATGACGGCGGTGGGCATCGCCTCGGAGCGGCTCGCGGCACGCGGCTGGTCGCAGAAGACGTTCGTCCTGGCCGGCTCGACGGCGGCCACGGCGGCCCTGGTCCTGCTGGCGACCACCGGGGTGTCCAGCAGCCTGTGGCAGATCCGGGGCGAACTGCTGCTGATGGGCGTCGGGTTCGGTCTGCTCGTCGGACAGCTCGTCCTGATCGTCCAGCAGGCGGCCCCGCCCCGGCAGCTGGGCGTGGCGACGACGGGCACCCGCTTCTTCCAGACCCTCGGCAACGCCCTGGGCACGGCCCTGTTCGGCACCCTGCTGAGCCGGGTCTACGAGGCGAAGGGGCCCGGCGGCTCCACGAGCGGACTCGGCGCGCTGAGCGGGCCGTCGCACGCGTCGGGGGTCCAGGCCCTCACGACCGGGATGGACGTGGTGTTCGTGGTGGGCGCGGTACTGATGGCGGCGGCGGCCGTCCTGGCGACCCGCCTGCCCCGCCAGGCCGGTTGAGCCCCGGGGAGGCGAGGGAGGACCGAAGAAGGGGCCCCGGGGAAGTCCCCGGGGCCCCTTCCCCCGTACGGGAGGACAGATCCCCCATACGGGGGGGGACAGATCACCTCACGCCAGCAGCGCCGGAATCGTCGCCTCGTGGACCTCGCGCAGCTCCGCCAGCTCCACGGTGAACTCGCCCTGCACCTCGACGGAATCGCCGTCGACGACACCGATACGGGTCGCCGGCAGGCCCCGGGCCCCGCACATGTCCGTGAAGCGGAGCTCCTCGCTGCGCGGCACCGCGACGACCGCCCGTCCCGCGGACTCGCTGAAGAGGAAGGTGAACGCGGAGAGCCCGTCCGGGACCACCAGCCGCGCCCCGTTCCCGCCCCGCAGGCAGGACTCGACCACGGCCTGGACCAGTCCGCCGTCGGACAGGTCGTGCGCCGCGTCGATCATCCCGTCGCGCGAGGCCGAGATCAGGATCTCGCCGAGCAGCTTCTCCCGGTCCAGGTCCACCCGCGGCGGCAGCCCGCCGAGGTGGTCGTGGATCACCTGGGACCAGGCCGAACCGCCGAACTCCTCCCGGGTGTCACCGAGGAGGTACAGCAGCTGGCCCTGCTCCGCGAAGGCGATCGGCGTACGGCGCGTGACGTCGTCGATCACACCGAGGACCGCGACCACCGGCGTCGGGTGGATGGCGGTGTCACCGGTCTGGTTGTAGAGCGAGACGTTGCCGCCGGTCACCGGCGTACCGAGCTGGAGGCAGCCGTCCGCAAGACCGCGGGTGGCCTCGGCGAACTGCCACATCACGTCCGGGTCCTCGGGCGAACCGAAGTTCAGGCAGTCCGAGATGGCCAGCGGCCTGGCGCCGGAGGCGGCCACGTTGCGGTACGCCTCGGCCAGCGCGAGCTGCGCGCCCGTGTACGGGTCGAGCTTCGCGTACCGGCCGTTGCCGTCCGTCGCCATCGCGACCCCGAGGTTCGACTCCTCGTCGATCCGGACCATGCCCGCGTCCTCGGGCTGCGCCAGGACGGTGTTGCCCTGCACGAAGCGGTCGTACTGGTCCGTGATCCAGGCCTTCGACGCCTGGTTGGGGGAGCCGACCAGACGCAGGACCTGCGCACGCAGCTCCTCGGACGTCGACGGCCGCGGCAGCCTGCCCGCGTCGTCCGCCTGGAGCGCGTCCTGCCAGGAGGGACGGGCGTAGGGACGCTCGTACACCGGGCCCTCGTGCGCCACGGTCCGCGGCGGTACGTCCACGATCTGCTCGCCGTGCCAGAAGATCTCAAGGCGCTCGCCGTCCGTCACCTCACCGATGACGGTGGCGATGACGTCCCACTTCTCGCAGATCTCCATGAAGCGGTCCACGTACTGCGGCTCGACCACCGCGCACATGCGCTCCTGGGACTCGCTCATGAGGATCTCCTCGGGCGAGAGCGTGGCGTCGCGCAGCGGGACCGTCTCCAGGTCCACGCGCATACCGCCCGAGCCGGCGCTCGCCAGCTCCGAGGTCGCGCAGGACAGGCCCGCGCCACCCAGGTCCTGGATGCCCGCGACCAGCTTCTCCCGGAAGATCTCCAGGGTGCACTCGATGAGGAGCTTCTCCTGGAAGGGGTCGCCGACCTGGACCGCGGGCCTCTTCGCGGGGCCCGTGGACTCGAAGGTCTCCGAGGCCAGGACCGACACACCGCCGATGCCGTCGCCGCCGGTACGGGCGCCGTAGAGGATCACCTTGTTGCCGGGGCCCGACGCCTTCGCGAGGTGGATGTCCTCGTGCTTCATCACACCGATGCAGCCGGCGTTGACCAGCGGGTTGCCCTGGTAGCACTCGTCGAAGACGACCTCGCCGCCGATGTTCGGCAGACCCAGGCAGTTGCCGTAGCCGCCGATGCCCGCGACCACGCCCGGCAGGACGCGCTTGGTGTCGGGGTGCTCGGCCGCGCCGAAGCGCAGCGGGTCGACGACGGCGACCGGGCGGGCGCCCATCGCCAGGATGTCGCGGACGATGCCGCCGACCCCGGTGGCCGCGCCCTGGTACGGCTCGATGTAGCTGGGGTGGTTGTGGGACTCCACCTTGAAGGTGACCGCGTAGCCCTGGCCGACGTCGACGACGCCCGCGTTCTCGCCGATGCCCACGAGCATCGCGTCGTTCTCGGGCGTCTTCTCGCCGAACTGGCGCAGATGGACCTTGCTGCTCTTGTACGAGCAGTGCTCCGACCACATCACGGAGTACATGGCGAGCTCGGCGCCGGTGGGGCGGCGGCCCAGGATCTGGCGGATCCGGGCGTACTCGTCCTCCTTGAGGCCGAGCTCCTTCCACGGCTGCTCGACGTCGGGCGTCCCGGTGGCGTGCTTGACGGTGTCGAGGCTCATCAGGCGTTGACCAGCTTCTTGAGGATCGAGGTGAAGAAACCGAGGCCGTCGGTGCGGCCGGTGCCGACCAGCGGCTCCACGGCGTGCTCGGGGTGCGGCATCAGACCGACGACGTTGCCGGCGGCGTTGGTGATGCCGGCGATGTCGCGGAGCGAGCCGTTGGGGTTCATGTCCAGGTAGCGGAAGGCGACGCGGCCCTCGGCCTCCAGCTCGTCGAGCGTGCGCTCGTCGGCGACGTACCGGCCGTCCATGTTCTTCAGCGGGACCTGGATCTCCTGGCCCGCCTCGTAGTCGGCGGTCCACGCGGTCCGCGCGTTCTCCACCCGCAGCTTCTGCTCGCGGCAGATGAAGTGCAGATGGTTGTTGCGGAGCATGGCGCCCGGCAGCAGGTGGGACTCGGTGAGGATCTGGAAGCCGTTGCAGATGCCGAGCACCGGCATGCCGGCCTTCGCCTGGTCGATGACCGTCTCCATCACCGGCGAGAAGCGGGAGATGGCTCCGGCCCGCAGGTAGTCGCCGTAGGAGAAGCCGCCGGCCAGGACGACCGCGTCGACCTGCTTGAGGTCCTTGTCGCGGTGCCACAGCGACACCGGCTCGGCACCCGCGATCCGCACGGCCCGCAGGCTGTCGCGGTCGTCGAGCGTTCCGGGGAAGGTGACGACACCGATGCGAGCAGTCACTTGGACTCCTCGACCTTCACGGTGAAGTCCTCGATGACGGTGTTGGCGAGGAACGTTTCGGCCATCTCGTGGATGCGGGCGAGGGCGGCCTCGTCGAGGGGCCCCTCCACATCGAGTTCGAAACGCTTCCCCTGGCGAACGTCGGCGATCCCCTCGAAGCCGAGACGGGGCAGTGCGCGCTGCACCGCCTGTCCCTGCGGGTCGAGGATCTCCGGCTTGAGCATGACGTCGACTACGACGCGTGCCACTGGCACTCCCGTGGTGGTGTGGTGCGAAGGCGGTTCCCTCAGAGTACCCGGCCGGAAAATCTACGCGAGTAGATATCGAAGAGGTCCGATCACGTTCCGGTTTCGACCCCGGCCGGGTGCGGGAAAAATCCCGGGAAAAACCGTCCCCGCGCATTGCGATCGGACACGCGGATGCAATTGTCTGGGCTTCACAATGCAATGCTGGCGGCTGTACAAAGGCTTCTCGGGGGAAACCCGAGAGAAACAGCCTTGCTCCAAAACAGCCGGAAGGCCGGGATCGCCGCACGTCAGACACGTGAGAACGGCGGACCACAGAAAGGAACCGATATCCGTGGCTCAGCGCGTAGTAGTCACGCTCTCCGACGACCTGGACGGCGGAGAAGCGGCGGAAACGGTCACGTTCGGCCTGGACGGGAAGGCCTACGAGATCGATCTCAATCTCGTCAATGCGAAGAAACTGCGCAAGGCTCTGGCACCGTATGTGAAGGCCGGGCGCAAGCAGTCGAGGTCCGGTAAGGCCTTCCGGCACACCGATGTCGCCCCCGACCCGGCGGCGGTCCGTGCCTGGGCCCGGTCGCACCACATGGAGGTGCCGACCCGGGGGCGCATCCCCAAGAAGGTCTACGAGGCGTTCAGCGCGGCGAGCTGAGCCGCCGGACGCCAGCGGCGCCGGGGCCCCCGGAGTGCGGGCCCCGGCAACCGAGTTGCACGGCACCCGGGGTGATCGGCTAGAGTCTGGAGCACGCCGAGGGGCAAGGCCGAAAGGCCCGGTCCACCGGAGCGTGCGGGTGTAGTTCAGTAGTAGAACATCCCCCTTCCAGGGGGAAGGCGCAGTGTGCAATTCCTGTCACCCGCTCTGCATCGCTTACCGACCACGGTTGTGGATCAGGTACAGTGGTGTTCGCACCGCCCGGTGAGAGCCGAGCGGCAGCAATGCGGACGTGGCTCAGTTGGTAGAGCATCACCTTGCCAAGGTGAGGGTCGCGAGTTCGAATCTCGTCGTCCGCTCAGAAGGCGAAGGCCCCGGTCATCAGACCGGGGCCTTCGTCGTATGCGCCCGAGCGCGCACTGACATTTGTCATGGTCGGCGGTGACAGCGCGCACTGCCCCCGGCCCCGCTCCCGCGGAACGCTGGACGCATGCCAGATGTGATCGAGGTCGAGGAGCTGCGGCGCACCTACGCCGGGGGCTTCGAGGCCGTCCGTGGAATCTCCTTCTCCGTGGCGCGCGGTGAACTCTTCGCGCTGCTCGGCACCAACGGCGCCGGCAAGACGTCCACCGTCGAACTGCTCGAAGGCCTCACCCCGCCGAGCGGCGGAACGGTCCGGGTGCTCGGCCACGACCCGTACACCGAACGCGCCGCCGTACGCCCCCGCACCGGGGTGATGCTCCAGGAGGGCGGCTTCCCGTCCGAGCTGACGGTCGCCGAGACCGTACGGATGTGGGCGGGCTGCACCGGCGGAGCCCGGCCCGTGGCCGAGGCGCTGGAGCTGGTCGGGCTCGCCCGGCGCGCGGACGTACGCGTCAAGCAGCTCTCCGGCGGCGAGAAGCGGCGCCTCGACCTCGCGCTCGCCCTGCTCGCCCGGCCCGAGGTGCTCTTCCTCGACGAGCCGACCACCGGCCTGGACGCCGAGGGCCGCCACACCACCTGGGAGCTGGTCCGCGAACTGCGGGACGCGGGCACCACCGTGCTGCTCACCACGCACTACCTGGAGGAGGCCGAGGCGCTCGCCGAACGGCTCGCGATCCTGCACGAGGGACGTATCGCCGCGGCCGGGCGGGTGGCCGACGTGGTCGCCGCCCAGCCCTCCCGCCTCTGCTTCGACCTGCCCGACGGCTACCACCTGGGCGACCTGCCGCCGCTGGGCCGGCTCGGCGTCGGCGCCCACGAGAGCGAGGGCCGGACCGTACGGCTGCGGACCACCGCCCTCCAGCACACCGCCACCGAACTGCTGCTGTGGGCCCGCGAGAACCGCGTCGAGCTGCGCGGCCTCGACATCCGCTCGGCCACCCTCGAAGAGGCCTTCCTGCACATCGCCCGGGAACAGGAGGCGACCCGATGAGCACCACCGAACTGACCCCGCCGCGCACCGGTACACCGTCGGCGAGCACCCCCGCGTCCCGGATGAAGGCGCTCGCCCGCGCCGAACTCACCCTGCTCGGCCGCAACAAGGCGGCGATGTTCACCGCCCTGGTGCTGCCCGCGATGCTCACCTTCTCCATGAGCTCGGCCGTCGACGGCATGGACCTCGCGGACAGCGGACTGACCGTCGGCACGGTCCTGCTGCCCGGCTCGCTCGGCTACGTCCTGCTCTTCGCCGTCTACTCGGCGCTGACCGGCGTCTTCGTCGTACGCCGTGAGGAGCTCGTCCTCAAGCGGCTGCGCACCGGCGAACTGCGGGACCTGGAGATCCTGGCGGGTGCCGCGCTCCCGGCGGTCACGCTGGCACTGGTCCAGTGCGTACTGCTGGCGGCCGGCTGCACGGTGGCCCTGGACGTCGCCGCGCCCCGCGCGGTGTGGCTCGCGGTGGCGGGGCTGCTGCTCGGCGTGCTGCTGATGTGCGTACTCGCGGCGGTGACCGCGGCCCTCACCCGCTCCGCGGAGAGCGCGCAGATCTCCGTGATGCCGGTGATGCTCGTGTCGATGGCCGGCTCCGGCCTGGTCGTCCCGGTGGACCTGATGCCCGACGCACTGGCCTCGGTCTGCGAACTGCTGCCGCTCTCCCCGGCCATCGCCCTGATCCGAGGCGGCTGGACGGGAGCGCTCGACGGCGCCGACATCCTCGGCCGGCTCGCCACGGCGGTGGCCTGGACGCTGATCGGCGTGTTTGCTGTACGCAGGCGGTTCCGCTGGGAACCGCGGCGGTGACACGGGGGGACGGACGGGGTGCTCGGTCGGATACGCCGGATCGGCGGCTGGCGACGGCGCTGGCAGGAGCGCAGCAGGATCCAGAAGATGGACCTGTACACGCGCCACACCATGACGGCGATGCTCTGGTTCTTCCTGCTGACCTGGGGGGTCCTGCCCCTGCTCGCGACCGGGCCGCGCGGCACGCTGAACACGGTCCTCGGCGCGGCGCTGCTCGCCGTGAACATCGCGCAGTGCGTGGTGGCCGGCCGCCGGATCGGCCCCGCCTACGACGACTACCTCGGCCACAGCGCCTTCCCCCGCCGTCTGCTGGTCGCCCCGGCGGCCCTGCTCGGCGTCGGCACCGCGCTGCTCGCGGCGGTCGCCGCCACGGACCCGCACAGTGTGTTCCCGCTGCTCCTGGCCGATCTGCCGATCGCGCTGATGATCCCGTACGCCCTGCTGGTGCCGGTCCGCACCTTCCTGCTGCACTGCCTGGGCTACGCGGCCCTGGTCACCGCCTCCTTCGGGGCCACCGGGGCGCGCGGCGTGGAACTGCTCGCGCCGCTGCCGACGGTGGTGATCGCGGGAGCGCTGATGCTGGTCACGGTCCGGCCGGGGGCCTGGGGGCTGCGCAACATGTGGCAGGCCGAGGAGGCGAAAGACGTCCAGGCGCGCCTCGCCGTGGCCGAGGAACGGCTGCGCTTCGGGCGGGACATGCACGACGTGCTCGGCCGCAACCTCGCGGTGATCGCCCTCAAGAGCGAGCTCGCCGTCCAGCTCGCCGAGCGCGGCCGGCCGGAGGCGGTGGCCCAGATGATCGAGGTCCAGCGCATCGCGCGGGAGTCACAACGAGAGGTACGGGAAGTGGTGCGCGGCTACCGCGAAGCGGACCTGGGCGTCGAACTCGACGGGGCCCGGGGTGTGCTGGAGGCGGCCGGGATCGACTGCACGGTCACCGGCACGGCCACCGGGCTGCCCGCCGGGGTGCAGTCGGCGCTCGGCTGGGTGGTGCGCGAGGCCACCACCAACGTGCTGCGGCACGGCAACGCGCGCGGCTGTGCCATCCGGCTCGCGGCCGACGGGCCCGCCGTCACCCTGGTCGTGGAGAACGACGGCGTGTCCGGCCTCGCCCCCGCCGCCCCCGGCTCGGGCCTGGCGGGGCTGCGCGAACGGCTCGCCCCGATGGGCGGCACGCTGGAGGCGGTCCGCTCGGGGACGCGCTTCCTGCTGACCGCGACCGTGCCGCTGTGCGGTGCGGCGGAACCGGCCGAGGAGCTGACCGTATGACGGGGTCCGGCGGAGCTGACCGTACGGCGGCGTCCGAGGGGCGGACGGCGGCGCCCGTACGTGTCCTGCTCGCCGACGACGAGCATCTGATCCGGGGCGCGCTGGCCGCGCTGCTCGGCCTGGAGGACGACCTCACCGTGGTCGCCGAGGCGGCCTCCGGGCCCGAGGCGCTGGCGATGGCCCGCGCCCACCGGCCCGATGTGGCCGTCCTCGACCTCCAGATGCCGGGGGCGGACGGTGTGAGTGTCGCCACATCCCTGCGGGCCGAACTGCCCGGCTGCCGCACCATGATCGTGACGAGCCACGGGCGGCCGGGCCACCTCAAGCGGGCGCTCGCGGCCGGGGTGCGCGGCTTCGTGCCGAAGACGGTGAGCGCCCGCGGACTGGCGGAGATCATCAGGTCCGTGCACGCCGGAAACCGCTATGTGGACCCGGAGTTGGCGGCCGACGCGATCTCCGCCGGGGACTCCCCGCTCACCGCCCGCGAGGCCGAGGTCCTGGAGCTGGCGGCCGACGGGGCGCCCGTCGCGGAGATCGCGGAGCGGGCCGGTCTCTCCCCGGGGACCGTCCGGAACTACCTCTCCTCGGCCGCCTCGAAGCTGGGTGCGGAGAACCGTCACACGGCGGTGCGTCTCGCCCGCCGCCGCGGTTGGGTATAGTTGGCTCCGCGCTACGGCGCATGCGGACGTGGCTCAGTTGGTAGAGCATCACCTTGCCAAGGTGAGGGTCGCGAGTTCGAATCTCGTCGTCCGCTCAGTGCGAAGAAGCCCCCGGTCTGGTGACCGGGGGCTTCTTCGTGCGCTCAGCTCCAGCTGGTGCCGGTGAGCTGCTCGTACGCCTCCAGGTACTTGGCCCGGGTGGCGTCCACGACCTCCTGAGGCAGCGGGGGCGGCGGCTGCTCGCCGTGGCGGTCCCAGCCGGAGGCGGCGGAGGTCAGCCAGTCGCGCACGAACTGCTTGTCGTACGACGGCTGGGCGCGGCCCGGCTCCCAGGTCTCGGCCGGCCAGAACCGCGAGGAGTCGGGCGTGAGGACCTCGTCGGCCAGGACGAGCCGCTCCTCGCCGTCGACGGTCTCGAAGCCGAACTCGAACTTGGTGTCGGCGAGGACGATCCCGCGCTCCCGGGCGATGTCGCGGGCGCGGCCGTAGACGGCGAGCGTCGTCTGGCGCAGCAGCGCGGCGGTCTCCGCGCCGACCTGGCGGGCGACCTCCTCGTAGCTGACGTTCTCGTCGTGGTCGCCGACGGCGGCCTTGGTGGCGGGCGTGAAGATCGGCGCGGGCAGCTCGGAGCCGTTGCTGAGCCCCTCGGGCAGGGCGAGCCCGCAGACCGTACGGGACTCGTCGTACTCCACGAGGCCGGAGCCGGTGAGGTAGCCGCGCGCCACGCACTCCACCGGGACCATCCGCAGCGACTTGCAGACGAGCGTGCGCCCGGCCCAGTCGGCGGGGGCGCCCTCGGGGAGGTCGGTGGAGAGCACGTGGTGCGGGACGAGGTCGGCCAGGCGGTCGAACCACCACAGCGAGAGCTGGGTGAGCACCCGGCCCTTGTCGGGGATCTCGGTCGGCAGCACCCAGTCGTACGCGGAGATCCGGTCGCTGGCGACCATCACCAGGTCGCCGGCCTCGTTCCGGTAGAGGTCGCGGACCTTGCCCGTGTGGAGGTGGGTGAGGCCCGGGACCTGAATCGGCTCGGGCTTTTCTACAAATCCGGACACGGTTCCTCCGCGTAGATTGATCCAGGAGCGCTTCCGATTCTCTCGCACGCGACGAGTACCCGGCGACGGGGGCTCTTCCCGTCGTCAGTCCCGCTTGCAGATCCGGTCGAGGAGATTGGCGGTGGCGCGCTGGATGCGGGGGTCGGTGTGACCGGGCCGGTCGAGCGCCGGGGACCAGGCGAAGGTGCCGGAGGCGAAGACGAGCGCGCCGGAGGGGGCCCGGTAGAGCGAGGTCTCCTGGTGCCGGGTCGCGCCCTCGCTGTCGCGGTACGGCGAGTGGGCGAGCAGGATGCGGTCCTGGTGCTCGGGGAGCGCGGTGCGCGGGTAGTAGCGGTCGGCCTCGCCCGCGACCAGCCCGTCGAGCTCGTCGCCCTCGCCGGCGCCGGTGGCCTCCCAGAGCCAGTGCTTGGCGTTCCGCACCACCAGCGGGGACGGCTCGGGCACCCGCCCGGCGTACTGGATCCCCAGCAACTGCTGTTCGGCCCGCGCGACCTCCCGCCACAGCGCCGGCCGGCCGGGCCCGCGCCGCTTGCGGCAGGTCAGCAGCCGGTCGGGCACGCCCGAGGGCGACGGGGTGAGGTCGACCTGCCAGTAGAGGGTGTTGGCGGAGAGGAACACCAGCGAGGTGCCGTGCTCGCGGGCGAGCTCGACCGTGCGGCGCATGGGGGCCGACCAGTACTCGTCGTGGCCGGGGAAGACCAGGCCCCGGTAGCGGGTGGCGTCGACGCGGCCGGCGTGCAGATCGCGGGTGTCGGCGTAGGCGAGGTCGTATCCGTACCGCTCGGCCCAGCGGATGAAGTCGTACGCGTGCCCCACGTGCAGCGGCAGGCCCGCGCCCGCGTACGGCCGGTCGAAGGAGACGGTCATGGCGGCGTCCTCCTCCCCGAGGAGCCGCCCCTCGTCGTCCCACGCGTGGTAGAGCGAGGCGCCCGTGCGGCCGTCCTCGGGGAAGAGGTTGTAGGCCTGCCAGGTGATGTCGGGGAGCAGGAGCAGCAGATCGGCGGGGCGGCTGTCGCGGACGGTGAAGGGGATGTGCGACCGGTATCCGTCGACGGTGGTGAGCACGGCGACGTACGCGCCGAGCGCGGCGGACGAGGGGACCTGGTAGCGCCAGGAGAGCCACCAGTGGTGGCAGGAGACGGTTCGGTTGGCGGTGAGGGGCGCGGGCTGCACGATCCCGGCGAGCCGGGGGCTGGTCGCGACGTGGGCGGCCCCATCGCCCCCGTAGTGCCCGATGCGGTAGATGTCGACCGAGAACTGCTGCGGCGGGTTGACGGTGATGTGGAAGTCGACCGCCTCACCGGGCGCGACGGCCCCGGTGGAGGCGAACCCCTTGATCTGCATCCGTACGTCGTCGGCGGTACGGGGACCGGCGGCCCGGCCCAGGCCGAGCCGGGCGGGCTCGACGTACCAGGGCACGACGTGCCCGGTGTCGTCGAAGTAGTGCTCCCCACCGCGCAGCCAGGGCAACGGCCCCTGTCCGAAGGGATCGGAGACCGCGTGCGCGAGCGCCCCCGACTCCCACCGCCGGATCTGCTCCGCCCCCATACCACTCGCCTCCCTCACTCCCCCGACTCCACCGGTCAGCGGCCGGTCTCCAGCACATCACATAACGCACGCACTCCGTCACTGTTCGTCGCGAATTGACGGGATACGGAGGGGAGGGTTCCGTTTTTGGGGGGTCCGGGGCGGAGCCCCAAGCGGGTAGGAGGCGGGGCCGGGGTGCAGGGGGCGGAGCCCCGTGGCGGGGTCCGGGGCGCAGCCCCGTGGCGGGGTGCAGGGGGCGCAGCCCCCGCCAGGGGGGCCGGGGGCGGAGCCCCCGGAAACCATCTTCACCCCCACCCACCCCCGGAGGGTTCAGGGAAGGGGCGGGGAGGGGCCAAACCCCCCTCACACCAGCCGCACCGGCTTCTCCGCCCGAACCCCCACCCCCGCCAACCACCCCCGCAACGGCTCCGCGTCCCCCTCCTCCAGCAGCGCCAGCACGCGCCCCGCCAGATCCCCCTTCCGCTCCCCGTCCACCAGCAGCGCCGGACCGTCCAGCCAGTCCAGCCCGGGCGCCGCCCCGGCCGTGTCGACGGCCGCGCAGCACACCATCGCCGTGACGTGGTCGGCCAGCAGCTCCCGGCCCGTACGCGGCGGCTGGAGCGGGAAGAGCGGGACGCAGTCGCCCCACAGGTCCGCCGACGGCACCTGCGGACCGGCCGCCGCCTCCTCGACCGCGACCTCCGCCTCGATCCCGGCCGCCAGCGCCGACCCGTCCTGCCCGGCATCGGTCAGGTGCTCCAGGACCCGCGCCAGCGTCGGCGCGGCGGGCGCGGCGGGCTCCGCGCCCGGCGGCGTACCCATCCCGTCCAGCACCCGGTGCAGCCGCGCCGCCTCCGCGCGCCACTTCCGGTCGACGACTTCCTCCGGGTAGTGCTGCCACTCCACCGGCGACCAGTCGGGCCCCGGCTCGGCCGGACCGCCGTGGAAGAGCCGGGCCGCCAGCAGCGAGGCCGCCTCGTCGGCCACCCCCGGCTCCTCCAGAAGATCGCACGCGGGCCGCTCCCCGAGCCGGGACGCGAACCCCTCCGCCAGCCGGTCCCGCCGCGACAGCTCGGTCAGCGCCGAGACCACCCCGGCGTCCAGCCGGGACGGCCAGCGCCCCATCCGCCAGGCCGGCACCGCCACCCGGGTCAGCAGCCGGTCCCAGCCCGCGTAGGCGAGCCCGACCTGCTCCTGGGCGACGATCCGCAGCCCGTAGTCCACGTCCTGGGCGCGCTCGGAGGCAGCCGCCGCGACGCCCCGCTCCATCTCGGCGGCGTGCGTCCGGCAGCCGCGCAGCAGCAGCCGGGCGACCGGCCCGACGAAGCAGAGCACCAGACGCGCCCCCCGCCGCGCGCCGGACCCGCTGGTCACGGCGACCGCCGCGTCCAGGCCCCGGACGAAGCGGCGGGCCGAGGCTATGTCGGGCTGGGCGGACGGCCCGGTGCCGGCCACCACGGGCGCCAGGATGGCCCGCAGCTCACCGACCCGCATCCACCACAGGAACGGCGACCCGATGACGAGGACCGGCGCGGCGTCGGTACGGCGCCGCAGACCCGGTATGCCCCGCAGAACACCCCGCGGGCCCGGGCCGCGCGCACCGGCGCCGCCGGGACCGCCCCGTACGGAATGGGCCGGATGTGTACGGTCCTCCAGCCAGCTGTCGCAGTCCGGGGTCAGCGCTATGGCCGAGGGCGCGGGCACGTCGAGCCGGTCGGCCAGGTCCCTCACCAGCCGGTACAGATCGGGCGCCGAGGACTCGGCCAGCTCGACCGTCGGAGAGAGGGCGGGCCTGGCCCGGACGATCACGGCCGTCACCACGGCGGCGGCCAGCAGCACCACGGCCGCCGCGCCCGTCACCGCCCAGCGGGCCGTGTCCCAGCCGCGGCCGTCGATCCGGCCCTGCACGTCCGCGACGAGCAGGACCACGGCGACGGCGGCCGGCAGCAGAGCAAGGGCCAGGGCCCGGCTGCGGACCCGCAGCACGGCCAGCGCCCGCGAGCGCGCGGACCGCGCGCCCGCCTCACCACCCATCCCGGTACCGGACACGGCCGGACGTCACCCCCTCTGCCCTGCGTCGGCTTTGCTCACTCCCCCACTGTGGCACCCCCCACCGACATCGCAATGCCGGTGACCCAAGTGCCGGACCGCTCCCGCCGCACCCTAGTTGCGCCCCCGCCACCCGTCATCCGGATGGCCCACCCGTCACTCGATGGAATGGCTTTGGGGTGGGGTTGGCGGTGCCGGGCGGGGCGGCGGCCCGGCGGCGGGGTCCACCGACGCAAAGGTCCGGGGCGCGACCCCGGCGGGGGCCGCGCCCCGGACCGGGACAGGGGGCGGTCAGCGCGTCACGCCCGCGCCTCGGCCGCCTTCCGGGCGATGTCCGTACGGTGCTGCGAGCCGTCCAGCCGGATGCGTCCGACCGCCGCGTACGCCCGCTCCCGGGCCTGTGTCAGGTCCGCTCCGGTGGCGGTGACGGAGAGGACCCGTCCGCCCGCGCTCACCACCGCGTCGCCCTCGCGGCGCGTCCCGGCGTGCAGGACGTACGCGTGGGGCGCGTCCACCTCCGCGACCTGGTCCAGACCCTCGATCGGGTCGCCCGTCCGGGGCGTGCCGGGGTAGTTGTGCGAGGCCACGACGACCGTGACGGCGGCGTCGTCGCGCCAGGCCAGCGGCGGCTGCGCGTCCAGCGTCCCGTTGGCGGAGTGCAGCAGTACACCCGCGAGCGGCGTCTTCAGCCGGGCGAGCACGACCTGCGTCTCGGGGTCGCCGAAGCGGGCGTTGAACTCGATCACGCGCACCCCGCGCGAGGTGATCGCGAGGCCGGCGTACAGCAGACCGGAGAACGGGGTGCCGCGGCGGCGCAGTTCGTCGACGGTCGGCTGGAGCACGCTCGCCATGACCTCGTCCACGAGCTTGGGGTCGGCCCAGGGCAGCGGCGAGTACGCGCCCATGCCGCCGGTGTTGGGGCCCTCGTCGCCGTCGAGCGCGCGCTTGAAGTCCTGCGCGGGCTGGAGGGGCAGCACGGTGACGCCGTCCGTGATCGCGAAGAGCGAGACCTCGGGGCCGTCGAGGAACTCCTCGATGACGACCCGGTCGCAGACGAGCGCGTGCGCCCGGGCCACCTCGACGTCGTCGGTGACGACGACGCCCTTGCCGGCCGCCAGTCCGTCGTCCTTGACGACGTACGGGGCGCCGAACGCGTCCAGTGCCTCGTCGATCTCGGCCGGGGTGGTGCACACATAGCTGCGGGCGGTCGGCACACCGGCGGCGGCCATGACGTCCTTCGCGAACGCCTTCGAGCCCTCCAGCAGCGCGGCCTCGCGCGAGGGGCCGAAGCAGGGGACGCCCACCGCCCGTACGGCGTCGGCGACCCCGGCGACCAGCGGCGCCTCAGGGCCGACGACGACCAGGTCGGCGTGGAGCGAGGCCGCGAGGCGTGCGACCGCCTCGCCGTCCAGCTGGTCCACGGGGTGGAGCTCGGCGACCTCCGCGATCCCGGCGTTGCCGGGGGCGCAGTGCAGCGCCGTCACGTCGGGGTCGAGGGACAGGGAACGGCACAGGGCGTGCTCGCGGGCGCCGCCGCCGATGACAAGGACCTTCACGGCAGCCAGCCTAGCCGCCGTGGCGGATTCCCCCTCGTACGGGTCACCGAACCCCGGACCGCTACTCGTTCGTATATTCCTCCACCACCGTGGCGCCGAGCTCGCGGACGATGAGGTCGTGACCGGACAGCGCGTTGTCCACCAGGTCCGGGTCGTCGTCCTCGGGAACGTCGTCCTCGGGGCGCACCGGCGGCGGCTCCTGGGCCATGGGCGCGGAGTGGGAGGCGTGCGGGGCCTGGGACCCCTGGGGTCTCGGCGGCGGGGAGGCCTGCGGCGACTGCTGTACGGGAGCGGGGGCGGCCGGGGCCGGATTCTGCGGGCGGGAGGGGCCGGCGGGGGCTCCGAAGCCGCCGCCCTGCGTCCCGTATCCACCGGAGCCGCCGGAGCCACCGGAGCCACCGGAGGACGGTCCGCCGAAGTTGCCCGCCGCGGCCGGGGGCTGGGAGCCGCCGGACGGGTCGATGATCGCCTCGACCTTCCACTGCACCCCGAAGCGCTCGCCCAGCACACCGCGCAGGACTTCCTCGCTGCCGCTGCTGGCGAAGTTGTCCCGGGCTCCGGCGTTGATGAACCCGAGCTGGAGGGTGGTGCCGTCGAACCCGGCCACCTGCGCGTTCTGGCTCAGCAGGATCCAGGTGAAGCGGCGCTTGTTCTTCACCGCCTCCAAGATGTCCGGCCACATGTTGCGTACGTGGACGGCGCTGCCGGGGTTGGCGGCGGGGGCGGACGCCGGCGCCGGGCTCTGCGCGGCGGGAGGCTGCGCGGCCGGGGCGGAGGCGGAGGGCCAGGCTCCGGAGCCGCTGGAGGGGGCGGGGGACGGGGTGGCGGCGGCGCTGCCGGAACCCGGACCGGAACCGGCGGCGCCCGGCCAGGCACCGGGCCGCTGGGCACCGCCGCCCTGGCCGCCCCCACCCGAAGCGGTACCACCCGCGGGGGCACCACCGAGAGCGGCGGCACCGGGCCAGGCGCCCGGGGCGGGGGGCTGGGGGGCCTGGGGGGCGGACTCGGCGGCGGGCGCGGGCGCGGCCTCCGGCCGGACCGGCGGGGCGACGGGCGCGGGCGGCTGGGAACGGACCGGCGGCGCGGCCGGGGCGGGCGCCTGCGGGGCGCGCGCGGCGGCCCGGGCGGCCTCGGGGCCCCCGGCTCCGTGTCCGGCCTGGACGGTGGGCGGCATCGGCGGATGGGCCTCGGCCCCCGGCACGTATCCCAGCGCGGGACCGGTCCCCGCACCCGCCTGGAAGTGGGCGCCGCGCTCCAGCCGGTCGAGCCGGGCCTGGACCGAGCGCTCGTCGTCGTACGCGGCGGGCAGCAGCACGCGCGCGCAGATCAGCTCCAGCTGGAGCCGGGGCGAGGTGGCACCGCGCATCTCCGTCAGCCCCGTGTTGACGAGGTCGGCGGCGCGGCTGAGCTCGGCGGCGCCGAAGACGGCGGCCTGGGCCTGCATGCGCTCGACGACGTCGGCGGGCGCGTCGATGAGCCCCTTCTCCCCGGCGTCCGGCACGGCGGCGAGGATGACGAGGTCCCGCAACCGCTCCAGCAGGTCGGCGACGAACCGGCGGGGGTCGTTGCCGCCCTCGATGACCCGGTCCACGACCTCGAAGGCGGCGGCGCCGTCCCCGGAGGCGAAGGCGTCCACCACGGAGTCGAGGAGGGAGCCGTCCGTGTAGCCGAGGAGGGCGGTGGCCATGGCGTACGTCACACCGTCCTCGGCGGCGCCGGCGAGGAGCTGGTCCATGACGGACATCGAGTCACGCACGGAGCCGGCGCCCGCGCGCACGACGAGCGGCAGCACGCCGTCCTCGACGGGGATGCCCTCCTGGCCGCAGACCTCGCCCAGGTACTCGCGGAGTGTGCCGGGCGGCACGAGCCGGAAGGGGTAGTGGTGGGTGCGCGACCGGATCGTCCCGATGACCTTCTCGGGCTCGGTCGTGGCGAAGATGAACTTGAGGTGCTCCGGCGGCTCCTCGACGACCTTCAGCAGGGCGTTGAACCCCGCCGAGGTGACCATGTGGGCCTCGTCGATGATGTAGATCTTGTACCGGCTGCCGGCCGGCCCGAAGAAGGCCTTCTCGCGCAGCTCACGGGCGTCGTCCACGCCACCGTGGGAGGCGGCGTCGATCTCGATGACGTCGATGGACCCCGGCCCGTTGCGCGCGAGGTCCCGGCAGGACTGGCACTCCCCGCACGGCGTCGGCGTGGGCCCCTGCTCGCAGTTCAGGCACCGGGCGAGGATGCGCGCGCTGGTCGTCTTTCCACAGCCACGCGGCCCGCTGAACAGGTACGCGTGATTGACCCGGTTGTTCCGCAGCGCCTGCTGCAGCGGGTCGGTGACATGCTCCTGCCCGATGACCTCGGCGAAGGACTCCGGGCGGTAGCGGCGGTACAGCGCAAGGGACGACACACCTACGAGGTTATCGGGGCGGACTGACAACCGGCCCCGCGAGCGGCAGGCGACGGGTTCCCGGGGGTCCGGTCCCGCATGCCGCACCACAACGGATCCGGCCCTGCCCCGTACACAGACCCCGTACCGCACCCAGTACACAGACCCCGTACACGCAAGCGCCCCTCACGCACCCGCCAGAGCCGACCTACCCTTGCTGCCTTCCGGCCCTGGGGGAGTTCAGTCAGATAGCGCCACGTGAGGGGCTCCGCACAGGGTACCCGATCCCTGACCGGGGGACGAGTTCGCGAGCACCCCTCAGCGTCTTGTATTGTTTGCGGCGGAGGATTCGCCTAGTGGCCTAGGGCGCACGCTTGGAAAGCGTGTTGGGGGCAACCCCTCACGAGTTCGAATCTCGTATCCTCCGCCAGTGCCTCACCGGGCACGATGTCGAAGGGCCCCACCGTTCGCGGTGGGGCCCTTCTTCGTACGTAGTCTCATCTCCAGTCTCAACGGGGCCCGGCGGCGCCCTTCGGGCCGCCCTCGTCGGCCTTCTTGGCCACCTCCCTACCCGTGGCGTCGGTGTCGGTGTCGGTGACCAGCAGCGGCCAGATCGTCATCCCGTTACGAAGAACTCCGGTCTGCGGGCGGTCAGCGCCGCTATCCCGTCCCAGTCGGCGGGCAGCCGCTCGACGGGGCCGTCCCCCTGCGGCACGCTCCCGGCCACCGCGATGTGCTCGGGCGGCATCCCGTCCGGACGATCTCACCCAGTACGCGGGCCACGGCACCTACGTGGACACCCCCGAGGGGTGCGGCCCCTACGTCAGCGTGCTGCGTGACGCCGTACGGTTGCCGTCCGGCCGACCGCCCGCCGGGAGCTGCGGGAGGAGACGGGGTGCGAGGCGAGTGATCTCACCCTCCTGGGGTCCATGTCACCCGACACCGGCCTCCGGGCCGGACGCGACCACCTGTACCTCGCCCGGATCGACACGGCCGGCTTCCGTGCCCACGCCGGCCCGGAAGCGCGGGAGGAGGGCATCGGGGAATGCCGGGCCCTGCCCCTGCGCGAGTTCGAGCACATGCTCGTCACCGGCCGGATCTCCGACGCCTACACCCTGGCCGCGTACGGCCTCGCGCGCGCCCGGGGACTGCTGGGGGAGGGCGGCCCCCGAGGGCCGGGCCCGGCTCCCAGTGCCCCGGGGCGGATCATGCGCGGGAGCGCGGAACGGTACGAAGAGGCCGACCCCGATGTCTAAGCCCGAGGTACGCGCATCAGCTTGTCCGGGTTGCGGATCGCGTCCACCGACGTGATCCGGCCGCCGTCCACCGTGATCGCCACGATCGTGCGGGCCCCGTCCCAGTGGTGGAGGGCGAGACCGGGCGCCCCGTTGACGTGTGCCGGTCGCAGGCCGTCCGGGGGTACGTGCGCCCGGGTGAGGGCGACGATGCCGCGTGCCACGCTCTCCGCGCCGCGCACGATCCCGCGCAGGGCCGTCACCTTGCCGCCGCCGTCGCCGCGCCAGACCACCTCGGGGTCGAGCAGCGAGACCAGCCGCTCCAGATCCCCTTCCTGGCAGGCCTTGCCGAAGGCGCTGACCAGCTCGCGCTGGCGGGCGTAGCCGGCGGGGTGGTGCGGGCGGCTGGCGTCGACGTGGCGGCGGGCCCGGGACGCCAGTTGGCGTACCGCCGCCGGGGTGCGGCCCACCACGCCCGCGACCTCCTCGAACGGCAGCCCGAACACGTCGTGCAGCAGGAACGCGGTGCGCTGCGCCGGGGACAGCTCGTCCAGGACGATCATCAGGGCCATCGACACCGACTCGTCGAGCGTCACCCGGTCGGCGGGGTCCTGCTCGTCCGGGGCCTGCTCCACCAGGGGCTCGGGCAGCCAGGTGCCGACGTACCGCTCACGCCGCACGCGCGCGCTGCCCAGCGCGTCCAGGGCGAGCCGGCCCACGGTCGTGGTCAGCCAGGCGCGCAGATCGCGGACCGCGCCCGGGTCCTCAAGACCCCGCAGCCGCAGCCACGCCTCCTGGACGCAGTCCTCCGCCTCCGCCAGGCACCCCGTCGTCGTATAGGCGACCCGCAGCAGCCGGGGCCGCTCCCGCTCGAAGGCCCGGGCCAGTCCGTCCTCGCCGGACAGCGGCCCGCGCCCGGCGACCGCGCTCACCGCGACCCCGCGACGCTCGCCCAGACCTGTTCGGTCCGCAGCCACTCCCCGAAGGACATGGTGCCGCGCACGTCCGGACGCTCGATGGTGAGCGCGCCCGCCCGCAGCGCCTGGCCCGCCCGGCCGGGCAGCGGCACCGGCATCAGGAAGGCCTTGCGGCCGGTGACCGCCCGCCACACCCGGGCCATCTCGCGCACATCGGTGTCCTCCGGCCCGCAGATCTGGATCCGCCCCCGGTGCGGCACCCCCTCCGCCACGTCCGCGACCACCCACGCGGCCTCCATACAGGCGACCGTGCGCAGCCGCGCCCGGGGCACCGGCACCACCCCCCACTTGGCGGCCGACGCCAGCGCCGAGGCGAGCAGTTCGTGGAACTGGGTGGCCCGCACGATCGTCCAGGGCACCCGGCCCTCCCGTACGACCCACTCCTGCTCGGCCTTGACCTGCAAATATCCCATCGGCACCATGTCGCAGCCCACGATCGAGACGCATACGTGGTGCTGTACGCCCACCGCCCGCGCGGCGGCGAGCAGCCGGCGCGTCCCGTCGACGAGGGTGCGGGACGCCCCCTTGGACGACCCGTGGGCGTTGGAGGCGTCCACCACGACGTCGCACCCCGCAAGGGCGTCGATCAGGCCCTCCCCCGTGGTCAGGTCGACCGGGTACTCCCGGGACCTGCGGCTCAGCACCCGTACGCGATGCCCCCGCGTACGCAGCTCCTCGGCGACGCGGCTTCCCAGCGTCCCCGTCCCTCCCGCAATGGCGATGTCCATGTCCCTAGGACGACGCGCCGGGCCCGGATGTGACAAGGGTGCACCGCTCCCCCGGTCCGGCGGCGGCCGGCCGGCTAGCCGTGCAGCGCGCCGGGCGTCTCGGAGTGCCCCTCGGGCTCCAGCTGGATCGTCGAGTGGGCCACGTCGAAGTGCTCGCCGACGCAGGCCTGGAGGCGGCCGAGGAGGTCGCCGTACCCGTCCGCCAGTGCCTGGGCCGTCACCACCACATGGGCGGTGAGCACCGGCATCCCGGAGGTGACGGTCCAGCCGTGCAGATCGTGGACCGCCAGCACCCCGGGCTCCTCCAGCAGATGCCGGCGCACCTCGGCGAGGTCCACGTCCCGCGGGGCCGCCTCCATGAGGATGTGCAGGGCGTCGCGGAGCAGTCCGTACGCCCTCGGCACGATCAGCACGCCGATCACCAGGGAGGCGACCGGGTCGGCGGCCTGCCAGCCCGTCAGCAGGATGACCAGACCGCCGATGATCACCGCGACCGAGCCCAGCGCGTCGCCGAGGACCTCCAGATAGGCGCCGCGCAGGTTCAGGCTCCGGTCCTTGGCGTCCCGCAGCAGCCACAGCCCCACCAGGTTCGCCGCGAGCCCGGCCACCGCGACCGCGAACATCAGCCCGCCCTCGACCTCGACGGGCTCGCTGAACCGCCCGACCGCCGACCACACCACCCAGCCGAAGACCGCCGCGAGCAGCAGCGCGTTGACGACGGCCGAGAAGATCTCGACGCGGACGAAGCCGAAGGTGCGCCGGGGCGTGGGAGCCCGCTGGGCCAGGGTGACCGCGCCGAGCGCCAGCGCGACCCCGACCGCGTCGGTGAGGCTGTGCGCGGCGTCCGCGAGCAGGGCGAGCGAGCCGGAGAGCAGCGCGCCGATCACCTGGATGAGGGTGATCGACGCGCTGATGCCGATGGTCCACAGCAGCCGGCCGCGGAAGGTGCCGCTCAGGGTGCCCGCGGCCGAGGGCACCGGTCCGTGGTCGTGGCCCATACGGCAGAGTCGATCACGCCCCCCACGACCCCGCTACCGGAGCCGCCGGGGGCCGCGCCACGAGCCGGGCGAGCCCGAGCGCGGCCGTGCCGGGCCCGCCGGGGGCGAGCACCGAGGGGATCACGCTCGGCAGCGAGCCGCCCCGCAGCGCCTCCTCGCCGTACCGGCGCGTGCCCCGGTGCCAGTGGAGGATCCCGGCGATCCAGTCCTCCCACTCCCCCATGTACGCGTCCAGCACCGCCCGCCCGTCCGCGTCGAGGCCGAACTCCTCGTACAGCAGCGGCACCGCGGTCTCCTTGAGGTGCAGGTACTGCCGCAGCCGCGCGCGTACCAGGTCGTCCACGATCCGCACGGCGGCCGGGTAGTCGCAGGCGAAGAAGCGCTGCACGACCAGGAGCAGGTTGTGCAGCTCGCCCTCGTACTCGATCTCCTTCTGGTACGAGAAGAAGTCGTTGATCAGCATCCCGTAGTCCATGACGGCGTTCTCCAGGGCCGTCATCGTGCTCGACCGGAACAGCGCCTCGGGCAGCGCGTCGGCGTGCCGCATCCTGCCCAGGGCGGCGGTGAGGTGGGAGCCGAAGGTGAACCGGCGCATCTCCAGGTAGTCGACGGGGTCGGGGATCCGGTGCTGGTGCTGGTTGAGCAGCTCCCACAGCCAGCTCTCCAGCATCGCCTCCACCGCGTTCCGGAACTCCTGCCGTCCCCGCGGTGACATCGGGCACGCCGTGCGCCGCCACAGATCGGCGAGCGCCCGTTCCATGGGGGTCACCGCGACCGCCGCCCCGGCCGCCGGGTCCACGGGGTCCATCACGCGCAGCAGGCGCTCGTGCGTCAGGCGCGCCCCGGCGAGGTCGCCGGAACGCCCGTACCGCAGCGGGTAGTAGTCGTCCCCGTACGTCCCCCAGGTCAGCCACTCGGCGTGCAGTTCCAGCTCCTCCGGTGTGGCGTCGGGGTCGAGACCGGCCGAGCAGAGCGCGAAGTCGTAGCCGAGGAGCTTCTGCTCGTCCCAGATGTCGTCGAGCAGTCCATGGCGGCCCGCCCAGGCGACGGACCGTCGTCGCGCGTCCTTCCAGTGCGGGCTGAGCGTCAGCGTGAAGGGGATGTCGAAGTCGGGGAGCACGGACGGGCCGACGTGCTGGAACGGCACATGGGTGTGGCTGCGCAGCCTCGCCGCCGCCGGGCGGCCGAAGAAGTTCCGCACGTCCAGCGCGGAGGTGCCCAGCACCCCGTGGGCCATCGCCCCGCGCCCGCGGGTCTCCTCGTTCATGTACCGGCTGGAGCGCATGTGCCACTCGTGGCCGCCGGACTGCCAGTCCTGGAGGCCCTTCACGTACGCCCCGATCCGCGCGCACTCCTCGGGGGTGAGCCCCTGGTCCAGGCAGAGCGCCGGGACCTCGGTGAGCGCGGTGTTCTCGAACTGCTGGAGCCGGGAGGTGAGCAGGTCGTTGACGGTCTCGGCGGCCTCCTGGGTGGAGCAGCCGAGGAACGTCTCCAGGACGAGGACGCCGTTGCTCAACTCCCCCTCGTCCTCCACCTCCCGCTGGTAGGAGAAGAGGTCGTTGCGCAGATGGACGCCGTCGGAGAAGGCGTCGGTGAGCACCCGCAGGGGGCGGGAGCCGGCGACGGTGTACGGGAGTTCGGCGTTGGCCGCGTACTCGACGATCCCCGCCGACCAGGGGGCGCCGCCGACCTTGCGGCGCATCTCGATGTACTCGACGGGGTTGGCGATCCGGCCCTCGCCGATGTTGACGAGTTCCCACATCGACTCGTCCAGGAGGTTGCGGGTGGATTCGGCGAACCGCTCCCGCCAGCCGTGCGACATGCTCGGCACGGTCCGCGCCCACAGGTCGGCGAGCCCCGCCTCCACCGGGTTGAGGGGTTCGGGGAAGCCGTCCGCGAGGTCCATCGGCATGAACGCCGGCAGCCGGTCCAGATACGCCCGCGCCCCCTCGTGGTCCTGGGTCCGTTTGAACTCCTCCAGGAAGTGGTCGTCGAAGAAGAACACCCACACGTACCAGTCGGTGACGAGGGAGAGGACGTCGGCGTCGCAGTCGGGGTGGGTGTACGAGCAGAGCAGCGCGTAGTCGTGGGCGTCGAGGTCGCTCTGCTCCCAGATGCCGGAGCCCTCCAGCATGCCCCGCTCGCGGGCCCACGCGCGGGAGTGGACCCGGGCGGCCTCCAGATGGGGGTTGAGCCGGGCCGGATACGGCATGTAGAAGTCCGGCAGTACGAACGGCTGGGTCACGGGTTCCCCTCCTGATACGACCAGTTGGTCGGCTCCAGCAGTACCCGTGGGGGTGGGGGGAAGTGCGGGGGCCGGGGCCGCGTCATACGAACGTGTGAGTTCTCGGCGAAACCCGAACGGGGGGTGATTCGGCCCGGGGTTCGTCTGCGGGCCGGTGGGTGGCTGGTCGCGGGGGGGTCCCCCCCCCCCCCCCCCCCGGGGTTGTTTGTGGGGTTTTTGTTGGCGGTCGCGAGGGTCCCCGCGACCCCCAGGGCTCTGGGGTGTGGGGGGCCGCGCGTGAAAACCAAAAACG
>NZ_JBVILC010000002.1:0-599259 GCF_055580545.1 Streptomyces sp. NPDC031670 | reverse complement strand
TTGTCTTGTTTTTTTTCTCTCCCTCTCCCTTTCTTCCCCCCCCCCCCCCCCCCCTCCTTCCCTCTCCCCTCCCCCCCCCCCCCCCCCCCCCGCGACCCTCCGCGGTCCGCTGGTGGACTACCGGGGCTCGGGGTGGGGGCGATCAAAGCCCGGACATCATCGCCGCCGCCGCGTCCCGAACAACGACCGCGTGATCTCCCGCCCCAACTGTGACCCCACAGACCGCGCCAGCGACCGGAACACCCCACTCCCCACCACCTGCTCCGCCAACGACTTCTCCCCCTTGGCGCCCGCCGCCTCCGGCACCTTCGGCACCTCCGCCGGCGCCGGCGCCCCCGCCAGCTTCTCGAACGCCGACTCGCGGTCCACCGCCTCCGCGTACCGCCCGTACAGCGCCGACGCCCTGACCGCCCGGTCGAGCTCCTCCGCCGGCACCGGCCCCATCAGGGACCCCGGCGCCCGCAACCGCGTCGCCGCCACCGGCGTCGGCGCGCCGTTCTCGCTCAGGACCGTGACCACCGCCTCGCCCGTACCGAGCCCGGTGAGCAGCTCCTCCAGGTCGTACGGCGACTTCGGGAACGTCCGTACCGTCGCCCGCAGCGCCTTCTCGTCGTCCGGAGTGAACGCCCGCAGCGCGTGCTGCACCCGGTTGCCCAGCTGCGCCAGCACATCGGAGGGCACGTCCTTCGGCGTCTGCGTCACAAAGAAGATGCCGACCCCCTTGGAGCGGATCAGCCGTACCGTCTGCGTGATCGACTCCAGGAACGCCTTGGACGCCCCGCTGAACAGCAGATGCGCCTCGTCGAAGAAGAACACCAGCTTGGGCCGGTCCACGTCCCCCACCTCCGGCAGTCCGTTGAACAGCTCCGCCAGCAGCCACATCAGGAAGGTGGAGAAGAGGTGGGGCTTGTCCTGGACGGCCGGCAGCTCCAGTACGGACACCAGCCCCCGGCCGTCCGGCGCCAGGCGGAGCAGCTCGGTCACGTCGAACTCCGGCTCGCCGAAGAACGCGTTCGCGCCCTGCTGCTCGAAGGCCGTGATCGCGCGCAGGATCACCCCGGCGGTCACCGACGACAGCCCGCCGATCCCCTTCAGCTCCGGCTTGCCGACGTCGGAGACGAGGAAGGCGGTGACCGCCTTGAGGTCCTTCAGGTCGTACAGCTCCAGGCCCTTGGAGTCGGCGTAGTGGAAGATCAGGCCGAGCGACTGCTCCTGGGTCTGGTTGAGTTGCAGCACCTTGGACAGCAGCACCGGCCCGAAACCGGTGACCGTGGCGCGCAGCGGGATGCCGGTGCCGATGCCGCCGAGCGCGTAGAACTCGCAGGGGAAGCCGGCCGCCTCCCACTCCTGGCCCACCTCCGCCGCCCGCTGCCGCACCTTCTCGCCGCCCTGGCCGGGCGCGGAGATCCCGGAGACATCGCCCTTCACGTCGGCGAGGAAGACCGGCACGCCGTTCGCGGACAGCTGCTCGGCGATGAGCTGGAGCGTCTTGGTCTTGCCGGTGCCGGTGGCCCCGGCGACCAGGCCGTGCCGGTTGAGCATGGCGAGCGGGATACGGACGGGCGCCCCCGGGTGGCAGTGCCCCTCCCACAGCGCGGCGCCGAGCTCCAGGGCGGGGCCGGTGAAGGAGTACCCGGTGGCGATCTCGGCGACGGGGGGCGGAAGGGCGACGGAGGAGGCGGCGGTGTCGTCGTCGCTGGCGGTCATGGCGAGCCCCCTATGTCGGCATTGCGGAGATTGCCCCAGGATCGCACTCACGCACCATGGCTGCGCCCGGAGCCGCTTGCCCGGTAGGCTTTCCGTGTGATCTTCAAGCGCATCGGAAGCGGGCGGCCGTACCCCGACCACGGCCGGGAAAGCACCCGGCAGTGGGCGGACGTCGCGCCGCGCCCGGTCCGGCTCGATCAGCTCGTCACCACCAAGGGGCAGCTCGACCTGGAGACCCTGCTCGCGGAGGACTCCACGTTCTACGGCGACCTCTTCGCGCACGTCGTGAAGTGGCAGGGCGACCTCTACCTGGAGGACGGGCTGCACCGGGCGGTTCGGGCGGCGCTCCAGCAGCGCCAGGTGCTGCACGCGCGCGTCCTGGAAATGGACTGACGGGCGGACCGACGGGCGGCCCGGTCGCCCGCCGAGGGCCCCGACACTCCGTACGAGCCGGTCCGTACTGATCCTTTCGGGCTCTTTACCGCTCATACGGACGCGATCCATTGATCATTTAGTAGGCATCGCCACCGGGCCGCACTACGCTGCGCATATGAGCATGCTCACTCCCCCCGGCATGGGCGGAAAGTACCGCATCACGGGCGACAAGTACCCCAGGATGCGTCGCCCCCGCCGACGCGGCCGGCTTCTGCTCGCGGTCGTCGCCGCCGTCGTGGTCCTCGGGCTGATCGGCTGGGGGACGATCCAGCTCATCGACGTCTTCGGTGGGTCGGACGGCGCGAAGAAGAAGACGGCCGGCGCGAAGCACGACTGCGCGCCGAGTCCATCACCCTCGCCCTCCGCTTCCGCCGCGCCGGCCGCCGCAGCCGCCGCGCTGCCCAAGCCCGCCCAGATCACGGTGAACGTCTACAACGCGACACCGCGGGGCGGGCTGGCCAAGGACACGGCGGACGAGCTGAAGAAGCGCGGCTTCGCCATCGGCAAGGTGGGGAACGCGCCGGCCGAGTACGACAAGAAGGTCACCGGGAACGGGATACTGCTGGGGGCACCCGGGGCGACCCGGGGCGCCTTCTCCGTGCTGGGTACGCAGCTGAAGGGCGCGGCCCAGAAGACGGACGCGCGCACGACGCCGGACGTCGACCTCATCCTGGGCTCCACCTTCCAGGCACTGGACCCGGCGCAACAGGCGGCGACGGCCCTGTCCGCCCTGGGCAAGCCCCTCCCGGCGCCCACGAAGTGCTAGGGCGCCGGCCGACCGCTCTCCCGGCGCCCGCGACGTGCCGCCCGGCCCCGGTCTCCCGGCCGCTCCCGCGCCCGGGGGAGGCCGGGCAGCAGAAGACCCCCGGGCCGACGGGCGGCCGGGGGCCTGTGGGGGCTGTGCCCCGCCGGAGAAACCCGGCCGGCTAGTCGGCCGTCCCGTACATGCGGTCCCCCGCGTCCCCGAGCCCGGGCACGATGTACCCCTGCTCGTTGAGCCGCTCGTCCACCGACGCCGTCACCACCGTCACCGGGGTCCCCGCCAGCTCGCGCTCCATGACCTCGACGCCCTCGGGCGCGGCCAGCAGGACGACCGCCGTCACGTCGTCCGCGCCGCGCCGGATGAGCTCCTTGATCGCGGCGACCAGCGTGCCGCCCGTGGCCAGCATCGGGTCCAGGACGTACACCTGGCGGCCCGAGAGGTCCTCCGGCATACGCGTCGCGTACGTGGAGGCCTCCAGGGTCTCCTCGTTGCGGATCATGCCCAGGAAGCCCACCTCGGCGGTCGGCAGCAGGCGCACCATGCCGTCCAGCATGCCGAGGCCCGCCCGCAGGATCGGGACGACCAGCGGACGCGGGTGCGACAGCTTCACGCCCGTCGTCGGGGTCACCGGGGTCTCGATGTCGACCTGCTCGGTGCGCACGTCGCGCGTGGCCTCGTACGCGAGCAGGGTGACCAGCTCGTCGGCGAGGCGCCGGAAGGTCGGCGAGTCGGTGCGCTTGTCGCGCAGGGTGGTGAGCTTGTGGGCGACCAGGGGG
This sequence comes from Streptomyces sp. NPDC031670, assembly GCF_055580545.1. Taxonomy (NCBI): domain Bacteria; kingdom Bacillati; phylum Actinomycetota; class Actinomycetes; order Kitasatosporales; family Streptomycetaceae; genus Streptomyces; species Streptomyces sp. NPDC031670. The sequence goes on along the minus strand of NZ_JBVILC010000002.1, from coordinate 595,578 downwards.
TGGTCGACGACGTGGAGACGCATAACCCCACAGTAACCGGGCCGACGGCCCGCCCGCGCCGTGAGCGCTGGCATCAAACCACCCACCCGGGGGAAGGTGGGAGGGACTGACACACCCCGGGGCGGTGCCCACTCATGACGGACAAGCAGGACGGCAGGGACGAAACGGTCGACGCGCGGCCCGAGACGGACGCCGAGCGGCGGCGCCGACGCGCCCAGTTCCTGCGCGAACTGCACGAGGCCAAGGCCCTGCGCGATCGTGTCCAGCCCCGCCGCGCCCGCGCGGCCCGTATGCGCCAGGCCATGCGCATGCGAACCTTCCGCTGGTGACCTGAGAACCGGACCAGCGAAGCGCCCGGAGAAACGCAACCGCGGAAGAACTCTCGCAACGGCGTTGTTTCTGCAACGATTCCAGGGAAGCCACGGCCGGGGGGACCCCCAACCGGCACGCCTATGACCAGTGGGAGAGTCACGGTGTACTTCGCCGCACTGCTCGCGCGCACCGAAGACGGGTGGGAAGCGAGCGACACGGAGCTCGACGATGTGGAGACCCTCGCCGATCTCGCCGACCTGGCCCGGGAGGCCACGGCCGACGGGGCCGACGACACGGTGCTCGTCTTCATCGAGCAGGAGGATGTCTGGTTCGGCGTCGTTCGGGTGGACGGCGAGGAGGACCCGCGCATCTACGTCTCCAACGCCGCAGCCGCCGCCCGTTCCTCGTACGGGGAGATCCTCCTCACCGACGAACTGCTCGGCCGGGACCCGGCCGCCGCCGACGACGACGTCGTCGATCTGGACGCGCTGGACCTCGACGGCACGGAGGACGGCGACCTCGACGAACAGGAGGACCCGGACGACGAAGTCGTGGAGGCCGTCGACCCGGTGCCCGCGGGCCCGCTCGGGGACACCGCGATCCTCGCCGACCTCGGCGTGAGCGAGGGCCAGCTGCTCACGCTCGACTCCGACGCGCTGGTGGAGATCGCCGATGTGCTGGGAGCGGCCGAGGTGCTGGAGGCCGTGCGCTAGTGGCCGAGGCGCACGATCCCGTACGCGACCCCTGGGCGGAGCCGATGCGCACCGCCCTCGGGGAGGCCGGGCGGGCCGCGCTGGCCGGCGACGTGCCGGTCGGCGCCGTCGTGCTGTCCGCGGCCGGCGAGGTGCTGGCGACCGCCCACAACGAGCGCGAGATCACCGGCGACCCCACGGGGCACGCGGAGATCGTCGCGCTCCGGCGGGCGGCCGAACGGACCGGCGAGTGGCGGCTGACCGGCTGCACGCTCGTGGTGACCCTGGAGCCGTGCGTCATGTGCGCGGGCGCGCTGGTGCAGTCCCGGGTCGAACGGGTCGTGTACGGGGCGCGCGACGAGAAGGCGGGCGCGGCCGGGTCCCTGTGGGACCTGGTGCGCGACCGGCGGCTCAACCACCGCCCCGAGGTGGTCCAGGGCGTCCTGGAGGAGGAGTGCTCCCGTCAGCTGACGGCGTTCTTCCGGGAGCGCTGAGGGGCCGCCGGCCGGTCCGCGAAGGGCCTCGGGACGGCCCGTGACCCACGTCTCACCCCGGCCGCCGCATACGGATTTCAAACCACGGGCCACCTTGGGCTAAGCTCTCTCTCGGTAGCGTGTCCGAGCGGCCGAAGGAGCTCGCCTCGAAAGCGAGTGTGGCGCAAGTCACCGAGGGTTCAAATCCCTCCGCTACCGCTCTCAGAAGGGCCCCGACAGTGTCGGGGCCCTTCTTGCGTCTCCCGCGCCCCCTCCTGCGCCCTTTCCCGTGACGTCTGGTGCCCGCGATCCCTGTGTGTCCTTGTGGGTCCTTCGAACAGGGTGGGGACGGGGGAACGCGTGTTGGTTAGACTCACGCGAGCGCACAGGGGAGCCGGGGGAGGGTGCACGCACGTGGACGTGAAGAAGGTGCTGCTCTACTGCGCGGTCGTCTTCGTGCTGTACACGATCATCACCTCGCCCGTGGAGGCCGCGGGGATGGTCCAGACGGGGTTCGTGGGGATCTCCTCCGCCGCCAAGGGCATCGGCCAGTTCATGACCGAGCTGGTCCGCTGAGCCGCACCGGGCCGCTCGTACGATCGGCGGGGGCGCTGACACGTACGTACGGCAAGGAGCACACATGATCCGCCATCTGGTCCTCTTCAAGCTCAACGAGGGCGTGGCCCGCGACGAGGCGCGGGTGGCCGCCGGCGTGAAGGCGTTCCGGGAACTGGACGGGCTCGTCCCCGAGCTGAGGTTCTGGGAGTGCGCCTGGAACATCACCGACCGGCCCATCGCGTACGACTTCGCCATCAACTCGGCGGTCGAGGACGCGGACGCGCTCAAGCGCTACCTCGAACACCCGGCCCACCAGGCGGCAGCCGCGCGGTGGCGCGAGTTCGCCACGTGGGTGATCGCCGACTACCCGTTCTGAGCCCTCGCGCCGCAGGGCCCCGCACCACCGGGTGCGGGGCCTTTCGCGTACCCGGGGCCGGGCACCGCGCGGGTCCGGTGTCCAACTTGCCCCCAACACGTGGTTATACGGTGCTTGCACACAGTGGACATGTCTTGTGATGCTATGACCGCTTTTGACGGATGAGTCGACGATGGTTCGACCGAAGTTGACCGCGACCTTGACCACGCAGTGACCTCAAAGGGGTGGCGTTGACCGTGCCGGCCAGTACCGCACCTCAAGTGCCGCCCCAGAACGAGCCCCAGGAGGCCGCCGAGGGCCACCGGGCTCCCGTGCGCACCAGCAGCCGGGGCGCGGACACCCGGGCGCTCACCCAGGTGCTCTTCGGGCAGCTCAAGTGCCTGGAGCCGGGCACACCGGAGCACCACCGGGTGCGCGGGGCGCTGATCGAGGCCAACCTGCCGCTGGTGCGGTACGCGGCGGCGCGGTTCCGCTCCCGCAACGAGCCGATGGAGGACGTGGTCCAGGTCGGCACGATCGGTCTGATCAACGCCATCGACCGCTTCGACCCGGAGCGCGGGGTGCAGTTCCCCACCTTCGCCATGCCGACGGTTGTGGGCGAGATCAAGCGGTACTTCCGCGACAACGTCCGCACCGTCCACGTCCCGCGCCGCCTCCACGAGCTGTGGGTGCAGGTCAACGGGGCCACCGAGGACCTGACGACCCTTCACGGCCGCTCCCCGACGACCGCCGAGATCGCCGACCGGCTGAAGATCGGCGAGGACGAGGTGCTCGCCTGCATCGAGGCGGGCCGCTCGTACCACGCGACCTCGCTGGAAGCGGCCCAGGAGGGCGACGGCCTGCCGGGCCTGCTCGACCGGCTGGGGTACGAGGACCCGGCGCTGGCGGGCGTGGAGCACCGGGACCTGGTCCGCCACCTCCTCGTACAACTGCCCGAACGCGAGCAGCGGATCCTGATGCTGCGCTACTACAGCAATCTGACGCAGTCCCAGATCAGCCAGGAGCTGGGCGTGTCCCAGATGCATGTGTCCAGGCTGCTGGCCAGGAGCTTCGCCCGACTGCGATCCGCAAATCGAATCGAGGCGTAACCGGATCGGGTGATCCACCTTTGGGTGAACAATCCGGCGGTGAAATCGGCACACCCCCTGCTAACTGCGCGTATCCGGCCCGGACTTGTCGACATGTCACTACAGCGCGTTGCCGACATGTGACATTCTGCAGGAACCGCGTTTGCCGCAGCTCCGCCTCCGGTATTCAGGTGGAGGCTGCGTTCCTCCGATGGTCGTGGCCACCGCGACCGTCCGCGACCTCAAGGGGGTGGCATGTCCGCAGAACAGGGCAGCTCAAAGGTGCAGGTGCTCACGCTCATGAAGAGCGTCCCCGCGCCCGGTGTGCCGATCGGCCCGGAAGTAATCGACATCTGCGCCGTGCCCGGCTCCCCCGAGGCGCTCGACTCCGCGGGCCCCACGGCCCCCCTCACCGCCCCCCGGCGGGAGACGGCGGGCACGACGGGCTCCCACGAACCGCTCGACACCCGCACGCTGTCCCGCTCCCTGTTCCTGCGGCTGGCCGCGCTGGGCAGCGCGGAGAGCCCGGAGCGTACGTACGTACGCGACACCCTGATCGAGCTCAACCTGCCGCTGGTGCGGTACGCGGCGGCGCGGTTCCGCTCCCGCAACGAGCCGATGGAGGACATCGTCCAGGTCGGCACGATCGGCCTGATCAAGGCGATCGACCGCTTCGACTGCGAGCGGGGCGTGGAGTTCCCGACCTTCGCCATGCCGACGGTGGTCGGTGAGATCAAGCGCTTCTTCCGCGACACGTCGTGGTCGGTACGGGTCCCGCGCCGCCTCCAGGAGCTGCGTCTGGCCCTGACCAAGGCGAGCGACGAGCTGGCCCAGAAGCTCGACCGCTCCCCGACGGTGCCGGAGCTGGCCGCGGTCCTCGGCGTCTCCGAAGAGGACGTGGTGGACGGCCTCGCGGTCGGCAACGCGTACACGGCCTCCTCGCTCGACTCCCCCTCCCCGGAGGACGACGGCGGCGAGGGTTCCCTCGCGGACCGTCTCGGCTACGAGGACGCGGCGCTGGAGGGCGTGGAGTACCGCGAGTCCCTCAAGCCCCTCCTGGCCAAACTCCCCCCGCGCGAACGCCAGATCATCATGCTCCGCTTCTTCGCGAACATGACGCAGTCCCAGATCGGCGAGGAGGTCGGCATCTCCCAGATGCACGTCTCCCGCCTCCTGACGAGGACGCTGGCGCAGCTGCGGGAGGGCCTGATCGCGGACTAGGGCGTGTTGCGGCCCCGCCGCCCCGCCCGCCCGGCCCCCGGGCCGCGCTCGCGGGGCGCCGGGTCCCCGGTCCCTTCGCCGGGTTCACAATTGACGGGTCGTCAGCAACACTGGCCCGATGCGACGTGCTGCGTTGATCGGCGTATCGGCGGCTGCCACGCTCGCCCTGGGCGGCGCGCTGGCCGCCTGCGGCGGGGAGGGCGGTAAGCCCTATGTGGCCGTGGGAGCGGCCGGTTCCGGGCCGGAGACCGCACCGAGCGGGCCGGTTCCGCCCAGCGGCAAGGTGGAGTTGATCCCGCTGGACGGGGCGGGGAGCGCGGCCGGACGGGACGGGAGCGCCCACGCACCCGGCCCCGCCGCCCCCAGCGGCACCACCGGCGGCGGCGGACCCCACGAGAACCACAGCGCCCCGGCGCCGGTCGCAGACAGCACGGCCGGAGGCGCCGGCACCCCCGGCACCGCCACGGGCACCGGCCCGACCGCCCCGGCGCCCGGCGGAAACGGCGCGGGCACCACGGGCGAACCCGGCACCGGGAGCCCGGCACCGGGCGGAAGCGGAAGCGGAAGCACGGGCAATGGCACAGGTGGCGCAGGCGGCACCGGTGGCGGCACGGGCGGCAGCGGCAGCGGCAGCACCGGCGGGTCCTCGGCCAGTGCGGGCGGAACCACAGGCGGCACCACCCCTCGCCCGCCGACGCCCCCCGCCCTGACCCTCGGCGCCCCCGTCCGGACCCCCGGCCCCACCCGCTGGTGCGAATCCGTCACCCTGCCGCTCCGCAATACCGGCGGCACCCCCGTGACGTCCGGCACGCTCACCTTCGCCACCCATGTCATCGGGCTGCTCGGCGTCGACTGGGCCACCCTGACCTCCACCCGGCCGCTCGCCCCCGTCCCCGCCGGCGCGACGGCCTCACGGACGTACACGATCTGCGTGGACGCCTGGCGCGTACCGCTGGGCATGCACATCGAGACCCGCTCGGTGACCGCCGACTGGCGGTGACCGAACGGGCCTCGAAGGGGGCACGGGAGGACGGGCTCAGCCGAGCAGGGGCTCGGCCCGGCGCGGACTCGGCCCGAGCGGACTCAGCCCAGCGCGAGCCAGGCGACGCCCGCGAGGACGGCGAGGACGAGGACGACGCCCACGATCAGGCCGACGCGCGGACCGGCCGGCGCCGCGGCGGGGGTGGCCGCCTGGCGGCCCTGCGGCGCGCCCTCGTCGACGAAGGCGCGGAACATCTGCGTGCTGCCCGCGGGGTCGTAGTTGCCCTCGGGGCCCGGGGTGTTGTGTGCCATGCACCGGACCCTAGCGAAGTCCCGGGCCCCGCCCAACCCCCGCCCCCGCGCACGCGGGCACGCACACCACACGCTCTCGGCGTCCGCACACCCGCCAGGAGCGCCCACGGCTCGGCCCGCCACGCCCCGGCCCGCCACCCCGTCTCACCCCTGACCTGCGCATTGACTTCCCATATGCGAACCCTTTGCGTTCACTTTGCCCGCCCCTCCCCCCATTCACTTGCCTTCAGCAACCAATCACCTCTATGGTTGCCCTAAGCAACAACATCAGCGGATCAGTGACGCCCGGACCGGAGGAGCCGATGGCCGCGCAGAGCCACTACGAGGAGCTCGCCCGACAGCTCAGCGCCATCGGGGCCGTCAAGCGCGGGCTCGGGCGGATCCTGCCGGCCGAGTGCCCGGCCGGCTCCGCCGCCGTGCTCACCCTCCTCGGCCGCCACGGCGAGATGCGCATCAGCGGGCTCGCCGAACTGCTCGACGTGGACATGTCGGTGACCAGCCGCCATGTCACCCATGTGGCCGCACGCGGCTGGATCGAGCGCGACCCGGACCCGCTGGACAAGCGCTCCCGCATCCTGCGGCTGACCCCGGCCGGCCGGGACATGCTCGACGAGCTCGGGCGGCGCACCGCGGAGATGTTCGCCCGGACCCTGCGGGACTGGTCCGACGACGAGGTCGGACAGCTGAACATCATGCTCGCGCGGCTCAGAGAGAGCTTCGACTGCCGCGAGGAACGTTTGATCCACCCCGCGCCGCTCACCCGTACACCCGCCGCGCGACAGGCGTAACGGCCCACCAGACGTACAGAGAAGGAAGTTCATGGCTACATCCACACCGGCCGGTGTGCGGGACGGCAGCACCGCCCACGGAGGTCACCACCAGGGGCCCGACGGCGGCGCGCCGATGACTCACCGGCAGATCATGGAGGCGCTGTCCGGGCTGCTGCTCGGCATGTTCGTCGCCATCCTGTCCTCGACGATCGTCTCCAACGCCCTTCCCCACATCATCGGCGACCTGGGCGGTGGCCAGTCCGCGTACACCTGGGTCGTCACGGCCTCGCTGCTCGCGATGACCGCGACCACCCCGCTGTGGGGCAAGCTCTCGGACCTCTTCAGTAAGAAGCTGCTGGTCCAGATAGCCCTGATCATCTACGTCAGCGGTTCGGTGGTCGCCGGGCTCTCGCAGAACGCGGGCATGCTGATCGCCTGCCGTGTCGTCCAGGGCATCGGCGTCGGCGGTCTCTCCGCGCTCGCCCAGATCATCATGGCCGCGATGATCGCGCCGCGTGAGCGCGGCCGGTACAGCGGCTACCTCGGTGCCACGTTCGCGGTCGCGACGGTCGGCGGCCCGCTGCTCGGCGGTGTCATCACCGACACCGAGTGGCTCGGCTGGCGCTGGTGCTTCTACGTCGGTGTGCCCTTCGCGGTCATCGCGCTGATCGTCCTCCAGAAGACGCTGAAGCTGCCGGTGGTCCGGCGCGAGGTCAAGGTCGACTGGGCGGGCGCGCTCTTCATCAGCGCCGCGGTCTCGCTGCTGCTGGTGTGGGTGACCTTCGCGGGCGACAAGTACGACTGGATCTCCTGGCAGACGGCGGCGATGGTCGGCGGCTCGGTGCTGCTGGGCGCGGTCTTCGTGTACGTGGAGTCGAAGGCGTCCGAACCGATCATCCCGCTGCGGCTGTTCCGCAACCGGACGATCACCCTGGCGTCGCTGGCCTCGCTCTTCGTGGGTGTGGCGATGTTCTCCGGCACGGTGTTCTTCAGCCAGTACTTCCAGCTGGCCCGCGGCGAGTCCCCGACCATGTCCGGGGTCCTGACCATTCCGATGATCGCCGGTCTGTTCATCTCCTCCACGGTCTCCGGCCAGGTCATCACCAAGACCGGGCGCTGGAAGGCGTGGCTGGTCAGCGGCGGTGTGCTGGTGACGGCCGGGCTCGCGCTGCTCGGCACGATGCGGTACGACACCGCGTACTGGCAGCTGGCGATCTACATGGCGCTGATGGGCCTCGGCATCGGCATGATGATGCAGAACCTGGTGCTGTGCACGCAGAACCAGGTCTCCGCGGCGGACCTCGGCTCGGCCTCGTCCGTGGTGACGTTCTTCCGCTCGCTCGGCGGTGCGGTGGGCGTGTCCGCCCTGGGCGCCGTGATGGCGAACCGGGTCACCCACTACGTCAAGGACGGTCTGGCCGACCTCGGCCCCAAGGGCGCGGCTCTCGCCCAGGGCGGCGGTGGTGGTGGCATCCCGGACCTGGACAAGATGCCCGCGCCGCTGCGGACGGTGGTGGAGAGCGCGTACGGCCACGGTGTGGCGGACGTCTTCCTCTACGCGGCGCCGTGCGCCCTGCTCGCCTTCTTCGTGACGCTGTTCATCAAGGAGGTCGCGCTGAAGTCCCGCGCGACGGCCCCGGCGGAGCCCGCGGAGCAGCAGAAGGCCGCGGCCTCCTAGAAGCTCGGGTGTCCCGAGCGGAGGCACCCGATACCGGGGCGACGGGCAGGGGACGGCCCGTCGCCCCACTCCCCCGCGAAGGGGCCCACGCGCATCGCCCGTGGGCCCCTTCGTGCTATCCCTCCCGCTTCGCCTCGATCCCCGCGATCAGCAGGTCCAGCGCGAAGACGAAGTCGCGCTCGCGCATCTCCGCCACCGTGTCGCCGCCCCGCGCCTCCATGAGCTCCTCCGCCATCGCGAACCGCTCGTGGAGTTCGGGGCGTTCGCGTACGGTGCCCATCGCCTGGGCGAAGTACTCGTCCTCGGTGACTCCGGCCTCCGCGCACCGCGCGACGAACTGGCCCTCGATCGTGCCGAATCCGTACACGAACTGGAACACCGCCGCCAGGCCGCCGGTCACCCCGTGCGCGGGCAGTCCGCTGCGGGCCATGACCGTCTGGGCGGCGATCGAGAAGGCCAGGAAGTTCGGGCCGATGTTCAGATAGCGGCCCATCAGGGGGGACACCCAGGGGTGGCGGACGAGCATCGCCCGGTAGCCGATCGCCAGGGCGCGGATCTGGTCGCGCCAGTCGGCGTCCTCCTGGGTCACGTCCGGGACCGGCACCTCGGCGGCGACCGCGTCCATGGCGAGCTCAAGCAGGTCGTCCTTGGTGTCCACGTACCAGTACAGGGACATCGCGGTGACCCCGAGCTCGGCCGCGAGCCGGCGCATGGAGAACTTCGCCGCGCCCTCGCTGTCGAGGAGCCGGACCGACTCCGTGACGATCCTGTCCCGGTCGAGCGCGGCCGTCGGCTGCCCGGCCCGCCGGGTCCGGCCCGCGGACCTGCCGGCCGCCAGCCACACACTGGTCCGCATCGGGTTCTTCGCGCGCTCGGCTGCCGACACCATGGCGTGCCCTCCTCGTCGGGTCGTCGGACTGTACGTACACAGGTCGTACGCCGTTCGTGCGGCATCGGCCACAGCGGTCGGCGGAATTGCTGCCTCCGCCGACCGCTGGTCCGATGCTATGCCGCGGGCACGGCCTGCGGCGCGGGGGCCTGGGCCCCGCCGCCGCCACCGCGCTCGGCCCTGGCCAGCAGCGCCGCGGCGAGCAGGCCGCCCGCCAGCACCGCCACCGCGCCGACCAGCTGGCTGGTCTGGAGCCCGGAGGCGAACGCGTCCGAGATCCGCGAGCGCTCGGCCTCGTCGCCCGCCGCCGCGAGCGCCGCCGGGAGCGAGGCCGCGCCCACCACGGACGGGACCAGCGCGGCGAAGCGGGAGTTGAGGACCGCGCCGAGCACGGCCACACCGAGCCCGTTGCCGAACTCCGCCAGCGTGCCGTTGACGCCCGCGCCCACGCCCGCCTTCTCCGGCGGGATCGCGCCCATCAGGGTGTTGGCCATGGCCGGCATCGAGACGGCGATGCCCGCGCCCATCACCACCAGGCCCAGCAGCATCCCGCTGTAGTGCTCACGGCCGAGCAGGGCTATCGCCGCGAGTCCGGCCGCGTTCGCCGCCATGCCCAGCGCGATCGTGCGGGGCGTGCCCAGCTTGGGCAGCAGCCGCGCGCCCACCCCCGCCACGTTCAGCGCGATCACGCTCAGCGCCAGCGGCGCCGTGCGCAGCCCCGCCTCCAGCGGCCCGTAGCCCAGCACGAACTGGAGGTGCTGGGTGAGCAGGAAGAGCGAGCCGCCCATGCCGAACGCGACCAGGATCGAGCCCGCGACCGCGCCGGTGAACCGCTGGTTGCGGAAGAAGTGCATGTCCAGCATCGGGTACGGGATCGACAGCTCCCAGCGGGCGAACGCGGCCAGGAAGACCAGGCCCACCGCGGCCGGGACCAGCACGTGCGCCGAGGTCCAGCCGTGGCCGGGGCCGGAGATGATCGCGTACACCACTCCGGTCATGCCGACCGTGGAGAGCAGCGCGCCGAGCAGGTCCGGCCGGTCGCCCAGCGGGTTCTTCGACTCCGGGACCAGGGCGAGGACGGCCACCAGGCCGATCGCCGCGACCGGGATGTTGACCAGGAAGATGGCGCCCCACCAGAAGTGGTCGAGCATCACCCCGCCGATCAGCGGCCCGGCGGCGAAGCCGAGCGAGTTGACCGTGGCCCACAGCCCGATGGCCTTCACCCGCTCCTCGTCGTCGAAGATCTGCACGACGACGGCGAGGGTGGTGGTCATCAGCAGGGCGCCGCCGACGCCCATGCCCGCGCGGGCGGCTATCAACTGCCCGGCGCTCTGGGAGAGTCCGGCCGCCAGCGAGCCGAGGCCGAAGAGGGCGAGCCCGGCCGCGAGCATCTTCTTGCGGCCGTACCGGTCGGAGGCGCTGCCCGCGGTGAGCAGCAGTCCGGACTGGACGAGCGAGTACGCGTTGATCATCCACTGGATGTCGGCGGTCGAGGCGCCGACCGAGGTGGTCAGGGAGGGGATCGCGACGTTCAGGACGGTGTTGTCGAGCAGCACGGTGAGCTGTGCCAGACAGATGACCCCCAGGATCAGCCAGCGCTGCGGGTGCCTGGTGGGGGCGGCAGATGGGTCGGCGACCGGGGCCGTCATGCGGTGCTCCTAGGGGGAGTTGTACAGCGTATGGGGACGTTGTCATACACCGTAAGGGAGATTCTTGTACGGTGTAAAGCGGTTTTCGGGAAGGGGTGGGCGGGCTCCTCGCGCGGACGCGAAAAGGCCGGTGGGCCGGGGTTCGTACCCCGGCCCACCGGCCGTTTTCCGTCCCGCGCGCCCTACTTCACCGGGGCCGTCAGGTCGTAGAACGTGGCCGAGCCGACGGTCACCTTCTTGAAGGAGGCCTCCACCCAGGTGGTGATGGCGCTGCCGCCGGCCTCACCGCCGGGGCCGCCGCGTCCGCCCATGCCACCGCCGGCGACGAAGTAGTGGATCTTCCCCTCGGCCACGTACGTCTTGAACCGCGCGAGCGTGGGCGAGGGGTCGCTGCCGTTGAAGCCGCCGATCGCCATCACGGGCCTGGCGGTGGCCAGTTGGTAACTGGCGGCGTTCTGGGCGCCGATCGCGGCGGCGGCCCAGGTGTAGTGGTCCGCGTCCGTCTTCAGCAGGGTCTTCGCCTCAGCGCCGACCCGGGCGCCGTCGAGCAGCCCGCCCATGCCGCCGGGACGGCCGCGCTCGGCCCCGCCGGGGACCTGACCGCCGCCGGGGAGCCGGGACGGCAGGCCGTTCGGCCCGCCCTGCGGGGCGCCGCCCGGGGGCAGCGCCCCGGCGCCGCCCTGCGGGCCCTGCGGACCCTGCCCCTGACCGGCCCGCGGGCCCGGACGCCCGTCCTGGCCGCCCGGTCCCGCCCCGAACCGGCCGCCCCCGGGACCGCCGCCCCTGGACGCCCCGGCCGGACCCGCCGTGACGATCGAGCCGGTGTGACCGGTGTCCAGCGTGCTCATCGTGTACGCGAAGGGCCCGGCCAGCGACGCCGCGAGCCCCACCCCCGCCGCACCCAGCGCCAGCCTGCGGTCGAGCCGTCCCGCCAGGACCAGCCCGACGGCCGCGGCGAGCCCCGCGACCAGCACCGTCCGGCGCAGCCACGGCAGGTAGTCCGGCGTACGGCCGAGCAGTACCGACGACCACCACGCCGTCAGCGCCACCGCCGCACCCAGCGCCGAGGCCGCGGCGATCCGGCTCCGCTCCTCCCAGAGCACCGTCACCCCCATGCCCACCAGCGCGGCGATGTACGGGGCGAGGGCGACCGTGTAGTACTGGTGGAAGATCCCCGCCATGAAGCTGAAGGTCCCGGCCGTCGTCAGCAGCGCCCCGCCCCAGGCCAGGAAGGCGGCGCGGGCCGTGTCGGTGCGCTTCCCGCGCCAGGTGACCACCAGGCCCGCGACGAGCAGCAGCAGCGCGGCCGGCAGCAGCCAGGAGATCTGGCCGCCCACCTCGGCGCCGAACATCCGGCCGAGGCCGGTCGAGCCCCAGCCGCCGCCTCCCCGGCCACCGCCACCGCCGCCCACACTGCCGGTCTCGTCGCCGTTGATCCGGCCGAGTCCGTTGTAGCCGAAGGTCAGCTCCAGGAAGGAGTTGTGCTGCGAGCCCCCGATGTACGGGCGCGAGGAGGCGGGCCACAGCTCCACCACCGCCACCCACCAGCCGCCGGACACCACGGCCGCCAGTCCGGCCAGGGCGAGCTGTCCGAGCCGCCTGCGCGGGGGCGTCGGCGCGCACACCGCGTACAGCAGGGCGAGCGGCGGCAGGATCAGGAACGCCTGGAGCGTCTTGGTCAGGAACGCGAGGCCGACGGCCACGCCCGCCCACACCAGCCACTTCGTCCGCGCGTCCTCCAGGGCGCGCAGCACGCAGTGGACGGTGACGGTCATCAGCAGGGCGAGCAGCGCGTCCGGGTTGTTGAAGCGGAACATCAGCGCGGCGACCGGGGTGAGGGCGAGCACCGCGCCCGCGATCAGCCCCGCCGCCGGGCTGAACCGGCGCCGCACCGCCGCGTACAGCACCGTCACCGTGCCGACGCCCATCAGGACCTCGGGCAGCAGGATCTGCCAGGAGCCGAGGCCGAAGAGCCGCACCGAGAGCGCCATCGGCCACAGCGCGGCCGGAGGCTTGTCGACGGTGATGGCGTTCGCGGAGTCCAGCGAGCCGAAGAACATCGCCTTCCAGCTCTCGCCGCCCGCCTGGACGGCCGCCGAGTAGAAGGAGTTGGCGTAGCCGGAGGCGGTGAGGTTCCAGAGGTAGCCGAGGAGGGTGAGCAGGAGGAGGCCGAGGAAGGCGGGGCGTACCCAGGCCGGGTCGGTGACGCGCCCGCGCCACAGCCGGGCGGCGGCGGCCCGGGGGCGGGCCGCGGCGACCCCCTCGTGCGCGTCGGCCGGGCAGGAGGTCGTGGTCATCGGGTGGCGTCCTTCCGGTGGGGGAGCACAGTGGCGCGGTCCGGGAAGACCCAGGCGCGGAAGAGCAGGAAGCGCAGCACGGTGGCGGCCAGGTTCGCCGTCACCAGGACGGCCAGCTCGGTGGAGTGCGAGGGGTCGCCGCCCGCGGCGCCCAGGGCCGCGAGGGAGCCGCTGGTCAGGGCGAGCCCGATCGCGAACACGACGAGCCCCTGCGCCTGGTGGCGCATCGCGCGCTCCCTCCCCCGTACGCCGAAGGTGAGCCGGCGGTTGGCGGCGGTGTTGGCGACGGCCGAGACCAACAGGGCCGCGGCGTTGGCCGCTTGGGGCCCGGTGCCGGCCCGGAAGAGCGAGTAGAGGCCGAGGTAGAAGAGGGTGGAGAGCGCGCCGACCACGCAGAAACCGACGAGCTGCCGGGCGAGACCGCCCGGGACGCCGCTGAGGGCGCGGTCGCGCGGGTCGTCGCCGAACGGGCGTGCGAGCCGGTCCAGCGGGAGCGCGCCGACGGCCAGTGCGCGCCCGATACGCCACACGCCCCTGAGGTCGTCGGCCGCCGTCCGCACGATGTGGACGGTCGAGTCCGGGTCGTCGACCCAGTCCACCGGCACCTCGTGGATCCGCAGCCCGGCCCGCTCGGCGAGCACGAGCAGCTCGGTGTCGAAGAACCAGCCGGTGTCCTCCACCATCGGCAGCAGCCGCTCCGCCACCTCGCGGCGTATCGCCTTGAACCCGCACTGGGCGTCCGAGAAGCGCGCCGCGAGCGAGGACCTGAGGATCAGGTTGTACGCGCGGGAGATGAACTCCCGCTTGGGTCCGCGCACCACCCGCGAGGCCCGGCTGAGCCGGGAGCCGATCGCGAGGTCGGAGTGGCCCGAGATGAGCGGGGCGACCAGCGGGAGCAGCGCGTTCAGATCGGTCGAGAGGTCGACGTCCATGTACGCGAGCACGGGCGCGTCCGAGGCCGACCACACGGCCCGCAGCGCCCGCCCGCGCCCCTTCTGCTCCAGCCGGACATGGCGTACGCCCGCGATCTCCCGGGCCAGCCGCGCCGCGACCTCGGGGGTGCGGTCGGTGGAGGCGTTGTCGGCGACGGTGATCCGGAACGCGTACGGGAAGGTCCGGGCGAGGTGCTCGCCGAGCCGGCGCACACACGGCTCCAGGTCCTTCTCCTCGTTGTGGACGGGGACCACCACGTCGAGGACGGGCCCGCCCGCCGCGCCGACGGGCAGGTGCTCACGGGCCGGCAAGGTGCCCACGGAGATGTCGGTTCGCATGCCACCGACCCTCGCGAGGGCCGCTGTCACACCTGTGTGGCGCGACTGTGGGAGGGCTGTGAGTGCTGCGGGGGGCGCGGGGCGGGGTGGGGGCTCGCGTTGGGGGCGGGGTTGGGGGCCGGGCTGTAGGCCAGGTTGTGGCCCGGGTTGGGGGCCGGGCTGTAGGCCAGGTTGTGGCCCGGGTTGGGGGCCAGGTTGTGGCCCGGGTCGTCGTGCGCCGGCAGGCACACGGTGAAGACCGTGCTGCCGGGGGCCGAGCGCACCGCGACCGTGCCGCCGTGCGCGGCCACCACCGCCTGCACGATGGCGAGTCCGAGTCCGGTGGAGCCGTGCGCCCGGGAGCGGGAGGCGTCGCCGCGCGCGAACCGCTCGAAGACGTGCGGCAGCAGCGCGGGCGGGATGCCGGGGCCGTCGTCCTCGACCTCCAGCACGGCCCACCCGCCCCGGCGCGCCACGCGCGCGGTGACGGTGGTGCCCTCGGGGGTGTGGGTGCGCGCGTTGCCGAGCAGATTGACGAGCACCTGGTGGAGGCGGGGGCCGTCACCGAGGACGGAGACGGGGGCGTGGGGGGCGGAGTCGGGGGCGCGAGGTACGGAGTCGGGAGCGCCGAGCGCGAAGTCGGAATCGGGATCGGGGCCGGGGCCGGGGCCGGGGCCGGGGCCGGGGCCGGGGCCGGGGCCGGGGTCGCCGGGTGGGTCCGGCAGTTCCAGGTGCCAGTGGTGGCCCTGCCCGGCCGCCCGGGCGTCGCTGACGGCGTCCACGACCAGCGGGGAGAGATCAGTGCTCTCGTACGAGAGCGGGCGTCCGGCATCGAGCCGGGCGAGCAGCAGCAGATCCTCCACCAGGCCGGTCATCCGCTGGGCCTCGGCCTCGACGCGCCCCAGCGCGTGCCGGGTCGCGGGCCCGACCTCCTCGGTGCCGCGCCGGGTGAGCTCCGCGTACCCCCGGATGGAGGCGAGCGGGGTCCGCAGCTCATGGCTGGCGTCGGCGACGAACTGCCGTACGCGCGTCTCGCTCTCCTGCCGCGCGGCCAGCGCCGAGCCGACGTGCCCCAGCATGCGGTTGAGCGCCGCGCCGACCTGTCCGACCTCGGTACGGGGGTCGGCCTGCGCGTCCGGGACCCGCTCGTGCAGAGCCACCTCGCCGCTGTGCAGGGGCAGTTCGGAGACCCGGGTGGCGGTCGCGGCGACCCGGCGCAGCGGACGCAGGGCCACACCGACGATCGCGGCGCCCGCGATCCCGGCGGCGACCAGACCGGCGGCGGTCACCGAGACCACGACCACGATCAGCGTGTTGACGGTGGACTCGACGTCCTTCAGCGGGAAGCCGACCAGCGCCGAGCCGTCCCTCGCCCACTGCGCCCGGTACGAGCCGAGGCCCGGCACCCGGACGGTATGGACGCGGTCGTCCTTGGGCACCGCCGACAGCGCGGTGATCTGTTCGGCGCCGAGCGCCTTCGGAGCCGGCCGGACCGGGCCGGGCTCCCCCCGGACGCTGATGGCCCCGGCGACGGCGTGCCCGTCGGGGCCGATACGCAGCCCGACCGTGCCGAAGGGCTGGCCGGGCGCGGAGACGAAGTCCGCACCGCCGTCGCTGGGCAGGACGTGGTGCGTGCGCTCGACGGCCGGGCGCAGCGCGTCGTCCAGCTGCCGCTGGAGGTTGGAACGCATCCCGACGACCGTGACCGTACCGATCACGGCCGCGACGACCGCGATCAGCGCGACGGCCGAGACGACCAGGCGCGTACGGAGGGTCCAGGGCCGGGAGGGACGGCGGACGAACCGGGAGATCCGGCGGGCGAGCCTGGAGGGGCGGCGGCGCTCACTCACCGGGCTTGATGAGGTACCCGGCCCCTCGCCGGGTGTGGATCATCGGCGACCGCCCCGCGTCGATCTTCCGCCGCAGATACGAGATGTAGAGCTCCACCACGTTGGCCTGGCCGCCGAAGTCGTACGACCAGACCCGGTCGAGGATCTGCGCCTTGCTGAGTACCCGGCGGGGGTTGCGCATGAGATAGCGCAGCAGCTCGAACTCGGTGGCGGTGAGGTGGATGTTGACCCCGCCCCGGGTCACGTCGTGGCTGTCCTCGTCGAGGGTGAGGTCCCCGACGACGAGCAGCGACTCGCTCCGCACGGCCGCGCTGCCGGAGCGGCGGATGAGCCCGCGCAGCCGGGCCACCACCTCCTCCAGCGAGAACGGCTTGGTGACGTAGTCGTCGCCGCCCGCCGTCAGCCCCGCGATCCGGTCCTCGACCGCGTCCTTCGCGGTGAGGAACAGCACGGGCACGTCGGGGAGTTCGCGCCGCAGCCGCCCGAGCACGGCGAGCCCGTCCATGTCGGGCAGCATGATGTCGAGGATGACCGCGTCGGGCCGGAACTCCCGGGCGGACCGCACTGCACCGGCCCCGTCCCCGGCGCTGCGCACCTCCCACCCCTCGTAACGCAGCGCCATCGACAGCAGCTCACTGAGCGGAGCCTCATCGTCCACGACGAGCACCCGGACAGCGGTCCCGTCCGGCCTCAGCAATTCGGTACGCCCCTGCGGGGAGGTGGTGGTCATGCTCACCACCCTGTGAGCGGCCCCTGAGAACGTCCTTGCGCATTCCTGTGAATTCCCTGAGAAAGGGGGCCGCTCCCCTCAGAGTCCGGGGCTCGGCAGGCCGAACAGCCGGGCACCGTTGCCGTGGCAGACGCCCCGCAGCCACGCGTCCCCCAGACCGAGCCGTTCGAGGGATTCGAGCTGGTGGAGATAGCCGTACGGGATGTTGGGGAAGTCCGACCCGAGCAGCACCCGCCCGCCCAGGTCCCGCAACCGGGGCAGCGCGTCCGCCGGGAAGGGCGCGAACCGCTCGCTGAAGTCGGTGAACGCCATGGTGGTGTCGAGCATGACCCCCTCGTACGCGTCGGCCAGCGCCATGAAGTCCGCGTACTCCGGCATCCCCATGTGTGCCACGACCAGCCGCAGCCGGGGGTGCCGGGCGAGCAGCCGCGCGATGGGCTCGGGGCCGGTGTGCTTGCCGGGCGCGGGCCCGGAGCCGCAGTGCGCGACGACGGGCACGGCGGCCTCGGCCAGCAGGCCCCACACCGGGTCGAGCAGGGGGTCGTTCGGGTCGTAACCCCCCACCTGGACATGCGCCTTGAAGACCCGCGCCCCGGCAGCGAGCGCCTCCTCGACGTACGCGCCGGCTCCCTCCTCCGGGAAGAAGGTGGCCGTGTGCAGACAGCCGGGCGTGCGGCGCGCGAAGTCCACGGCCCAGCCGTTGAGCCAGCGGGCCATGTCCGGCTTGTGCGGGTAGAGCATGGCCGTGAACGCGCGTACGCCGAATTCCCCCAGCAGCTCGATGCGCCGCGCCTCCTCCTCGCGGTACGCGATGGGCCACTCCACCCCGGTGAGGGGCCCGGCGGAGTCGAAGTAGGCCCAGACCTTCTTCAGGACGCGGTCGGGCATGAAGTGGGTGTGCACGTCGACGAGGCCGGGCAGTCCGAGCCGGGCGGAGAACTCCCGAACGAGAGCGGCTTCAGTGACCGGCAAGGCTGTCACCGTCGCGGCCGGGACCGGGGTCGGTGCCGGTGCCGGGGCCGGTCTCACCGCCGTCGCGCTGGAAGCTGTAACTCCGCTCGACCTTGGCGACATGGGCGCTGTAGCTCTCGTACCACTCGGCGCGCCCGCGCCGCTGGGCGCGCTGGTGCTCCAGGCGGGAGCGCCAGGCGACGATGGCCTCCTCGTCGCGGAAGTACGAGACGGTGATACCGAGACCGCCCGGCGTGCGGGCGTTCTCGTGGCCGAGGTAGCCCGGTATCTCCCGGACGAGCTTGTCCATGAGGTCGGCGGTCTCGCCGTACCCCCGGTCGCCCTCGGTGCGCAGGGAGGTGAACACGACGGCGTAGTAAGGCGGTTCGATGCCGGCGATGGGACGGGGCACAAGGTGATCGCTCATACGCCCCACCCTCCGCTGTCATTGGCGAACGTGTCCATACCCCTTACTCGAAGGGATCCAAAAGGGATCCAAGTCTTGACCCGGAGACGTCAGAAGAGCTGGTCCTGCACGTCAGGGGGGCGCAGGGCCCGCACGGGCACGGTGATGCCGCCGTCGGCGGGGGCGGCGGCGAGCCCCCACCCGCTCATGAGCCGGGTGTCGAGGACGAGGACGCGCCCGCCGGCGACCTCCAAATGGAGATCGGGCCCGGCGACGGCCAGCACGCGCCCCCCGACGACCCCACCGGGCGCCAGTTCGCGCACGACGCCCTGGGCGGGCACGAGGGCGTCGAGCCCGAACAGCGTCCCGTGGTCGACGACACGGCACGGCAGCGCCTCCAGCGATCCGGGCCACCCCCCGAGCCCGACGGCCCGGGCATGCAGCGCCCGCACCTCGTCCGCGCGCTCCCCGGCCCCGGGAAGGGAGGCCCGTACGACCCTCTTCTGCTCGTACGAGACACGGTCGGGCACCCCCAGCGCGGCCCGCAGCAACTCCTCGCACCGCCGCGCGGCCATCAGCGGCCCGCGCCCCAGCCAGGAGAAACAGACGGCCCCCTGCTCCCGCAGCCGCGCACCCTCCCGCTCCTCGGCGGTGATGCCGACCTTGACGAGCCCGCCCCCGAACCAGGCGAGGTAGACCCGGTAGACCCGAGGATCATCAGGCACCCCGTCGGCGGCGACGGACCCGACCCGATCGAGCCGGGCACACTCCGCACACCGTGCCTGAGCGCTCCCCCGAGCGACGACGAGCCCCCCGGGACAGGGATTCCCCCGGGCCCCCACACAGCCCCGCTCCCCGACAACCCGGAACCCGACGTCCCCACCCCCCACGATCGGACTGACCCGCCGCTCCCCCCGCTCCCCCACCCACACGAGCCCAGCCCCACCGTCCCCCCAACGGACCCCACCACTACGCCAGACCCCAGCCATGTCATCGACGGTAGCGGGGGCCACCGACAACGGGTCGGGCCTGTGGACAAGCGGACACACGAATGGACACACACGAGAAAGGCCCCCTGGATCTCTCCAGGGGGCCTTCCGGCTGTGCACTCGGCAGGATTCGAACCTGCAACCTTCTGATCCGTAGTCAGATGCTCTATCCGTTAAGCTACGAGTGCTTGTTGCGTTGCTTCCCGGTTTTTTTCTTCCCGGTCGGCGTTGCGGGAACAACATTACATGACCTGCGCCGTGACGCGAAATCCATTGGCCTCACCCACTCTGACCTGCGGAAACGTCCCTGAGGGGCGGAAGCCGGGGGAGTGGGCCCGGCAGGCGCGATGTGCCCCTAACAGGGGAAATGTGACCGGGGTCACCGGATCCGGCGCCCTTGAGCGCGGGGAGCCCTCCGTGAGGGCGTCTCGTGCGGGCCGGGCGGTCATCGAGAGGCACCCGGTGTGTGGCGTGCGCTGCCGCGCGCGGTGCGGCGGGGTCGGCACCGGCCCGGGGCGGCGTCCGCCCCCGCCCCCGCGCCCGCGCCCGCGCCCGCCCGGAATGAACCGGACCCCTCGCCGGAAAACGAATCGGACCCCCGCCCGGAGACGAGTTCGGCCCCCGCCCGGAAACGGCCGAAGCCCCGGCCGTGGGGCCGGGGCTTCGGGTCGAGCTGGCGGAGGCGGAGGGATTTGAACCCTCGATGGGCTTTAAGACCCAAACCGCATTAGCAGTGCGGCGCCATAGACCGGACTAGGCGACGCCTCCAGCACACCCTCTCGCGTACGCGAGTGGTGCGTGCAGATGATGACACAGCCTTGCTCCGCGTCACCAATCGCACCCCACGGTACTAGGCAGGTGGGCGCCAGAGCAAAGCGTTACGCGACCCACGTTTTCCGGGTGCCGGCGCGCGGCCGACCTGCGCGCGGTCCCCGGATCGGGGGCGGGGCGACAGGGGTTGCCGTGCGGCCGTCCGGGGCGGCCGGGCCGCCGGCGCGGGGTCCGGGCGCAACGCCCGGGGCTCCGGCGCGTTAGGCATGCCAGATCGTTCACCCCGGTGGGGCCGGACCCACCCCGTCCACCCCGTGGAGCCCGCATGCTGCGCCGCCTCGTCGTCACCGCGCTCGCCACCGCCGCAACCGCCGCGCTCGCCACCGCGCACCCCGCCCTGGCCGCCGCCCCCCTGCCGCTGCCCACGCTCCCCCTCCTCGGCAGCCACGACCAGGATCCCGCCCCCGACCACCTCAGGTTGAGGGTCGCGCACAACGGGGAGACGGACGGTACGTACGAGCTGGAGTGCCATCCGCCCGGCGGCAACCACCCGCAGATCCTCCAGGCGTGCGACCGGCTGGACAGGCTCACCCGCTGGGGCAGGGACCCGTTCGCGCCCGTCCCCCCGGAGGCGCGCTGCACGATGATCTACGGCGGCGACGCCACCGCCCGGATCACCGGCACCTGGGCCGGACGGCCGGTGGACGCCGAGTACAACCTGCGCAACGGATGCGAGATCAATCGGTGGAAGACCCTGGTGCCGGTTCTGCCCGGACCCCGGTGAGTGCCCGGTGAAGGTTGCGTGAGGGCTCGGACGGCGACGCGGTGAGCGCGCCGGCGGGGCGCCCGAGGCACGCGGCCCCGGTACGCGCGCCGGACGCGCCCCAACCCGTCGAAGCAATCCCCCGGCATACGCCGTGGTCACAGAAGATTGGTGAGAGCTCCCCCTCATCCGCCGTCGCGCGCCCATCCCCTGCCTTTAGACTCCCTCCCAGTGACAGGCCGCAAGGTGCAGTGGTTCAGGGAGGAAGCGTCGTCGTGAGCAGCAGGCCATCCCGAGGCGCTGCTCGCCTCGCAGCCATACTTGATGCCCTCCCGGACGGGCTCGTACTCGTCAACTGCAACGGCACGGTCGTCAACGCGAACACCATCGCCCTGGAGATGTTCGAGTCCCCGGGGACCGGGCTCGTGGGGCGGGGCGTGCTCGACCTGCTGCCCTCCTTCGACTCCAAGCTCATTCCGGGATCGATGCGCCGCCCCGAGTCCGAGGACGAGCAGGGCCGCACCAAACCGACCCGGATGGTGGCCCGGCGCACCGACGGCAGCGAGTTCCCCGTCGAGGTGACCAGCGCCAACCTGGAGGACGGGCGCGACGCGTACGCCTCGCCGTCCTCCTCCTACGGAAGCGGCGGCGCCCACTACTCCGGCGACGAGCTCCTGATGATCGTCGTACGTGACCTCTCCGGCACCGTCGACACCGAGGCGGAGCTCGCCCGTTCGCAGCGGCAGACCGAGATGATCCTGCGCGCGGCGGCGGAAGGCGTGGTCGGTACCGACACCGAGGGCCGTGTCGTCCTGGTCAACCCGGCCGCCGCGCAGATCCTCGGCTACCGCGCCAGCGACCTCGGCGGCCAGGAGCTGCACCCGCTGGTGCTGCACTCGCGCGCCGACGGCGAGCCGTTCCCGTACGAGGGGAGTCCGCTCGCCGACACCCTGAAGTCCGGCCGCAAGCACCGGGTGCGCAACCAGGTGCTGTGGGCGAAGAGCGGCGCCGCCGTGCCCGTCGACCTGACGACCGCGCCCGTACGGGACGGGGACCTGCTGGTCGGCGCGGTGATGACGTTCACCGACCGCCGCCCCTACGAGGAGCAGGCCAAGAAGCACGCGGAGGTCCTGGAGCGCGAGACCTCCCGGTACGACGCGCTGTCCGCGCGCCACCAGCAGCTGCTCTCGGTCCTCGGCGGTTCGCTGCGCGGGCCGCTGGACGAGCTGCGCCGCGAGCTGTCCACCCTGGCCGCCGACGACGCGGGCCAGCTGTGGCCCGAGGCCAACCAGGTGCTGCACCATCTGGCCGCCGGATACGCCCGGATGACCACCCTCGTCGACAACGTCCTGGCCTTCCAGCGGCTCGACTCCGGTACGGAGGAGCTGAAGAAGGCCAAGGTGCTGGTCGGGACCGTGGTCGCGGCGGGCGTCGAGGGCGCCGTCGAGCTGATCGGGCCCGGCCGGGCCCAGTTCGCCGTCCACGCGCCCCCGATCGAGGCCGAGGTCGACCCCGTACGGCTCTCCACGGCGCTGGCGCACCTGGTGGCGGACGTGGCGGGTGTCGACGCCACGGGCAACGCCCCGGTCGCCGCAGGCGGCTACATGGACTCCACGGTCGTCGTCGCGGCTGCGGTCCGCGGCGACGTCGTACGCATCGAGGTGCGCGGGCCCTACGCCGGGGGCGATCCCGTCCACGAGCCCATCGTCCGGGGCATCGTGCGCGCCCACGGCGGTGTGCTCCAGACGGTCGAGGTGCCGGGCATGAGCGGCAGCGCGTACGTCCTGGAGGTGCCGCTGGGGGAGGGTGCCGGTTCGGTGCCCGAGCCCGCCGCGGCCGAGATCGCGGTCGTCGCCGTGCCGGACCCGGCCCAGCCGGCCGGCTCGGGCCGCCGCCGCGCCCGACGGGCCTCCACGGACGCGTTCCTGGCGAGCCCGGTCGAGGAGGAGAAGTCCCCGACCGGCCGCCGCCGGGCGCGCGCCCAGGAGGAGCAGCAGCCCGGCCCGTCCGCCGCGTCCCCTGCCGCACTCGAACGCATCCCCGCGCAGCAGACGGGCGAGGGCGGCGGCCCGCGCCCCGGTGAGGGACCCGGCGGGGCCCCCGCCACGGGACGGGGCACCCCGAGTGCGGGACCGTCCGGCGGCCCGGGGGCCGGTGGCGTGCCGCCCATGCCGGGCGCGCCGGTCGTCCCGGGGGTTCCGGGCATGCCGGGTGCGCCCGTCGGGCCTGGTACGCCACTCGGGCCCGGCGCGCCCGGCGCAGGTCCGGCCGGCGGCGCACCCCAGGGCGGCGTGCCCCACGGCTCCGTGCCCCACGGCCCCGCCGGCGGTACGCCGGAGGGCTCCCCCGGCGCCCATCCCTTCGGCCCGGGCGGCCCGTCCGGCGGGACCCCGAACGGTCCGGCCGTCGGCATGCCCGGCACCGGGACCGCCCCGGGCGGCGCCCACCCGTACGCCCCCGGCACCGCCCCCACCGGCGGCCCGGGCGACGGGACTTCGGGCGAGGGTCCCTCCGGGACGGGGCGGCGGCGCGGGCGCCCCAGCCCCGCCGAGGGGAGCGCCGCGCCCTCCGAGGGCTCGATCGTCACCGCCGCCGAGAGCGCCCGCCAGTCCGGCGCCGGGCGACCGGCCGCGCTGAGCGAGACCGTGCCGCCGCAGGGCATGACGACCGATCCGGACGCACCGGCGGGCCGCCGCGCCCGTCGTGCCCTGCCCACCGGCGGCGAGGCGGCGACCGACGCGGACGCCCACCCAGGTGAGGCGCGCGCCGCCGACGCGGGGCCCGGCGGCCGTCGTGCCCGCAGGGCTCTCGCCGCCGCACCGGAGGCAGAGGAGGGTGCCGTACGCACCGCCTTCGCCCTGCCGCCCGCCGACGCCGACCGCCCGGTCCGTCCCGAGGGCTTCGCGCCCCACGGCCCGGACACCGCGCGGCCTTCCGGCCCGGCCGACGCCGGCCCCCGGGCAGCCGGTCCCGGCAGGCCCCTCGGGCTTCCCGGCACGGCGCCCGGCCAGGGCACCGGCATCCCCGTGGACCCGAACCGGCCCGGGGTCCCCGACCCCCACCAGCCTCTCCCGGCGCCCTCGGCCCCGGCCCACCGCCCGCTGGCGAACGGGCCCGCGCAGGCCGTCCAGGGCCGCCCCGCCGGCCGCGCGCAGCACGGTGCCGTACGCACCGAGGACGTCGACGACCACACTCCGCCGCAGCCGCACCCCGTCGAGCAGCCGCCCGCGTGGGCGGTCGGCGGCGCGGTTCCCGCGAACGGGCCGGAGACGGCGGGCGGCACCGCGCCGCAGCCCGCCCGCCAGCCGCTGCCCGCCGAAACGGCCCCCCTGCCCGACGACGCCTCCCAGGGCCGCGCGTTCAGCGTGCGCACCCTCGGCCAGGGCGTGCCCTTCGCCCAGCAGACCTCCGGCCCCTCGGGCTCGGGACGGCGCCGCAAGCTCGGTACGCCCTCCGAAGGGGAACGCCCCGCCGGTCCCGCCGAGGCCGAGCGCCCCGGCCCGTCCCCCACGTCGCTGCTCTCGCCCCCCTCGGAGGGGCAGGGGCGGGCGTACGCCATAGGGGCGCCGGACAAGGGCGCCGAAGGTCCCGAGCCGCTGGACGGGCCCGGGGGGGCCGTCGAGGTCGCCAACCGGCCGCACCCGCAGCCCGTCGACGACGAGCTGCCTCCCGAGCCGCTCGACAACCCGCGCCGGCTCCTCGTCTGGCCGGCGCCCGACGTCTCCACCCAGCAGGCGCTGAGCGACCGCGGCTACCGTCCCGTGGTCGTGCACTCCCGCGAGGAGGTGGACGCGCAGATCGCGGCGTTCCCCGCCGCGCTCTTCGTCGACCCGCTGACCGGGCCCATCACCCGTACCGCGCTCCAGTCGCTGCGGCAGGCGGCCGTCGCCGCCGAGGTGCCGGTGCTGGTGACGGCCGGGCTGGGACAGGCCACGCGCGAGGCCGCGTACGGCGCCGACCCGGCCGTCCTCCTCAAGGCGCTCGCCCCGCGCGACAGCGAGCAGCACCCGCCCCGCGTCCTGCTGATCGAGGAGCACGAGGAGATCGCCCTCGCCCTGACGGCCACCCTGGAGCGGCGCGGAATGCAGGTGGCGCGCGCCGCCACCGACAGCGAGGCCGTGACGCTGGCGGGCCAGATGCGGCCGAACCTGGTCGTGATGGATCTGATGCAGGTACGCCGCCGCCGCGCCGGGATCGTCGACTGGCTCCGCGCGAACGGGCAGTTGAACCACACGCCGCTCGTCGTCTACACCTCGGCGGGGCTCAACCAGCCGGAGCTGCCGAAGCTGTCGGCGGGGGAGACCGTGCTGTTCCTGGCCGAGCGCTCGACGAGCGCCGAGGTCCAGGGCCGGATCGTCGACCTGCTGGCGAAGATCGGCACGAACTAGCGCTACGGGCAGAGTCCGCTGCGGGAAGCGGGCGGTACGGACGGTGGCCAGTACGGACAGCGATGGGGCCGGTGGGTGTTTCACGTGAAACATCCGCCGACCCCCGCAACACCCCGCCTTACCCGGGCCGTTCGCAGGGCATGTTTCACGTGAAACATGCCCCGCCCCGGCTCACCGGGCCACCTCTCAGCGCAGCTCCGTGACGTCCAGCTCGCCGTCCGCGTACTGCTTGCGGATCACCTTCTTGTCGAACTTCCCCACGCTCGTCTTCGGTACCGCCTCGACGATCGTCCACCGCTCCGGCAGCTGCCACTTGGCGACAGACCGGGCGAGGAAGTCCTTGAGGTCCGCGTAGTCGGCACTCGCCCCCGGCTTCAGGACGA
The DNA here is from genome assembly GCF_055580545.1 of Streptomyces sp. NPDC031670. Lineage (NCBI taxonomy): Bacteria > Bacillati > Actinomycetota > Actinomycetes > Kitasatosporales > Streptomycetaceae > Streptomyces > Streptomyces sp. NPDC031670. Next base: position 569,822 of record NZ_JBVILC010000002.1, on the reverse strand, counting down.
CCGTGGCCAACGGGCGCTCACCCCACTTCTCGTCGGGCACGGCGACGACCGCGGCCTCGGCGACCTCGGGGTGCGCCATCAGGGCGTTCTCCAGGTCGACCGAGGAGATCCACTCCCCGCCCGACTTGATCACGTCCTTGGCGCGGTCGGTGAGCGTCAGATAGCCCTCGGGGCTGATCACCCCGACGTCACCCGTCTTCAGCCAGCCGTCCTCGCTGAACTTGTCGGCGGGGCGGAAGTCCTCGCCGCCGGCGCCGCCGTAGTACGCGCCCGCGATCCAGGTGCCCCGGACCTCCAGTTCACCCGCCGACTCGTTGTCCCAGGGCAGGAGTTCCCCGCCGGGACCGGTCAGCCGCGCCTCCACGCCCGCCGGGAAGCGGCCCTGGGTGATCCGGTAGGGCCACTCCTCCTCGGCCGAGAGCCCGGCCGGCGGGTTGGCCATGGTGCCCAGCGGCGAGGTCTCGGTCATGCCCCAGGCCTGGCAGAGCCGGACGCCGAGCTTGTCGTACGCCTCCATCAGCGAGGGCGGACAGGCGGCGCCGCCGATGGTGACCTTCACCATCGAGGTGAGGTCCCTGGGGCGGGCGGTGACCTCGGTGAGCAGCCCCTGCCAGATGGTCGGCACGGCGGCGGCATGGGTGGGCTTCTCGCGCTCGATCATCTCGGCGAGCGGAGCGGGCTGGAGGAAGCGGTCCGGCATCAGCATGCTGATGCCGGTCATGAAGGTCGCGTGCGGCAGCCCCCAGGCGTTCACATGGAACTGCGGCACCACGACCAGGGTCGTGTCCTTGTCGGTGAGCCCCATCGACTCGGCCATGTTGACCTGCATCGAGTGCAGATAGACCGACCGGTGCGAGTACACGACGCCCTTGGGGTCGCCGGTCGTGCCGGAGGTGTAGCACATGGCGGCGGCGGTGCGCTCGTCCAGTTGCGGCCACTCGTACGAGGTCGGGCGGCCCGCGAGCAGCTCCTCGTACTCGTGCACCTGCGGCCCTCCGCCGTCGATGTCGTCGAGCAGCGAGCGGTCACCGGGGCCCGAGACCACGACGTGCTCGACGGTCGGCAGGTGCGGCAGCAGCGGGGCGAACAACGGCAGCAGCGAACCGTTGACGATGATGACGCGGTCGGCCGCGTGGTTGACGATCCAGATCAGCTGCTCGGCCGGAAGCCGCAGGTTCAGCGTGTGCAGCACCGCGCCCATGGAGGGGATCGCGAGGTAGGCCTCGACGTGCTCGGCGTTGTTCCACATCAGGGTGGCGGTCGCCTGTCCGTCCTCCACTCCGAGCTCGCGCAGACCGTGGGCCAGCTGCGCGGCCCGGCCGCCGATCTCGGCGAAGCTGCGGCGCCGTGGCTCCGCCTCGCCGGTCCAGGTCGTGACCTGCGACTTGCCGTGGATCGTGGACCCGTGGGTCAGGATCCGCGAGATCAGCAGCGGTACGTCCTGCATGGTGCTCAGCACGGCGGCCTCCCGGGGGCGCTACGGTGCGCCTCGTGGCGATAAGAGTGTGCCGATTCTGCTCACGTACCGCGCGGTATGTCACTACCCGGAGGTAATGAATCACCCACGAGACCAAGGTCACGCGGGATGCGGCCCTCCTGGCGCCCGTTATCGGCCGACCGGATTCCGGTCAGCGGACGGGGGCGAGCTCCGGGTCCTCGCGGAGCTTGCCCAGCGCCCGGGACACCGCGCTCTTCACCGTGCCGACCGAGACCCCGAGCACCTCGGCGGTCTGCGCCTCGCTGAGGTCCTCGTAGTACCGCAGCACGACCATCGCCCGCTGCCGGTCCGGCAGCTTCATCACGGCACGCCACATCGCGTCGTGCAGAACCTGCTGGTCGGCCGGATCCGGCTCCGGCACCGTCTCCGGCTCGGGCAGCTCGTCGCAGGCGAACTCGTCCACCTTGCGCTTGCGCCACTGCGAGGTCCGGGTGTTGAGGAGCGCACGGCGCACATAGCCGTCGAGGGCGCGATGGTCCTCGATCCGGTCCCAGGCGACGTACGTCTTGGTGAGGGCCGTCTGCAACAGGTCCTCGGCGTCGCTCGGGTTCGCGGTCAGCGAGCGTGCGGTACGCAGCAGCACGGGGCCTCGGGCCCTCATGTACGAGGCGAACGACGGGTACGGCGTCGCCGCCCGGGAGGCGCTGTTGCAGACAGGCGTGGTCATACCTCCACGCTAGGAGCGCCCGCTACGCCACGGATCGGCCCCAGGTCGCGAAGCGGCGTCCCTCTCAGGTTGTACGGGTAGGGGTGGCTGGACCTCCTGAAGGTGGAGGAGGCCCCGGAACTCGTCAGGGTCGGAAGCGGGCGACCGGGGCATCCACCGTGTTCCGGTCCACCACGAGCCGCCGTCCGCCGTGCGTCTCGGTCACGTTCCCCGCGTACTGGTGGATGCGCCGGTGCGGCGTCCACGCGTCCGCGTGCAGGGTCGGCTCCCCGTACAGGGAGGGCCCCGAACCCCAGCGCGCGAACCACATCACCGACGGCAGGTCCGACTGCCCGGCCCGCCTGGCCTGCTCCATGTGCCGCACCCCGGACGCCGCGCTGCTGTAGAAACCGGGCAGGAAGCCACGGCCGCGCACCTCGTGGTTCCAGGCCCGCACGAACGCCAGCGTCGTCCGGGCGCACCCGGCGTTGTTCGCGTCGTACGCCTCCATGTCCAGGTAGAGAGCGCTGCCCTGCCGGATGCCGAGCTGCTCGGCCGCCTCCGCCGCCTGCCTCCCCTCCGCCCGGCCCTGGGGGGCCGAGTCGGCGCTCATCCGCACCTTCCGCTTCGCCTGCGACCGTACGCACGGCGACTGCGAGCCGACGAAGATCGGCAGCACCCGCCAGCCCATCCGGTCCACGTCCGCCAGCCAGCTTTTGTTGAGGTGGTGCTGGTCGGGGCAGCCGCGTCCGCGCCCCGCGAAGTAGACCCCGACCCCTCCGTACGACGAGGACCGCCACGCCTTCATCGTCGTCAGCGGCGGCGCCTGGCAGGTGTCGAACGCGGCCCCTTTGAAGTGCACGGCCCGCGCCAGCACCGCCGGGCTGTCCACCGAGTCCGCAGGAGCGAGCGCGGCCATGGCGGTGCCGGCCGCGTCGCCTGCGGCAGCCGCGGCCGTCGCGGCGGCGTCCGAGACCGCGTCCGAGGCGGCGGCCGAGGCGGCGGCCGAGGCGGCGGCCGAGGCGGTGCCCGAGGCGGTGCCCGAGGCGGTGCCTGAGGCGGTGCCCGAGGCGGTGCCCGAGGCAGCGTCCGCCGCGCCGGCGACGGCCGGGACGTCGGGGGTCGGTGCGGCCGACGCGGAAGGACTCAGCCCCGCCGCAGCGGCCACGGCCGGAACATCCGGTGTCGGTGCGGCCGAACCGGAAGGACTCAGCCCCGCCGCAGCGGCCACGGCCGGGACATCGGGTTTCGGTGCGGCCGACGCGGAGGGGCTCAGCGTGAGCAGGGCGGCGAGCGTCGTGGCCACGGTGAGCGGTGGCGTGATGATGCCCAGGTACCAGGGCCGGATCGATGTAGGGCTGTGCATAGGGTGAGTGAAAGGCCGTCAGCTCCGGTCGGCCACCGCTCGGCTCCGTGTCTCAGCCGTCCGTGGCCAGGATCATCCTTCCGTGTGCGGAGGTTCAGCCGTCCGCGCTCAGGATCAGACCCGAGGTCGGAACGCCCGTCCCGGCCGTCACGAGCACCCGCCCGACGCCCGGTATCTGATTGACCGCCAGGCCCCTGACCTGACGCACCGCCTCCGCTATCCCGTTCATCCCGTGCAGATACGCCTCCCCCAACTGCCCCCCGTGCGTGTTCAGCGGCAACGCGTCCGCCGCCACGAAGTCCGCCGCCGTCCCCGGCTCGCAGAACCCGAACTCCTCCAGCTGCATCAGCACGAACGGGGTGAAGTGGTCGTACAGGATCGCCACGTCGACCTCCGCCGGGGTGAGTCCGGACGTCCGCCACAGCTGGCGCGCCACCACCCCCATCTCGGGCAGCCCCGTCAGGGAGTCCCGGTAGAAACTCGTCATCCCCTCCTGTCTGCGGCCCGCCCCCTGCGCGGCTGCGGTGATCACGGCGGGCGGGCGGCACAGGTCACGCGCCCGCTCGGCGGTGGTGACGACGAGCGCCTGACCGCCGTCCGTCTCCTGGCAGCAGTCCAGGAGCCGCAGCGGCTCCACGATCCACCGCGAGGCGGCATGGTCCGCGAGCGTGATCGGCCTGCCGTAGAAGTACGCCGCCGGGTTGGTCGCCGCATGCCGCCGGTCGACGACCGCCACCTGTCCGAACGCCTCGGGCGTCAGACCGTACGTGTACAGATAGCGCTGCGCGGCCATGGCGACCCAGGAAGCCGGGGTGAGCAGCCCGAACGGCAGCGACCAGCCGAGCGCCGCGCCCTCGGCGGACGGCTCCCGGTGGCGCACCCCGGACCCGAACCGCCGCCCCGAGCGCTCGTTGAACGCCCGGTAGCAGACGACCACTTCCGCCACCCCCGAGGCCACCGCCAGCGCGGCCTGCTGGACCGTCGCGCACGCGGCCCCGCCGCCGTAGTGGATCCGCGAGAAGAACGACAGCTCGCCGATGCCGGCCGCCTGCGCCACGGTGATCTCCGGGCTGGTGTCCATGGTGAAGGTGACCATGCCGTCGACGTCGTCGGGGGTGAGCCCCGCGTCGTCGAGCGCGGCACGCACCGCCTCCACGGCGAGCTTCAGCTCGCTGCGGCCCGAGTCCTTGGAGAACTCGGTGGCCCCTATCCCGACGATCGCCGCCTTCCCTCCGAGCGAGTCGGCCCGCCGCACACTCATGACGCCACCTCCCCGGCGCCGCCCGTCCCGGCCCGGGGGAGGGCGACCGTGACGGTCCCGGTGACGTGGTGGCCCAGCCGGTTCGCCCCCACCACCCGCACCTCGGCCGTGCCGCCCTCCACGGCGGTGACCGTGCCCGTCAACGTCATGGTGTCCCCGGGATGGTTGGGCGCCCCCAGCCGTATCCGCACCGCACGCAACCGCGCCTCGGGGCCGAAGTGATCGGTGATGTACCTCCCGACCAGGCCGTTGGTGGTCAGGATGTTCATGAAGATGTCCGGGGACCCCTTCTCCTGGGCGAGCACCGCGTCGTGGTGCACGTCCTGGTAGTCGCGGGAGGCCACGGCCCCGGCGACGATCAGTGTCCGGGTGACCGGGATCTCCAGCGGTGGCAGCTCGTCTCCCGCCTTCATGCCGCGTCCTCCTCTCCCTCGACGATCAATCCGCCCAGCTCCGCCAGGATTTCGGCGCCGCACCCCAGATACGCGTCGATCTGACGTCCCCAGAGGAAGTGCCGGTGCACCGGGTGCTCCAGGTCCGCGCCGAGCCCGCCGTGCAGATGCTGGCCCGCGTGGACGACCCTCCTGCCCGCCTCGGACGCCCACCAGGCGGCCGTCAGCGCGTGCGTGCGGTACGGCAGCGCACGGTCGCGCCGCCAGGCCGCCTCGTACGAGGTCACCCGTATCGCCTCGGTGTCCATGTACGCGTCGGCCGCCCTCAGCTGGACCGCCTGGTTGGTGGCGAGCGGCCGGCCGAACTGCTCACGGGTGTTGGTGTGCGCCACCGCCCTTGCCAGCGACCCGGCGCACACCCCCGTCTGCAGTCCGGCGAAGGCGGTACGGGCGGTCGCCAGCACGTCGTCGTAGGCGCCCGGACCCGGACCGCCGATCCGCTCGCCCCGCGCTCCCGAGAGCGTGAGGCGGCCGGCCGACCACGGCGCCGTCGTCTCGACCGGTTCCGCCTCCGTCCCCGGTGCTCCCGTCCGTATCCACCACAGCGCCCGGTCCGCGTCCGCCACCAGCACATGCGTGGCATCCCGGAGCCAGGGGACCACCGGCACCACTCCGGTCAGCTCCCCCGTCGGGCCGCCCTCGGCCGAGGCCCGCACTCCGCCGTGCGAGGGGAAGGCGCCGGCCGCCACCGCCGTGCCGTCCCTCAAGGAGGGGAGCAGCCGGTCGCGCTGGTCCGGGGAGGCGTGGGCGGCCAGCGCCAGGACTCCGTAGACACAGCTCGCCGCGAACGGCACCTGGGCGGTGGTCCGGCCCTGCTCCTCCAGGGCGAGGACCAGCCCGAGCAGCCCCGTCTCCTCGACGGCCGCGGGCAGCCCCGCACCGCACAGGGTCTTCCACAGCTCGGTGTCCGTCCCGGTCCCGGCGGCGGTGAGGCGTTCATGGGTGGAGAGGTCGCCGAAGATCTCCCCGGCCAGCTCACGGACCGCCGACCCCTCCTCGGTGGGGGTGAAGTCCATCAGCCACCCTCACCCCCTCGGAACACCGGCAGTTCCAGCTCCTCGTCCACCCGGAGGAACTCCAGGCGCACGGGCATCCCGATGCGCACCTTGTCGTACGCCACCCCCACCACGTTGCTGATCATCCGCACGCCTTCGGCCAGCTCGATCAGCCCGACCGCGTAGGGCGCCGCCGCGTCGCCCCCGTCGCCCCCGTCGGCCCTGTCGCCCCCGTCGGTGCCGGGCTCGGCGAACCCGGGGAAGCGGGGGTGGTGCATCACCACGTACGAGAACACCGTCCCGGTGCCGCTCGCCTCCACCGTGTCCCATTCGGCCGCCCCGCAGCCGTTGCACCCCGGCAGCCAGGGGAAGCGCAGCTCGCCGCAGCCGGTGCAGCGCTGGATCAGCAGCTTGTGGGCGGCGACTCCGTCCCAGAATCCGGCGTTGTCCCGGTTGACGACCGGTCTCGGGCGCCGGCCCCCGAGTGTGCGGCGCGCCGGGGCGTACTTGAGGATCCGGAAGCGGTGGGTGCCCGCGAGCTCCCCGTTCGCCCGGACGTCCATGCGCGTGGTGACGAAGTGGCCCGTCCCCAGCTTGGTGGTCTTCCGGTCCGAGACCGTCTCGATCACCGCGTCATAGGTGATCCGGTCGCCCGGGCGCAGCTCCCGCAGGTACTCCTGCTCGCAGTCGGTCGCGACCACCGAGGTGAAACCGGCGCCGTCGAGCAGGGCGAACAGCTCGTCGTGGGCGCCCGAGCGGTCCGGGTGCCCGGAGAGGCCGCCCATCGTCCAGGCCTGGAGCATGGTGGGCGGCGCGATCGCGTCCGGTCCCCGGTAGGCCGGGTTGGTGTCGCCCATGGCCTCGCACCAGTGCCTGATCATCGGCTCGTTGACCAGGTCCTTGCCGACGCCCTCGCGCGCCGCCGACCTCCCCTCGTACGCCTTCAGGCGTCCGTACAGCCCGCCCCGGTCCGGGCGAGCGGACTGCTCGTCCCCGCCCGCGACGCGCCCCCGTGAGGGCGCGGACACGTCCTCGCTCATCTACCTCCGCCCCCTCTTCATCCCGAGCCGCATCGTCGCGACGATCTCCCGCTGCACCTCGCTCACCCCGCCCCCGAACGTGTTGATCTGTGCCGCGCGGTTCATCCGTTCCAGCTCCCCGTCCCCCACGGCGCCCGGCGACCCGCCCCGCACCAGCGCCGTCTCCCCCACGATCTCCTGGCACATTCGATACGTCTCGACCGCCGATTCCGTTCCCGCGAACTTCACGCCGCTGGCGTCCCCGGGGGCCGGCGCACCGGCCTCCACAGCCCCCACCAAACGCCAGTTGAGCAGGCGATTCGCAGCCAGCCGGGCATGCGTCTCGGCGATCCTGGAACGCACCCAGGGCTCGTCAACCCTGCGCCGCCCGGTCACCGGATCGGGGGTACGGGCCCGAGCCAGCGCCACCTCGAAGAACGCCTCGGCCTGCATGCCGATCGCGGCGAGCGCGACCCGCTCGTGGTTGAGCTGGCTGGTGATCAGACCCCATCCGCCGTTCTCCTCGCCGACCAGGTTCCCGGCCGGCACGCGGATCCCGTCGTAGTACGTGGCCGTCGTCGTCAGGTCACCCACGGTCCGGATCGGGGTCCAGGAGAAACCGGGCGCGTCGGTCGGGACCAGGATGATCGAGATACCCCGGTGCTTGGGGGCCGCCGGGTCCGTACGGCAGGCGAGCCAGATCCAGTCGGCGTTCTGGGCGTTGGAGGTGAAGATCTTCTGGCCGTCGATCAGCCAGTCCTCACCGTCCCGTACGGCCCGGGTGCGCAGCGAGGCGAGGTCCGTCCCGGCCTCCGGTTCGCTGTAACCGATGGCGAAGACGAGCTCGCCGGCGAGGATCCGGGGCAGGAAGAACGCTTTCTGCTCCTCGGTCCCGTAGCGCATCAGAGTCGGCCCGACCGTGTTGAGCGTGACCATCGAGACGGGGGCGCCGGCGCGGTACGCCTCGTCGAAGAAGACGAACTGCTCGTCGGGCCCGCGCCCCTGACCGCCGTACTCCACGGGCCAGCCGAGCCCGAGCATCCCGTCGGCCCCGATACGGCGGAGCAGGGCACGTTGCGCCGCGGGGTCGGAGCCGGTGTCGGTGTCGGTGTCGGTCGAGGCAGGGTTCGCGGGGGCGTCGTCCTCCCGATCGCCTGTCCGCGAGGCCTCCGGGAGACCCGCGTCTTGCGCCATGACCGTACGGAAGTACGAGCGGAGTTCGGCACGCAGGCGCTGCTGGCGTTCGGTCGGGGCGAGGTGCACGACGGCGGCCTCCGGGGTCCGGACATACGCTACGAGTCAGGGTTTCTGACTGTCCGTCAGAAACCGTGTCGGTGTCAATGCCCGCGCCCGCGCTCACGCCAGTACGCGCGAGCCCACGCCCCCCCGCGAGCTCACGCCTCTACGCGCGCGTGAGCACACGCGGGGCCGCGTACCCCGCCCCGCCCTACGCCTCCCGGACACACGACTGCCCGGGCGGCAGCGCCACAGCGCCACCGCCCGGGCAGTCGTTCACCCCACTGACCCCGACCCCGAGGGCCCCCGGCTCACCAGAGGTTGGTGAAGTTGACCGACACGTTGTCCTGACGGATCGCCGTGAAGGCGGAGCCGTTCACCTGGGCGGTGTTGCTCTGGTTCGAGGCGCCCGAACCCACAGCCTGCTGCTGTGTGGTGGACGAGTTCCCGTTGTTGTTGTGTCCGACCCCGCTCCCGCTGATGGTCGCCACTGCCGCGTTCGATCCGTGGTCCGCAAAGGAGCCGTTGTCCGCGGTGGCGACTCCGGTGAAGAGCCCCACGGCGAGAGGCAGGGCGGCGACGGCGGCGATGACGCGGGCGGTGCGGATGCTTGCCATGTCTTTTCCTCCAGGAACCAGAAGTACGGCTTGTTCCAGGGAAGTTGGCCGACCGCCCCGGACGCTGCTGCGACGTCGCGTCATCAGAGTTGCCCACCGAATCCCCGGCGAACCAGCCAAGTCGTCGCGTTTCGCCCGCAAGCGTGAGGACTTGTCGATAAACCACCAACTTGCTTTCTCAGCCCCAAAAGGGGTCTTCCGACGCGGGCACGCCACGCCGCGCACCGGCCGACCAGGAAGGAGAAGCGTTTCAGCACACTTTCGGCCAAACTTCCGCGTCACTCCGCCGTCACGGAGGTGCCAGGCACCCGTTTCCCGCACGCCACACGACCACCTTCCACCCCGCCCAAATCGGCGTCCGCCCAGACCAAGCCCTCATTTCCGGTCACGCGACGACTCCCTCTCCTCCCCATCCCGCACACCCGCCGATCACTCTCCGCCGCCATCCGAACTCGGAACGTTTCGCGCTTCCCTTTTTCGAACACTCGTACGAACATAGAAGACATGGCCACCATCGACCGGCATGCCTCCACCCTGGCCCTCGCCCACGCTCTCTCCGTCGCCGAGCGCGGGCTCCCCGTCATCCCGCTGTCCCGTTCGAAGCTCCCCGCGCTGCGCTCCCCGCACCACGACGAGCCGCAGCCCGCGCTCTGCCGGGGCGAGTGCGGGCTGCCGGGGCACGGGGTGCACGACGCGACCACGGACCCGGCAGCCGTACGCGCGCTCTTCGCCGCCGCGCCCTGGGCCACCGGGTACGGCATCGCCTGTGGCCGCCCGCCGCACCACCTCATCGGCATCGACCTGGACACGATGAAGCCGGGTCAGACCGAGCCGGAGGGGGCCGAGCCGGGGCGGGCCGAACCGAAGCGGGCCGAGCCGGGGCGGGCCGACGGGCGGATGGGGACGGCGGTGGGCCCGGGTTCGGCAGACGCCGTGGACGCGCGCGCAGGGGCGACGAGAGGGGCGGCGGTCCCGCCCCAGCGCGTCCCGGGGGCGGTGCGGCCATCACCGCCGTCGTCCTTCACACCGCTCACGGCCGATCCACCGCCCGAGTCCGTCGCGGCCCTCCAACACCTGGCGCTCCGGCACCTGTTCACGATCCCCGAGACCGTCGTCGTGATCACACCGAGCGGGGGACGGCACATCTGGCTCACGGGCCCGCCCGACCGGGTCGTCCCCAACTCCGCGAGCCGACTCGCGCCCGGCATCGATGTGCGCGGCGCGGGCGGCTATCTGGTCGGGCCCGGCTCGCTGACCAGCCACGGCGTCTACCGGCTCGCCCCGGGCACGGCCCATCTGGCGCCCGCCCCCTGCCCCGGCGCACTCCTCGATCTGCTCACGCCCCCGGCGCGCGCCCGTCATCACCGGGCGCACGGCACGGACCGCGGCCATGGACTGGTGCAGTTCGTCCTCGCCGCCCATGAGGGCCAGCGGAACACCCGCCTCTTCTGGGCGGCCTGCCGCGCCTACGAGAACGGCATCGGCGACGCCCTGGCCGACCGCCTCACCGCCGCCGCGGTCCGGACCGGCCTCACGGAGAGGGAGGCCCGGGCGACGATCGCGTCCGCGGCACGGCTGACGACGGCGTACTGAGGGCGCGGCGGCGGCAACGTACGTATGCGTAAGGGGCGCTGCCCATGGACCAGGGCCCCTTACACGGCTGCCTTCCTGAGGGCCCCGGCGACCCGTATCCGCCCCCGCCACACACCGCACACCATCGATGACTCGGCCACCGGCGCCCACCACCGGCCCCCGGCAGCAAACTGATCCCCTGTCACACTCCCGTGACAGGGCATGGACGATTCCCGCACAGCCCCTGCATAGATTTCCTTCTGCAGCCACCGCCCAGCCTCAACGGCCCCACCCGACAGAGGGGGCGGCATTGCGACTCTCCACCCTCCTCACTCACTCCGGCCCAGATGGCCGATCAGCAGCATGGAGTCGTTCATGTCGACCTACACCTCCCGTCGCGTCACCATCCACGCCGCGATCGCCACCGCCGCACTCGCCGGGGCCCTCCTCACCCCGTCCGCCGCGTCGGCCGCCACTCCGAACGGCTCGGCGGCGACCGCCCCCGAGAAGTGCACGTCGGTCGCGACCATCCCCTCGGTACGTAAGGGCCTGTCGGTCACGCTCACCAACCGCGTCCAGTCGGGGCCGAAGGCCGAACTCAAGGACGGCAAAGGCAAGATCGTCGCCACGGTCGACAAGTCCCGTACGAAGGACATGACGGCCGGTATCGCCATCATGGGAACCAGCACGGTCGTTCCGACGTTCTCCCAGTGGGTCGAGGGCGGTGAGCACGCGGCGAAGAACACCCCGTTCCCCAAGCTTCCCGCGGGCTGCGGCGCCGACCTGGGCGGCGACGCCTCGTACACGATGGTCAACGGCGAGAAGGTCGCCGTCCACAAGTTCTCCAGCGGGCACTACCGGGCCGAGTTCGTCTCCAAGGGGCATGCGGACAAGATCCTGGAGACCGTGGCGGTGGGCGACGACGTCGACGCGTACGTACACGGGATGCACGTGGTCCTCAACAGCTCCACCGGCAAGCTCCTCTCGGAGTTCAGCGCCACGCGCTCCGGTTGCACCGTGACCCGGATCGTCCCCAGCGTCTTCGGCCGGGGCCTCTCGGTGAAGCTGACCAACGGCCCGGCGGGACCGAAGGCCCAGCTGCGCGACGGCGGCCTCAAGGTCGTCAGCAGCGTGGACCGCGCGCACCCGAACGACGGCGGCTCCGGCATCAAGATCGTCGGTGCGCGCACCGCGACGCCGACGCTGGGCCAGCGCACCCAGGGCGGCGTCAACGTCCCCTACGTCATGACCGCGTTCCCGCCCCTGCCCAAGGGCTGCACGACAGCGAAGACGACGACCCCGGCCTCGACCGCCACCACGCCCGCCCCGGCCGCGTCCGCCCAGGCGGCGGGGAACCGGACCATGCCCAAGGGCGCGGTCGCCGCCGGTGCCGAGATCAAGGACGAGGGCACCGACAGGACCGCGCTGTACGCGGCCGGCACGGGCATCGCCGCCCTCGGCGCCGCCGGCTTCGCCCTGCTGCGCCGCCGCCGCACCGCCGGCCGTATCTGAACCCGCACGGCTCGGGGCGCCTCAACCTGACGGGGCGCCCCGGAACGAAAAAGAGGTGCCCCCGGATTTCCGGGGGCACCTCTTTTTCACGGGGTGACGGGTCGTACGACCCGCGCACGCGGTGGGTGTGGGATTTGAACCCACGGTGACATCGCTGCCACGACGGTTTTCAAGACCGTTCCCTTAGGCCGCTCGGGCAACCCACCCTCGCCCCGTCCCGGAGCGACCGGCGGCGGGGCTGCTACAGCCTAGCGGAGGCGTCATCGTGGTGCGGAGGCCTGCCGGGGGATGGACAGGCCTCCGTCGCCGGGGCCGAGTTCGCCGGGTGGGCGGCGCGGTCAGCTGTCGCCCATGCGCTCGCCCAGGGTGACCGTGACCGTCGCCTCCTTGCCGTCGCGCTGGTACGTCAGCTGGACCTGGTCGCCCGGCTTGTGCGTCCAGATCTCGCTGATCAGCGTCGGGCCGCTGTCGATCACCGTGTCGCCGAACTTGGTGATGACGTCGCCGGGCTTGAGGCCCGCCTTGTCGGCCGGGCCGCCGGACACCACGGCCGCGCTGCCGCCGGACGCCTGCGGGGAGATCTTGGCGCCCTGGCCCTTCTGGTCCATGGCGACGGTCGCGCCGATAACCGGGTAGACCGGCTTGCCCGTCTTGATGAGCTGCTCCGCCACGTTCTTCGCCTGGTTGACCGGGATCGCGAAGCCCAGGCCGATGGAGCCCGCCTGCGACTGGCCGAAACCGCCGCTGCCGGCCGACTGGATGGCCGAGTTGATGCCGATGACCGCACCGCGCGCGTCGAGCAGCGGGCCGCCCGAGTTGCCCGGGTTGATCGAGGCGTCGGTCTGCAGGGCGCTCATGTACGACGCCTTGGAGTTGGCGCCGTCGCTGGAGGACACCGGCCGGTTCTTGGCGCTGATGATGCCCGTGGTGACCGTGTTGGAGAGGCCGAAGGGCGCGCCGATCGCGATCGTCGAATCGCCGACGGCGACCTGGTCGGAGTTGCCGAGAGCGAGCGGGACCAGGTTGGAAGGGGCGTTCTTGAGCTTGATGACCGCTACGTCGTAGCCCTGCGCGCGGCCGACCACCTCGGCGTCGTACTTCTTGCCGTTGGAGAAGGTCGCCGTCAGCTTGCCGCTGCTGGCGGCCGACGCCACCACGTGGTTGTTGGTGACGATGTGGCCTTCCCTGTCGTAGACGAAGCCCGTGCCGGTGCCGCCCTCGCCGTCACCGCCCTGCGCCTCGATCGTCACGACGCTCGGCAGCGCCTTGGCGGCGACCGCCGCGACCGTGCCCGGTTCGCGCTTGAAGTCCTTGGGGGTGTCGGACGCCGAGACCGTGGTCGACCCGTCGGAGCCGTCCTCGCGGTCCGCCGCCCAGTAACCGATGGCGCCGCCGACGCCACCCGCGACCAGCGCGGCCACCAGGACGGCGGCGATCAGGCCGCCGCGGCGGCGCGGACGCTGCGGCTCGGGTGCGGGCGCGCCCCAGACCGGGCCGCCGCCTCCGCCGCCGTACGCGGGCAGCGCGGGCGGGGGCGTGGGCCAGCCGTCGGCGCCCTGCGGGTGAGCGGCGGGCGCCCCGCCGTGCGGCGGCTCGGCCGGGACCGGGCCGGGCAGTTGCGCGGTGGCCGGACCGGGCGCCGCCCCGTGCGCGGCGGCCGGGTCCTGCCCGCTCGCCGCCTCCGGCGCGGCCTTCGGCTCCGGCGTCGCGTGCGGGGACGGGGACCCGGCGTACGCGGCACCGGACTCCGCCATCGCGTGCGTGGCGGCCGGTTCGGCGGCGGGCGGCGCCGACGGGGCCTGCGGCATGTCGTGCTCGGCCCTGTGGGACGGCGCCGCGGCCCCCTCGGACATCACGGGAGGGGCGGGAGGCGCGGGCGGTGCTGATGACGGGGCAGGCGGGACGGCCGGGACCGCGGTGCCCTCGTTCTCGGTGCTCACAGCTCTCTCTCCTCGGTTCCACTCAGTCTCGGGGTCGGTATGGTTCGGCTGGGGACGCGACACCGACCATGGTGCGTCAGGGGTCCGACAATCGCGTATCGCACGGTGCGGACGTGTGCACATGTCAGCGCTCAGCTTTTCCCACAAGCTGTCAGGCCACTGTAAGCAGGAGCTGTGTATTCGTGCTCCCACCCGCAAGCCGCCCCCGCACCCCGCCGCAGTGGCACGATGACGCGGTGACCCAAGCACGGCAGCACGACAGTCATACGCCCCACCGGGCCTCGATCCAGGTGGTCGCCCACCGCGGCGCCTCCGAGGACGCGCCCGAGCACACCCTCGCCGCGTACATGAAGGCGATCGAGGACGGCGCGGACGCCCTTGAGTGCGACGTCCGGCTCACCGCCGACGGCCACCTCGTCTGCGTCCACGACCGCCGCGTCAACCGGACCTCCAACGGCCGCGGCGCCGTCTCCGCGCTGGAGCTCTCCGAGCTCTCGGCCCTCGACTTCGGCTCCTGGAAGGACAGCGAGGAGAGCCCGGACTGGGGCGACCCGTCCTTCACCTCCGTCCTGACCCTGGAACGGCTCCTCTCGCTGGTCGCCGACGCGGGCCGGCGAGTCGAGCTGGCCATCGAGACCAAGCACCCCACCCGCTGGGCCGGGCAGGTCGAGGAGCGGCTGCTCCACCTGCTCAAGCGGTTCGGGCTGGCGGACCCGCCGCCCGACGGCGAGACCTCGCCGGTACGGATCATGAGCTTCTCCGCGCGCTCCCTGCACCGTGTCGCCGCCGCCTCGCCGGACATCCCGACCGTCTACCTGATGCAGTTCCTCTCGCCCCGGCTGCGGGACGGACGGCTGCCCGCGGGCGCGCGGATCGCGGGTCCCGGCATGCGGATCGTCCGCAACCACCCGGGCTACATCGACCGGTTGCACGCGGCCGGCCACCAGGTCCACGTCTGGACGGTGAACGATCCGGAGGACGTCGAACTGTGCGTACGCCTCGGGGTGGAGGCCATCATCACCAACCGTCCGAAGCAGGTCCTGCACCAGCTGGGCCGCCTCTGAGGCAGTCGCCGGAGGCCACTGAGGCTTCTGGAAGCGCCACTTCCGTGGCCTGCCTCCCCACCCGTGTCACCAGTCACACCGGTGACAGGGAGTGCACCGGCGCGTTCGGTCCGTGTTCGGGCGTGACGAGTGCGTCACCGGACGCCGGTTGGCCGGTTTCCGGTCCAGTCCATTGGGGCATTCACACCGTGGCGTGGGGTGAAGGAGGTCTCGGGGGTGGCGTTGGTGGTGGCACAGGAGGTGCCCACGTCGTCGAGCATGGCCGTGCCCCACGGTCCTGCGGGCGTGGGCAAGGCACGACACCGGATGCGCGAGCAGCTGCTCGGCAGCGGAGTGTCCGAGCCGGTGGTGGACGATGCCGTTCTGGTCCTTTCCGAACTGCTCAGCAACGCCTGCCGGCACGGCAGACCGCTGGGGCGCGCGGACGTGGGCGACGGGGACGTCCGGGCCGCCTGGCAGGTCGACAAGGCGGGGCGGCTGACGGTCGAGGTGACCGACGGCGGCGGCCCGACCCGTCCGATTCCGGCCACGCCTTCCGTCACCGCGCGCGGGGGCCGCGGTCTGAACATCATCAGCGCGCTCGCCCAGGACTGGGGCGTACGCGACAGCGCGTCCGGCGAGGTCACCGTGTGGGTGATCATCACCGCCGGGTACGACCGTGTGCAGGGGTGCGACACCGGCCGCGGCCCCTCCCCGGAGGACTTCGTCGCGCGCGTGGCGCTGCCGAGCCTGGAGTTCGCGGACGTCTTCGACGAACTGGACTGAGCACTCCGGCCGGGGGGGCGGGCCGAGTGCCGTCGTCCGGCGGCTGGATCGAGGGGAGGTCCCCGGGTCCCGTGGGCGATCCGGACCGGGACGGAGCCGTGCGGGGCTCCCTGATCCCCGCACCGCTCCCGCACCGCTCCCACGCCGCTCCCCGCGACTTGCACCGAGCCGTACGCCGTATCCCGACCGGTACGACTAGGCTCGCGCCCGACACAGCGACACCGCACCACCGCAGTCGGGAGAGCCACACCATGGCCAAGAAGCGCCCCCAGACGAAGGCCGCAGCGCCACAGCGCAGGAACGGGGCCGGCGCCGCAGGCACCGATGTCGAGGTTCCGGTCGTCGGAGCCCGCGAGCCCTGCCCGTGCGGCTCGGGCCGCCGCTACAAGGCCTGCCACGGCCGGGCCGCCTCGCACGCCGTGACCGAGCTGGTCCAGCGCCCGTTCGAGGGCCTGGCGGGCGAGTGCGACTGGGTCGCGCTGCGCGAGCTGGTGCCGGCCGCGACCGTCGAACTCACCCTGAAGGACGGGCTGCCCGAGGGCGTTCCGTCGGTGACGCTCGCGACCGTGCTGCCCATGGCGTGGCCCGCGCTGCGCCGCGACGACGGCTCGGTGCTGCTCGGCCTGCAGAACGACACGCCGTCCGGCGACATCAGCCGCGACCTCGCGGACACGCTCACGCGCGCGTTGACGGCGGAGCCGGGTACGCCGGTCGCCGCCCAGCGCGTCGACCCGCAGGGCCCCCGGCTCCAGGACCTGCTGGACCCGGCCGCCGCGTTCGAGCCCGCCGTGCACAGCGGCTTCGAGTTCTGGGTGCGGGACGAAGAAGGCACGGAGAACATCACCCCCGAGGTGACCGCCTCCCTGGAGCGCGCCAACGCCGCCGCCATCCCGACCGTACGGCTCACGTCGGTCGACTCGTCCTACTGGTGCGAGACGCCGGAGAAGAACCACCTGCGGTGGGTCATGCCGCACCCGGAGGAGCGCCTTCTGGACGCGCTCGCCCGGCTGCACGCGGCCGGCACCTCCTCGCTCGGCGAGGGCACCCGGCTGGTGGGCTCCTTCCGCGCGCACGGTCTGACGGTTCCGGTCTGGGACCTGCCGAGCGCGATGACGGCGGAGGAGTGCGAGAAGCCGGCCGCCGCGTTCGCCGAGCGGCTGGCGGCGGCGCTGGCGGACGAGACTCCGCTCACCCCGGAGGAGCGCCGGGCGCGGGGCGGGCTCACCAACCGCCAGGTGACCCTGAGCTGAGCGTGACGGTCACTGTCACGGGACGGGTGACTCGCGTCACAACTCCCGGTAGTCGCAGATAAATCGGTGTCCGAATAACCGAGATCGAATTTGCGAATGACAGATCTCTTGTTACCGTTCTAAGAGCCCGGTCGCTGGTGCATCCCCCGTCGCCAGCGACCGGGCCCTTCCATTTCCTCTTACGGTTCGCCGCACGCGCCCACGTGGCCGTCTGCCGCTCAACGAGCCGTGGCCCCCGCCGAGTTGACCGCCTCGCCGTCGGGCGCATTGGACCCGGAGCGCAGCAGAAGAGGCGCGTCCTCGCTTGTTCCGGCGAACTCCGCGACCGCCGAGTACGCGCCAGGTTTTCCCCTCGCCGGCTCCCTCGGGGTCTCGCATACTTCCGGCTGATCTCCCGTACCGACCGGACAGTTCATCTGTACGGTGTGGCCGCCCGGACCCATCAGGGTGAGCACTGAGCGCAACCGTCCGCCCGTGGCGTTGCGGTAGTAGGTGCGGGCCCAGGCGTCGCGCGCCTCGGTCAGCACACAGGTCTGCGCCTCGATGCCGTCGGGCGAGACGAGTTCCGGCCCGCAGTGGGCGGCCGGCTCGGCGGGTCCGCGTGCCACGCGCGCGTGGGGCGCCTGTTTCGCGTCCTCCGGCACGGACCTGGGGCCGGCGCCGGACTCGGGCTCGGAACCCGTGGAGCCGGGCGCCGCCTCGTCGCGGACGCCAGGATCGGCATGGGTGGCGTCGGACGGGGCGGGATCGCCGCCCGCCGACCCGGCGCCCGCAGGTTCCGGCTCTTCGACCGGACCGGCCGAAGCCGCCAGCGGCAGCAGCACCGCGAACACCACCACGGCCCCGATACCGATCATGCGGAGGTTCACGGCGGCCCACCCATCCCATGTAATTCTTGCGGTGGGCCGAAGATAGCGACGGAAAGCGGGCGCCCGGTCGCCCGCACGCCCGTTTCCCGTACATCTGGGGCGCTCTCGCACCCGAACGAGTGACACCGGGTCCCGACGGGAACTCGGCGGCCGTCCTGTTCGCTGTCCTGGTACGCGGACCGGGCGACCGGCTCAGTACGCGAGCCGGGACCCGCCGTCCGGTGCGCTGGTCGCCGCCGTGACCAGCGCGTCCACCACCGCCTCCACATCCGGCAGCCAGGGCCTCGCCGATCCCGGCAGCGGGGCCCGCTCCCAGCGCACCTGCCCCTTGCCCGTCTCGGACGGGGGCAGCACCAGATATCCGCCCTCTCCGTGGAAGCGGAGCGAACTGGGCACCCAGTCCTTGGAGTAGAGGAGGTCCCCCAGCCGTTCCAGCGAGTACGGAGCGACCAGCAGCGACCACCGGGTGGGCGTCGCCACCACCGGGCCGAGCCGGATGCCCATCTCGTCGAAGACCGAGAGCGCCCGCGCCCCGGCGACGGCCGGGAGGCTCACCGCGCACGGCGCCGTGCCGCCCGTGGCGAGGAGCACCGGTGCGGCCGGGCGGTTGGTCCACCACCAGCGCACCAGGCGTTCATCGGTCGAGGCCGCCAGGAGACCGGGGTCGAAGGGGTGCGCCCCCGGGACGGCGCATTCGGGGTCGGGACAGGCGCAGCCGCGGGCCCGGTCGCCGCGGCCTTTGGCCGTCGTGAGTCCCACACCTGGGAGTACGGGCCATTTCCACTCGGTCGCGCAGGTCAGCGCGGCGCCAAGCCGAGCAGCCGTTTCACTGCGCCGGAACCGGAGCCTGCGTCGCCTTCCGAGGATCTCGCGCATGAGCGCTCGTTCCTTTCCGTTGAACGCCGAGGTCCACATCACACCATGTGTGCATCACTTCACTGCGCGTACATGATCTTTGAGCTCTGCGAGCCTGCGGTACGGGTAACCCGTCAGGACCGAGCGGGGGCTGTGACCATTAAAAGCATGGCGAGGGGTGGCGTGCGCGTGGCGCTTGCCGTCCCTTGTGCAAAAAACCCCGCCACTCGGGGAGGGGGCGCGGCCGTCGGTTGCTAAGACGCCCTGGCCCGCCGGCAGGTTCCGGGACACCGTCAACTGCCCCTGGCCATCACCGAGTACGTACCCAACCCGCTCGATATGACGCGCTCTTGAACGTCCTCAGTCGACCCCAGAGATGCGCCATGGGGGGCAATTTTCCGCCAAGTTGAACACCCCTTGGACACCAATAATCTCGCCATGACAATGCTGGACATCCCCTTACTTGTGCGTGTACATCTGGATGCATTGATGGCGGCGCAGATTGACATGGGGGTTTGCGATGCTATTGAGCGAAACCGACCGGTCGGAAAGCCGACTGCCATGAGCGCCCCGCACCTGCCGAAAGTGGCTGGAATCGATCCATCAGTTCCGCCTCCCGCGCACACTTCCGCGCCTCTGCCCACATCCGCCCCCGTCACCACCGCAGCCCCTGGCGCAGTGATCCAGGACCGGCTGGCCGGGTGGGTCTCCGACCTGACCACGCTGCACGAGCTGACCGAGCGCCTCGCCCGCACCTCGCTGCTCGACGACGCCCTCGACGAACTGCTGCGTGCCGGTGCCGCGCTGGTCGGCGCACGCCGCGGCCTGGTCGTCCTGGAGCCCGCCGACGGACTCGGCCCGGCCGTCACCACCGGCCTCGGTCTCGCCCACGCCGACCTCGGCCACATCGAGACCGTCCCGCGCAGCGCCACCCCGTACGGCAGGATCCTCGACGGCCTCCCCGGCGCCGACGGCGGCTCGGACCTGGTCGGCGAGGCGGGCTGCGGCCCCGACCTCCGCCACCGCGAGGTGGCCGCCCGGCTCGGCTACGCGGCCAGTTACACGCTCCCCCTCACCACCGACGCGGGCGTCCGCCTCGGCGCGGTGGTGTGGCTCTACGACGAGCCCGCCGAGCCGGCCGAGCGCCGCCGCCATCTCATCGGGCTCTATCTGGGCCAGGCCGCCGAGCACGTCGACCGATTGGTCGAGCTGGACCGTGCGCGCACCCGGCTGGCCACCGTCACCGAGGAGCTGCTGCCGAGCAGGCTCCCCCGGGTGACCCGGGTGCAGCTCGCCGCCCGCCACCGCACCGGGCCGCACGGCGGCGGCGACTGGTACGACGCGCTGCCGCTGCCCGAGGGCGCGCTCGGCCTCGCGGTCGGCTCCGTCACCGGGTCCGGTCCGAGCGCCGTCGCCGCCATGGGCCGGCTGCGGGCCAGCCTGCGGGCGTACGCGGTGATGGAGGGCGAGGACCCGGTCGCCGTCCTCTCCGACCTGGAACTGCTGCTGCGGCTGACCGAGCCGGCCCGCTCGGCGACCGCCCTCTTCGCGTACTGCGAGCCCGCGTGCCGCAAGATCGTGCTCGCCGGGGCCGGGCACACGCCGCCGCTGATCGTCGGCGAGCGCCGCACCGAGTACGTGGAGACCTCGCTCTCCGCGCCGCTGGGGATGCTCGCGTGCTGGGAGGCACCGAGCGTGGAGATCGAGCCCGCGCCCGGAGAAACGGTGCTGCTGTACACCGACGGGCTGCTCCACCGCACCGGCGACCCGATGGACCGGGCCTTCGCCCGCCTCCACGCCGCCGCCGCGAGCGTTCCCAGGGCCGCCCGCGAGGACCCGGGCGCGATCGCCGACCATGTGCTGCGGACCGTGCTGCCGGACGGGCTCGACGCCTCGGGCGGCGCCGAGGACGTGGTGCTGCTCGCGGCCCGTTTCGCGTAGCGGTCGCCTACGGGGTGTAACAGGTCCTAGGGCCCTGGACCCTTTTCCACCCGCCCGTACGATGGACGGAGGTCCAGTGTCGTACTAAGTGGAGGCAGACCGTGGCCGAGCAGCTCACCCCGGAGACCCCGGAAGAGTCGGAAGAGCAGCCGATCAAGCAGCGCAAGAACGGCCTGTACCCGGGCGTGTCCGACGAGCTGGCCGAGAACATGAAGTCCGGCTGGGCCGACACCGAGCTCCACGGACTGGAGCCGATCGCCCAGGCCGCGCACACCGCCGACCGGCGCGCCGCGCTCTCCGCGCGCTTCCCCGGCGAGCGCCTGGTGATCCCCGCGGGCAACCTGAAGACCCGCTCGAACGACACCGAGTACAGCTTCCGGGCCTCCACCGAGTACGCGTACCTCACCGGCGACCAGACCCAGGACGGTGTGCTGGTCCTGGAGCCCAGGGGTGACGGGCACGAGGCGACCGTCTATCTGCTGCCGCGCTCCGACCGGGAGAACGGGGAGTTCTGGCTGGACGGCCAGGGCGAGCTGTGGGTCGGCCGGCGCCACTCGCTGAGCGAGGCCGAGCAGCTGCTCGGCATTCCGGCCAAGGACGTCCGCGAGCTGGCCGCCGCGCTCAAGGAGGCCACCGGGCCGGTCCGCGCCGTCCGCGGCCACGACGCCGGCATCGAGGCGGCGCTCGCCGACAAGGTCACCGCCGAGCGCGACGAGGAACTGCGGGTGTACCTGTCGGAGGCGCGTCTGGTGAAGGACGCCTTCGAGGTCGCCGAGCTGCGCAAGGCCTGCGAGGCCACCGCGCGCGGCTTCGAGGACGTCGTCAAGGTGCTCGACAAGGCCGAGGCGACCAGCGAGCGCTACATCGAGGGAACGTTCTTCCTGCGCGCCCGCGTCGAGGGCAACGACATCGGCTACGGCTCGATCTGCGCGGCCGGACCGCACGCCACCACCCTGCACTGGGTGCGCAACGACGGCGCCGTGCGCGCGGGCGAGCTGCTCCTGCTCGACGCCGGTGTCGAGACCAACGAGCTGTACACCGCCGACGTGACGCGCACGCTGCCGATCAACGGCACGTTCTCGCCGCTCCAGCGGAAGATCTACGACGCGGTGTACGAGGCCCAGGAGGCCGGTATCGCCGCGGTCCGGCCGGGCGCCCCCTACCGCGCCTTCCACGACGCCGCCCAGCGCGTCCTGGCCGAGAAGCTCGTCGAGTGGGGCCTCTGCGGCGACCTGGACGTGGAGAAGGTCCTGGAGCTCGGCCTCCAGCGCCGCTGGACCCTGCACGGCACCGGCCACATGCTCGGGATGGACGTCCACGACTGCGCCGCCGCGCGCACCGAGAGTTACGTCGCGGGCGACCTGGAGCCCGGTATGTGCCTGACCGTCGAGCCGGGGCTCTACTTCCAGGCCGACGACCTGACCGTGCCCGAGGAGTACCGCGGCATCGGCGTGCGGATCGAGGACGACATCCTCGTGACCGAGGACGGCAACGAGAACCTGTCCGCCTCGCTGCCCCGCCGGTCCGACGAGGTCGAGGCGTGGATGGCCCGCGTCAAGCAGGGCTGACGCCCGGAGCCTCACTACGTACGTAGTACGCGCGAGCGCGCTCCCGCGCCGGTCCCGCGTATACGTGCGTGTCGCGGCCGGTCCGGCCGCTCCCCGTGCGCGGGGAGCGGCCGGACCGCGTCCACCGCCGCCGGGGCGACGTCACGAGGCGTGGAGGAGGGCACCTTCACGCCATTTCAGGATCTTGTCGAAGCTCACCACGGCGCCTCTGCCCGGCCGGTTGCCGAAGTGGACGTGGTCGGCGAGCTGTTCGATCAGGCAGAGCCCTCTGCCGTGCTCCGCCATGGTGGCGCCCAACGTGCTGTTCATCCGTGCTGCGGTGCGACGGCCTCGTCGTACGGGAAAGCCCGGCCCCGAGTCGGCGACCTCGATACGGCATTTCTCGCCATCCAGATACGCGGTCACCCGGTACGCCGCCGAGGTGCCGGATCCTTCGTCCCCTCCATGTTCGACCGCGTTCGCACACGCTTCGCCGAGTGCGACCGAGAGGTCGTAGGAGATGTCCGGATCGACGCCCGCGGTCTCCATGGTGCCGAGCAGTAGACGACGTGCGAGCGGGACGCTCGCGGCCTCGCGCCGCAAATGGAGTGACCACCAGATGCTCATGCTCCGGCCTCCTGGTTGCGGCTCGACATACCCCTACGTATTGCCGCAACCCCCGCTCCGTAAGCACGGACTTGACGGGATAGCGCTCATTCGGCGGATGTGTGCGCTCCCGTCGCCGGTGTATGGACGCGGCACTCGCTCACCCGTCCGGTTTCCGGACACCCGGGGACGGATGTGATCATCACAGGAATACGGCACCTTGTGGACCTGCCGTACGGGGCGGGCAGGGCTGGTGCGATGATGGCCCCGCCATGTCTGCCCGACACACCCGACACACCGACGCAGGCGCCGGTCTCCGGCTGCTGAGGGCCGCGCTCTTCGCCGCGGTCTGCGTCGTGCTGTCCGCGCTCGGGCACACCCTGGCCGCCTGCGCGACCGTCCCCTGGTGGACGCTGCTCGCCGGGTTCCTCGGGGTCTTCGCGGTCGCCGCGTCACTCGCCGGCCGGGAGCGCGCGCTGCCGTCCATCGCGGGCGCCCTGGCCGCCGGACAGCTCGCCCTGCACTCGCTGTTCGGCATCGGCCAGCACACGGCCGCCGCCTCCGGCGCCGGTCCCACCGGGGACGTCTCCCTGCTGCGGCTCGCCGCCAAGCTGGTCTGCGGCCCGGCCGCGACGGCCCGGCTGACGGCCTCGGACGCGCGACGGATCGTCACCGAGGCGGGCCTGCGCCCGCCTTCGGGGGCCGCCCCCACCCCGCACGAGTCCATGACGGGCATGACCCAAATGCCCGGGATGACCGGTTCTGTCTCGGCGCATGGCGTCCTGGCCGGACTGCTCCCCTCGCTTCCCATGCTGCTCGGCCATCTGCTGGCCGCGCTGCTGACGGGCTGGCTGCTGCGGCGCGGCGAGGCCGCGCTCTTCGCACTGGTCCGGCTCTCGGCCCAGGCCGCCACCTCGGCGGCCGAAGGGGCCTGCGCCCGCTCGCTGCGCGCCGCGGTCGCCTTCGTACGGGCCCTGCTGGCCGGTCTGCCCGGGGCTCCCGGCCACGGCCCCGCCCTTGCGCCGGCCCGTTTCGCCGCCCCCCTGCCGCCGGCCGGGGAGGCACTCCAGCACTCGGTGATCAGGCGCGGGCCGCCCTCGGCGTACGCCCTCGCAGTCTGACGCGGCCCACTTCGTCACGGAGACGACACCCGTCCCAGGAGTGGTCCGCGGGGTCCGCGCGCATCCGCGCCCCGGACCGTCGTCACCCACCTTCCTGCTGACTGGAGTCTCCCAGCCATGAACGTCTCCCGCCGTGTCGCCGTCGCCGGTGCCGTCGCCGCCTCGTCCGTACTGATGCTGGCCGGTCCGGCCTTCGCGCACGTCAGCGTGCAGCCCGAGGGCGCGGCCTCGAAGGGCGGCTACGCCGTCGTCGACTTCAAGGTGCCCAACGAGCGCGACAACGCCCAGACTGTGAAGCTGGAGGTCAGCTTCCCGGCCGACCACCCGCTGGCGTCCGTGCAGCCCGAGGCCCTGCCGGGCTGGACCGTCGAGGTCACCAAGTCCAAGCTCGACAAGCCGCTGACCGTGCACGGCAAGCAGATCAACGAGGCCGTCACCAAGGTGACCTGGAGCGGCGGCAAGATCGAGTCCGGCTACTTCCAGAAGTTCCCGCTCTCCGTCGGACCGCTGCCCACCGACACCGACAAGCTCGTCTTCAAGGCCGTCCAGACGTACAGCAACGGCGAGACCGTCCGCTGGATCGAGGATCAGAAGGAGGGCGCCGAGGAGCCGGCGAACCCGGCGCCGGTGCTCACGCTCTCCGCCGCCTCCGCCGACCACCACGGCGGTGCCGCGCCCGCGTCCGACGACAAGAAGGACGACATGGCCGGGCACGACGACAAGAAGGCCGAGGCCTCCTCGGACTCCAAGGACAGCGACAACACCGCGCGCGCCCTGGGCATCGTGGGCATCGCCATCGGCGTGCTCGGGGTGGCCTTCGCCGCGTTCGCGGTGCGCCGCCGGGCCGCGTAATCCCGCCACGCCCCTCCCTGCGACCGGAAACTTCCCCCATGCGCACCAAGTACGTGCCGGCCGCCATCGCGTTCGCGGTGGCGGCGGCACTGACCCTGACCGCGTGCGGCGGCAGCGACGACAAGGCCAAGAGCCCCGTCACCGATGTCTCCGCCGACACCAGCAACAAGGCCGGCACCGTGCTCGACCGGCCGTTCACCAAGCCGGACTTCGTCCTGACCGACACCCAGGGCAAGAAGTTCGACTTCCGTGAGCGGACCAAGGGCAGGCCGACCCTCATCTACTTCGGCTACACCAACTGCCCCGACGTGTGCCCGCTGACGATGAGCAACATCGCCATCGCCAAGAAGCGCCTGCCCAAGGCCGACCAGGACAAGCTCCAGGTCGTCTTCGTGACCACCGACCCCGAGCGGGACACCCCCGACTCCCTCGGCAAGTGGCTCAGGGCGCAGGACCCGTCGTTCATCGGTCTGACCGGTGACTTCCCGACCATCCAGGCCGGGGCCCGCTCGATCGGCATCGGTATCGACCCGGCGACGAAGGACAAGAACGGGAAGGTCGTGTCCATGCACGGCGCCCAGGTCATCGCCTTCTCGCCGAAGACCGACCAGGGGTACGTCCTGTACGGCGACACCGCCACCGCGGAGGACTACACCAAGGACCTGCCGAAGATCATTCTTGGAGAGAACCCGTGAACCGCCGCACCACCCTCGCCGCCGCGATAGCCCTGACCGCGGGCCTCGCACTGGCGGGCTGCTCGTCGAGCAGCTCCGACGCCGGGTCCGACCTGAAGATCGGCCAGGCGTTCATGCCCGAGCCGGTCAACGCGGACATGGCCGGCGGCTTCCTCGTCGTGAAGAACGAGGGCAAGGCCGCCGACAAGCTCACCAAGGTCACCAGCCCCCTCGCCGACGACGTCACGATCCACGAGACGAAGAACCAGAAGATGCGGGAGGTGAAGTCCTTCGACATCCCGGCCGGCGGCGAGCTGGACCTCGAACGCGGTGGCAGCCACATCATGTTCATGGGTCTGAAGAAGAAGCCCAAGCAGGGCGAGAAGGTCTCCATCGAGCTGCACTTCGAGAAGGCCGGCCTGGTCAAGGCCGAACTGCCGGTCAAGGAAACCACCTACAACCCGAAGCACCACTGAGGGATGAGGGACTGAACAGACGATGACGGCCACCGCCCCACGCTTCGGAACCGCCCTGGCCCGGCTGCTGCTCGTAGCCGCAGCCCTGCTCGGCGCGGTGTTCGCGACCGCGGCCCCCGCCTCGGCGCACGCCGCGGTCACCGCGACCAACCCGAAGGACGGGTCGGTGGTCGCCACCGCCCCCAAGGACGTCGACATCACGTTCTCCGAGCAGGTCGCCATGGACGACAAGTCCATCCGGGTCCTCGACCCGACCGGCAAGCGCGCCGACACCGGCGAACTGCTCAACCTGTGCAGCGGCTCCGTCGTGAAGTACGGAGTGACCCTGCGCGACGGGGTGCCCAAGGGCACCTACACGGTGGCCTGGCAGGCCGTCTCGGCCGACAGCCACCCGGTCGCGGGCGCCTTCACGTTCTCCATCGGCGCCCCCTCCGCGACCAGCGTCTCGCTGTCATCCCCGGACGTCGGCGGCGGTCTGGTGGGCACGCTGTACGACACCATGCGCTACGCCGCGTACGCCGGCTTCATCCTCTTCACCGGCGGCGGCGCCTTCGTCCTCGCCTGCTGGCAGCGCGGCGCCTCGGTGCGCCCGGTGCAGCGCCTCGTCGTCGGCGGCTGGCTGACGATGACCGCCGCCACCATCGCGCTGCTGCTCCTGCGCACCCCCTACACCGGCTCCGGGCAGCTCTCGGACGCCTTCGACCTCGACGGGCTCAAGGCGGTCCTGCAGACCAAGTCGGGTGCCGCGCTCAGCTCCCGGCTGCTGCTGCTGAGCGCCGCCGCGCTCTTCATCTCCGTACTGTTCGGGGCCTTCGCCAAGCGCGAGGACGAGGAGAAGAAGGACCTCACCTACGGGCTCGCCGTCGGCGGGTTCGTGGTGGCCGCCGGCATCGCCGCCACCTGGGCGCTCGCCGAGCACGCCTCGACCGGCATCCAGACCGCGCTGGCGATGCCCGTCGCGGTGGTGCACCTGCTGTCCATGGCGACCTGGCTGGGCGGGCTCGCGACCCTGCTGGTGGCGCTGCACCTGACGCCCGCGGTGGAGCGTGCGGCGGTGCGGCGGTTCTCCCGGATCGCGTTCTGGAGCGTGTGCGTCCTGGTGGCGACCGGCCTCTACCAGGCGTGGCGGCAGGTCGGCTCCTGGTCCGCGCTGACCGGGACCGGCTATGGCCAGCTGCTGCTCGTCAAGGGCGGGCTGATCGCCGTACTGCTGTCCGCCGCGTACGTCTCGCGCCGCTGGACGGGGCAGCTCACCGAGCACGCGGCCCCCGAGGCCGAGGCGGCCACGGTCGTCGAGGAGCTGGCCGGGTCCGCCGAGGAGCCCGAGCCGGTGAGCGTGCCGGACGACGCCACCGGCCCGGCCGACCGCAAGCGCGCCCAGCAGCTGGCCCGCCAGCGGGCGGCCATCACGGTGGCGCGCGAGAAGCGCATCCGCGACGCCGACCCGCAGCGCTCGGGGCTGCGGCGCTCGGTGCTCACCGAGGCCGGGGTCGCGGTGGCGGTGCTCGCCGTGGCGACGATCCTGTCGTCGACCGAGCCGGGGCGGACACAGGAGGCCGCTGCCGCCGCCCAGACGACGAGCCAGGTGGCCGTGCCGGACCGGCCGATCAGCGTCCGCATCCCCTTCGACACCGGCGGCAAGAACGGCAAGGGCACGGTCCGCCTCACCCTGGACCCGGGCCGCACCGGTGCCAACGAGCTGCATGTGTGGACGGACGACGCCGAGGCCAAGCCGCTGGACGCGGCCGAGGTGAAGGTCGCGTTCACCCTGACCGCCAAGGCGATCGGCCCGCTGCCCGTCGCGCCCGAACGCATCACCCGGGGACACTGGAGCGCGAGCGCTGTGCAGCTCCCGATGGCGGGTGACTGGAAGGTGTCCGTGACCGTGCGGACCTCCGACATCGACCAGGTCACCGTCGACAAGAACATCAAGATCGGCTGAGTACGGAACACATGACCGACCACATGACCGACTCCGTGTCGGACCAGATCGACGACCGCGCCCGGAGCGCCGACGCCCCCGCGGAGCTGACCCGCCGGCGCCTCCTCGGCACGGTGGGGGCAGCGGGTGCGGCCGGTGTCGCGCTGGGCGCGACGGGCGGCGCGCTCGTCCACGCCGCGGTCGAGTCGGACGGGTCCCAGGGCCCCGCACTGTCCTCGGTCGGTGCCGCCGAGGTCGCGTTTCACGTGAAACATCAAGCGGGGATCGCCACTCCGGTTCAGGCGTGCGGCCATCTGATCGCCTTCGATCTCGCCCCCGGCGCCGGACGCAAGGAGGCGGCGGCGCTGCTGCGGCGCTGGTCGGCGACGGCGAAGGCGCTGATGGCCGGGGAGCCGACAGGATCGGACACCGGGATCGCGCTGGACGCCGGCCCTTCCTCGCTCACCGTCACCTTCGGCTTCGGCCGTACCTTCTTCGACCGTACGGGCCTGGTGGCGCAGCGCCCGGCCGAGCTGGACCCGCTGCCGGACTTCTCCTCCGACCGGCTGGACGCCAGGCGCTCCAACGGAGATCTGTGGGTGCAGATCGGCGCGGACGACCCCCTGGTGGCCTTCCACGCACTGCGCGCGCTCCAGAAGGACGCGGGCGCGGCGGCCCGGGTGCGCTGGCAGATGAACGGCTTCAACCGGACGCCCGGCGCCACGGCGAAGCCGATGACGGCCCGCAATCTGATGGGCCAGATCGACGGCACCGGCAACCCGAAGCCCTCCGACCCCGACTTCGAGAAGCGGATCTTCGTCCCGGACAGCGGTAAGCCGGCCTGGATGGCGAACGGCTCGTACGCGGTGGTGCGCCGGATCAGGATGCTGCTCGACGACTGGGAGAAGGTGCCGCTCGCCCAGCAGGAGCAGGTGATCGGCCGCAGGAAGGCGGACGGCGCCCCTCTTTCGGGGGGTACCGAGACCACCGCGATGCAGCTCGACAAGTTCGGCCCGGACGGCAAGCTCGTCATCCCGGACAATGCGCACGCCCGTATCTCCGCCCCTGAGCAGAACGGCGGCGCGGCGATGCTGCGGCGCGCCTTTTCGTACCACGACGGGATCTCGGCGGACGGCGTACCGGACGCGGGCCTGCTGTTCATCGCCTGGCAGGCCGATCCGCTGCGCGGCTTCGTCCCCGTGCAGCGCAAGCTCGACCGGGGCGACGCGCTGTCGGCGTTCATCCGGCACGAGGCGAGCGGCCTGTTCGCGGTGCCCGGCGGACCGCGCGCGGGTGAGTACGTGGGCCAGCTGCTGCTGGAGTCCTGACCCCATCGGAGGGCCCTCGCCGGTGGCGGCGGGCCATTAGGGTGACGAGTATGTCCGCCACGCGATACACCTATCTGGGTCCCGAAGGCACCTTCACCGAGGCCGCCCTGCGCACGCTGCCGGAGGCGGCGACCCGTGAGCTGGTCCCGATGGTGTCCGTGCCCGCCGCGCTCGACGCGGTACGCAACGGGGAGGCCGCCGCCGCGCTCGTGCCGATCGAGAACTCGGTGGAGGGCGGGGTCACCGCGACCCTGGACGAGCTGGCCTCGGGCGAGCCGCTGATGATCTACCGCGAGGTGCTGCTGCCGATCGCGTTCGCGCTGCTGGTGCGGCCCGGGACGAAGCTGTCCGACATCAAGACGGTGACCGGGCACCCGGTGGCCCAGCCGCAGGTGCGCAACTGGCTGCGCACGCATCTGCCCGAGGCGCTGTGGGAGTCGGCCGCCTCCAACGCGGACGGCGCCCGTCTGGTCCAGGAGGGCCGGTTCGACGCGGCGTTCGCGGGCGAGTTCGCGGCGGCGACATACGGTCTGGAGCCGCTGGTCACCGAGATCCACGACGCGGAGAACGCCGAGACCCGGTTCGTCCTGGTGGGCCGCCCGGCCCGGCCCGCGGCGCCGACCGGGGCGGACAAGACGTCGGTGGTGATCTGGCTGGGCGACGACCGTCCGGGCGCGCTGCTCGAACTGCTCCAGGAGTTCGCCGTACGCGGGGTCAACCTGATGCTCATCCAGTCCCGGCCGACCGGCGCGGGCATCGGCAACTACTGCTTCGCGGTGGACGCCGAGGGTCATATCTCGGACCGGCGCGTGGGTGAGGCGCTGATGGGGCTGAAGCGGATCTGCCCGAAGGTGCGCTTCCTCGGCTCCTACCCGCGCGCGGGGGTGACCGTGGACAAGGTGCGGACCCTGCGGCCGGGGACCTCGGACGCCGAGTTCGTGGCGGCGGCGGAGTGGCTGGCGCGCAGCCAGGACGGCCGGGCCTGAGCTCTGCCCGGCCGGTCCTACCTGCTGATTTTCACTGTCCACAGAGTTATCCACAGGCTGTCTTCTCGACCTGTGGGTAAGTCGACAACACAACCGGACAGAGTCGACAAATACCTCTAGCGATGACCCATCCGCCCACAGAAGTCCAGGGCGGGCGATGTCACCTCAATTCCATTGATCAACTCTTTAGAGCGAGCAATTCCCACCCGAAAGAGTGTGTGGAGAAGGATCGAACGGGGAATCCTTGGGCCCTCACGCGGCAGGGAATAGATCTTTGCCGCCGATCCACAGCTACTCCCCACAGCCTGTGGATAACTTTTCCGACCCCCATGCCTCTGTGGACAAGTTCCTTGGGAGGCAAGGGAATCCGGTCAACCGAAGTCCGGAAAGCACCCCTTTTCAGGGAAAAGGGCGAGCTCATTGACGCCCGCCCCTGAATTTCTCCACCAGATTTCCCAATACGGTCAATTCGGGCAAACCGACACGCGGAACGGGTGTGGCGGGGATATCCGGTGGGGTGCCAGGGATCCGCACCGGTAGCCTTGAGGGGTGATTGACCTTCGCCTGCTCCGTGAGGACCCCGACCGTGTTCGCGCCTCCCAGCGCGCCCGTGGAGAGGACGTCGCGCTCGTCGACGCCCTGCTCTCAGCCGACGAGCGGCGCAGGTCGTCCGGCGTCCGCTTCGACGAGCTGCGCTCCGAGCAGAAGGCGCTCGGCAAGCTCATCCCCAAGGCCTCGCCCGAGGAGCGCGCCGAGCTCCTGCAGAAGGCCGAGCAGCTCAAGACCGACGTCAAGAGCGCCGAGGCCGAGCAGAACGAGGCGGACGAGGCGGCCAAGCAGCTCCTGCTCCAGCTCGGCAACATCGTCCACCAGGACGTGCCGGTCGGCGGCGAGGAGGACTTCGTCGTCCTGGAGACGCACGGCACCATCCGCGACTTCGCGGCCGAGGGCTTCGCCCCCCGGGACCACCTCGAACTCGGCGAGGCGCTCGGCGCCATCGACGTCGAGCGCGGCGCCAAGGTCTCCGGCTCGCGCTTCTACTACCTGACGGGTGTCGGCGCGCTCCTGGAGCTCGCCCTCGTCAACGCGGCGATCGCGCAGGCCACCGAGGCCGGCTTCATCCCGATGCTCACCCCCGCGCTGGTCCGCCCGCGCGCCATGGAGGGCACCGGCTTCCTCGGCCAGGCCGCGGAGAACGTGTACCACCTGGAGAAGGACGACTACTACCTGGTCGGCACCTCCGAGGTCCCGCTCGCCGCGTACCACATGGACGAGATCATCGACGCGGAGAAGCTGCCGCTGCGCTACGCGGGCTTCTCGCCGTGCTTCCGCCGCGAGGCCGGTACGTACGGCAAGGACACCCGGGGCATCTTCCGCGTCCACCAGTTCGACAAGGTCGAGATGTTCTCGTACGTCCACCCGGACGACGCCGAGAACGAGCACAAGCGGCTGCTGGACTGGGAGAAGCAGTGGCTGACCGGCCTCGAACTGCCCTTCCAGGTGATCGACGTGGCCACCGGTGACCTCGGCGCCTCGGCCTCGCGCAAGTACGACTGCGAGGCGTGGATCCCCACCCAGGGCAAGTACCGCGAGCTGACCTCGGCCTCCAACTGCGACGGCTTCCAGGCCCGCCGGCTGTCCGTGCGGATGCGCGACAACAGCGACGGCAAGAGCAAGGTGCAGCCGCTGGCCACGCTGAACGGCACGCTCTGCGCGGTGCCGCGCACGATCGTGGCGATCCTGGAGAACCACCAGCAGGCCGACGGCTCGGTGCGGGTCCCGGCCGTGCTCCGCCCGTACCTGGGTGGCCGCGAGGTGCTGGAGCCCCTCGCCAAGTGAGTACCGCCCCGGGAAAGCCCCTCCCGTACAAGCTGATCGCGACCGATCTGGACGGGACGCTGCTGCGCTCCGACGGGACGGTCTCCCAGCGCACCCGTGAGGCGCTCGCCGCGGCCACCGCGGCGGGCGCGGCCCACATCGTGGTGACCGGCCGCGCGGTGCCGTGGACCCGGCACATCCTGGACGACCTGGACTACCGGGGCCTCGCGGTGTGCGGCCAGGGCGCGCAGGTCTACCACGCGGGCGAGCACCGGCTGCTCACCTCGGTGACGCTGGACCGCCAGCTGGCGGGGCTCGCGCTGTCGAAGATAGAGGCCGAGGTGGGCCCGCTGGCGCTGGCCGCGAGCCGGGACGGGCTCGACGGCGAGGTGCTGGTCGGCCCCGGCTACCGGGTCCATGAGGGGCCGCTGCCGGTCGTCGCCTTCGACCAGGTCGGCGAGTTGTGGTCGGCGCCGCTGAACAAGGTCTACATCCAGCACCCGGAGCTCGGCGACGACGATCTGGCGCGGATCGCCCGCCAGGTCGTCGGCAGTCTGGTCGACGTGGTCATGGCGGGTGAGGGCGTGGTGGAGCTGCTTCCGCTGGGCCTGAGCAAGGCGACGGGACTGTCGCTGGCGGCGCGCCGGCTGGGCTGCCGCAAGACGGACACCATCGCGTTCGGCGACATGCCCAATGACATCCCGATGTTCGCCTGGGCCGAGCACGGGGTGGCCATGGCCAACGCCCACGACGAGCTGAAGGCCGTCGCCCACGAGATCACGGCGTCCCATGACGACGACGGGATCGCCGTGGTGCTGGAGCAGTTGCTGGGTCTGTGAGCCCGGGCAGGTGTCTCGGGCAGATGTAAGGGGCGTCCGCCATAGGCGGACGCCCCTTACCGATCCCCGTACCCCAAGGTGACCCGCGCCGTGGCGCGCTCGAAGCGGTCGCCCTGGGGCCCTCAACCACTGTGCACCGCACGTCCGTTCGAGGCCAGTGATTTACCTCTGGTCAGCGGCCAGCAGGCCAGCCCGATGGCCAGTGAGACGGCGTGCCCGATGTCCGTGAAAGTGCCCCCGGTCAGCAGCGGGACGCCGAAGAACGCGACCACGCACGCGAGGTAGAGCCACCGCCACGGCCGCGGCAGCCGGTACACCAGCAGCCCCGCCGAGGCGGCGAGCCCGTAGCTGACCCCGATGTCCACGACATGCACCATCCGCTTGGGCACCTCGTGGTTGCGGATGCTCCACAGCACCACCTCCTGGCTGACCAGCGTGGCCGCGACATGCGCGCCCGCGACCGCGAGCACCCACCGCACCGTTCCGATCCAGCGCTCCACGGGCGCGTGCACGAGCTCGAAGAGGACCAGGTACAGCAGGAACGAGGACGGGTTCTCGATCCAGAAGGCGCTGGTGAACAGCGACTGTGCGGGGTGCTTGGTGAGCTCGTGGATGTTGCTGCTGTTGCGGTGGAGCAGATAGCGCTCGAGGTCCCGGCTGGACAGCTCGATGACGATGCTGGTGAGCGCGATGACCAGCAGCCAGATGTGCGTCCCCGGCGAGGAGCGCACCCAGGCCCGCACCGGCCGGGCCGGCTCGGGGGGCCGTCGCGTGCCCGGACCGCGAAGCGTCGTCATCCCTCGATGATGGCCCGAAGCGGCCGGGGAGGGCACGGGCGGCGGAGCGGGTGGACGAACGGGCGGCGCCCGGCCGGAGACCCGCGGGTCCTGTCCGGCCGGGCGGCGCCCGGACCTCAGCCGCCGCGGCTCACTCCTCCCCGGCGAGCTTCAGCGTCCGCAGCTTCTGGCCCGCGTACCCGGTCGCCAGGACCGTGACCGCGCTCAGCAGGACGACCGCCGCGGGCAGGCCCACGTCCGAGGTGATGAAGCCGTTCGTACCGATCCGCTCGGCGAGGGCGAGCGACCACTGCTGGACGCTGAGCGTGCGCGCGCCCGGGACCAGGTTGCCGAACAGGCTCTCCCAGACCAGCGCGTAGACCAGGCCGAAGACCACCGCGTGCCGGGTGACCGTGCCCAGGAGCAGGAAGACCGCGGCGTACGCGATCGAGGCGACCAGGGCCGCGACCGTGTAGGCGACGGCGATCTGCTGGCCGTTGCCGTTGAGGATCATTCCGGCGACGAAGGTGGGAACGGCCGAGAAGACCATGGTCACCGCGATCGCCACGATCAGTTTGGTGAAGATGATCGTCGGCCGCTTCACCGGCTTGGCCAGCAGATAGACGATCGAGCCGTCATCGATCTCCGGCCCGATGGCTCCGGTGCCCGCGATGACGCCGATCAACGGGACCATGGTGGCCAGCGCGAAGCCGCCCAGGAGGTTGGCGGTCACTTGGTCGTCGGCGCCGCTGAAGGACCGTACCGCCGCCGCGATGACGATCAGCAGCACCGGCAGCACGCAGAGGATGGCGGCCCGGCGGCGGCCGAGCAGGGCCCGGTAGGTGAGCCGGGCGACTGTGGGGTTGTACATGACGCTCACAGCTCCTTTCAGGCCGCTACGAGGTAGGAGAAAACGGATTCGAGCGACTCGTCGGACGGTGAGACCGTCAGCAGACGGATGCCGTGCGCCTTCGCGACCTGCGGGAGCAGGGTCGTGAACCGCCCGAAGTCGACGGCCTGGACGCGCAGCGCGCCCTCCTTCAGGTCGACCTCGATCCCGGCCGTCGAGGGGTCGGCGATCAGCGCGGCGGCGAGCGCGCGGTCGTCGCTGGAGCGGATCAGATAGCGGTGCGGCCGGTCGGTCATCAGCCGGCGGATCTTGCGGAAGTCACCGCTCGCCGCGTGCCGCCCGGCCACGATCACCTCGATGTGCGCGGCGAGCTGCTCGACCTCCTCAAGGATGTGCGAGGAGAACAGGACGGTGCGGCCCTCGGCGCCCATCCGCCGCAGCAGATCCATCAGCTGCATGCGCTGACGCGGGTCCATGCCGTTGAACGGCTCGTCGAGCAGCAGCACCGACGGCTCGTGGACCAGCGCGGACGCCATCTTCACGCGCTGGCGCATGCCCTTGCTGTACGTCTGGATCTTGCGGTCCTGCGCGTACTCCATCTCGACCGTGGCGAGCGCCCGCTGGGCCTCCTTCGCCCCCAGCCCGTGCAGTTCGGCGTTGGCGACGACGAATTCGCGCCCGGTCAGGAAGTCGTACATCGCCTCCCGCTCGGGGACGATGCCGATCTGCCGGTAGACCTCCTCGTTGCGCCAGATGGGGCGCCCGTCGAGCGTCACGCTTCCCGTCGAGGGGGCGAGGAAGCCGCCCATCATGTTGATGAGGGTGGACTTCCCTGCGCCGTTGGGGCCGAGCAGTCCGGTCACGCCGGGGCCGATCGACATGGTGACGTCGTTGACGGCCACCACGTTGCCGAACCAGCGGGAGGTGTGGTCGATGTCGATGGTCGTCACAGCCCGACCTTCCGGTAACGGCGCATCAGGACGGCGCAGGAGCCGGCGATCAGCGCGAGGACGACGAGTAGATAGACCGCGCCTGCCCCGGTGCCCGGTCCCTCACGCCCCGGGAAGGCCGAGGTCGCGCCGAGGAAGGCGGTCTGCACCCCGTCGATGAGCGTGATGGGGGAGAAGAGCCCGAACCACTTGATGGCCCCCGTGGACTGCTGGTCGAAGGCGACGCCCTGGATCGCGGAGACCGCCCCGTAGGAGATGGTCAGCACCGCGATGACGGCCGCGACGCCGAAGCCGCGGCGCGGGGTGAGCGCCGAGACCACCAGGCCGATGCCGGCGAACAGCAGCGAAAGCAGTGCCACGGAGACCAGTCCTTGTGCGAACCCCTTGGTCTGGTCCGCGAAGTCGAGTTTGGCGAGCAGCGCGCCCACGTAGAGCACGACGAGCGGCGCCGCCGTGAGGATGAACAGCGCCGAGGCCATGGCCGCGAACTTCGCCAGTACGTAGTCCACGCGCTCGATGGGGCGCGAGAAGTACAGCGGCACGGTCCGGAAGCGCAGGTCGCGCGAGACGGTCTGGGGGGCCTGCGCGGCGATGAACAGGCCGATGACGGCCTGCATCAGGATCGCGTTGCGCGTGTAGTCCACCGGGAGGTCCTTGGCCTTGGTGGCGACGGCGACCGCGACCATGATGGCCGCGGGCAGGCACATCACCGCGAAGAGCAGCATCGGCAGCACCTTGGACTTGGCGCTGCGGCCCAGTCCGTACGCCCCGCGCAGCGACTGCGAGAAGAGCGAGCGCCGTGCGTACGCCCGGCCCAGGCGCGGGCCGTCGTAGCCGCGGTAGCCGATGTTGTGGATCTGGGTCTGGGCCGCCTGGTTCGGGCTGGAGTGGTTCCGGCCCGGCTGGTTCTGTGTCATCCGCGTCCCTGCGGTCTCAGCTGCCATGGCTGCCGCCTCCGTTCTGCTGTGCGGCGGCGGTCGCCCCCGCGGCGGGAGGCCGCTGATCGAACACAGCGGCGGCGCGCTCGGAGGCCGGCGCCGCGGCCTGCGCCGGGGTCTTGAAGACCTCGGCGATGTGGTGCCGGCGCTGCTCCATCCGCACGAGCCCGAGGCCGAGCCCGGCGACGGTGTCGCGCACCACGTCGTACGTCTCCTCGCCAGCCGCCTCAACGAGCAGGATGTGCCCGGCACCCGGCAGGCCCTCCTCCACGCCCGCGTGGAGTGTGACACCGGCCGCGACGAGCGCGCCGCGCACGGCCTCGGCGCCGTCCGGGTGGGTGTCGGAGTCGGTGACCTCGACGGCGAGGGTGGTGGTGGTCTGGGTGAAGTCGCTGGTGGAGCTGGACCGCAGCAGCTTGCCGCCGTCGATGACCACCACGTGGTCGCAGGTGCGCTCCAGCTCGCCCAGGAGGTGCGAGGTGACCAGGACGGAGATGCCGAAGTCGGTGTGGATACGGCGGATCAGACCGAGCATCTCGTCGCGGCCGACCGGGTCGAGGCCGTTGGTCGGCTCGTCCAGCAGGACCAGCTGGGGGTCGTGGACGAGCGCCTGCGCGAGCTTGACGCGCTGCTTCATACCGGTCGAGTAGCCGCCGATCGGCCGGTACCGCTCCTCGTAGAGGCCCACGTGGCGCAGGGTGTCGGCGGTGCGCTCGCGCGCGGCGGTCACCGGCAGGCCCGACATCCGCGCCATGTGCACGACGAACTCGGTGGCCGAGACATCGGGCGGCAGGCAGTCGTGCTCCGGCATGTATCCGACGCGTTCGCGGATCGTCCCGCCGCTGGTGGCCACGTCGAGTCCGAGCACCGCGGCGGTGCCCTCCGTGGCCGGGGAGAGGCCCAGGAGGATCTTGATCAACGTCGACTTGCCGGCTCCGTTGGCACCCACCAGGCCGGTCACACCGGGCCCGATGTCCAGGGAGAGCCGGTCAAGCGCGGTCACCCGGGGGAACCGCTTGCTCAGGCTTTCGGTCGCGATCACATTCACACTTCGACGGTAGTGGCGCAGGCCACACCGATCGTCAGACCAGGCGGCTGGATCGGTGTCCGACTCCAGAGGTACGTGCCCCTAGGTGCCCCCTACGGAAGAGGGACGGGCATCAGGGACACGCCGACGAACGGGTCACGGGGTTGTCCACAACGCCTCGGTCATCCACAGGCGGGGCCGGAACCCTTGACGTAGCCGCCGGGCATTGTCACATTCATCAGTGTCAAGTTACGCACGCGTACGGCGACAGGGGTGTGGGCGCGATGCCAACGGCGGTCAGTACGGGGCCCGACACGCGGCTCGACGGGTTCAGGGAAGTGCAGCGGCTCGCCTACGAGTGCGCGGAGGCCGTCGCGGCGCAGCTCAAGCCGGGTGTGACGGAGCGCGAGGCGGCCCGGATGCAGCGGGACTGGCTGCGCGAGCGCGGGGTGCGGGACTGGTTCCATCTGCCATTCGCCTGGTTCGGGGACCGCACGGCGTTCGTGAACTTCCGTGTCCCACTCCAGTTCTTCCCCACCAACCGGCGGCTGGAGGCTGGGATGCCGTTCATCCTCGACATGGCCCCGGTCCACAAGGGCTTCACGGCCGACATCGGCTACTCGGGCTGTCTGGGCCTCAACCCGGTGCACGACCGGCTCCTCGCCGATCTGGAGGCGCACCGCGAGCTCATCCTGCGCGAGGTCCGCGAACGGCGGCCACTGCGCGAGATCTACGAGGACGTGGACCGCCTCATGGTCCGCCAGGGCTATGCCAACCGCCATCGGGCCTACCCGTTCGGCGTGATCGCCCACAAGATCGGCCAGGTCAAGGAGCGCCGCTGGTCGCCGAACCTCTTCGGGTTCGGCACCCAGGCCCTCAAGGGCCTGGCGAGCGACGCCCTGCACGGCCACCGCGACGGCTGGTCGCCGCTGTGGAGCCCCTACAAGTTCTCCGACCACCCGCCCCGGCCGGGGCTGTGGGCGGTCGAGCCGCACCTCGGATTCCGGGGTACGGGCGCGAAGTTCGAGGAGATCCTGGTCGTCACCGACTCCAAGGACCCCGAACAGAGCGCGTTCTGGCTGGACGACGACCTGCCGCATGTGCGGCGCTGGGCCGAGGAGAAGGCGGCGTGAGCGTGGGAGAACGGGCGGACAACGGCATGGAGGGCGCGCGCGAGCGCTGGGTGCGCACGGGAGGCATCGAGCTGTGCGTCGCCGAACTCGGCGACCCGGAGCAGCCGACCGTGGTGCTCGTCCACGGGTATCCGGACAGCAAGGAGGTCTGGTCCCAGGTCGCCGTCCGGCTGGCCGAGCGCTTCCACGTCGTGCTGTACGACGTACGGGGCCACGGCCGCTCGACCGCTCCGGTCCCGCTGCGCGGGGGCTTCACCCTGGAGAAGCTCACCGACGACTTCCTGGCGGTCGCCGACGCGGTGAGCCCGGACCGTCCGGTGCACCTGGTCGGCCACGACTGGGGGTCCGTCCAGGCCTGGGAGTTCGTCACGGTCAAGCGCACCGAGGGCCGGATCGCCTCCTTCACCTCGATGTCCGGCCCGTCCCTCGACCACTTCGGCCACTGGATCAAGAACCGGATGACCCGGCCGACCCCGCGCCGGGTGGGCCAGCTCCTCGGCCAGGGAGCCAAGTCCTGGTACGTGTACATGCTGCACACGCCCGTGCTCCCCGAGCTCGCCTGGCGCGGCCCGCTCGGCAAGCGGTGGCCGAGGATCCTCGAACGGGTCGAGAAGGTCCCCTGCGGCGACTACCCCACGGCCTCCCTCCCCCAGGACGCGGCACACGGCGCCTGGCTCTACCGGGACAACATCCGGGCCCGGCTGCGCCACCCCCGCGCCGACGCGTACGCGCATGTGCCGGTGCAGCTGATCACGCCGACCGGTGACGCCTTCCTCTCCGAGCGGCTCTACGACGACCTGGAGCTGTGGGCTCCCCAACTGGTCCGCCGCACCCTGCCCGCCAAGCACTGGATCCCGCGCACCCGCCCCGACCGGCTGGCCGCCTGGATCACCGAGTTCGTCACCGCCAACGAGGACGGCGTCCCGGCCAAGGACACCGTCGCCACCGGCCCGTACGCGGACCGCTTCGGCGGGCAGCTGGTCCTGGTCACCGGCGCGGCCAGCGGCATCGGCCGGGCCACCGCCTTCGCGTTCGCGGAGGCCGGGGCGCGGATCGTCGCCGTGGACCGGGACGCGGAGGGGGCGGCCCGGACCGCCGACATGTCCCGGCTCATCGGCGCCCCCGAGGCCTGGGCCGAGACGGTCGACGTCAGCGACGAGCAGGCGATGGAGAAGCTCGCCGAGCGGGTCGCCGCCGAGTACGGCATCGTCGACGTCCTGGTGAACAACGCCGGCATCGGCCTCTCCGGCTCGTTCTTCGACACCACCACCGAGGACTGGAAGAAGGTCCTCGACGTCAATCTGTGGGGCGTCATCCACGGCTGCCGGATCTTCGGCAAGCAGATGGCCGACCGAGGCCAGGGCGGCCATATCGTCAACACCGCCTCGGCCGCCGCCTACCAGCCCTCCAAGGCACTGCCCGCCTACTCCACCACGAAGGCGGCGGTGCTGATGCTCAGCGAGTGCCTGCGCGCCGAACTCGCCGGCCAGGGCATCGGTGTCAGCGCCATCTGCCCCGGCTTCGTCAACACCAACATCACCTCCACCGCCCGCTTCGTCGGGGCCGACGAGTCCGAGGAGAAGCGCCGCCAGAGGAAGTCCGCCCGGCTGTACGGCCTGCGCAACTACCCGCCGGAGAAGGTCGCCACGGCGATCCTGCGCGCGGTGGTGAAGAACCAGGCCGTGGTCCCGGTGACGCCCGAGGCGCGCGGCGCCCACCTGATGTCCCGCTTCGCGCCCCGCACCCTGCGCGCGATCGCCCGGCTGGAGCCCCCGCTGTGAGCACCGAGCGCCTGGAGGACAAGGAGCCGCAGCACTACGGGATCACCCCGCGCCGCGTCTCGTTCGACTGGCGCGGGACCCCTCTGCACTGGATACCGGACGAGCCCACCGCCACCCATGTCATCAACGTCCTGCATCTGCTCCTTCCGGCGGGCGAGCGCTGGTTCGTGAAGGTCTTCAAGGAAGCACTGCCGCTGGTCACCGACCCGGTGCTGCTCAAGGACGTCAAGGGCTTCATGGGCCAGGAAGCCACCCACAGCGTCCAGCACGCCCATGTCCTCGACCACCTCGCCGAGCAGCGCCTCGACACCGAGCCCTACACCCGCCGTGTCGAGTTCCTCTTCGATGTCCTCCTCGGTGAGCGGCCTCCTTTCGGCGCGCCGATACCGCCTGGGGAGTGGCTGCGCTTCCGGCTCTCGCTGATCGCCGCGATCGAGCAGTTCACGGCGGTGCTGGGGGACTGGGTGCTGCACGCCGAGGCCCTCGACCGGGCCGGTTCGGACCCGGTCATGCTCGACCTGCTGCGCTGGCACGGCGCCGAGGAGGTCGAGCACCGCGCGGTCGCCTTCGACATGTACCAGCACTGCGGCGGGGAGGGCCTGCCCCGCTACGCCCGCCGACTGGAGGGCATGGCGGTGGTCGCCCCGGTGCTGCTCTGGCTGTGGGCGTGGGGCACCTCCTATCTGATCCGTCACGATCCTCAGCTGGCCGGGCGTCTTCGCTACTCGCTGCGCGAGCACAACCGGGCCGTACGGCGCGGACTGCTGCCCAGTTGGAAGGAGCTCGGCGCGGCCATACCCCGCTACTTCCGGCGGTCGTACCATCCCTCGCAGGAGGGCTCCCTGCGCAAGGCCGTCGAATATCTCGCGACCTCGCCGGCGGCCCGTGCGGCAGCGGGTGCGGTGGGCCGCGCCGCCCTGGGGTAGAGGGAGACAGTTTTGTCCGGGCAGCCAGCAACACAGCCATCGGCCGCACGGGGTGCGGCGACGGCGTCGAATGGGTCGACATCGCCGGGCGGGGTGACGGTGCCGGGCGGGGTGACGGGGCCGGGCGGCGGGTCCACGGGGCCGGGCGGGTCCACGGGGCCGCGTGAGTCCAAGGCGTCGGGCGGGTCGACGGGGACAGGTGGGTCGGCCGGCACTCCGGGGCCGGCCGCGGTGCCGGCCCAGCGGGCGGCTCAGCCCGCGCCGCAGCAGGTGGCGCCGCACCCCCTTCCCTCCCCTTCCTCCTGCGAGTACCGCATCGAGGACCTGGCCCATGCGAGCGGCGCCACGGTCCGCACGATCCGCGCCTACCAGGACCGGGGCCTGCTGCCCAGGCCCGAACGGCGCGGCCGGTCCAATGTGTACGGCGAGACCCACCTGGCCCGGCTGCGCCAGATCGCCGATCTGCTCGACCGCGGTTACACCCTCGCCTCCATCAAGGAACTTCTGGAGGCCTGGGACGCGGGACGCGGCCTCGGGGGTGTCCTCGGCCTGGTCGCCGAGGTCAGCGGGCCCTGGACCGACGAGGAGGCCGTGCGGATCTCCCGGGACGATCTCGACGCCACCTTCGGCGGTGAGCCCGACGACGAGGCCGTCGCCGAAGCGGTCGAGCTGGGCATCCTGGAGCGCGTCCCCGGCAATGACCGCGAGTTCCTGGTCCCCAGCCCTCAGGAGCTGGCGGTCGCCGCCGAGCTGCACGCCGCCGGGGTCCCCCTGGATGCCATCTCCGGGCATCTGCGGGAGCTGCGCGGCCAGGTGGAACACATCGCGGCCCGCTTCCTCGACTTCACCACCGAGCACGTCTTCGCCCGCTATCTGGGCCACCGCCCACCCACCGACGCGGAGGCGGCGGAGGCCGCAGGTCTGGTGCGCCGACTGCGCCCGCTGGCCCAGCAGACCGTGGACGCCGAACTCGCGCGGGCCATGCGCCTCTTCGCCACCCGGCACCTGCAGCACCACCTCGGTGCCACGGCCCCGGCGGCCCCGGTTGATCCCGATCCCGGGCCGGTCACCCTGCCCGCCCACACCGTCCGGGCCGT
Organism: Streptomyces sp. NPDC031670; assembly: GCF_055580545.1. Lineage (NCBI taxonomy): Bacteria > Bacillati > Actinomycetota > Actinomycetes > Kitasatosporales > Streptomycetaceae > Streptomyces > Streptomyces sp. NPDC031670. The sequence continues at coordinate 527,318 of NZ_JBVILC010000002.1, read as the reverse complement.
GCAGGCCCTGGTCGGTCCGGAGAACGTCGCCGCCTTCGTCGCCGCGGCGACAGAACGGGAGGTCCAGGCACGTACGTTGGACGCTCTCGCGAGCGCCCACTTGTCCACAGATTAGCCTCAGGCCCTGTGGATAACCGCACTTGTCTGTGGATCAAACCTCACTGGCCGTCATCACGAGGTGATCGTGCTCACTCTGGCGGCCTGCGCGGCGCGCCGGGCGCGCTCCGGGTACTTGGCGGTGAAGAGGGCGGGCACGGCGAACCCGGCGACCTGCACGGCTATCGCGGCGGCGCTGCCCAGCGACTCGACATGGACGAGGGCGAGCGCGACGGCGGTGACGGTGAAGGCGGCGGCCCAGGCGGCGGTCAGCACCACGTTGATACGGAGGAACACCGGGTTGTTCCACAGCTCGCGCGGCGCCTGCCGCTTGGCTATGCCGGTGGTGAAGGGCCGCCGGACGGCCAGAGTCGCCCACGCGGTCAGGGCCAGCCATCCGGTGGCGAGCGCCCCGCCGTACTCCCGCAGTCCGCTGTCCGGTGCCGCGAAGGCCACCACGCTCAGCACCGCGAAGAAGGCGATGGTCGACTGCTCCAGGATCAGCGAGTCGGCCGTCGCGCCGCGCTTGCGGTCGACGGAGAACAACCAGGCGCCCACGGCGAGAGCGGCGACCGCGCCCCACTGCCAGTGCTCGCTGCCGACGGCGGCGAAGACGATCCACGGAATGAATCCGCGCAGGTAGTTCATGGGAGTCCCCCTTCATCGGGCTCTCGCCCGCTCCACATTCCAACTTCGACATGTCAAAGGTAGAGGTTCCTGGATTGACGTGTCAAGAGTGGAATGTAGAGTGAGGGACATGAGCCTTCGTCACGCGGTCCTGGGGCTGCTGGCCGAACGTCCCGCCAGCGGCTACGACCTGATGAAACTGTTCGAGACCTCGCTCTCCCACGTCTGGTCTGCGACGCAGAGCCAGGTCTACGGCGAGCTGGGCAAGCTCTCCGACTCCGGTCTGGTCGAGGTGGCGGCCGAGGGCCCCCGGGGCCGCAAGGAGTACGCCATCACCGACCCGGGCCGGGCCGAGCTGCGCCACTGGCTCACCGAGACCGAACCGTCGCGGACCCGCCGCAGCGACTCCCTCCTGCGCGTCTTCTTCCTGGGCCTCCTCACTCCGCTGGAGGCGCGGACGTACCTCCTGACCGAGGCCGAACGGGCCTCCCGCCAGCGAGCCGGCCTGGAGCGGGCGGAGGCCTCGATCGAATGGGACGACGACCCGCTCTCCGTCCACGGCCGACTGGCCCTGGAATACGGCAAGCGGCTCAGCGCGATGCACGAGGAGTGGGCACGCTGGGCCGCGGAGCAACTCAAGGCGTGACGGCGAGGGCTGGCGTCACAACAGCATCGTGCGCAGCAGGGGAAGCGCGGAAAGCGGAGAAAATGAGGTGCCGGGCCGCTTGCCGCCCGGCACCCTGACGGCATGGCCGAAACACCGGACGACAGACGCACCGTGAAGGTGTCCAAGTACCTGTCGAAACACCTGCGCCACCAGCCCGAACGCCTCGGGCTCACCCTCGACCCGCACGGCTGGGTCGACATCGACGCCCTGCTGCGGGCGGCGGCTGCGCACCACTTCCCGCTCTCCCGCGCCGAGCTCGACCACGTGGTCGCCGTCAACGACAAGCGCCGCTTCGCGATCGAGGGCGACCGTATTCGGGCCAGTCAGGGCCACACCGTCGCCGTCGATCTGGGCCTCCCGGCCGCGGAACCGCCCGCGTACCTCTACCACGGCACCGTGGCCCGCAGCCTGGACGCGATCCGGGCCGAGGGGCTGCGGCCGATGGCCCGCCACCATGTGCACCTCTCCGCCGACCGCGAGACGGCGACACGGGTCGGCGCCCGGCGCGGCCGTCCCGTCGTCCTGAGCGTGGACGCGTCGGCGATGCGGCGCGACGGCCACGTCTTCCACATCAGCGCGAACGGGGTGTGGCTGACCGACGCCGTACCGCCGGAGTACCTGCGCCTTCCCGAGTGAGCGTGCGGAAAGAACCGGCCGGGCCGCGCCCTCGGCTGAGATGATCGACGGCATGGCACACCCGCGTCTTCCCAGCACCGAGAGCGCCGTCGCCGCGATCAACGAGGTCGCCCGCGCACACCACCTCGCCTTCGAGGTCACCCACGACATAGGCGCCGACCGGTCCTCGCGGCGCACGTCGGCCGGTGCGTTCACCGTCCAGGACCCGGACGGCTCACTTCCGCACGAGGCCTTCGTCGAGCTCGGCGGCTCGCCCGCGGTCACCGTGCAGCTCTTCGCGGAGGACGACGCGAAGATCACCGTCGACGGCGTGGAGTTCCACGACGTGCCGCGCGACGCCGTGCCCGCGTTTCTCCGCTCGGTCTACGGCGACCTGGCGTACGTCAAGGGCCGCTTCTTCCCGCCGGGGTGGTGGCTGGTGGTGCCGCTGCCCGGTGACGAGACGTACAAGGAACTGGTCCTCGGCGGCACGCTCTCGCCCTGGCTGAGCAGGCGCGTACGCCCCAAGAGCTGAACCGAGGAGCCGTACACGGGCACGACGGCGGAGGCGAAACGGGGGCATGATCCCCCCACCGCCGCCTCAGCGCAGCTGCGCCAGTCCCTCCGTCGCGATCTGCTCGAACACCTTCCGGTCGGCGGCGAAGTCCGAGTCCGGGATCGGCGCGTGCAGGACGATCTCCGTCACTCCGAGCTCGAAGTGCCTGCCCGCGAAGTCCACGAAGGCGTCGAGCGACTCCAGCACCCGCCGGGGCTCCGGCGTGAAGCCGGTGAGCAGGATCTTGTCCAGCTCCTCCACGTCGCGGCCGATGTCGTCACAGGCCTCGCCGAGCTTCTTCATCTGTCCGCGGATCGCCTCCACCGACTGCTCGGGCGTGCCGGTCTCGAAGAGCTTCGGGTCGCCGGTGGTCACCCACGCCTGCCCGTGCCGCGCCGCCAGCTTCAGGCCGCGCGGACCGGTCGCCGCCACGGCGAACGGCAGCCGGGGCCGCTGCACACAGCCGGGGATGTTGCGCACCTCGACCGCCGAGTACGCGGCACCCTCGGACGTCACCGCGTCCTCGGTCAGCAGGCGGTCGAGCAGCGGCACGAACTCCGCGAAGCGGTCGGCCCGCTCGCGCGGCGTCCACGCCTGCTGGCCCAGAGCGGTGGCGTCGAAACCGTTGCCACCGGCGCCGATCCCGAGGGTGATCCGGCCGTTCGAGACGTCGTCGAGCGTGATCAGGTCCTTGGCGAGGGTCACCGGATGCCGGAAGTTCGGCGAGGTGACCAGCGTGCCGAGCCGTATCCGCGTGGTGGCGGCGGCAGCGGCGGTCAGCGTCGGCACCGCGCCGAACCACGGGCCGTCGCGGAAGGTCCGCCAGGACAGGTGGTCGTAGGTGTACGCGGTGTGGAAGCCCAGCTCCTCGGCGCGCAGCCACTCGTCGCGACCGCCGTCGTGCCAGCGGCGTACCGGGAGAATCACAGTGCTCAGACGCATGGCTACGACACTAACGGCTGCCTCTGACACTCCCGGCGTCCCGCGGTTGCTCCCTTGGTCACACGGCCCGCTGGGAGCGGCACGTGCGGACCCGGCACAGGGGCGACAGAGGATCGGCAGAGAACCGAGGGCCGGGAGCCGGGAGCCGGGAGCCGGGAGCCGGGGGCCGGGGGCCGGTCGGCGTCTCATGCGCCCCTTGCGCCCCGTGCGCCTCAGAGCACGCACTCACATGTGCGCTACCCCGCCCATTCGTATACCCGTGTACGGGACAATGGGATCTGTGACCTCAGCTACCGAGCCCGTCCCCGCCGAGCATCCAGTCCCCGCCGTCCCCCGGCTCATCGCGACCGACCTGGACGGCACGCTGCTGCGCGACGACAAATCCGTCTCGGAGCGGACGGTCGCGGCGCTCGCCGCAGCCGAGAAGGCGGGCATCGAGGTCTTCTTCGTCACGGGCCGCCCCGTCCGTTGGATGGACGTGGTCAGCGATCACGTCCAGGGCCACGGCCTGGCCATCTGCGGCAATGGTGCTGTCGTGGTCGATCTTCACGACGGCATTTCGGAGCACCGGTTCGTCAAGGTCCGCCCGCTGGAGCGCACGGCCGCCATGGACGTCGTCGCGATCCTGCGCGCAGCCGTCCCAGGCACCTCCTTCGCCGTCGAGCAGACCGGCGGGCTCCACCACGAGTCGGCCTATCCGCCGATGCTGATGAACGCCGCCAGCAGTATCGCGCCCGCCGAGAAGCTGCTGGCCGCCGACACCGGCACGGCCGCCGAGCCCATCCTCAAACTGCTCGCCCACCACCCCGAGCTGCCGCCCGACGACTTCCTGGCGCTGGCCCGCAAGGCCGTCGGGACGCGCGCCGAGATCACCCGGTCCAGCCCGACCGCCCTTCTGGAGATCAGCGGCCCCGGCGTCTCCAAGGCGTCCACGCTCGAACTGTGCTGCGCCGAGCGCGGCATCCTCCCCTCCGAGGTCGTCGCCTTCGGTGACATGCCCAATGACGTCGAGATGCTCACCTGGGCAGGCACCTCGTACGCCATGGGCAACGCCCACCCCGACGTCGTGGCAGCCGCCTCCGGTCATACGGTCGCCAACAACGACGACGGTGTGGCGGTCGTCATCGAGCGGATCCTCGCCTCTCTCTGAACACCGGTCACGACTCGTCCGGTTCCGGCTCGGCGGCGTTGCCGCGCAGTGCCACCCCGTGCTCGCTCAGCCACCGCATCGGGTCGACCGCCGAGCCCATCTCGGGGGTGAGCCGGATCTCGAAGTGGAGGTGCGGGCCGGTCGAGTTGCCGGTGGTGCCGGCCTGGCCGATCCACTGTCCGGTGCTCACCCGCTCACCCTGGTCCACGGCGACCGCCGCCAGATGCGCGTACTGCGAGTAGTAGCCGCCGGGGTGCCCGATGACGACCTCGATCCCGAAGCCGCCGCCGCACGACACGGAGACGACCCGGCCCGCGCCCACCGCCCGTACCGGGGTGCCGATGTCCACGGCGAAGTCCTGACCCGTGTGGCGCTGGGCCCAGTGCTCGCCCGCGCTGTCGAAGCCCGCCGACAACCGGTACGTATCCACGGGAGCCGTCCAGGCACTCGCGGGGCGGGAACCCGGCGGCTCCTCCAGGCGTACGGCACCGCGGCACTGGCCCGCCGCGACGCTCCGGTCGGCCTCGCCCTGAAGCTCCCAGCGCGCCTCCTCCAGGCGGGCGGAGAGGGACTTCCTGAGGTCTTCCAGTCGGTCCCTGCGGTCCGCGAGGTCCCGCCAGGCGTCCTGCGCCCTGCGCTGGGCGGACGTGAGCCCCCCTTCCGCCCGGCGCGCCTTCCTGTAGAGCCGCGTCACAGCCATGTCCGCCTGCCACGCCAGACGCTGACCGCGCATCAGCTCATCGGGGTCGTCCGCGAGCAACAACTGCGCGGTGTACGCGATGTCCCCGCCGGTCCGGTACTGCGCACGGGCCACCCGGCCCAGGTCGTCATGGAGCCGTACGAGGTCACGCCTGCGGTCGGCAAGCAGCCGGTCGAGCCACTCCGCCTTCGCCCGCTGAGTCTCCGCCGCGCGTCTGCCCTGCTCATACGCAGTGGTCGCCTGGGCGGCGTCCCGAAGGAGCCGTGCCACCGTCGCACTGGTGCGGGGCACATCGGGGTCGTCGGCCGCTCTGGCGGCGGACGTGAGCGGCCCGGCGAGCACACACAGGACCAGAGCGAGAGCCCTGCACGGATGTCCGAGACGCATCCCCGGATCGTCGCGCGGCCGAGGCATGTTTCACGTGAAACACACCTCTGGCCCGGGGGCCGCTCCCCCCGAGTGGCGTACAGACGCGGGAAGGAGACGACTCCTGGCGCTTTCGGGAGCAGGCGGTGAACCGAATCCGCGCCTGCCCCCGCTCGTGCTCCCGCCCTTACAGGGGCGCCTCCCACACCACTGTCGTCCCGCCGCCGTCCTTCCCGGTGCCGGGCCCGTACGTACTGGAGCCGCCCAGCGCCTCCGCCCGCCGCCGTAGGTTGCGCAGTCCGCTGCGACGGCCTCCCTCGGGGATGCCGACGCCGTTGTCCGCGACGGTGAGCCGCACGCCCTGACTGCCGTCCGGGAGCTGCACGGTGGCGTCCACGACGACCTCGATGGACGAGGCCTCGGCGTGCCGGAAAGCGTTGGACAGCGCCTCCCGCAGAGCCGCGATGAGGTTCTTGCCGGTCACTTCGCCGACCAGTGCGTCGACCGGGCCGACGAAACGGTGCGCGGGCTTGAAGCCGAGCGGCACCGCCGCCATGTTGATTTCCCGCAGTACCCGGGTGCGGAGCCCGGACGGCACCTCGGCGGGTTCCTGCTGGAGCGCGAAGATCGCGGTGCGGATCTCCTGGATCGTCACGTCCAGCTCGTCGACGGCCTTGCCGACGCCCCGCTGCACCTCGGGCACGATGGACTGGCGCTGGGCGCCCTCCAGCATCATCCCGGTGGCGAAGAGCCGTTGGATGACCAGGTCGTGGAGGTCCCGGGCGATCCGGTCGCGGTCCTCGTAGACGGCAAGGCGCTCCCGGTCGCGCTGTGCCTCCGCCATCATCAGGGCGAGCGCCGCCTGCGAGGCGAACTGGGTCGCCAACGTCCGTTCCGCCTCGGTGAACGGGCGGCCTCCCCGCGCGCGCGGAGTGGCGAGGGCGCCCAGCACCCGGCCACCGCTGTGCAGGGGAAGCATCATGCTGGGGCCGTACCGCTCGGCGAGTTTGGTGATCATCCTGGCGTCGGTCGCCGCGTCGTCCATGAAGACCGCCTCGCCCTCCAGCAGCGTGGCGACGACCGGGCTCTCCGGTGGGATCACCACGCCCAGCGTCGAGCCGGGGTCGTCGGTGGAGACGGCGACGATCTCCAGGCCGCCCTCCTCCGCGGGCAGCAGCACGATTCCGGCGGCGGAGTCCGCGAGGTGGCGGGCCTGTTCGGCAACGACCTCCAGGGCGTCGTCCGCGTCGCCCCCCGAGAGCAGCGCGGTGGTGACGGCGACCGATCCGTCGATCCACCGCTCGCGCTGTCGCGCCGCCTCGTACAGCCGGGCATTGCCGATGGCGATCCCCGCCTCGGTGGCCAGCACCCGGAGCATGTGCAGGTCGTAGTCGTTGAAGTCCGCCCCGCCCCTCTTCTCGGTGAGATACAGGTTCCCGAAGATCTCACCCTGCACTTGGATGGGGACTCCGAGGAACGTCCGCATCGGCGGATGGTGGGCGGGGAGGCCGGCAAAGTGCGGGTCTGCGGAGAGGTCGGTGAGCCGCAGTGGCTCGGCGTGCCGGATCAGCCGGCCGAGCAGCCCCCGGTGGCCGTCCGGGCGGCGCCCGATGGCGGCGGCCTCCTCGAAGCTCACGCCATACGTCACGAAGTCGGAGAGTCCCGTGCCCGTCTCGGCGACGACCCCGATCGCCGCGTACCGGGCGCCGGCCAGCTCGGCGGCGGTCTCACAGATCCGGTCGAGGGTGGAGTGCAGTTCCAGGCCGGTACCGACGGAACGCATCGCCTCCAGCAGCTGCGGTACGCGCGCGGTGAGCTCGGTGGACAGCCCCTGGAGGCTCCGGGTGGCGAGGGCCGCCGCTTCGAGCGCGTCGGGGTCCTTGATGTCCTTGGAGTCCTGGGGGTCCTTCGGGTCCGGCACTGACATGCCCCTGAGCCTAATTAGTCCCATTTGGTGAGGAAAGTCGAACTTAGTGACTTGGGGCATGGATCCCTGAAGGGTTCTCAGGCCGGGCGGGCCTCCTGAAGGAGATCGCTGGCCCGCTCACGCTCCAGCATCCGCCGCAGCTCCCCGTCGACCAGGGCGAGCGCGTCGTACGTCCCGCGCTGCACCACCCGCCCCTCGGAGAGGACCACCACCTCGTCCACGGCGTCGAGGCCGCGCAGCCGGTGGGTGATCAGCACGGTCGTCCGGCCCTCGGTCGCCCGGAGCAGGTCCGCCGTGAGCGCGTCGGCCGTCGCCAGGTCCAAGTGTTCGGCCGGCTCGTCCAGGACGAGCACCGGGAAGTCGGCGAGGAGCGCACGGGCCAGGGCGAGACGCTGGCGCTGGCCGCCCGAGAGGCGGGCGCCGTGCTCCCCGACGAGTGTGTCGAGACCGTCGGGCAGGGAGTCCACCCAGTCGAGCAGCCGCGCCGCCGCCAGCGCGTCGCACAGCGCGTCATCGTCCGCGCCGGTACGGGCGAGCCGAAGGTTCTCGCGTACGGAGCTGTCGAAGATGTGGGCGTCCTGGGCGCAGAGGCCGACCAGCTCACGGACGTCGTCGCCCGCGAGCGCCGAAACGTCTTTCCCGCCGATGCGGTACGTGCCCTCGCGCGCGTCCAGGAAGCGCAGCAGCACCTGGGCGAGGGTGGTCTTGCCGGACCCCGAGGTGCCGACGACGGCGACCCGCCTGCCCGGGGTGAGCGTCAGCGAGAAGTCGCCCAGCGCGTCCCGGCTCTGTCCTTCGTGGCGGGCGGCCAGTCCCCGCAGCTCCAGCGGGAAGGGCGACGCGGGCGCGGTGGTCGGGTGCTCCGGCTCCCGTACCGGTACGGGAGCGTCGAGCACCTCGTACACCCGCTCCGCGCTCCGCCGGACCCGTTGACGCGCCTGTACGGCAAGCGGCAGCCCGTTGACGGCTTCGAAGGCGGCCAGCGGCACCAGGACCACGACGGCGAGGCACACCCCGTCCAGCCGTCCGGCGGCGACCGCCTGTACCCCGACGAGAGCGGCGGCCACGACGGTCAGTCCGCAGGTCAGCGCGGAGAGACCGCCGCCGAGCGCGATGGCGGCGGCGGTCCTCGACGCGATCTTGGTGAGTACCGAGTCGGCGTCCTTCACCTCACGGGTACGGCGGCCGAGCGCGCCGGCCACCGTCAGCTCCCCCGTACCGGTGAGCAGGTCGGTCACCCGGGTGGCCAGGAGTCCGCGCGCCGAGGCGAGTTGCCGTTCGGCGCGGCGTGCGCAGGCGCCGCTGACCATCGGTACGGCGACCCCGGCGATCAGCAACCCGATCGCGAGCACCAATCCCGCCTCGGGCAGCAGCCAGGCGGTGAAGCCGGCACTGGCCACGGAGACCAGCACGGCCACGGCGGCGGGCAGCGCCCAGCGCAGCCAGTAGTCCTGGAGCTGGTCCACATCCGCGACCAGCCGGGACAGCAGATCACCGCGCCGGGTGGAGCGCAGCCCCGCCGGGGCGATCCGCTCCAGCCTGCGGTACACCGCGACGCGTACCTCCGCCAGCATTCGCAGGACGGCGTCGTGGGAGACCAGCCGCTCGGCGTACCGGAAGACGGCCCGCCCGATACCGAACGCCCGGGTCGCCGTCACGGCCACCATCAGATACAGCACCGGCGGCTGCTCGGAGGCGCGCGAGATGAGCCACCCGGAGACCGCCATGAGGCCCACGGCCGACCCGAACGCCAAGGCCCCCAGCAGCAGCGCCAGCGCGAGGCGTCCGCGCAGTCCCTCGGCGGCTCCGCGCACGCGCGCGAGCACGTCGTGGGAGGCGGCCGAAGCGGAAGAAGCGGGGCCGGGGGTGCGATCGGCCGGGCCGGGAGCAGCGGCAGGGGAAGTCGCGGTGACCACGTCACCGCGTTCTCCGGCCGCCTCCCGCGCCGTGGCGTCACGTTCTGTGCCGGGCCGCAGCTCCACCACCCGGTCCGCGACCGCCAGGAGAGCGGGGCGGTGGACCACCAGCAGTACGGTGCGGCCCGCCGACAGTCTCCGTACCGCGTCGACGATGCCCGCCTCGGTCGCGCCGTCCAGCGCGGCCGTGGGCTCGTCGAGCAGCAGCACCGGCCGGTCCGCGAGGAACGCCCTGGCCAGTGCCAGTCGTTGGCGCTGCCCGGCCGAGAGGCCCGCTCCGCCCTCCCCGAGCTCGGTGGCCGGGCCGTCCGGCAGCGCGGTGACGAACTCCAGGGCACCCGCGTCCCGCAGGGCGTCGCGTACCGCCGTGTCGTCCGCGTCCGGTCGTGCGAGGCGTACGTTCTCCGCGATCGTCCCGGCGAACAGATGAGGCCGTTGCGGCACCCAGGCGACCCGCTCGTGCCACTGCTCCAGAGAGAGCTCGCTCAGATCGGTGCCGGAGATCCGGATCCGCCCCTCGTCCGGCGCCACGAACCCCAGCACCGCGCCGAGGAGGGTCGACTTCCCGACCCCGCTCGGCCCGGTCAGCGCCACGGTCTGGCCGGGCTCCACCGTCAAGGAGGCAGCGGCTGGCGACGGTTCGCCGCGTCCGGGGTGGCGGACTGTCACCCCGTCGATCTCGATCCGGACCGGACCGGACGGCACCGCGCCCGTCCCGCCCCCGGGCACCGGAGTCTCCAGTACCGCGAAGATCTCCTCGGCGGCCGACAGCCCCTCGGCCGCCGCGTGGTACTGCGCGCCCACCTGCCGCAGCGGCAGATACGCCTCAGGGGCGAGGACCAGGATCACCAGCCCGGTGTAGAGGTCCAGATCGCCGTGGACCAGGCGCATACCGATGCCGACGGCCACCAGCGCCACCGACAGCGTGGCGAGGAGCTCCAGGGCGAACGACGACAGGAACGCGATCCGCAGGGTCTTCAGCGTGGCCCGGCGGTACTCGGTGGTGATCTTCCGGATGGACTCGGCCTGTGCCTTGGCCCGGCCGAACACCTTCAGCGTCGGCAGCCCGGCGACCACGTCCAGGAAGTGCCCCGACAACCGGGACAGGAGATGCCACTGGCGGTCCGTCTGCGCCTGGGTGGCCCAGCCGATGAGCGCCATGAACAGCGGGATGAGCGGCAGGGTGACGACAATGGTCGCCGCCGACACCCAGTCCTCGGTCACGATCCTGGCCAATACCGCCACGGGGACCACGACGGCGAGCCCCAACTGCGGCAGATAGCGCGAGAAGTAGTCGTCGAGCGCGTCCACGCCGCGGGTGGCGAGCGCAACGAGCGAACCGGTCCGCTGTCCGCTCAGCCACTCCGGTCCCAGCCGCGCGGCCCGCTCCAGCAACCTGCCCCGCAGCTCCGACTTGACCGCCGCGCTCGCCCGGTGGGCCGCCAGCTCGGTCAGCCAGGACACCAGCCCCCGTCCGGCCGCGACCGCTCCGAGCAGCAGCAGAGGCGTCCGCAGTCCCCCGGCGCCCAGGTCGTCCTGGAACGCCCCCACCACGATCTCGGCGATGAGCATCGCCTGGGCGATGACCAGTCCCGCGCCGACCAGGCCGAGAGCGACCACGGCAGCGAGGAAGCGACGGGTGGCCGAGGCATATCGGAACAGTCGCGGGTCGATCGGTTTCACGTGAAACATCCCCTCGAAGGGTCAGGGGGCCCGGGGAGAGGGTGTGTTTCACGTGAAACACACCCTCCGGGCGGACTCAGTGCGCGTCGGCGATGTGCTGGGTGCCGATCCGCTTGCGGAAGACCCAGTACGTCCAGCCCTGGTAGAGGAGCACCACCGGGGTCGCGATGCCCGCGCACCAGGTCATGATCTTCAGCGTGTAGGGGCTGGAGGAGGCGTTGGAGACCGTGAGGTTCCACTCCTCGTGCAGCGAGGACGGCATGACGTTCGGGAAGAGCGTCAGGAAGAGCATCGCCACGGCCGCCGCGATCGTGATGCCGGACAGGGCGAACGACCAGCCTTCGCGGCCCACCTTGATCGCCGCGATCGCGCCGACCAGGGCGACGACCGCGATCACCATCGCGACCAGGCTCTTGGTGTCACCGCGCGATGTCTGCGTCCAGATGAGGAAGGCGAGCGCCAGCACGGCGGTGGCCAGTCCCAGCTTCAGCGCCAGCGCCCGCGACCGCTCGCGGATCTCTCCGACGGTCTTCAGGGACGTGAAGACCGAGCCGTGGAAGGTGAACAGGAACAGCGTCACCAGACCGCCGAGGATCGAGTACCCGTTGAGCAGGTCCCAGAAGGTGCCCACGTACTCCTTGTGCGCGTCGATCTTCACTCCGCGCACGATGTTGCCGAAGGCCACACCCCACAGGAACGCCGGGATGAGCGAGGTCCAGAAGATGGCCTCCTCCCAGTTGCGCTGCCACTTCTCCTCGGGCCGCTTCGCGCGGTACTCGAAGCCCACCCCGCGCACGATCAAACAGACCAGGATGATCAGCAGCGGCAGATAGAAGCCGGAGAAGAGCGTGGCGTACCACTCGGGGAAGGCGGCGAAGGTCGCGCCGCCGGCGGTGAGCAGCCACACCTCGTTGCCGTCCCAGACCGGCCCGATCGTGTTGATCAGGACCCGCTTCTCCGTGCGGTCACGGGCCAGCAGCTTCGTGAGGATGCCGACTCCGAAGTCGAAGCCCTCCAGGAAGAAGTAGCCGGTCCACAGGACGGCGATGAGTACGAACCAGACGTCGTGGAGTTCCATGCCTCTGTCTCCTCAGCCTCAGTACGAGAAGGCCATCGGCCGGTCGGGGTCGCGGTCGTCCCCGCCGATCTTGGTGGGCGGGTTCAGGTCGGACTCGGTGAGCTCGGGCGGTCCGGCCTTGACGTACTTCACGAGCAGCCGTACCTCGATCACCGCGAGCACGGCGTAGAGCAGGGTGAAGACGATCATCGAGGTGAGGACCTCGCCCTGCGAGACACCGGGGGAGACCGCGTCCCTGGTGCGCAGTACGCCGTAGACGACCCAGGGCTGACGGCCCATCTCGGTGAAGATCCAGCCCCAGGAGTTGGCGATCAGCGGGAAACCGAGGGTCCAGATGGCGGTGAACCAGTACCAGCCGGTCAGCCGGGTGCTGAGCGTCTTGTTCCGGAAGAGGACCAGATGCGGCACCTCGTCGTCGCCGGTCCGCAGTCCGGGTGCCAGCAGGAACTTCTTACGTGTGAGCCAGAGGCCGACGGCTCCGATGGCGAAGGACGCCATCCCGAAGCCGATCATCCAGCGGAAGCCCCAGAAGGTGACCGGGATGTTGGGCCGGTAGTCGCCCGGCCCGTACTTCTGCTGCTCCTGCTTGTTGACGTCGTTGATGCCGGGGACGTACGAGGAGAAGTTGTTGTCGGCGAGGAAGGAGAGCACGCCCGGGACCGAGATCTCGACGCTGTTGTGCCCCTTGGCCACGTCTCCGTAGGCGAATATCGAGAAGGGCGCCGACTTCTCGCCGTCCCAGAGTGCCTCGGCCGCCGCCATCTTCATGGGCTGCTGCTTGAACATGACCTTGCCGAGCTGGTCGCCGCTGACGGCTGTGAGCAGTCCGCCCACGACCAGCGTGACCAGGCCGAGCCGGAGCGAGGTGCGCATCACGGGGATGTGCTTCTTGCGACGGAGGTGGATGGCGGAGACGCCGACCATGAACGCGCCACCGGTGAGGAAGGCCGCGGTGAGCGTGTGGAAGACGACGACCAGGGTGGTGTCCTGCGTCAGCACCTGCCAGAAGTCGGTGAGCTCGGCACGCCCGCGGGCCTTGTTGATCGTGTAGCCGACCGGGTGCTGCATCCAGGAGTTGGCGGCCAGGATGAAGTACGAGGAAAGGATGGTGCCGATCGAGACCATCCAGATGCAGGCGAGGTGGATCTTCTTCGGCAGCTTGTCCCAGCCGAAGATCCACAGACCGATGAAGGTCGACTCGAAGAAGAAGGCGATGAGCGCCTCGAAGGCGAGCGGGGCGCCGAAGATGTCACCCACGAACCGCGAGTAGTCGGACCAGTTCATGCCGAACTGGAACTCCTGGACGATGCCGGTGACGACACCCATCGCGATGTTGATCAGGAAGAGCTTGCCCCAGAACTTCGTCGCCCTGAGGTACTTCTCGTTCTCGGTCCGCACCCACGCGGTCTCCAGCCCCGCGGTGAGCGCGGCCAGCGAGATCGTGAGGGGGACGAAGAGGAAGTGGTAGACGGTGGTGATGCCGAACTGCCATCGCGCCAGTGTTTCCGGCGCCAGAGCCAGATTCACAACGTCATCTCCTTACATCGCCGTGATCACAGCGGCGCTTTGCCCCTCTGATCCCACCGATTACGGGATGAAGCGGGACACGCTTGTGAACGCGTTCACATTCACAAGCATTATGTCGCACATGCTTCCGGAGCTTCAATCCGGGGGGGACCTCTATGCGCCAGGGTCGCGGGGGCGTCTGGCCAGCGCCCGGCACGGTCGCGTTCAGGGCCGAGAGCGGCACGCCGACGCTCCCGCAGGGCTCGAGGCCGGTCACGCACGGTGACGGATGCCCTCTGGGGAGCGCGGGCATGGTCGTGGGCCGGGGCGGCGGGGATGCCCGGCTGCCGACCACCGCCCGCACCGGCGACCGCGTGCGGGCGCACCGGCCTCCAGGGCCCGGCCCAGGGCTCGGAGACCTCACGGACCGGGTCCGGCGCGAACGGCGTCCCGCTCGCGACCGGACCCGCGGGGCAGTCCTAGTACGCCTTGCGGAAGCCCTCGGCCACCTTCAGGAAGAGGTCGTTGGCCTCGGTCTCGCCGATCGTGACGCGCACGCCCTCACCCGCGAACGGCCGGACCACCACGCCCGCCGCCTCACAGGCCTGCGCGAACTCCGCCGTCCGCTCGCCGAGGCGCAGCCAGACGAAGTTCGCCTGCGTCTCCGGCACGGTCCAGCCCTGGCCGAGCAGACCCTCGTACACCCGGGCGCGCTCACCGACCAGCGCGCCCACGCGGCCGAGCAGTTCGTCCTCGGCGCGCAGGGAGGCGACCGCGGCGTCCTGGGCGACCTGGCTGACGCCGAAGGGGACGGCCGTCTTGCGCAGCGCCGCGGCCACCGGCTCATGGGCGACGGCGAAACCGATCCGCAGCCCGGCGAGCCCGTACGCCTTGGAGAAGGTGCGCAGCACCGCCACGTTCGGGCGGTCGCGGTAGATCTCCAGCCCGTCCGGCACCTCGGCGTCGCGGACGAACTCCTTGTACGCCTCGTCCAGGACGACCAGCACATCGGACGGCACACGGTCGAGGAATCGTTCCAGCTCCGCCCGGCGGACCACGGTGCCGGTCGGGTTGTTCGGGTTGCAGACGAAGATCAGCCGGGTCCGGTCGGTGACCGCCTCGGCCATGGCGTCCAGGTCGTGCACATCCCCCGGGGTCAGCGGCACCTGCACGGACGTCGCGCCGCTGACCTGGGTGATGATCGGGTACGCCTCGAAGGAGCGCCAGGCGTAGATGACCTCGTCACCGGGGCCGGAGGTGGCCTGGAGCAGCTGCTGCGCGACCCCGACCGAGCCGGTGCCGGTGGCGAGGTGGGTGAGCGGCACGCCGAAGCGGTCGGCCAGCTCGTTCATCAGACCGGTGCACGCCATGTCGGGGTAGCGGTTGAAGTTCCCGGCTGCGGCGACGGCGCTCTCCATCACGCCCGGCAGCGGCGGGTACGGGTTCTCGTTGGAGGACAGCTTGTACGCGACGGGACCGCCGGCGGCGGCGGGCCTGCCTGGCTTGTAGGTGGGGATGCCGTCCAGCTCGGCGCGCAGCTTGGGGCTCGTCTCGCTCACCGCAGGTCCTCCTCGACCAATCCGTCCGTACGAATACTGCTCACCTTATGAGGATTCGGCGCCCCTGCGAAGAGCCGTGGGCATCCTCCGGGTGCGGGCGGTCGTGCTCGTCGGGGCCGGGGGGACGTGAGCGCGCGAAAGGGGGAGCGCTCCCCCGTCGAAGCCGTGCGCCGGTGGCTCGCGCCGTGGCGCGCATCCCTCGTGCAGGTGAGTTGAGACCGCTTCGAAACATCGGGCATTCGGCAGCTGCCCACCGATCGACAACCGCCACTGGAACGTCGCTGCCTCCAACTCCCTTGGAATACAAGGCCATTAGCCGCTATTGATCATGCAGAAACGTGCCTGTCAACGCGTGCATATGCACGCGGTCCAACCATCCCCCCTCGCCCTACTATCGGCTCGCCATGACAGCAGCAGGGAAGCACCAGGTGAGCCGGTCAACCGGTCGCCGGCTGGGGCGGGCGGGCATTCGGGACGTGGCCGCCGCAGCCGGTGTCTCCATCACGACCGTCTCAGACGCGCTCAACGGCAAGGGCCGGCTCCCCGACGCCACCCGCCGCCACGTCCGCGAGGTCGCAGACCGGCTGGGCTATCGCCCATCCGCAGCGGCCCGCACGCTCCGTACCGGAAAGTCGGGCCTCATCGGCCTGACCGTGACGACCTACGGGGATGAACCTTTCACCTTCACCGAGTTCGCCTACTTCGCCGAGATGGCGAGGGCCGCGACATCCGCCGCACTGGCGCGCGGGTACGCCCTCGTCATCCTGCCCGCCACCTCACGCCGCAGCCCAGCGGACGTGTGGTCGAACGTCGCTCTCGACGGCACCGTCGTGATCGACCCCTCCGACCAGGACCCCCTGGTCACCGAACTGGTCCGCCAGGGCCTTCCCGTGGTCTCCGACGGCCGTCCGGCGGGTTCACTGCCGGTGACCGCGTGGGTCGACAACGACCACGAGGCCGCCGTCCTCGAACTGCTCGACCATCTCGCCGACGCCGGCGCCCGCCGGATCGGCCTCCTCACCGGCACCACCACCGACACCTATACCCGTCTCTCCACCGAGGCCTATCTGCGCTGGTGCGAAAGGGTCGGGCAGGACCCCGTCTACGAGTCCTACCCCGCCCACGATCCGTGCGCGGGCGCCGTCGCGGCCGACCGGCTGCTCGCCCGCCCGGACCGGCCCGACGCCGTGTACGGACTGTTCGACCCCAACGGCACCGATCTGCTGGCAGCCGCCCGCAGATACGGACTGCGGGTGCCCGAGGACCTGCTGCTCGTCTGCTGCAGCGAGTCCACCGTGTACGCGACCACCGAACCGCCCATCACCACGCTCTCCCTCAAGCCCCGGCGCATCGGCACGGCCGTCGTCCAACTGCTCATCGACGCCATCGAAGGCATCGACCACGGTCACCCGATCGAGCAGGTGATACCGACCGAACTCATCGTCCGTACCTCGTCGCAACGCCGGTCGCCGCGGACGACGGTCAGTCCCCCGCGGTCTCCCGTCGCGGAACCCCGCAGGGGACTCAACCAGGACCCCAACGTGCCGGACAGGAGCCCCGACAGCGATGCGGACCAGGACTAGACCATCACATTGAGGACATAACCACCGTTGAACCAAGGGCGCACCGGGATTCACCACCCCTGGTGCGTCACACAGCACGGGCCGCATTCCTATGATGGGCGCACGACACCACGGATCCCCGCCCGACCAGGGGGGTCCTACGGTGTACGGCGGCGCGACGGTGGTGGAGGGGTCGATGACTCAGGGGGCCGGTCAGGGACCCGAGCGGACGGAGACGTTGCGTGACTTCCGGGTGCCTCCGTACGCGCAGGCTCCCGCGCAGTCCGCGCCGGTCCCCCCGCCGCCCCCACCCGTGGAGATGCCTCCACCGCCGCACCCGCCCGTGCCCGTGCAGCCGACGGAGCCGTACCCCGCGGAGATCCACCCGGGGAACGTCTTTCCGGATGACGGGCCGCCCGAGGGCTACACCCCGACCGCACGCGACCTCCCGGTGATCAACCGGGGGGACACCGTGCAGGTCCGGGTGGAGAGCGAGCCCGCTCCGGCACCCCTGCCGGACGGTCTGGGACCGCTCTTCGTCGTGGGTGACGTCCACGGCTATCTCGACGAACTCCTGGCCGCCCTGCGCGAGCAGGGGCTGATCGACGTCGACGGCAACTGGGCCGCGGGCAACGCCCGTCTCTGGTTCCTCGGCGACTTCACCGACCGCGGCCCCGACGGCATCGGCGTCATCGACCTGGTGATGCGGCTGTCCGCCGAGGCCGCAGCCGCCGGCGGCTACTGCAAGGCCCTCATGGGCAACCACGAACTGCTCCTGATCGGCGCCAAGCGCTTCGGCGACACCCCCGTCAACTCCGGCGCGGGCACCGCCACCTTCCAGGCCGCCTGGCTGCTCAACGGCGGCCAGAAGGCCGACATGGACCGCCTCCAGGACGTCCATCTGCAGTGGATGTCCCGCCTCGACGCCATCGAGCAGGAGGACGGGCATCTGCTGATGCACTCCGACACGACCGCGTACCTGGACTACGGCGACTCCATCGAGGCCGTCAACGACACCGTGCACGCGCTGCTGACCCGCAACGACGCCGACGAGTGCTGGGATCTGTTCCGCAAGTTCACCAAGCGCTTCGCCTTCCGCGACGAGTCCGGCCCCCAGGCCGCACGCGAACTGCTCTCGGCGTACGGCGGGCAGCGGGTGGTCCACGGACACAGCCCGATCCCCTACCTCCTGGGCGAAGTGGGCACCGAAGACGGCGAGGAAGACTCCCGTCCGGTCGTGGAAGGTCCGCATGTGTACGCCGACGGTCTCGCCATCGCGATGGACGGTGGGGTGACCATGGCCGGAAAACTGCTGGTCGTGCAGTTGCCTCTGCATGACTGACGGGTAATCGGGAAAGCACCGGCTCGTGCGGTGGCAAGGTGATTTCGGAAACACCCTGTCACCGCGTGCCGTAACCGCTCTACCATCGGCTTATCCGTAGCAGGCTCTCCTCCGTTTCCGCCCGATTGCCCGTTCGTCAGGCGGGCTTTCCGGCCCTACGGAGCATCGGGGGATGCACATGAACAGCGCTCCGCACCTGCTGACCGAGGACCGCCCGGAGTTCGAGCGGATCCTCGACGACGCACTGCGCACCGCGCCCGACCGGCCCGAGCTGGCCGGTGTAGGAGTACGGCTCAACACCGAGCAGTTGCGCACCATGGTGCTCAACGCGGGTGCCCTCGTCTCGGCCGCGGCGGCGGCCGAGTACGACCACTACGTCAGGGCGCGGGAGGAGCTACGTGCGCCCTCCACGCCGGCGCTCACCTCGGAACGCGGCTCCGTGATGTCGCCTCCGGTGGTGGACAGCCCGGATTCCACCTCGGGAGCGGGCGTCGGCGCGGTCGTCGCGGTGCTCGCGCCGGTCCTCGCCGGAACCGCAGCCGCGATCTTCCTGCTGGTGGGTTACATCCTCAAGATGCTCGACCCGCAGCCCGCCTTCGCCGACACGTTACTCACCGCGGGCTGGTTCTTCGGCGCCCTCACCGCAGCCGCGATTCTCGCCGCCGCGGTCAGCCTTCTGACGACCGCGATACGCAATGGGTCCACCCAGGTCATCGCCGAGCCGGAGGAGAGCGAGGTGGGCGACGAGAGAGCCCAGGAGGTCTCCCGGGCTCGGGAGGCATGGCGCCATGCCCTGGTGGAGCGGGGTATCTACCCGTTCCTGCGCGAGGCGCTGGCCGACCCCGGCGCCGGTCGGGGTGCGCCGGCGCGCCGCACACCGGGCCGGATGCCCACGCTCGGCTATGACCGGCCCGATTTCGACAGTCCGGGCGATCCGTCCACGGGGACCCGGCCCAGCTTCACAAGCCCGGACTTCACCAGTCCCGACTTCGGGGGCTCCGACCATCAGCCGGAGTGAGCGGTTTGAGGGCGCTGTGTTTCACGTGAAACCAACGGGGTCCTGACGCCCCGTTCGTTTCACGTGAAACCACGGCCCGCGCACGGAACTCTCATCGCGCAGATGGCCGTGGCCGCGCTGGAATCCCCCTACGCATGTTTCACGTGAAACACAGCTCCCCAACGGGCCCGTGTTTCACGTGAAACGTATGTGCGTACGTCAGTCGGCGATCGGCAGATAGACGCGGTTGCCCGCCGCCGCGAACTCCGCGGACTTCTCCGCCATTCCGGCCTCGATGTCCCCCGCCGCCAGATCTCCGCCGTGTTCACGCCGGATGTCCTGGGAGATCTTCATCGAGCAGAACTTGGGCCCGCACATCGAGCAGAAGTGGGCGGTCTTCGCAGGCTCCGCGGGCAGCGTCTCGTCGTGGAACTCCCGGGCGGTGTCCGGGTCGAGGGCCAGATTGAACTGGTCCTCCCAGCGGAACTCGAAGCGGGCGTCGGAGAGCGCGTCGTCCCAGTCCTGCGCGCCCGGGTGACCCTTGGCGAGGTCGGCCGCGTGTGCCGCGATCTTGTAGGTGATGACGCCCGTCTTCACGTCGTCGCGGTTCGGCAGGCCCAGGTGCTCCTTGGGCGTGACGTAGCAGAGCATCGCGGTGCCCCACCAGGCGATCATCGCGGCGCCGATACCCGAGGTGATGTGGTCGTAAGCGGGGGCGACATCCGTGGTCAGGGGGCCGAGCGTGTAGAACGGCGCCTCTTCGCAGATCTCCTGCTGGAGATCGATGTTCTCCTTGATCTTGTGCATCGGGACATGGCCCGGACCCTCGATCATCGTCTGGACGTTGTGGCGCTTGGCGATCGTGTTGAGTTCACCGAGCGTGCGCAGCTCCGCGAACTGCGCCTCGTCGTTGGCGTCCGCGATGGAGCCCGGACGCAGGCCGTCGCCCAGGGAGTACGTGACGTCGTAGGCCGCGAGGATCTCGCAGAGCTCCTCGAAGTTCTCGTACAGGAACGACTCCTTGTGGTGCGCCAGGCACCATGCCGCCATGATCGACCCGCCGCGCGAGACGATGCCGGTCTTGCGGCGCGCGGTGAGCGGCACGTAACGCAGGAGCACCCCGGCGTGGACCGTCATGTAGTCGACGCCCTGTTCGGCCTGCTCGATGACCGTGTCCTTGTAGATGTCCCAGGTCAGCTCCTCGGCGCGGCCGTCGACCTTCTCCAGCGCCTGGTAGAGCGGCACCGTGCCGATCGGGACAGGGGAGTTGCGCAGCACCCACTCGCGGGTGGTGTGGATGTTGCGGCCGGTGGAAAGGTCCATGACCGTGTCGGCGCCCCAGCGGGTGGCCCAGGTCATCTTGTCCACCTCCTCCTCGATGGAGGAGGTGACGGCGGAGTTGCCGATGTTGGCGTTGACCTTCACCAGGAACCGCTTGCCGATGATCATCGGCTCGATCTCGGGGTGGTTGATGTTGGCGGGGAGCACCGCCCGTCCGGCCGCGATCTCCTCGCGGACGACCTCGGGGGAGACGTTCTCGCGGATCGCGACGTACTCCATCTCCGGGGTGATCTCGCCCCGGCGGGCGTACGCGAGCTGGGTGACGGCCTGTCCGTCGCGGCCCCGGCGCGGCTGGCGCGGGCGGCCCGGGAACACCGCGTCGAGGTTTTTCAGTCCGCCGCGCGGGGAGGTGTGCTTGATGCCGTCGTCCTCGGGGCGGACGGGCCGGCCCGCGTACTCCTCGGTGTCGCCGCGGGCGATGATCCAGTTCTCCCGGAGGGGAGCGAGGCCGCGACGGACGTCCGTCTCGATGTTCGGGTCGGTGTACGGCCCGGACGTGTCGTACAGCGTGACGTCCTTGCCGTTGGTGAGGTGCACCTGGCGCACCGGCACCCGGAGGTCGGGGCGCGAGCCCTCGACGTACCCCTTGTGCCAGCCGATGGACTTCCCGGCCTCGTTCTGGTTCGAGGCAGGCGTGCGTGCGTCTTGAATGGTCATGAGACCTACTCCCTACGCCGGCATTACCCGGTAACAGGTTCGGCGGTCGACGCAGCCGCTTCCGTACGGTTCGTACGGCTTTCAGCGCCCTCTCAGCCCGGTGCTCCGAGCTCCCGCGTGTGCAAAGGTGCCACCACGCTAGCGCCATCCCCAGCGCGCTGAACAGAGGGGCCCCGCCGCTGTTGCGATGATCGGGTGGTGACGTCAGCAGAGCAGCACCCCGAAGGCTCCCCCGGCCATCCCCCCGGCCACGCCCATGGGCACACGCACAGCCACGGTCCCGCGACGCCGGTCTCCAAGCACCTGCGCAAGGTGATCGCCGCTGTGCTGATTCCGTTCTCCATCGCGGTGCTCGTGGGTTTGGCGGTGTTGTGGCCCGGCGGTACCCCTTCCCATCAGCGCACCGGCGTCGGCTTCGACCGCCAGACCCAACAGGCCAAGGTCGTCGCCCTCCAGAAGCTCGACTGCAAGTCGGTCAACGCCGGTCAGACCCCGCCGGCCGGAGACACCTCGCCCCCCGGCGGCCAGGAGGGCTCGCATGTCCGGCAGGGCCAGTGCGCCAAGGCGACCATCGAGGTCACCAGCGGCAAGGAGAAGGGCCGCACCTTCACCGAGATCGTCCAGCCGGACGCCCCGCGCCAACTCCACAAGGGGCAGGGCGTGATCGTCGCGTACGCCCCCGATGCCCCGCACGATCTGCAGTACTCGGTGACCGATGTGAACCGGCGGTTGCCGATGGCGCTGCTCGCGGGCATCTTCGCGCTCGTGGTGGTGGTCGTGGGCCGGCTGCGCGGGGTGATGGCTCTCGTCGCGCTGGTCGTCTCGTTCGCCGTACTGACGCTGTTCATCCTCCCGGCGATCCTCCAGGGCTCCAATCCGCTGCTGGTCGCGGTGGTCGGGTCGAGCGCGATCATGCTGATCGCGCTGTACATGTGCCACGGCCTCTCGGCGCGTACCTCGGTCGCCGTACTCGGCACGCTGGTCTCGCTCGTCCTGATCGGGCTGCTCGGGTCGCTCTTCATCGGCTGGGCCTCGCTGACCGGCAACACCGACGACAACACCGGTCTGATCCACGGGCTCTACCCGGACATCGACATGTCGGGTCTGCTGCTGGCCGGCGTGATCATCGGCTCGCTCGGGGTGCTCGACGATGTGACGGTCACCCAGACGTCGGCGGTGTGGGAGCTGCACGAGGCCAACCCGCGCATGGGCCCGCGCGGGCTGTACCGGGCCGCCATCCGGATCGGCCGCGATCACATCGCCTCGGTGGTCAACACCCTGGTCCTGGCGTACGCGGGTGCGGCGCTCCCGCTGTTGCTGCTGTTCTCGATCGCGCAGAGCAGCGTGGGGACGGTGGCCAACAGTGAGCTGGTCGCCGAGGAGATCGTCCGAACGCTGGTGGGTTCGATCGGCCTGGTGGCGTCGGTTCCGGTCACCACGGCCCTCGCGGCGCTGGTGGTCTCCGCCGACCGCCCGGCCGTGGCGACCCGTGGGGCGGGGCGGGGCGGCCGGGGCCGGCGACGCAAGAAGTAGGCACCGGCACCGACTCCCGGACCAGAGCCGAGCGCCTGACCCGGCCAACTGGGCTGCTCTCAGCCCGCGTTCTGCTCCTCGGCCAGGATCCGTCCCAGCGCCTCGTCCAGATGTCCGTCGAAGTCGCCGGTCGCGCGCTCCTGCCCGAGCGGGACGAGCTTGTCCGTGCGGTCGAGGAACGCCACCAGGGGACCGGCTCCGGCCCGGAAGTTCGCCCGCTCGCCGCCCACCTGGAGGTGGATGTGGACGTCGCGGAGCTCCTCCGCTCCGGCGGGCTCGATGCGCACATCGCCGTCGCCGGTGGGGCTGTTGATGCCGTCGAGCAGCAGTTCCCGTCCGAATGTCCAGGTCACGGGTTCGTCGCCGGGGAGGTAGAAGGTCATCCGGACCGCGTAGGGATCGTCGGCACGGTAGGTGAGCTCCACCGGGATCCTGAAGGAGAGCTCATCGGAGACGAGAAAGCTCATCATGACCTCTGCCAGGACCTCACGCATCATCTACCCCGCTGTAGCTGAAATGGCCAGTAATGGTCCATCCTGGCCCTCTTGACGCCATCGTGCTGGAAGCACTACCGGATCACAAGGAGTGAGTTTTCAGATACTGATAGAGAAGGCCAGTGAGCTGAGCAGACGGCCCACTTCGCCACGCAGTTGCTCGATGGCCGGAATCAGGCGTTCTTGCTGGTGAAGCGGGAGGGAGATGGCCATCGTCGCGGCTCCGGACCCGGCCGCGACGGGGATGGCGGCGCAGACCGTGCCGAGGGCATACTCCTGTCTTTCGACCATCGGTTGCATACGCTCCGTAGCCGCGAGGCGGTCCAGCAGGGCCCGGCGGTCCCGTACGGAATAGGGCGTGATCGCGCGGACCGGGTGTCGGTCCAGGTGGTCCTCGCGGGCCTTCTCGTCGAGCTGGCTCAGCAGGCACTGTCCGATGGCGTGCGCGTGCCCCGTCTCCCGGAAGTCAGCCCACTCCTCCACCGCCGGGGCCGACGGCGTGTCGGCCACGCCGGCGATCTCGATCTCACCTTCGCGGTAGACCGCGAAGTACACCGGGACCCCGATGGCATCCCGCCACTCCGCGAGAGACCGACTGATCTTGGTGCGACGATTCTGCATGGCGCCACCTCTCGCCAGCCGTTCGGCTGCCTCACCGAAGACGAACACGCCGTGCTCCCGGCGCAGATAACCCTCGTGGGTGAGGGTGCGCAGCAGGTGGTACGCGGTGGGGAGCGGCAGCCCGGCCTCCCGGGCCAGCTGTTTGGCGGGGGCGCCGTCCGCATGGGTTCCCACGGCCTCCAGCAGGCGCAGCGCCCGCTGGACCGAACCGATCAGGGTAGGGACACCGGCGTTGGCAGCCGTGGCCACAGGTCACCCCCAGGCGTGCTGACGGGCAAGGAGCCCGCCCGAGGCAGCAGAGGTTTTCACCTTAACGGCCGCCTCCGGCGCCATGAGGGGTTTGGCTTCCGCGTCCCTCAGCCGGGCTAATCCCGGGTCGTTCTGTACGAGTGCTGTGCCGTCGCGGGACCGCACCCGTACCGAAGGCGCGCCGTCTTCTACCAGTCGCCGCGCGAGGACGTGGAGGACATGAACCGCCTGACGACGTAGATGAGACCGCCGACCAGGGCCACGAAGACCAGCACCTTGAAGAGCAGTCCGAACAGGAAGCCGACCACGCTGGCGATCAGGCCGCCGAATACGACCAGGGCGATGACGGGCACGGCGACCCACTTCACCCACCAGGGCATCCCCGCGAATATCTCCCGTGCCGCCATCGTCCTTACCTCTTCCGTACTCGTGAATCTCCTGAGTCTCGGGCTGCTGCCTTCGACACCCTCGATGCTAGGGGCGCGGGGGTGCCGAACGGGGGCGCCGCAGCCCTTGCTCTCCCCTGACCGGCCCCCTAGGGAGAACCAGGGGCCGCCCTCAGCTCTCAGGCGGAGAGAACACGACCAGAACCCGCAGGTCCTCGGCGATGTGATGGAACCGGTGGGCGACTCCGGCCGGGACATAGACGACGCTGCCCCGCGCCACCTCGGTGGTCTCCAGACCGACCGTGACGGACGCCCGGCCGCTCACCACGAAGTAGATCTCGTCCTGGGCGTGCGGCTGCTGCGGGTCGTGGTCGCCCGCGTCCAGCGCGTACAGCCCTGCCGACATGTTCCTTTCCCGCAGAAACTGCAGGTACGCGCCGTCGTTCGCGGCGCGCTCCGCCTCGAGTTCGTCAAGCCGGAAATGCTTCATCGCCATCCGCCCCTGCACTGGTACCGATCATGTCTGCCACGATCAGACACATGAAGAATTTCGTAGTCAAGACGCTCGCCAACGCGGCGGCCCTGGCCGTGGCCATCTGGCTGCTGCACGACATCACGCTCACCGGGGACAGCACCGGCAAGAAAGCCCTGACGCTGATTCTGGTGGCGCTGGTCTTCGGCGTGGTCAACTTCATCGTCAAGCCGGTGGTGAAGCTCCTCTCCTTGCCGCTGTTCATCCTCACGCTCGGCCTGTTCACCTTTGTGGTCAACGCGCTGATGCTGCTGCTCACCTCGTGGCTGGCCGGGAAGCTCGACCTCACCTTCCACGTCGAGGGCTTCTGGACCGCTCTGCTGGGCGGCCTGATCATCTCGATCGTGTCCTGGGCGCTGCACATCGCCCTGCCGGACGACGAGGACTGAGGAGAGCGCGATGACCTCCGGTGTGAACCCTTCCCAGGCGCCGGGGGACGGCACCAGAGCGGTGCGGGCCGGACTGCCGGACCCGGTGGCGTACGAACCCTCGCTGCCGGGGCCGGTGTTCGCCGCCCACTTCCATCTGCCGGGAGAGGCGGCGGGCCCCTACACCTACGGACGCGACACCAATCCGACGTGGACCCATCTGGAGCGTGCCCTCGCCGAGCTGGAGTCCCCCGAGGTGCCCGCCGAGGCGGTCGTCTTCGCCTCCGGCATGGCCGCGATCTCGGCGGTGCTGCTCTCCCACGCGCGCGTGGGCGACGCCGTGGTCCTGCCGGACGACGGCTACCAGGCGCTGCCCCTGGTGCGCGAGCAGCTCACGGCGTACGGGGTCGAGGTGCGGGTCGCGCCGACCGCCGGCGACGCCCAGCTCGGCGTCCTGGACGGCGCGGCGCTCCTGTGGATCGAGACGCCCTCCAACCCGGGCCTGGACGTCTGCGACATCCGGCGTCTGGCACGGGCCGCCCATGACACGGGCGCGCTGGTCGCGGTCGACAACACGCTGGCGACCCCGCTCGGTCAGCGCCCACTGGAGCTCGGCGCGGACTTCGCGGTGGCCAGCGGCACCAAGGGCCTCACCGGCCACGGCGATCTGCTGCTCGGCTACGTGGTCTGCCGGGATCCCGAGCTGGCCGCGCGCGTACGCAGGTGGCGCAAGGTCGTCGGGGCGATCCCCGGCCCGATGGAGGCCTGGCTGGCGCACCGCTCGCTGGCCACGCTCCAGCTGCGCGCGGACAGGCAGTCGGCGAACGCGCTGGCCGTCGCCGAGGCGCTGTCGGGGCGCCCCGAGGTGAGCGGGGTACGCCATCCCGGGCTGCCGTCCGACCCCGCGCACCGGCAGGCGAGCGCGCAGATGCGCCGCTTCGGCTGTGTCGTCTCCTTCGACCTGCCCGACCGCGCCCACGCGGAACGGTTCCTGGCGGCGCTGCGGCTCGTGGACGACGCCACCAGCTTCGGCGGGGTGCGCTCCACGGCCGAGCGGCGCGGGCGCTGGGGCGGTGACAAGGTCGCGGAGGGCTTCATCCGCTTCTCGGCCGGGGCCGAGGACACCGCCGACCTCGTGGCCGACGTACTGCGGGCGCTGGACGAGGCCGCCGGGGCATGAAAAGGGCGGTCCGAGCCTCCCCCCTCGTGGTTCGGACCGCCCCGGCCCTCGTGTGAAGAACCGTGTGGACAAGGCTAGTTGACTCTGTGTCAGTGTCCAATCACGGTAGCGACAGAGACCTATCGACATATTTATAGTTGTGTCCGGCGGGGGACGTCATGAGGAGGTTCGGGACGGGAGGGCACTCATGGACCTCGCCCTGCTGCGGACGTTCGTCACCGTCCACCGCGCGGGCTCCTTCACCCGCGCCGCCGCCCTGCTCGGTCTCTCCCAGCCCGCCGTGACCAGCCAGATCCGTACGCTGGAGCGGCAGTTGGGGCGCCCGCTGTTCCTGCGCCAGGCGCGCGGGGTGACGCCGACGACCGCCGGCGACGAACTCGCCCAGCGGGCCGCCCCGCATCTGGACGCCCTGGTCGAGATAGCGGAATCCGGCTCGTACGAGGACTCGGGTGTACGCACCCTCCACCTCGCCGGGCCCCCCGAGTTCACCTCGCTGCGCGCCCTGCCCACCCTGACCTCGCTCATCCCGCAGGGGATCGCCCTGCGGGCCTCCTTCGGCAACGCCGAGGAGACACTGGAGGGCCTGGCCGCGGGCCACCACGACCTGGCCATCGCCACCGCCCGGCCCCGCGGCCGGCTGCTCTGCGCGACCCCGCTCTGCGACGAGGAGCACGTCCTGGTCGCCGGGGTGCGCTGGGCCTCCCGGGTCGCGCCGGGGGCGCTACGGCGCGGCGGTCCCGGCGCACTGGAGCACATCCCGGTGGTGGAGGTGCACGAGTCGCTCCCGTTCGTCTCGCGCTACTGGGCCGCGGTCTTCGACACCAAGCCGGCCGCGGCGGGCACGGTGATCGCGCCCGACCTGCGGGCGGTCATGGAGACGGTGACAGCAGGCGCCGGCCTGGCCGTACTGCCGCGCTATCTGTGCGAGGGAACGCTGGAGCGCGGCGAACTCGTGGCCCTGCTCGACCCGCCGGTGCCACCGCTGCGGACCTACTTCCTGGCGGTGCGCACCGGCACGCTGGCCCTGCCGCACATCGCGCGGGCACAGGAGTGGCTGCTGCGCGCCGCGGTCGACTGGAGCTGAGGAGTTTCGCGGACGCCGTCATGGGCCACATTTCTCCCATGACCGTCCGACCCGTGGTCAAGCGCACCGCACGAGCCGTCCTGCTGGACGGCGACGACCTGATCCTGATCAAGCGCACCAAGCCCGGCATGGATCCCTACTGGCTCACCCCCGGCGGCGGCGTCGAGCCGGAGGACTCCACCGTCGTCGAGGCCCTGCACCGCGAGGTGCACGAGGAACTCGGCGCGAAGATCACCGACGTGGTGCCCTGCTTCGTCGACACCGTCGAACACATCGGCGCCGACGGCGGCGCGACCGGTGTGAAGGTGCAGCACTTCTTCGTCTGCCGGCTCGACTCCATGGACGAATCCCTGCGGCACGGCCCCGAGGTGGAGGAGCCCTGCGGCGAGTACGAGATCGTACGGATCCCGTTCACCCGCGTCGGCATCGCCTCCGTCCACCTCGTGCCGCTGTCGCTGCGCCACTACCTGGACGGCAACATCGAGGGCGTCCGCGCGATGCACGCGCCCGACCTGGGCTGATCCCCCGCCGAGCGCGGCACCCCCGGCGCCGCGCCCCGGGCGCCACGGCCGTGGACCGTGGCGCGCCTCAGTGGTTCGCCGCGACCAGCTCCTCGACGGAGTCGTGCCGGATGCGGTCCGAGGGGATCCCGATGTCCCGCAGCGTGGTCACCCCGCTGCGGATCATCCCCGGCGGTCCGGAGACATAGGCGTCGTACGAGGTCCACGGCCCGTACTCGCGCACCGCCTCCGGGAGCCGCCCGTCGAGTCCCCGGCCCGGACCGCCCGAGACGACCGGCCGCACCGACAGCCACGAGTGCGCCTGCTGGAGCCGCATGAGGGTGTCGATGTCGTACAGGTCGTGGTTGCTGCGGGCGCCGTAGAAGACCTCGACGGGGCGCCGCTCACCGCACCGGGCGACATCCTCGACCAGCGCCTTGATGGGCGCTATGCCGGTGCCGCCACCGAGGCAGAGAAGGCCGTTGTCGGTGCTGTGGTCGACCACCATCGACCCGGCGGGCGCCCCCAGACGCAGGGTGTCCCCGGGGCGGGCACGGTGGACCAGCGCGCCGGAGACCCAGCCCGCCGGCACCGCTTTGACGTGCAGCGACAGCAGCCCGTCGCTGCGGGGCGCGGAGGCCAGCGAATAGTGCCGCCAGACCCGCGGCCACCAGGGCGTTTCCAGCGTCGTGTACTGCCCGGCCAGGAAGGGGTACGGCTGGTCGGGGCGGAGGGTGACCACCGCGATGTCCGGGGTCCTCAGGTCGTGCGAGACGACCTCGGCGTACCACCAGGGCGGCTGGAGCCGCTCGTCCTCGTCCGCCGCGTCGATCATGATCTGCGACATCGTCGTGTACGCCCGGATCCAGGCGCCCTGGGTCGCCTCGTCCCAGGTGTTCCCGGCGTACCGGACCAGCGCCCCGATCAGCGCCTCCCCGACGGCCGGGTAATGCTCGGGCCGGGTGCCGTACTTACGGTGCCCCCGGCCCAGTTGGCGAAGATATTCAGTGAGTGCGGCGGTGTTCTCCAGATGCTCGGCGGCCGTGAGCAGCGCCTTGAGCAACCGGTCCCGCTGGGCGTCCATCGCTGCCGGAAAGAGCGTGCGCAGCTCCGGGTCGCCTATGAAGAGCAGAGCGTAGAAGTACGACGTGACCTTGTCCGCTAAGGGTGCGATCTCCGCGAGAGTGCGGCGTATCAGCACAGCGTCGGTCGACGTGTTGGTCGGAGCGTTCATCCTGTGTCTCGCCTCGAACCTCTGGCCGCAGTTGCCGACGTCCGGGAGTTCCGTCACTCCCGTACCGGAGCATGTCAGCTTCACGGAGGGCGCGGGGACAAATAGCAGGAATGCCGGGTATCCGAACCGGCATTCCCGTTAGGCTCATGGGATCTGTGCCAGCGCGTAGGCCTCACGGAGGTCGCCCCCGGAGTAGGTGTGCGTGGCCCTTCCGGCGAGGTGGCGGTCGGCGTTGACGGCGACCGACACGGGCACCGCGGCGAAGAGATCCACGTCCGACATCGAGTCGCCGTAGGCGACACAGTCCGCCGGATCCACGGCGAACCGGGCGCGCAGCCGCTCCGCGATCGTCACCTTCGCCGCCGCGCTGAGGATTCCCGCAGGGTCCACGGACCGGGTGAAGGGCACCTCGGGGAAGAGCGAGCCGTGCGCCGCGTGCGCTCCCCACTCCAGCAGCCGCTCGACGAAGAACGACGGCGAGAGCGAGATCACGGCGCAGTAGTCGCCGCACTCCCGGATCTCCCGCCACACCTCTCGGATCCCCCCGAGCCAGGGCGCCGAGTCGAAGGCGGCCGTCACATGTTCCGGTGTCAGCCCCGACCAGAGCGCGTGCACCCGGGCCGCGTACTCGGGCGGTCCGATGAGCCCCCGGGACAGCTCCCGCTCCAGCTCACCGACCTCCTCCAGCAGCCCGAGCTGCCGGGATATCTCCACCGGCGCGGCGGAGCCCCGGATGAGGGTCCCGTCGAGATCGAAGAGATGAAGTCTCGCCATGTGCGCCGAGGCTAGTACCCCCGGTCACGCCCGCACACCGGGGTACCCGGACGGGTACGGAGAGACCGTCCGGCGGCTCGGTGTTTCACGTGAAACCACGCGTCCACCGCTCCCCGAGCCATGTTTCACGTGAAACATCCCGGACGAAGGCTGACAGAGCGTGGCCGAAAGCAACGTGCTGTATGCGCAAAACGGTGGACGGGGCGTGGGTTGATCGGACAGCCTGATCTCCATGCCCTCACCGCTCGACGAACTTCCGATCCGCCGCCTGACCATTGACGACCTCGTTTCCTGCGCCAACCTCTCCGAGGACCGCGGCTGGCAACGCGAGGAACACAAATGGGGCCTGCTGCTCACCGCGGGGACCGGCTACGGCATCGACGACCCGGACGGGAAAGGGCTGGTCACCGCCTGTGTGGTCACCTCGTACGAGGATCTCGCCGCCATCGGAATGGTGCTGGTGGCCGAGAAGTACGCACGGCAGGGCGTGGGGCGGCGATTGATGCGGCACGTTCTGGGGGAGCTGGGCGACCGGCCGGTCACGCTGCACGCCACGGCGTACGGACAACCGCTCTACGAACAGCTGGGCTTCGAGACCACCGGCCGCGCCGAAATGATCCGCGGCCACTTCCGCCCCTCCGGCCCCGCCCCGACGGTCGCGACACGCCCGGCGACCGCAGAGGATCTGCCCGCCATCCTGCGCCTGGACGCCGAGGTCTTCGGCCGCGACCGTACGCATGTGATCACCAGGCTGCCCGCCTTCGCGGACCAGCTGCGGGTCGCCGAGGACTCCGGGGGCCTCATCGGCTACGCGGCGCTCTGGCCGAACATGGAGACCCACGTCGTGGGCCCTCTGGTGGCCCGTGACGCCGAGACCGCGAAGGCGCTGGTCGCCTCGCTCGCCGCGGGCACGGAACGCCCGCTGCGCACGGATGTCGACGTACGCCACGAGGAGCTGCTCGACTGGCTGAAGGCGAACGGGCTGGAGCCGGTCCCCTTCTTCAACGCGGTCATGACCCGTGGCATCCCGGCCCTGCCCGGCGACTGGACCCGCCGCTTCGCTCCGCTGACGGTCGCCGCGGGCTGAGGCGGGTTCGCCCACGGCGGGGCCCCGCGCGCGTGCCGTACGGCGGTGGGGCCGCCAGGTGCTCAGCCGAGCCGCTGGAGGGCCTCGGTGGCGAAGCCGTGGTCCTGCTCGGGCGATCCGCCGCCCACACCGACCGCCCCGATCAGCCGGCCGTCCCGGTGGACGGGGACACCGCCCGCGATGAAGAGCAGCGGCCGGTCGAGCGCGGTGGGCAGGGTGTGGAAGAGCCCACCCGGCTGGACCGCGTCGACCAGGTCGGCGGTGGCGGTGCCGAGCTGGAGGGCGGTGTACGCCTTGCGGGTGCTGGTCTCCCCGGCGATCAGTACGGCGCGGTCGTCGCGGCGGAAGGCCAGCAGATGGCCGCCCGCGTCCAGCACGGTGACGGCGACGGTGGCGCCGGCCTGCTCGGCGGCGGCGCGGGCCGCCTCCACGAGGGCTTCGGCGTCCTGGATGGTGAGCGGGGCGACGGCAGTGGTGGTGCTCATGTGAGATGACTCCTTGGTGCGGTGGAGGGCCGGTCGAGGGACCGGGTGCGCGGGGGTGGTCAGTGGTGCGCCGCGGTGGCGCGGACCGGCTCGGGCGCGCTGCCCGTGACGATCCGGCCGCCGGTCCGCGCCCGTCGTTCCAGCGCGCTGGAGACGAGGGCGAGAACGAGCGCCGAGGCGGCGAGCGCGGCGCCGACCCAGTTCGGGGCGGTGTAGCCGAGCCCGGCGGCGATCACGAGCCCGCCGAGCCAGGCGGAGAGTGCGTTGCCGAGGTTGAAGGCGCCGATGTTCATGGCGGAGGCGAGGGTGGGGGCGCCCGCGGCCTGGTCGAGCACCCGCTTCTGCAGCGGCGGTACGGTCGCGAAGCCGAGCGCGCCGATCAAGAAGACGGTCACGGCCGAAGCGGCCTTGTCGTGGGCGGTGAGGGTGAACAGGGCCAGCACGACGGCCAGGCCGCTCAGCGACGCGTAGAGCATCGGCATCAGGGCCCGGTCGGCGAACCGGCCGCCGATCAGGTTGCCGACGACCATGCCGAGGCCGAAGAGGACGAGCAGCCAGGTGACGGAGCCGTCGGCGTAGCCGGTGACGTGGGTCATCATCGGCGTGATGTAGGTGATCGCGGCGAAGACGCCGCCGAACCCGAGCACGGTCATCGCCATGGCGAGCAGGACCTGGATGTTGCGGAACGCGGCGATCTCGTGGCGCAGCCGGACACCTTCGGCCTTTGGCATGTCGGGCACGAGCTTGGCGACGCCCAGGAGTCCGACGACACCGAGCGCGGCCACGATGAAGAACGTGGTGCGCCAGCCGATCTGCTGGCCCACCAGGGTGCCCAGCGGGACACCGATGACGTTGGCGACGGTCAGCCCGGTGAACATCATCGCGATGGCCCCGGCCTTCTTCTCGGGGGCGACCAGGTCGGCCGCGACGACCGAGCCGATGCCGAAGAACGCGCCGTGCGCCAGAGAGGCCACGATCCGCCCGGCCAGCATCAGCCCGAAGACGGGGGCGACGGCGGAGAGCACGTTGCCGACGATGAAGAAGCCCATCAGCAGCATCAGCATGCGCTTGCGGGAGATACGGGTGCCCAGGACGGTCATCAGCGGGGCGCCGAGGACCACGCCCAGCGCGTAGCCGGTCACCAGGTAGCCGGCCATGGGGATGGTCACGTCGAAGGTGTCGGCCACCTCCGGGAGCAGCCCCATGATCACGAACTCGGTGGTGCCGATACCGAACGCCCCGATGGCCAGGGCTAGGAGCGCGAGTGGCATGGGAGTCTTACCCTTCCAGAAGCTTGCACGAGCGCCTTACAAGCGTTCACAATAATTGCAGCCGCGGGTTAATTGCAAACGCGGGCTATTGCACTCGTGGCCTATCCTGGTGTCAAGCCGCTCCGGACGGAGGACAGACGCATGACCGCGACGGACCCCGCACTCACCGCCCTCTCCCAGGGCTGGTGCGCCCTCTCGCTGCTGCACGGCAGG
This sequence comes from Streptomyces sp. NPDC031670, assembly GCF_055580545.1. Lineage (NCBI taxonomy): Bacteria > Bacillati > Actinomycetota > Actinomycetes > Kitasatosporales > Streptomycetaceae > Streptomyces > Streptomyces sp. NPDC031670. The sequence continues at coordinate 494,020 of NZ_JBVILC010000002.1, read as the reverse complement.
ATCGAGGCCCACATCGAGCGGGCCCTGCAGTCCGGGCACGAGCTGAGCGTGCGCGAGTACTCGCTGCTGGACGTCCTCAGCCGCCAGCACAGCGGGCCGGGCGGCCATCTGCAGATGAAGCAGGTCGCCGACGCCGTCGTCCTCAGCCAGTCCGCCACCACCCGGCTGGTCACGCGCCTGGAGGACCGTGGGCTGCTGACCCGCTATCTCTGCGACACCGACCGGCGCGGGATCTACACGGACGTCACGGAGGCCGGCCAGGAGCTGCTCGCGGCGGCCCGGCCCACCAATGACCGCGCCCTGCGCGAGGCGCTCGACGAGGCCGCGCGGAACCCGGAGCTCGCACCGCTGGTCAGGGCCGTCGAGGAGCTCCGCGTCCCCGTGTAGCCCTCCCCGGGGCGGTCCGTCCCGGCGTAGTCTCCGGGCCATGAGCGATCTTGAGATAAGGCCTGCGACGGCCCAGGACATCCCGGCGATCGTGGCGATGCTCGCCGATGACCCGCTGGGGGCCCAGCGGGAGTCTCCGGGCGACCTGACTCCGTACCTGGCCGCCTTCGAGCGACTGGCCGAAGACCCCAACCAGCACCTGGTCGTGGCCGTCCGCGACGACCGGGTCGTCGGCACACTCCAGTTGACCGTGATTCCGGGGCTGTCCCGGCGCGGAGCGACCCGCTCGATCATCGAGGGCGTACGCATCCACGCCGATGAGCGCGGCGGCGGCCTCGGCACCCGGCTCATCGAGTGGGCCGTCGAGGAGTCCGGGCGCCAGGGCTGCCAGTTGGTCCAGCTCACGTCGGACGCCACACGGATCGACGCCCACCGCTTCTATGAGCGGCTGGGCTTCGAGGCGTCCCATCTGGGCTTCAAGAAGGCCCTCTGACCCCCGGGGACGCAGGGTCGGTCGCCCCGGGGGCCGTGGGAGGTTTCACGTGAAACGGGAGTCGCCACGTTTCACGTGAAACATCAGACTCCGCGCCAGCCCTCGGGGTCGGCCCCTCCCGGGACCACCTCGGCCGGTCCGTACGGCTCCCGGGTGAAGACGAACGACCCGAGGTCGAGATGGCTCAGCGAGCCGTCCGGTCGGCGGACGGCTCGCAGGGTCTCGCCCTGGTAATAGCCGTTGAGGCCGACCCAGCTGCCGTCCGCCCGGGCCGCGAATCGGGCCGCGCGACCGTTTCCGCGCAGCGGCTCCAGCGCCACCGTGCCGTCGGCGTTCAGGCGCAGGCCGTAGGTGTACGTCCCCCAGTACCAAGGGCCGGTGAGCTCCAGCAGGGCCGGATCGACCTCGGACAGGGGCCGCCACGGCGCGGGGAGCTTCGGTTCGGCCTCGACGACGATCCGGATGAGGTCGGCGGCGACCGTCGGGGCTGTCCCCGAAGTGGAGTTGGTGAGTGCGACCGCACCGACACCGTCCTCCACGCTGATCCACAGCCCGGCGACGAACCCCGGCAGCGAGCCGGTGTGCCCGGCGAGGGTGCGGCGGCCCTGGCGGCTCAACTGGACGCCCAGTCCGTACCCGCCCTGCCAGTCCGCCGCCTCGGGCGGAGCCGACGGCGTCCGCATCTCCCGTACGCTCGCGGCGCTCAGCACCCGGTCGTCTCCCTCGGCGAGGAAGGCGGCGAAGCGGCAGAGGTCCGCTGCCGTCGACCAGAGCTGGCCCGCCGGAGCCATGAGCCCCAGGTCCTCGGAGGGCTCGGGAAGCAGGGCGTCGGCCCAGGGGTGCACGGCCCAGCCGCCCGCGTGCGGGGCCACCGGCTGGGTGCTCGTCCTGGTCAGCCCCAGCGGATCGAGGATCTCGCTCTGGAGCGCCTCTGCCCAGGACACTCCCCGTACGGTCTCGATCAGCGAACCGAGCAGCGTGTAACCCGGGTTGGAGTAGTGGTGCAGCCTGCCCACCGGATGCAGCAGCGGGCTCTCCCCCAGCACGTCGGAGAGTTCCGGACGCAGCGCGGCCGAGCTGCGCTCCCACCAGAGGCCGGGCGTCTCGGCCGCCAACCCGGCGCTGTGGGCGAGGAGTTGGGCGATGGTCACCTCACCGACTCCGGTGCCGGGCAGATGCTTCTCCAGCGGATCTCCGAGGTCCAGCAGTCCCTCGTCCCGCAGCCGCATGACCAGCACGGCGGTGAAGGTCTTGGTGATCGAGCCGATGCGGTACTGGACATCGGCGTCCGGCCCATGGCCTTCGACCGAGGTACGCGAACCCGTCCAGACGATCCGGCCCTCCCGCACCACGGCGGCGACCAGCGAGGGCAGCCGCCCCTCGGACTGGGCGACGGCCAGGCGGTGGATCAGCGCGCGTTCGGTACCGGGCAGAAGGCCGGCAGGGGCCGTGGTCATCGGCGGGGCGCTCGGCACATGCGGGGATGAGGTCATGCCCCAGGTGTATCCCCGCACTCCACAGCCGTCGAACGGTTTTCCCCCGACACGCACCGGACGTACGCGTCGTACGGTCCATCCGTTCGCCACGCCCCCGGGGACGAAGCCCGGATCAGGTCTGTGCCATGTCCACGAAGCGTGAATAGTGGCCCTGGAAGGCCACCGTGATCGTCGCCGTCGGGCCGTTACGGTGCTTGGCCACGATCAGGTCCGCCTCGCCCGCGCGCGGGGACTCCTTCTCGTACGCGTCCTCACGGTGCAACAGGATGACCATGTCCGCGTCCTGCTCGATGGAACCGGACTCACGGAGGTCGGAGACCATCGGCTTCTTGTCCGTACGCTGCTCGGGGCCACGGTTCAGCTGCGAGAGCGCGATGACCGGGAGCTCCAGCTCCTTGGCCAGCAGCTTGAGGTTACGGGACATGTCCGAGACCTCCTGCTGGCGGCTCTCGGCGCGCTTGGAGCCACCGGACTGCATCAGCTGGAGGTAGTCGATGACGACGAGCTTGAGGTCGTTGCGCTGCTTGAGCCGGCGGCACTTGGCGCGGATCTCCATCATCGACAGGTTCGGGGAGTCGTCGATGTACAGCGGGGCCTGGGAGACGTCCGGCATCCGGCGGGCGAGGCGGGTCCAGTCCTCGTCGGTCATGGTGCCGGAGCGCATGTGGTGCAGCGCGACCCGGGCCTCGGCCGACAACAGGCGCATCGCGATCTCGTTGCGGCCCATTTCGAGGGAGAAGATCACGCTGGGCAGGTTGTGCTTGATCGAGCAGGCCCTGGCGAAGTCCAGCGCCAGCGTGGACTTACCCATGGCGGGGCGGGCCGCGATGACGATCATCTGGCCCGGGTGCAGACCGTTGGTGAGCGAGTCGAAGTCGGTGAAGCCGGTCGGCACACCGGTCATCTCACCGCTGCGGGAGCCGATCGCCTCGATCTCGTCGAGCGCGCCCTCCATGATGTCGCCGAGCGGCAGGTAGTCCTCGCTGGTGCGCTGCTCGGTGACCGCGTAGATCTCGGCCTGGGCGGAGTTGACGATCTCGTCGACGTCGCCGTCCGCCGCGTATCCCATCTGCGTGATCTTGGTGCCCGCCTCGACGAGACGGCGGAGCACCGCCCGCTCGTGGACGATCTCCGCGTAGTACGAGGCGTTGGCCGCGGTCGGGACGGACTGCACCAGGGTGTGCAGATACGAGGCGCCGCCGACGCGGGTGATCTCGCCCCGCTTGACCAGCTCGGCCGCCACGGTGATCGGGTCGGCCGGCTCGCCCTTCGCGTACAGGTCGAGGATCGCGGTGTAGACGGTCTCATGGGCCGGCCGGTAGAAGTCATGGCCCTTGATGATCTCCACGACGTCCGCGATGGCGTCCTTGGAGAGCAGCATGCCGCCGAGAACGGACTGCTCGGCGTCGATGTCCTGCGGGGGGACCCGCTCGAAGCCGGACGAACCGCCGTCGTCCCAGGACTCGCTCTCGCGTCCCCGGTCGTGCTGGTCGTCGCGGCCACGGCCCCGTCCTTCGGCGCGGCGGGGGCGGGAGACGGGCAGACGGTCACCCGGACCGCTGTCGGCCCAGGGGTCGTCCAAGGGCTCGGGAATGCTCACCGGGCCACCTCCTCCCGTCCGCTCCGCGGACCTAGCCGTGCCACTCTTTCTACGGCACGGCACTGACAAAACGAGAAGCCCGACTCCGGTTCCGGCGCGTCGGGCGCCGGTCCACGTTAGGCCCGTCGGCACCTTCAGCCAATCTGGTTATCCACAGGCCATGTGGACGACGGACCAGATGCTGTGGAGAACCCCGCAGAACCTGTGCACGGACCGGGGGACAGCACTGTGGACAAAGTCATAGCCACCCCGTCACCACGGGTTTGACCTGCGGCTTTTCCGTCCACCGGCTGTGGGGGAGAAAAACTTTCCCGGCTGGCCCAAGATCACGACAAACGGCGCACAGCCGAACCGCACTCCGGTTCCATGGTAAGGATCACTAATGCGTTGCATCTCTTACCTGTGGAAGATTAGATTGAGTTCATGACACAGGCCCCCGCGGCACCCGGGAACAACCGGCGCCGAAACGACCGCGAGATCGTCTCGCTCGCCGTCCCCGCCTTCGGCGCCCTGGTCGCCGAGCCGCTCTTCGTCATGGCCGACAGCGCGATCGTCGGCCACCTCGGCACCCCGCAACTGGCCGGTCTGGGCATCGCCGCGGCACTCCTCACCACCGCCGTGAGCGTCTTCGTCTTCCTCGCCTACGCCACCACCGCCGCCGTCGCACGCCGCGTCGGGGCCGGAGACCTGCCGGCCGCCATCCGCCAGGGCATGGACGGCGTCTGGCTCGCCCTGCTGCTCGGCGCCGCCGTCATCGCCGTCGTCCTGCCCGCGGCCCCCTGGTTCATCGGCCTCTTCGGCGCCTCGGACACCGCAGCCCCCTACGCCGTCACCTATCTGCGCATCTCCTCGCTCGGTATCCCCGCCATGCTCATGGCGCTCGCCGCCACCGGCATACTGCGCGGCCTCCAGGACACCCGGACGCCCCTCGCTGTGGCCATCGGCGGCTTCGCCGTCAACGCGGCTCTGAACGCCGGGCTCGTCTACGGGGCGGGCCTGGGGATCGCAGGCTCAGCCTGGGGCACCGTGATCGCCCAGTTCGCGATGGCCGCGGTCTACCTCTGCGTCGTCGTACGAGGGGCCCGACGGTACGGCGCCTCACTGCGCCCGGACGTGGCGGGCATCCGCGCCAGCGCCCAGGCGGGGGTTCCGCTGCTGGTCCGTACCCTCTCGCTGCGAGCCGTCCTGATGATCGCCACGGCCGTGGCCGCACGGCTGGGTGACGCCGAGATCGCCGCCCACCAGATCATCCTGTCGCTGTGGAGCCTGCTGGCCTTCGCCCTCGACGCGATCGCCATCGCCGGGCAGGCCATCATCGGGCGCTATCTGGGTGCCGAGGACACCGAGGGGGCCCGTCAGGCGTGCCGGCGCATGGTCGAGTGGGGCATCGCCGCCGGGCTGGTGCTCGGTCTGCTGGTGGCAGTGGCCCGGCCGCTGTTCATCCCGCTCTTCACCGGCGACCACACGGTCCGGGACACCCTGCTGCCCGCTCTCCTCGTGGTCGCCCTCTCCCAGCCGGTGTCGGGGGTCGTCTTCGTCCTCGACGGGGTGCTCATGGGCGCGGGCGACGGCCGTTATCTGGCGTGGGCGATGCTGCTGACGCTCGTCTGCTTCGCCCCGGTGGCCCTGCTGGTCCCGACGCTCGGCGGCGGGCTCACCGCCCTGTGGTGGGCGATGGCCCTGATGATGTCCGTCCGCATGCTGACGCTCTGGCTCCGCGCCCGCTCGGGGCGCTGGCTGGTGACGGGCGCGACGCGCTGAGGGCGTCCGCCGACCGGCCGGGCGAGGAGGCGGGGGGTGATGTTTCACGTGAAACGTCCACGCGGCGACAACGGCGAAGGGCCGCACCCCGGAGGGTGCGGCCCTTCTTATGCTCTGCTGAGCGATGCCCTTAGGCGGCGACGACCTCGACGCCAACCTTCGCGGCAACCTCGGCGTGCAGACGCACGGACACCTGGTGCGCGCCCAGGGTCTTGATCGGCGAGCCGAGCTCGACGCGACGCTTGTCCACGTCCGGGCCACCGGCAGCCTTGATCGCCGCAGCGACGTCGGCCTGGGTGACGGAGCCGAAGAGACGGCCGGCGTCGCCGGAGCGAACGGCCAGACGCACCTTCACGCCTTCGAGGCGGGCCTTGATCTCGTTGGCCTGCTCGATGGTGGCGATCTCGTGGATCTTGCGAGCACGACGGATCTGCTCGACGTCCTTCTCGCCGCCCTTGGTCCAGCGGATCGCGAAACCACGCGGGACCAGGTAGTTGCGAGCGTAGCCGTCCTTGACGTCGACGACATCGCCGGCGGCACCGAGGCCAGAGACCTCGTGGGTGAGGATGATCTTCATTTTTCGGTCACCCTTCCCTTATCGCGCGGTGGACGTGTAGGGCAGCAGCGCCATCTCACGGCTGTTCTTGACGGCCGTGGCGACGTCACGCTGGTGCTGCGTGCAGTTGCCGGTCACGCGGCGGGCACGGATCTTGCCGCGGTCGGAAATGAACTTCCGCAGCATGTTCGTGTCCTTGTAGTCCACGTAAGCGGTCTTGTCCTTGCAGAAAGCGCAGACCTTCTTCTTAGGCTTGCGCACAGGCGGCTTCGCCATGGTGTTTCTCCTGTGTGATCAAGAAGTGGGGATACGGGCTGCCCTAGAAGGGCGGCTCGTCCGAGTAGCCGCCGCCGGAGCTGCCGGAGCTTCCGCCCCAGCCGCCACCGCCGCCACCCTGCTGCTGGCCGCCACTGGCCGGCGTGCTGGAGGCCCAGGGGTCGTCGGCGGGAGCGCCGCCGCCCTGCGGGCCACCACTGGGGGCTCCACCCCAGCTGCCGCCGCCCTGCTGCTGGCCGCCACCGCCGCCGTAACCACCCTGGCCGCCTCGACCGGTGGTCTTGGTGACCTTGGCCGTGGCGCTCTTGAGGCTGGGGCCGACTTCCTCGACGTCCAGCTCGTAGACCGTGCGCTTGACGCCCTCGCGGTCCTCGTAGGACCGCTGCTTCAGCCGGCCCTGCACGATGACGCGCATGCCTCGCTGAAGCGACTCGGCGACGTTCTCCGCCGCCTGACGCCAGACCGAGCAGGTCAGGAAGAGGCTTTCGCCGTCCTTCCACTCATTGGTCTGACGGTCGAAGGTGCGGGGAGTCGACGCGACACGGAACTTCGCGACGGCCGCACCGGACGGGGTGAAGCGCAGCTCGGGGTCGTCGACGAGATTGCCGACGACCGTGATGACGGTCTCGCCTGCCATGGGTGAACCTCTCGGCGGGGATTGCTGCTGGCTGCTGTGTTGCTACTCGGAACCCGATGACTTCTGAGCGGAAGCTCAGTGGGTCTCGGGGCGGAGGACCTTGGTCCGGAGGACCGACTCGTTCAGGTTCATCTGACGGTCGAGCTCCTTGACGACCGCAGGCTCGGCCTGGAGGTCGATGACCGTGTAGATGCCCTCGGGCTTCTTCTTGATCTCGTAGGAGAGACGACGACGGCCCCAGGTGTCGACCTTCTCGACCTTTCCGTTGCCCTCACGGACGACGGAGAGGAAGTTCTCGATCAGGGGGGAGACAGCGCGCTCCTCCAGATCGGGGTCGAGGATGACCATCACCTCGTAGTGACGCATGTAAAACCCACCTCCTTTGGACTCAGCGGCCACGGTCGTTCCGTGGCAGGAGGGTCGTGATGCGTGAACAACGGTATCCGCCGCCACTGACAATCCCGCTCCGAGAGAGGGGGACCGCGTCCTGGCCAGGGCAGACACCGGTGCAGACCGTACAGAGTACCTGCACACAGGCTTCCGGTTGAAATCCGGCGGTCAGGGGCCGCAATCTGTACACATCGGGTGTGCGCGGCGCTACCCTTCGCCGCGCTCCGCTTCCGCCAGGAGGTGCCTCATGGCACAGGCAATGCGATCGAACTCGTCCGTCGTCTCCCTCTTCGCCACCGACGGCAAGCCCCATCCCCTTCAGGACGCCTTCATGGCGGTGACCGTCGTGCTCGGCGCACTGGCCTTCACCACGGCGTTCTTCCACAACCTGCACCTGCTCAGCTCCTGGGCGGGCCTGGTGGGGATCCTCACGGGCGCGTACGGACAGTTCATCTCGGTGACGACCCGCGAGCGGTTCCTGCTGATCCTCGGGCTCGGCGCCTCCGCCGTGGGCTTCTTCCTCGGCATGGCCCACGGCGGCCTCTTCGGCGGTGTCGTCGGCGGCTGAGGACACCCCGCACCCACCCAGGGCCCGTACAGCCATCCGGGGCGCTCCCCGGGCGCAGTAGGCTTCGGCGCGAGAGCCGGAGCCCCTGTACCCATGGGGACACACCTGCCGAGGAGCGCCCCGCATGAGCCTGACCCTGAGGACCATCAGCCGAGAGCAGCATCTGGCGTACATCCAGAGCCTGCCCGCGGCGAGCCACTGCCAGGTCCCGGCGTGGGCTGATGTGAAGACCGAGTGGCGTTCGGAGAACCTTGGCTGGTTCGACAAGACGGGCCAGATGGTCGGCGCCGGGCTGGTGCTCTACCGCCAGCTGCCGAAGATCAAGCGGTACCTGGCGTATCTGCCCGAGGGCCCGGTCATCAACTGGTACGCGCCGAACCTCGACGAGTGGCTGCAGCCGATGCTGGCGCACCTGAAGAACCAGGGCGCGTTCTCGGTGAAGATGGGGCCGCCGGTCGTCATCCGGCGCTGGGACTCGGCCGCCATCAAGTCCGGCATCCAGGACCCGGACGTGAAGCGTCTGCGTGATGTCGAGGCCACCCACATCGAGCCGCGCGCCTTCGAAGTCGCAGACCGGCTGCGGAAGATGGGCTGGCAGCAGGGCGAGGACGGCGGCGCCGGCTTCGGCGATGTGCAGCCGCGCTACGTCTTCCAGGTGCCGCTGGCCAACCGTTCGCTGGACGACGTCCTCAAGGGCTTCAACCAGCTGTGGCGCCGCAACATCAAGAAGGCCGAGAAGGCGGGCGTCGAGGTCGTCCAGGGCGGCTACGAGGACCTGGCCGAGTGGCAGCGCCTTTACGAGATCACCGCCGTCCGCGACCACTTCCGGCCGCGCCCGCTCTCGTACTTCCAGCGCATGTGGACGGTGCTCAACAACGAGGACCCCAACCGGATGCGGCTCTACTTCGCGCGCCACAACGGTGTGAACCTGTCGGCGGCGACGATGCTCGTCGTGGGCGGCCACGTCTGGTACTCCTACGGCGCCTCCGACAACATCGGCCGTGAGGTCCGGCCTTCGAACGCGATGCAGTGGCGGATGCTGCGCGACGCGTACGCCATGGGCGCGACCGTCTACGACCTGCGCGGCATCTCCGACTCGCTCGACGAGACCGACCACCTCTTCGGTCTCATCCAGTTCAAGGTCGGCACCGGCGGCGAGGCCGTCGAGTACGTCGGCGAGTGGGACTTCCCGCTGAACAAGCTGCTGCACAAGGCGCTCGACATCTACATGTCGAGGCGCTGATGGGTGCGTAGTCTCGTAACTCATACCTCTGACACACCGCAGCCACGAGAAAGGTCCCGGATCCGGCCATGGCGCTCTCCCTGTACGTCGACACCGCGCGCTGGCGGGCGCACCAGAAGTCCGTGGTCGACCAGTTCCCGGGCATCGTCCCGGTCTGCAAGGGCAACGGCTACGGCTTCGGCCACGAGCGCCTGGCCGAGGAGGTGAACCGCTTCGGCTCGGACATCCTGGCGGTCGGCACCACCTATGAGGCGGCCCGTATCAAGGACTGGTTCGGCGGCGACCTGCTGGTGCTCACGCCGTTCCGCCGGAGCGAGGAGCCGGTGCCGCTGCCGGACCGCGTGATCCGCTCGGTGTCGTCCGTGGACGGGGTGCACGCCCTGGTGGGCGCGCGCGTGGTCATCGAGTGCATGAGCTCGATGAAGCGCCACGGCATCAAGGAGGAGGAGCTCGGCATGCTCCACTCCGCCATCGAGGACGTACGCCTGGAGGGCTTCGCCCTGCACCTCCCGCTGGACCGCACCGACGGCTCCGACGCCGTCGAGGAGGTCATCGGCTGGATGGACCGGCTGCGTGCGGCCCGGCTGCCGCTGCACACCATGTTCGTGAGCCATCTGCGGGCCGAGGAGCAGGCGCGGCTGCAGCAGCAGTTCCCGCAGACCCGTTTCCGCGCCCGCATCGGCACCCGGCTGTGGCTCGGCGACCACGAGGCGACCGAGTACCGCGGTGCCGTCCTGGACGTCACCCGGGTCGCGAAGGGGGATCGTTTCGGCTACCGCCAGCAGAAGGCGGCCTCCGACGGCTGGCTGGTCGTGGTCGCCGGCGGCACCTCGCACGGCGTCGGCCTGGAGGCCCCCAAGGCGCTCCACGGGGTGATGCCGCGTGCCAAGGGCGTCGCCCGGGCCGGTCTGGCGACCGTCAACCGCAATCTGTCGCCGTTCGTCTGGGACGGCAAGCAGCGCTGGTTCGCCGAGCCGCCGCACATGCAGGTCTCGATCCTCTTCGTCCCCTCGGACTCCCAGGAGCCGCGCGTGGGCGACGAGCTGGTGGCCCATCTGCGGCACACCACGACGCAGTTCGACCGCATGGTCGACCGCTAGGCGTCGGCGTCACCGACCGGACAGGACGAAGGGCCCCCGCCACCGGCGGGGGCCCTTCTCGTCACGTCCAGCCGTCCTGGGCGCCCGGCCGACCCGTGCCCCACTCCACCAGCGGCCCCTCCACCAGGGGAGCCGCGTGCCGGGGCGGGTGGGCCGCCTGCCCCAGGACGAACACGTCCCGGGCCCCGTCGAGCACGCCTCCCGAGGGGTCGTCCGAGCCGTCACGTCGTACGCCGTCCCGCTCCGGCATCAGGATGTCCCGCACGATCATCGCGCAGAGGTAGAGCGTCGTCAGCAGATGCGCGGCGATGGCCAGTTGGTAGCCCTCGGGCGGCAGGCCCTGGTGCTTCTCGCCGCTCATCGTGTACGCGAGGTACGTCCAGATGCCGAGGAAGTAGACGACCTCCCCCGCCTGCCAGATCAGGAAGTCGCGCCAGCGGGGCCGGGCCAGCGCGGCCAGCGGGATCAGCCACAGCACGTACTGCGGGGAGTAGACCTTGTTGGTCAGGATGAACGCGGCGACGACCAGGAAGGCGAGCTGGGCGAAGCGCGGACGGCGGGGCGCGGTGAGCGTCAGCGCTGCGATGCCCGCGCACAGCAGCACCATCAGCAGCGTCGCCAGGTTGTTCACCATGTGGACGTCCAGGGACTTGCCGGTGCGCTGGGAGATGATCAGCCAGAACGAGCCGAAGTCGACGGACCGCTCCTGGCTGAACGTGTAGAACTTCTTCCAGCCCTCGGGCGCGAGCAGCATCACCGGCACGTTCACCGCCAGCCAGGCGCCCGCCGCTCCGAGCACGGCCGCCCCGTACTCCCGCCACTTCCCGGCCCGCCAGCACAGGAACAGCAGTGGTCCTAGCAGGAGCACGGGGTAGAGCTTGGCGGCCGTCGCGAGCCCGATCAGGATGCCGAAGGCGAGGGGGCGGCTGCGGGACCACAGCAGCATGGCGGCGGCGGTCAGGGCGATGGCGAAGAGATCCCAGTTGATCGTCGCGGTGAGGGCGAAGGCGGGCGCCAGGGCGACCAGGAGCGCGTCCCAGGGGCGGCGGCGGTGCGTGCGCGCCACACAGACCGCGATGACGGCCGTGCAGGCCATCAGCATCCCCGCGTTGACCATCCAGTACATCTGCTCGCGGTGCTGCATGGTGCCGCCGGACATCCATGAGACCGGCCAGGAGGCCACCTCCATGAACAGTCCGGTCAGCACCGGGTATTCGAGGAAGTCCATGTCGCCGGAGAGCCGGTCGAAGTAGGGCACCTTCCCGTCGGCGAAGCCCCGGCCCACGTAGAGGTGCGGGATGTCGGAGTAGCAGGCGTGGGTGTACTGGGAGTTCACGCCCCGGAACCACGCCCACTCGTAGCAGGGGGCCTTCTGTGCCATCCCCAGGGCGAACATCCCGATCGCGACCAGGGCGATCACCCGGACCGGGGTCAGCCAGTGGCCCGCCCCCGAGGCCCAGCGGCCCATCGGGCCGCCCAGCACCTCACTGCCGGCCGCGGCGACCTCGTCCTGCTCCGTGGGGCGCACGACGGGTCCGGTGGACTTCGCCGGCCGGGTCTCGTACGCGCGGGCACTGGTCTCGCTCGTCATGCCGCACATCCTGCCGTACACCTCTGTGGAAATGCCGAGGGGCGATGTTTCACGTGAAACATCGCCCCTGGTGTTCAGCCGCGTGCGCCGGGCCCGCTAGCCGTTGGGTCCCCCGAAGATGCTTCCCTGGGGGCCGCTGCCCGGTTTGGACTTACTGGGCGACGGGCTGCCGGAGGGCCCGCTGATGTCCCCGCTGGTGGCGCCCTGGTCGGTACCCGCGTCGGCGCCCGCGTCCGAGCCGCCGGGGCCGCCACCGGGGCCGCCGCAGTTCCAGTCCCACTTGCCGCAGGTCTTGCTGGGCTTCGGGGTGGGGCGCGGAGTCAGCGACGGGGTGGGCGAGGGGCTGCTGGCGGAGGGAGACGGCGTGTTCGACGGCGACGGGGAGGGGCTCGGGCTGGGCGACATGCCGCCGCCGAACACCTTCTCGCCGATCGGCTCGGGCGTCGGGAAGTCGACGGCCCGGGTGCCGTTCAGCGCCTGCTCCATGTAGTCGTGCCAGATGGTCGACGGGAAGGACGCACCGTGGATCTTCTTCTGGCCACCGGTCCCGTACATGGACAGGAATTCGCGCTTCTTGCTGCTCTCGTTGTCGTCGAGGCGGTACATGCTGACCGCGGTCGACAGCTGCGGCGTGTACCCCACGAACCACGCGGAGCGGTTCTCGTCGGTGGTACCGGTCTTGCCCGCCACGTCACGGCCGCTGAGCTTGGCGTTGGTGCCGGTGCCCTTCTCGACCACGTTCTTCAGGACGTCCGTCACATTGTCGGCGACCGCGGCGGAGAAGGCACGGGACGCCTTGTCCTCGTGCTTGTAGATGACGCCGCCCCGGCGCATGACCTTCTCGACCGAGTAGGCGTCGTGGTGCATCCCGCTGGTGGCGAAGGTGGCGTAGGCACCGGCCATCCGGATCGCGCTGGGGGAGGAGGTGCCGATGGAGAACGAGGGCACGGTCGAGGACGCGAGGCTGTCCTTACGGAGCCCCACCGCCAGGGCCACGTCCTTCACCTTGTCCGTGCCGACATCCATGCCGAGCTGGACATAGGGCGTGTTCGCCGACTCCTGCATCGCGTACCGCAGGTCGATCGCGTAGCTCGGCGGGTTGTACGACTGGTTGCCGTCGTTGGTCTGGCTCCAGGGATCGCCGTTCTCGTTGGTCCACACGCTCCCGTCGTAGTTCTTGATCTTCAGCTTGTTCATGCCGCTGTAGATGCTCTTCGGGGAGACCGGGGTGCGCTGCGACTCGCCCTGGTCCTTGGGACCCTTCGGGTCGCGCTTGCCGTACTCCATGGCGGCGGCCAGGACGAACGGCTTGAAGGTCGAGCCGACCTGCGCACCGGTCTGATCGGCGTTGTTGGTGAAGTGCTTCGTCGCGTCCTCACCGCCGTAGATCGCCTTGATGGCTCCGGTCTTGTTGTCCACGGAGGCGGCACCGAACTGGACGAAGGTGTCGAGCTTGGGCCGCTTCTTCGCGTCGAAGTTCTCCTTGCGGACCTTCTTCACGACCCCTTCGAGCGCCTGGACCTTCTTCTTGTCGAAGGTCGTGTGGATCTCGTAGCCACCCTTGTCCAGGTCGCTGGCGGTGATGCCCTGAGTGTTGTTGTTGACGAAGTACGCCTTGGAGAGGCTGACCAGATAGCCGATCTGCCCGCTGAGCTGCGCGTTCTTCTTGGGCTTGTCGGGCATCGGGAAGGTCGTGAACTTCGCCCGCTCGGCCGCGGGCAGATGGCCGTCCTTCACTTCCTCGTCGAGGATCCAGGCCCATCGGCTCATGGCGTTCTTGGTGTTCTGCTGCGGGGTGGCGGCCGGGTCGATCTCGGTGGCGCCGGCGGGGTCGAAGTAGGTGGCGCCCTTGAGCAGCGAGGCGAGGAACGCGCACTGGCTGGGATCGAGGTCCTTGGCGTCCTTGCTGTAGTACGTGCGTGCCGCGGCCTGCAGACCGTAGGCACCGCGTCCGTAGTAGGCGGTGTTCAGATAGCCCGCCATGATCTCGCTCTTCTTCTTGGTCGCGCCGACCTTGATGGAGATGAAGAGCTCTTTGAACTTACGGGTCAGGGTCTGCGACTGGTCGTCGAGCCGGGCGTTCTTCACGTACTGCTGGGTGATCGTGGAGCCACCCTGGGTGTGGCCGCCCTTGGCCATGTTCACCAGGGCGCGCGCGATGCCCTGGGGGTCGACACCGGAGTCGGTCTCGAAGGTCTTGTTCTCCGCCGAGATCACCGCGTACCGCATGGCGGCGGGGATCTTCTCGTAGGCGATGATCTGGCGGTTGACCTCGCCGCCGGTCGCGACCATCTGGGACCCGTCGGCCCAGTAGTAGACGTTGTTCTCGGCCTGGGCGGCCTGGGCCACATTCGGGACGCTCACCGTCCAGTAGGCGATGCCGATCGCGATCACCAGGGTGCCGAGAAAACCGAGGCACAGCCCGCTGACCAGCTTCCATGAGGGCATCCAGCGCCGCCACCCGCGCTTGTTGTAGCGCGGGTAGTCGATGAAGCGCTTCTTTCCGGGCCTCCGGTCGCCGGGGCCGGATCCGCCGCGGCGCCCGCCCGGGCCGGCCGGGCCACCGCCGCCGGGACCGTCAGCCCGTCTGCGTCCGCTCCGCTGGGCGGCCCTTCGGGACTCGGCGCGCCCATTGGCCTGCCGCTGCTCTCCGTACGAGCCGGAGGGGGACCCTGTGACCGAGTCCCGGTCGGGGGTCGCCCGGCGGCCGGACGGCTGCTGGGCAGCACGTCGGGCCGCCGCGCGGCCCCCGCCTTGCGACTCCGGCGGTTTGCGACGGTGCTCGCTCATCGAACGACTACTCCTCGGGCAGGCGAGAGCGCCTGGAAGCGACTGGTGAGTTCCGGTCCCCCCGACAGACGGACCAGCCCTGCGCCGGGCCCGTCCGCCGTGCACCCGGTATGCCGATGGCGCGGTACGCGCCGACGCCCCCTGACGTCACTCGGCTCCCGGTGATCTGCATGCCGCACAGACTACGCACGGTCAAAACCAGCCTAGGGCCGAAGTTCACCCCAAATCAGGCAACTTGCTTCCCATGAATTGACGATGTGACGCCGTTCACCATGGCCCCCCTTGTCGCGGAGGCCCCGTCGTTCTATCGTCAGGATGTATCGAGTCGATACATCAGCACGGCATAAAGGTCCGCGGCGACAGAGGAGGCGAAGGGTGAGCAGACGCTCCGGCATCCTCGAATTCGCCGTACTCGGCCTGCTTCGCGAGGCCCCGATGCACGGGTACGAGCTGCGCAAGCGGCTCAACACCTCACTGGGGATCTTCCGGGCCTTCAGTTACGGGACCCTCTACCCCTGCCTCAAGACGCTGGTCGCGAGCGGCTGGTTGATCGAGGAACCGGGCAGCGCTCCCGAGGACGCTCTCGCCGCTTCACTCGCAGGGCGCCGGGCCAAGATCGTCTACCGGTTGACGGCGGAGGGGAAGGAGCATTTCGAAGAACTGCTCTCCCACACCGGCCCCGATACCTGGGAGGACGAGCACTTCGCGGCACGTTTCGCCTTTTTCGGGCAGACGGAGCGCGAGGTGCGGATGCGCGTGCTGGAAGGTCGTCGCAGCCGGCTGGAGGAGCGCCTCGAGAAGATGCGCGCCTCCCTGGCCCGTACGCGCGAGCGCCTGGACGACTACACGCTTGAGCTGCAGCGACACGGCATGGAGTCCGTGGAGCGCGAAGTGCGCTGGCTGAACGAGCTCATCGAGAGCGAGCGGGCGGGGCGGGATCAGCGATCCGGCCCGGCCACCGGCTCCGCTCAGCAGGACCACACATCAGGAGAGACGGGCGGCCTGCCCCGGCATCGGGACAGCACCCGGCCGGATCCGTCCGAGGACACCGCCAACTGAAGGCCCTGCGTCCGCAGGACTTCGTCGAGAACACACAGGGAGCAACCGGAATGGGTTCGGTTCGCGTAGCCATCGTCGGTGTAGGAAACTGCGCCGCCTCGCTGGTGCAGGGCGTCGAGTACTACAAGGACGCCGACCCGGCGGGCAAGGTGCCGGGTCTGATGCACGTCCAGTTCGGCGACTACCACGTCAAGGACGTGGAGTTCGTGGCCGCGTTCGACGTGGACGCCAAGAAGGTCGGCCTCGACCTCGCGGACGCCATCGGCGCCAGCGAGAACAACACCATCAAGATCTGCGACGTCCCGAACAAGGGCGTCACGGTCCAGCGTGGACACACCCACGACGGCCTGGGCAAGTACTACCGCCAGACCATCGAGGAGTCCTCCGAGGCCCCGGTCGACGTGGTCCAGGTCCTCAAGGACAAGCAGGTCGACGTTCTGGTCTGCTACCTCCCCGTCGGCTCCGAGGTCGCTGCGAAGTTCTACGCGCAGTGCGCCATCGACGCCAAGGTCGCGTTCGTCAACGCCCTTCCGGTCTTCATCGCCGGTACCAAGGAGTGGGCGGACAAGTTCACCGAGGCGGGCGTCCCGATCGTCGGTGACGACATCAAGTCCCAGGTCGGCGCCACCATCACGCACCGCGTCATGGCGAAGCTCTTCGAGGACCGCGGTGTCCGCCTGGAGCGCACCATGCAGCTGAACGTCGGCGGCAACATGGACTTCAAGAACATGCTCGAGCGCGAGCGCCTGGAGTCCAAGAAGATCTCGAAGACGCAGGCCGTCACCTCGCAGATCCGCGACCGCGAGCTGGGCGACAACAACGTCCACATCGGCCCCTCGGACTACGTGGCGTGGCTGGACGACCGCAAGTGGGCGTACGTGCGCCTCGAGGGCCGCGCCTTCGGTGACGTTCCGCTGAACCTCGAGTACAAGCTCGAGGTGTGGGACTCCCCGAACTCCGCGGGTGTCATCATCGACGCCGTCCGCGCCGCGAAGATCGCCAAGGACCGCGGCATCGGCGGCCCGATCCTCTCCGCGTCCTCGTACTTCATGAAGTCCCCGCCGGTCCAGTACTTCGACGACGAGGCCTACGAGAACGTCGAGAAGTTCATCAAGGGCGAGGTCGAGCGCTAAGTCCCGGCTCCCACCCGACTGTTGAGGGTCCCCGTGCCGTGCCGGCGCGGGGACCCTCCGCGTATGTGACGCTTGCACCCATGTCCGTCGTGCGTGATCTGCGCGTACTCCTGCGCCTGAGGAATTTCCGGCGCCTGCTGGCCGTACGACTGCTCTCCCAGGCGTCGGACGGCGTCTACCAGGTCGCGCTCGCCACCCATGTCGTCTTCTCCCCCGAGAAACAGACCTCGCCCGCCGCGATCGCCTCGGCCATGGCCGTACTGCTGCTGCCCTACTCCGTCGTGGGCCCGTTCGCGGGCGTCCTGCTCGACCGCTGGCAGCGGCGCCAGGTCTTCCTCTACGGCAATCTGCTGCGGGCCCTGCTGGCCGGATGCACCGCACTGCTGCTGCTCGCCTCGGCGCCGGACGCGCTCTTCTACGCCTCCGCCCTGTGCGTCACGGCCGTCAACCGGTTCGTGCTGGCGGGGCTCTCGGCCGCGCTGCCCCGGGTCGTGGACGAAGAACGGCTGGTGATGGCCAACTCCCTCTCCCCGACGGCGGGAACACTGGCCGCCACGGCGGGCGGTGGACTGGCCTTCTGTCTGCGGCTGGTGCTGCCGGTGGACGCCGCCACCGTGCTGTTCGGCTCGCTCCTCTATCTGTGCGCGGCCCTGTGGTCGCTGCGGCTGCCGCCCGGGCTGCTGGGGCCCGACCCGGTCCAGGTGCGGCCCGGGATCGTCGCCGCGATCGGGACGACGGCGCGCGGACTCGCCGACGGGCTGCGCCACTTGCGACAGCGCCGGACGGCCGCCGGTGTCCTGGCCGCGATGACGCTGATGCGCTTCTGCTACGGGGCGCTGACCGTCCTGGTGCTGATGCTGTGCCGGTACGCCTGGACCGACGGCACCACCGACGGGCTGGCACTGCTGGGGCTCGCCGTGGGCGTCTCGGGGGCGGGGTTCTTCGCGGCGGCCGTCGTGACACCGGGGGCGGTGGCACGGGTGGGGCCCTACCGGTGGATGGCGGTGTGCGCGGGGACCGCGGCGGTCCTTGAACCCGCCCTGGGGCTTCCGTTCGCCCCCGGGCCCGTCCTGGTGGCCGCGTTCGTCCTGGGACTCGTCACCCAGGGCGCGAAGATCTCCACGGACACCGTGGTGCAGTCCTCGGTGGACGACGCCTACCGGGGCCGGATCTTCTCGCTCTACGACGTGCTCTTCAACGTCGCCTTCGTCGGCGCCGCCGCGGTTGCCGCGCTGATGCTGCCGCCTGACGGAAAGTCGGTGGCCCTGGTGGTCACGGTCTCGGTGATCTACGCAGTGGTAGCGGTGTTTATGACCCGCTTTCAGCGCGGCTGAGTGTCACATCAGGGCCACAGAGTGCCCTCCGGTAGCGGGGATGTCAGCCGGGCCCGCTACCTTACGGGCGTCCTACATCATCTGTTTTCACCAAGGGGGAACCCCCACGTGTCCACTCCGCCGCCCCAGGGCCAGAACCCGTACGCGCCGCAGCCC
This sequence comes from Streptomyces sp. NPDC031670, assembly GCF_055580545.1. Lineage (NCBI taxonomy): Bacteria > Bacillati > Actinomycetota > Actinomycetes > Kitasatosporales > Streptomycetaceae > Streptomyces > Streptomyces sp. NPDC031670. Next base: position 475,450 of record NZ_JBVILC010000002.1, on the reverse strand, counting down.
AACGCTCCCTACGGACAGCCGCAGGGCGCAGCCCCGTACGGACAGCCGCAGGGAGGCGCACCGTACGGCCAGCCGGGCCAGCCGGGTGTCCCGCCGCAGCAGTCGCCGTACTTCAACCAGGACGGGATACCCCACGCGCCGGCGCCCGTCCCTCCGCGTCGCCGCAACGTCAAGAAGATCGTCCGGATCGTCGTCGTGGTGGGTGTCCTCAGCGCCGCGCTCGCGGCCTGGTACTCCAGCCGTCATGACGCCGACACCGCCAAGGTCGGCGACTGCATGAGCATCGGCAACCCCGACTCCACGACCAACCCGGACCTGAAGGTCGTGGACTGCGGCGACTCCAAGGCCAAGTTCAAGGTCGTGCAGAAGAAGGACGACAACAGCGGCTGCGACCGCACCAAGTACTCGGAGTACACGCAGACCGGCGGCAGCAAGGACTTCACCCTCTGCCTGAAGGACTACAAGAAGTAGTCCCGGCAGCGGGAGAGGGGCGGTGTTTCACGTGAAACCCCTCACGTGAAACACCGCCCCTCGGCGTATCTGGGGCGCGATGTTTCACGTGAAACACCGTGCGGGTTCCCCGTGAAACCACGACGCATGTTTCACGTGAAACGTCCCGCGGGCCGACTCAGCCCTGCTCGGCCCACCACTCCTTGAGCGCCGCGACGGCCGCGTCGTGCTCCATCGGCCCGTTCTCCAGGCGCAGCTCCAGCAGATGCTTGTACGCCTGGCCGATCGCCGGGCCCGGCCCGATCCCCAGGATCTCCTGGATCTGGTTGCCGTCGAGGTCCGGGCGGATCGAGTCGAGCTCCTCCTGCTCCTGAAGCTGCGCGATCCGCTCCTCCAGGCCGTCATAGGCCCGCGACAGCGCGGTCGCCTTGCGCTTGTTGCGGGTGGTGCAGTCCGAGCGGGTCAGCTTGTGCAGCCGGTCCAGGAGCGGCCCGCCGTCGCGTACGTAACGGCGCACCGCCGAGTCGGTCCATTCGCCGGTGCCGTAGCCGTGGAAGCGCAGATGCAGCTCCACCAGGCGCGAGACGTCCTTGACCATGTCGTTGGAGTACTTCAGCGCGGTCATGCGCTTCTTGGTCATCTTCGCGCCGACCACCTCGTGGTGGTGGAAGGAGACCCGGCCGTCCTGCTCGAACCGGCGCGTCCTGGGCTTGCCGATGTCGTGCAGCAGCGCGGCTAGGCGCAGCACCAGGTCGGGCCCGTCCTCCTCCAGGGCGATGGCCTGGTCCAGGACCGTGAGCGAGTGCTCGTACACGTCCTTGTGCCGGTGGTGCTCGTCGCTCTCCAGCCGCAGCGCGGGCAGCTCGGGCAGCACATGGTCGGCGAGCCCCGTCTCCACGAGCAGCCGCAGCCCCTTGCGGGGGTGCGCCGACAGCAGCAGCTTGTTCAGCTCGTCCCGGACGCGTTCGGCGGAGACGATCTCGATCCGCTCGGCCATCGACGACATCGCGGCGACGACCTCGGGGGCCACCTCGAAGTCGAGCTGCGCCGCGAAGCGGGCGGCCCGCATCATGCGCAGCGGGTCGTCGGAGAAGGACTCCTGCGGGGTGCCGGGGGTGCGCAGGACGCGCTCCGCCAGGTCCTCCAGACCGCCGTGGGGGTCGACGAACTCCTTCTCGGGCAGCGCCACGGCCATCGCGTTGACGGTGAAGTCACGGCGGACCAGGTCCTGCTCGATGGAGTCGCCGTAGGACACCTCGGGCTTGCGCGAGGTGCGGTCGTACGCCTCGGAGCGGTACGTCGTCACCTCGATCTGGTAGCCGTCCTTCTGGCAGCCGACGGTGCCGAACGCGATCCCGACCTCCCAGACCGCGTCCGCCCACGGGCGGACGATCTTCAGCACCGCCTCGGGGCGGGCGTCGGTCGTGAAGTCCAGGTCATTGCCGAGCCGGCCCAGCAGTGCGTCCCGCACCGAGCCGCCGACCAGGGCGAGCGAGAATCCGGCCTCCTGGAAGCGGCGGGCAAGATCGTCGGCGACCGGGGACACCCGCAGCAGTTCGCTGACCGCTCGGCGCTGCACCTGGTTCAGGGCGCTGGGATTGTCTTCGTTGGCGTTCGGCACAACAAAAGAGGGTACGTGCCCGGCCGACCGGGGGCGTCACCGTTTCCGTCCGCCCCGGTCCATAGGTGTTCGCGGGTCCGCACAGCCCCGGGAAGCCGCCCCACCTGGCTCCCTGGCACACTCTTCCGATCATGTGGAGCAGTCCACGGCACTTCGCCACAGTCCACCTCGTTACCATGCGTGGACGCAGGAATCGACAACCACCGACACAGCTGACGACGACGAGGGACGGGCGACGCGTGGCCGAGGCGGCAGCTTCTCAGGGGATGGGCCCCTCTCCCGCCCGCCGATGGCTGCGCCGCACAGCGGCGCTGCTCGTCGGCGCTCCCCTGATCGCCGGTCTGCTGTCCGGTACGGCCGCCACCACGGCGGCCCACGCCACCGGTACCACCGCGCCGCACAAGGCGCCGCTCTCGCGCACCGTCCAGGTGACGCTCGACTCGATGGCCCCCAGCGCCCCCGTCAAGAGCGACACGCTGACGATCTCCGGCACGGTCACCAACACCGGCAGGCAGGCCGTCACCAGCGCCCATGTGGGTCTGCGGGTGGGCCAGCGGCTCAACGGCAGGACCGGGATCGACGACGCCTCCCAGCGCGGCGGCTCCTCGCAGGGCCTGGACGGGGCGGAGGTCGGTGACAAGTACACGGTCAAGTTCCCGAAGCTGGCCCCCGGGATCAGCCGTGACTTCACGCTCTCCGTGCCGGTCGCCAAGCTGGGCCTGGAGGGCGACGGCGTCTATCCGCTGGGCGTCTCGGTCTCCGGGCAGACGGTGAACCAGCCGTACGACCAGATCCTGGGCAGCCAGCGGACCTTCCTGCCGTGGCAGCCCGAGGCCGTCGACGGCAAGAAGTCGCAGCTCACCTACTTGTGGCCGCTGATGTCGTCCACCCACCTCACCGCGCAGACGGGCTCGGACGAGCAGCAGACCCCGGTCTTCGCCGACGAGGAGCTGGCCGCGGAGCTCGCGCCCGGCGGACGGCTGGAGCGGATGGTCTCGCTGGGCGACGAGCTGCCGGTCACCTGGGTGATCGACCCCGATCTGCTCGCCACCGTCGACGCGATGACCCGCAACTACCGGGTCAAGTCCGGCGACACCGATGTGCCCGGCACCAACCAGGACGTCGCCAAGGAGTGGCTGGGCAGGCTCGAGGACGCGGTACAGGGCAAGAAGGTCGTCGCACTGCCGTTCGCCGACCCGGACCTCGCCTCGCTCGCCCATCGCGGCAAGGACGTCTCCGGGTCGCTGAGCCATCTCCAGGGCGCCACCGAGGTGGCCGAGAAGACCGTGGAGACCATCCTCCATGTGACGCCCTCGGTCGACTTCGCCTGGCCGGTCCAGGGCGCGGTCGACCCCTCGATCGTCGATGTCGCCACCTCGGCGGGCGCCCACAACGTGATCGCACGCAGCGACAGCCTCCGCGAGACCGGCGGGCTGAGCTACTCGCCGTCGGCCGCACGGCCCATCGGCGGCGGAACCACGGCCGTGGTCTCCGACGCCCGTCTCTCCACCGCGTTCGAGGGCGACATGTCCAGGGCCGGCAATTCCACCCTGGCCGTCCAGGAGTTCCTCGCCCAGACTCTGGCGATCACGCTCCAGGACACCGAGAAGCAGCGCAGCGTCGTCGTCGCCCCGCAGCGGATGCCGACCGCGAGCCAGGCCCAGACGATGGCGAGCGCGGTCCGTGCCCTGAGCGCGCAGCGCTGGACCCAGCCCCTCGACCTCACCGCCGCCGCCACCGTCAAGCCGGACGCGCAAGCCACCGCCCGGGTGCCCGGCTCCTCCTCGTACCCCGGATCGCTGCGCAGGCAGGAACTGCCGGTCCAGGCCTTCCAGGACATGAAGAGCACCCAGGGCACCCTGGACAAGTTCAAGGTCGTCCTGACCGCCCCCGACCGGGTGGTCACGCCCTTCGGCAACGCCATCAACCGCGAGATGTCGACCTCCTGGCGCGACGACCGCGAAGGAGCGGTGATCTACCGGGCGGGCGTACAGAGCTATCTGGACGGCCTCACCGGCGAGGTGCGGCTCATCCAGAAGTCCACGGCCACCATGTCGGGGCGCAGCGCCACGCTCGCCGTCACCGTGCAGAACCAGCTGGTCCAGCCCGTGGGCAATCTGGTGCTGCGACTGGAGCCGAGCAACCCCTCCCGCCTCAAGGTGACCACCAACGAGGACACGAACGGCGGGCAGCCGGTCAAGATCGACGGCGGGCACAGCCAGTCGGTGAAGTTCACCGCCACGGCCAACGCCAACGGCCCCGTTCAGGTGACCGCCCGCCTCTACACGCAGGACGGCACGCCGTACGGCGATCCGATGGAGTTCACGGTCAAGGTCTCCGAGATCACCCCGACCGTGATGCTGGTGATCGCGGGCGGTGTCCTGCTGCTCGTCCTCGCGGGCATCAGGATGTACACCCACCGCAAGCGGTCGACGGCCCTGAAGGAGACCGGCGGGAGCGACGCGGCGGAGGCGGCGGACGGTGACGATCCCGGGCAGCCGAGTGACCCGACACCGGACACCGGTCCGGAAAGCGGGGCCTCGCCCGGCACGGGTGAGAAAGTGGAGCATTGAGCTATCGCTATGCACCGTGGCCGGCCAGGCCGGGGACGACGAGGTGGGGTAACCATGAACGCGCCGTACGACGGTGACCGCGGGCAGGGCGCGGGCGGCGGCTCCGCGTCCTCCGGGAACACGCCCCCGGTGCCTCCCTACGCCGAGCAGGTGCCGCCGCAGCAGCCCGCGCCCGACCCGTACTTCCAGGACGCCTACGGAAACGATCCGTACCGGGCGCAGGATCTGTACGCCCAGGACCCGGTGACGGAGGCGCTGTACGACCGTGCCGCGCACCCGCCGCCGCCCCCGGGCACCTACGCGGAGCCGCAGCCGCTCTACCAGCAGCCGCCGGCGCAGCCGTACGCGCCGGACCCCCGGATCTGGGCGCAGACCCCGCCGCCGGAGCCGGACGGCCCCTCGCGCCGTCTGCCGTACGGCGACACGGCCGGCTCCACGCAGTTCGTGGGCGTCGACGCCCTGGTCACCCAGGCGGCCGAGGAACCGCCCGAGCAGGACGCCTTCGCGTACCTCTACCGCGACCAGCAGGCCTCCGGTCCGGCCCCGGCCGCCCCGGAGCCCGAGCCGCTGCCCGCCGCGCCGCAGCAGAAGTCCGGTGGCCGCGCCTCCGGACTGCTCAAGTCGAGCGCCGTCATGGCCGCGGGCACGCTCGTGTCGCGGCTCACCGGCTTCGTCCGCAGCCTGGTGATCACGGCCGCGCTGGGCACCTCGCTGCTCGGCGACACCTACACCGTCGCCTACACCCTGCCGACGATGATCTACATCCTCACCGTCGGCGGCGGTCTCAACTCGGTCTTCGTTCCGCAGCTGGTGCGTTCGATGAAGGACGACGAGGACGGCGGCGAGGCGTACGCCAACCGGCTGCTGACCCTCGTCATGGTGGCGCTCGGCGTCATCGTCGCCATCGTCGTCTTCGCGGCACCGCTGCTGATCAAACTCATGTCGGGGACGATCTCCGACGACACGGCCGCCAACAGCGTCGCCGTGGCCTTCGCCCGCTACTGCCTGCCCACGATCTTCTTCATGGGTGTGCACGTGGTGATGGGGCAGATCCTCAACGCCCGCGGCAAGTTCGGCGCGATGATGTGGACCCCGGTCCTCAACAACATCGTCATGATCGGCACGTTCGGCCTGTTCATCGGGGTGTACGGCACCTTCGGCGAGACCAGGATGGGTGTCCAGACGATCCCTCCGGAGGGCATCCGCCTGCTGGGGATCGGCACCCTGCTCGGCCTGGTCGTCCAGTCGCTGGCGATGATCCCGTACCTGCGGGAGACCGGCTTCCGCTTCCGGCCGCGCTTCGACTGGAAGGGCCACGGCCTCGGCAAGACGGTCCACCTCGCCAAGTGGACCGTGCTGTTCGTCCTCGCCAACCAGGCCGGCGTGCTCGTCGTGACCCAGCTCGCCACGGCGGCCGGCAAGGCCTCCGCCGAGCACGGAGCGGGCTTCCTCGCCTACTCCAACGCCCAGCTGATCTGGGGCATGCCGCAGGCGATCATCACGGTCTCGGTGATGGCGGCCCTGCTGCCGCGCATCTCCCGGGCCGCGCACGACGACGACCCGGGCGCGGTCCGCGACGACATCTCGCAGGGCCTGCGCAACTCGGCGGTCGCGATCGTCCCGGTCGCGTTCATGTTCCTCGCACTCGGCGTCCCGATGTGCACCCTGCTGTACTCCACCAGCGGTGCCGAGGCCAGCAGGTCCATGGGCTTCATCCTCATGGCGTTCGCGCTGGGCCTGATCCCGTACTCGGTCCAGTACGTCGTCCTGCGCGGCTTCTACGCGTACGAGGACACGCGGACGCCGTTCTACAACACGGTCATCGTGGCCGGGGTCAACGCCGCCGCGTCGGCCGCCTGCTACGTGGTCCTGCCCGCCCAGTGGGCGGTCGTGGGCATGGCCGGCGCCTATGGTCTGGCCTACGCCGTCGGTGTGGGAGTCGCCTGGCGTCGGCTGCGCAACCGGCTGGGCGGCGACCTGGACGGGGCGCGCGTGCTGCGTACGTACGCGAGGCTCTCCCTGGCGGCCGTCCCGGCGGCGGTGATCGGCGGCACGCTCGGCTTCGTCATCCTCAAGGGGATCGGCGAGGGGGCGTTCGGTTCACTGGTCGCGCTCGTGGTGGGCGGGGCAGCACTGCTCGGGGTCTTCTTCGCCGCGGCGAAGAAGATGCGGATCGAGGAGCTCAACTCCATGGTCGGAATGGTGCGCGGGCGCCTCGGACGCTGAGTCCGGTGACCCGCGCACAACCATCGTCCGCCGCCGTGTGTCGTGCATAGCGCCGGACTGTGGGCACAATTGGCATGACTTTGCATGGCTGGCCGACAGCACGCAACGGATGGGGAGGCAGGAACGACGGTGGCGGAACGTAGCACGGCTGCCGTCGACGTGGCCGACAACAGCGGCGACAACCCGCTGACCGCCAAGGCGGACGGGGCCACGACCGACGGGGTGGCGGAATCCATCGACACGGCAGACACAGCGGAGCAGGGCACCGGCGACACGGGCGGTGAACGAAAGCCCGCCGAGCCCTCCATCGCCACACCGGAGCTGCACAGCGGCCACAAGCTCGCCAGACGCTATCGGCTCGAAGAGTGCGTCACCCGTCTGGACGGTTTCAGCAGTTGGAGGGCGGTGGACGAAAAGCTCCGCCGCGCCGTCGGCGTCCATCTGCTCCCGGCGGACCATCCGCGGGCGCGTTCCGTCCTCGCGGCTGCCCGTTCGTCCGCGCTCCTGGGAGATCCGCGCTTCGTCCAGGTCCTGGACGCGGTGGAGGAGAACGACCTCGTCTACGTGGTCCACGAGTGGCTGCCCGACGCCACCGAGCTGACAGCGCTCCTCGCCGCCGGCCCGCTGGAGCCGCACGACGCCTACCAGCTGGTCACCCAGGTGTCCCAGGCCATGGCGGCGGCCCACCGCGAGGGCCTCGCCCATCTGCGGCTCACCCCCGGCGCGATCCTGCGGACCTCCTCGGGCCAGTACCGCATCCGCGGGCTCGCGGTGAACGCCGCGCTGCGCGGCATCACCTCCGACACGCCCCAGCGGACCGACACCGAGGCGATCGGCGCCCTGCTGTACGCCTCGCTGACCCAGCGCTGGCCGTACGACAGCGATGCCTACGGCCTGCACGGGCTGCCCAAGGGCGTCGGTCTCATCGCTCCCGACCAGGTGCGCGCGGGGGTCCACCGGGGCCTGTCCGAGCTCGCCATGCGGGCGCTGGTCAACGACGGCGCCACGGCGTCGCGCCAGGAACCGGCCTGCACCACGCCGGACGAGCTGGTCAAGGCCGTCGCGGCGATGCCGCGCATCCGCCCGCCGGAGCCCGCGTTCACCGCGCCGCCCGAGTACCAGCGCACCACCTACCAGCAGGGCACCTACGGCCGTCCGCCCGCCGGCCCGCACCCGGCCGTCACCCAGGTCGTGCCGGCTCCGCCGCCCGCGCTCCAGGGACGTACCGGCAAGGCGATCAAGTGGGCCGTCTCGGCGCTGCTCATCGCCGCGCTCGGTCTGGGCAGCTGGCAGCTCGCGGACTCGCTCCTGGGCCACGAGAAGGGCTCCGGCGAGTCCGGGACGACCCAGCAGCCGAACAAGAGCGAGGGCGACAAGCCGAAGGCGCCGATGCCGCTGCGCATCCGGGGCGCGGAGGAGTACGCCCCGGACGGCAAGCCGCAGAACGCCAAGGACGTGGGCAACACCTACGACGGTGCCACCTCCACGTACTGGCGCTCCAAGAGCTACGTCGACGGCCCCAGGCTCGCCCCCTTCAAGCAGGGCGTCGGGATCGTCTACGACCTCGGGTCCGAGAAGGACGTGTCGACGGCCTCGATAGGGCTCCGGTACGAGGGCGACCACACGACGCTGACGCTCTACGCGACGGACTCCCTGTCGCCGAGCACACCGGTCGGTGACATGAAGCAGATCGCCACCACGACGACGAGCGGCGTCTCCGCCGCTCTCAAGGCGAAGAAGCCGGTCAAGACCCGCTATGTCCTTCTGTGGATCACGGCGGCGCCCTACGCGGCCACCGACGAGTTCAGTGGTTCCGGTTACAAGCAGGCCATAACGGACGTCAAGTTCACCGGCTGATCCGGTCGGCCCGGGGTTCGGCGAACCCCGGGCCGACCGGCAAATCCGAGAGTGCCGGGAGGGGGGCTCATCGTTGGACGGCGCCATATACGGCGACACGAGCGACCAGGACCTGCTGGCGCGCCATGTCGACGGTGACCCCGACGCCTTCGGCGAGCTGGTCCGGCGCCACCGGGACAGACTCTGGGCGGTCGCCCTGCGGACGCTGGGCGACCGCGAGGAGGCCGCCGACGCCGTGCAGGACGCCCTGGTGTCGGCCTACCGCGCCGCCCACACCTTCCGCGGCCAGTCGGCCGTCACGACATGGCTGCACCGCATCACCGTGAACGCCTGCCTCGACCGGGCCCGCAAGGCCGCCTCCCGCAAGACCTCCCCGGTCGACGACGCCGAGCGCCTGGAGCTCCTTCTGGAGCCCCATGAGTCGGCCGAGGCCCCCGCGGAGCGCCAGGACCTCCAGCGGCAGCTGGTGAAGGCGCTGGGGACGCTCCCGGCGGAACAGCGCGCCGCCCTGGTCCTCGTCGACATGCAGGCCTATCCGGTGGCGGAGGCGGCGGAGATCCTCGACGTGCCGGTGGGCACGGTGAAGAGCCGCTGCGCCCGGGGCCGGGCCCGGCTGCAACCCCTGCTCAATCACCTGCGCGGTGATACGGACGACACCGGGGATAGCCAAGAGGCCGGCGGGGGAAGGAACCGGACGCCGGGGACATCCGTCCCACCTGCGTCGGGACCAAGGGACGCAGGACCGCATGATCCTGCAGCTGTGAAGGGCGGAGGTGGGCGCACGTGACATCCACGGCCGACATGGCTCAGCACCCAGACGTCTCGGAGATCTCCGACCTCCACGAGGGCCTGCTGCCCCCTTCCCGGACCGCCGCCGTACGCCGGCATCTCGACGGATGCGCTCTCTGCGCCGACGTCCACGACTCATTGACGGAGATCCGCGAACTGCTCGGCACCCTGCCCGGGCCGCCGCGGATGCCCGCCGACATCGCCGGGCGGATCGACGCGGCGCTGGCCGCCGAGGCGCTCCTCGACGCCACGGCGCCCACCGGGACGCCCGTGCCCGTCGGGGCGACCGCGGTGTCCACTGCGGCGAAAGCGCCGTCCGGCTCGGAGGCCGAGAGCGACGCGGCGCGTGTTTCACGTGAAACATCGCCCGCAACCGTCCCCGGCGGCACCCCGGCCGTGGACCGTCCGGCCGGACACCCCAGGGCCTCCACCGGCCCGGGCCGTCGGCCTGCTCCCCGGCGTCGCCGCAACGCCGTGCTGGGAGCAGTCTTCGGCGCCGCGGCGATCGGGGTGAGCGTCCTCCTCGTACAGACGCTCCAGCAGTCCGACGGTGCCCATCCCGACAGGACCTCCATCGGCTCTCCTCAGGCGCAGGGGCCCGATCTCTCCGGCGCCGCCCTCGACGGGCAGGTGCGGACGCTGCTGGCCGCTCAGCCCGCCGGTCAGAGCGCCGGAACTTCTCCGTCCGACAAGAAGTCCGGTTTCGGGGTGACGTCCGACTCACCGAAGCTCACCTCCGAGGTCTCCGTGCCACCCTGTGTCCAGGCGGGCACCGGCCGCACCGCGCAGGCTCCGCTCGCCGCGGAGACCGGCGACTACCGGGGGACCCGGGCGTACCTGGTCGTCTTCCCGCACCCCACGGACGCCTCACAGGTCCAGGCGTACGTCGTCGACGCGGCCTGCGAGAGCGCGGGCCCGGATGCCAAGGGCAAGCTGCTGCTGACACACGTCTATCCCCGTCGGTGAGACGCTCCGGGAATGCTCGCCCCGTAGGATCCGTTGGGTGGGGTGAGAGTCCTGGACCGGGCCCCGGTAGGCAGTAGGCAGTCCGCAGAGACGAGGAAGAAACCCGTGAGCGACGTCCGTAACGTGATCATCATTGGCTCCGGGCCGGCCGGCTACACGGCCGCGCTCTACACCGCGCGTGCGTCGCTTCAGCCGCTGGTGTTCGAGGGCGCCGTCACCGCCGGCGGCGCGCTGATGAACACCACCGAGGTGGAGAACTTCCCCGGCTTCCGTGACGGGATCATGGGCCCGGACCTCATGGACAACATGCGGGCGCAGGCCGAGCGCTTCGGCGCCGAGCTCGTCCCGGACGACATCGTGGCCGTCGACCTCAGCGGCGAGATCAAGACCGTCACGGACACCGCCGGCACCGTCCACCGCGCCAAGGCCGTGATCGTCACCACCGGCTCCCAGCACCGCAAGCTCGGACTGCCGAACGAGGACAAGCTCTCGGGCCGCGGTGTCTCGTGGTGCGCCACCTGTGACGGGTTCTTCTTCAAGGACCAGGACATCGCCGTGATCGGCGGCGGTGACACCGCGATGGAGGAGGCGACCTTCCTCTCGCGCTTCGCCAAGTCGGTCACCATCGTCCACCGCCGGGACAGCCTGCGCGCCTCCAAGGCGATGCAGGAGCGGGCCTTCGCCGACCCGAAGATCAAGTTCGCCTGGGACAGCGAGGTCGCGGAGATCCACGGCGACCAGAAGCTCTCGCATCTGACGCTGCGCAACACCAAGACCGGCGAGACCTCCGAGCTGGCGGTGACCGGCCTCTTCATCGCCGTCGGCCACGACCCGCGCACCGAGCTCTTCAAGGGCCAGCTCGACCTGGACGACGAGGGCTACCTCAAGGTCGCCGCTCCCTCCACCCGCACCAATCTGACGGGTGTCTTCGGCGCCGGTGACGTGGTGGACCACACCTACCGCCAGGCGATCACCGCCGCCGGTACGGGCTGCTCCGCCGCTCTCGACGCCGAGCGCTTCCTCGCCGCGCTCGCCGACGGCGAGAAGGCCGCCGCGACCGCCGTCTGAACCATCCGACTTTCCTCCCCACCCCCTCACCCATACCCCGCAAGGAGGCTGCCGTGGCCGGCACCCTGAAGAACGTGACCGACGCCGACTTCGACGAGGTCGTCCTCAAGAGCGACAAGCCCGTTCTCGTCGACTTCTGGGCGGCGTGGTGCGGCCCGTGCCGTCAGATCGCCCCGTCCCTGGAGGACATCGCGGCGGAGCACGGCGAGCAGATCGAGATCGTCAAGCTCAACATCGACGAGAACCCGGCCACCGCCGCCAAGTACGGCGTCATGTCCATCCCGACGCTGAACGTCTACCTCGGCGGCGAGGTGGCCAAGACCATCGTGGGTGCCAAGCCGAAGGCCGCGCTGCTGCGCGACCTCGACGCCTTCATCAGCGAGTAAGTCCCGCCCGCTGTTTCACGTGAAACAACGCAACGGGCCCGACCCCCAGAGGGTCGGGCCCGTTCGCGTTTCCGGACGCGGTGGCATTCCGCGGCACCGTGGGTTCTACAGGGGTCGCAGTGCCGGTTCCTTCTGGACGGCTCCCAGCAGCCGGTCCAGGGCCAGTTCGACATCTTCCTTCCAGGAGAGCGTCGTCCTCAGCTCCAGTCGCAGCCGGGGATGCCGGGGGTGCGGCCGTACGGTCTTGAAGCCCACGGCCAGCAGATGGTCGGCGGGCAGCACACACGCGGGCTCGCTCCAGCGGGCATCCCCGAACGCCTCGATGGCCTTGAAGCCCCGGCGCAACAGGTCCTTGGCGACCGTCTGCACCATCACGCGCCCCAGCCCCTGCCCCTGGTACTCCGGCATGATCCACGCCGTCATCAGCTGCACGGCGTCAGGAGAGACCGGGCTGGTGGGGAAGGCCGTGGAACGCGGTACGTACGCGGGCGGGGCATAGAGCACGTAGCCCACCGGCACCTCGTCGACATAGACGACCCGGCCGCAGGAGCCCCACTCCAGGAGAACCGCCGATATCCAGGCTTCCTTCTCCAGCTCCGGTCTCCCGGCCTTTATCGCTGCCTCTCCGCTGACCGGGTCGAGTTCCCAGAAGACACAGGCGCGGCAGCGCTTGGGAAGGTCCGGAAGGTTGTCCAGCGTGAGCGGTACAAGCCGACGCCCCATGAAGGGTGTTCCTCGCTTCCCTCGCCTGCCGCCCCCTGGGCGGCTGCCAGTGCACTCCGTTCCCGGAGGAGGCTGCCGACGAACCCGCCGAACGCCCCGAGGCCCAGCCCAGCCGTCACCAGCCGGGTACGGCTCACCGTTCGCATGGCGCCCCGCCCTCCCTCCGAAGTGGCCCAAGGTGGATGTGCCATACCAGAACGCATCGTATCCACCCAACGTCGCTGCGGATACCGCGCAACAGCAAAGGGCGGGCCGTGTTCCCGTATGCATCGGAACACAGCCCGCCCTCGACGACAACCGTCCTGATCAGCGGCGAGAAGGCCACCGGATCAGGCTTCGTCGCCCTCCTCGGACTCCTCGGCGAGGCTCTTGTCGAGGACCCGCCCCTCGCCCGGGGCGAGGGTGCCGAGGATCCGCTCCAGATCGTCTATCGACGCGAACTCGACGACGATCTTTCCCTTCTTCTGGCCCAGGTCGACCTTCACCCGCGTCTCGAAGCGGTCCGAGAGCCGCGAGGCCAGATCGGAGAGCGCCGGCGAAAGCCGGGTCCCGGCGCGCGGGCCCTTCGCCTTGCCAGCGCTCTTGGGCTCCGAGTTCAGCAGGGTGACGATCTCTTCGACCGCCCGCACCGAGAGCCCCTCGGCCACGATGCGGTGTGCCAGCCGGTCCTGCTCCTCGGAGTCGTCGACGGAGAGCAGCGCCCGCGCGTGACCCGCCGAGAGCACCCCGGCCGCGACCCGGCGCTGCACCGGCGGGGAGAGCCGGAGCAGACGCAGGGTGTTGGAGACCTGTGGACGGGAGCGGCCGATGCGGTCGGCCAGCTGGTCATGGGTGCACTCGAAGTCCCTCAGCAGCTGGTCGTAGGCCGCCGCCTCTTCCAGGGGGTTGAGCTGGGAGCGGTGCAGGTTCTCCAGGAGGGCGTCCAGGAGCAGCTTGTCGTCGTCGGTGTCCCGCACGATGGAGGGGATCCGCTCCAGACCCGCCTCACGGCAGGCCCGCCAGCGCCGCTCGCCCATGATGAGCTCGAAGCGCTCGGGCGACAGCTGACGGACGACGACGGGCTGGAGAAGCCCGACTTCCTTGATCGAGGTAATGAGCTCGGCGAGGGCGTCCTCGTCGAACACCTCACGCGGCTGGCGCGGGTTCGGCGTGATCGAGTCCAGCGGCAGCTCCGCGAAGTACGCCCCTGCGGGCGCCTTCAGCTGCGGAGCCGCGGGCTCGGGCGCCTGGACCGGCACCGGTGTTTCACGTGAAACAGAAGGCGCCGCGAGCGTGGCCACCTTCGCCGCCGCCACCCCGCGCTCCGCGGTCAGTACCGGCACCGCCGCCGGGGACGTGGACGCCGTCCCCACCGAAGGTGCGGTCTGCTTCTCCTGCGGGGCGGCCGGGATCAGCGCACCGAGCCCCCGCCCCAGACCTCTACGTCGCTCACTCACTGGATCCCCTCCGACATGCTGTGCTGGTTGTTCTGACTGCCCACGGGGATGTGCGTCGTCGGGTCGTAGTTGATGCCAACCCCGCGCAGTGCGATCTCGCGGGCGGCTTCGAGATACGAGAGCGAGCCGCTGGAGCCCGGGTCATAGGTGAGCACCGTCTGGCCGTAGCTCGGGGCCTCCGAGATTCGTACCGAGCGCGGGATGCTCGTGCGCAGGACCTCGTGGCCGAAGTGGCTGCGCACCTCGTCGGCCACCTGGGAGGCAAGCCGGGTCCTGCCGTCGTACATGGTGAGCAGGATCGTCGAGACATGCAGAGCGGGGTTGAGATGCCCCCGCACCAGGTCGACGTTCCGCAGCAGCTGGCCCAGTCCCTCCAGCGCGTAGTACTCGCACTGGATGGGAATGAGAACCTCCGCACCGGCAACAAGAGCGTTGACGGTGAGGAGTCCCAGGGAAGGCGGGCAGTCGATCAGGATGTAATCCAGCGGCTGCTCGTACGCCTGGATGGCGCGCTGCAGCCGACTCTCCCGTGCCACCAGGGACACCAGCTCGATCTCGGCACCGGCCAGGTCGATCGTCGCCGGAGCGCAGAAGAGACCCTCCACGTCCCGGACGGGCTGGACGACCTCGGAAAGCGGTCTGCTCTCCACCAGCACGTCATAGATCGAGGGGACCTCGGCGTGATGGTCTATCCCCAGCGCGGTGGATGCGTTGCCCTGCGGGTCGAGGTCGACCACCAGAACCCGGGCACCGTGCAGTGCCAGGGAAGCGGCGAGATTGACCGTGGTCGTGGTCTTCCCGACGCCGCCCTTCTGGTTGGCGACCACCATGATGCGTGTCTGCTCCGGCCGGGGCAGGCCCTCGCCGGCACGGCCGAGAGCTTCCACCGCCAGCTGGGCAGCACGACCGATGGGGGTGTCGTCCATCGGGGGCGGTGTTTCACGTGAAACATCCTCCCCCGCCGATTCGGTACGGGGACCGGGGACCGGATCGGTCATCGGTCCCGCGATGTTGGCGTCGGACCGCAAGGATTCACTCTCCTCGACTTCAGGCTCGCAATGCACAGAGCCTGCCATGCTTTCGGGGTCGTGAACCAGCGAGGCCCGTTCTTCTGTGGATGAATCCACCTCTGTGGACAACTCCGTAGCTCGTGAGGGGGACTCCATGGCCCCGCCCAAGGGCTTGCGGTCGCGCGGCGCGGCATTACGGCCGCGGCTGATGATTCCATGCAGCAGAGAGCGACGTTTCACGTGAAACACGATGCACGCGCCCTGCGGTCAGATCGTTACGACACTCCGAAATGCGTACGTATCGCGCCTTCTATGGAGCATCCGCCCCCTGGCGGGACCCGCGGGTCAGCGTCGGCGCCTGGTGCGGCTGGTCCTGGCGGCCTTGGCCCGCTTGGTGGCGAACCGCACACCGCCGGGGCTCTCCCCGACCTCGACCCGCACCACCGTGGACAGCGGGTCCACGATGCCCTCACCGACATGCAGCACTGAGGTGTTCACCACACCGAGCTTGCTGAGCGCGGCCCGCGCACCCTGGATCTCCTCCTCGGCGGTATCCCCCTTGAGTGCCAGCATCTCGCCGTAGGGACGCAGCAGCGGCACGCCCCACCCGGCCAACCGGTCCAGCGGAGCCACCGCGCGGGCCGTGACCACATGCACCGGGGTCACCTTGCCCAGCATCTCCTCGGCCCGGCCGCGCACCACGGTCACATGGTCCAGTCCCAGCAGCTCCACGACCTCCTGGAGAAAGTTGGTACGCCGCAGGAGCGGCTCAAGAAGCGTGATCTTCAGGTCCGGGCGCACCAGCGCCAGCGGGATACCGGGCAGACCGGCGCCGGAGCCGACATCGCAGACCGTGACGCCTTCCGGAACGACCTCGGAGAGCACGGCGCAATTGAGCAGGTGGCGCTCCCAGAGACGGGGCACCTCACGCGGGCCGATCAGGCCGCGCTTGACTCCCGCGTCCGCGAGCAGCTCGGCGTACCGGACGGCTTCCGGGAAGTACTCGCCGAATACCGCGCGCGCCTCTTCGGGCGCCTGGGGAAGCTCTGCTGCTGCCTCCGTCACGGGGGACCGTCCTTCCGTACCGCGCTTCCCGCGCTGGGTGGCTTGACTATCAGGCTGACAAAGATCGGCCCCGTCTGCGAACAGACGGGGCCGAGGCCGGGGATCCCGGGGGACGGGCCCCCGGGATCCCCGGCAGAGAACTACAGACCGCTCAGGCGGGGAGGACGATGACGAAGCGCTGCGGCTCCTCGCCCTCGGACTCGCTGCGCAGACCGGCCGCGGCGACCGCGTCGTGCACGACCTTGCGCTCGAACGGCGTCATCGGCTGGAGCTTCACCGGCTCGCCCGAGCTCTTGACCTCGGCCGCGGTCTTGGCACCCAGTTCGGCCAGTTCCGTGCGCTTCTTGGCCCGGAAGCCCGCGATGTCGAGCATCAGACGGCTGCGGTCACCGGTCTCCCGGTGCACGGCCAGCCGCGTCAGCTCCTGGAGCGCCTCCAGCACCTCACCGTCACGGCCCACGAGCTTCTGCAGGTCACGGCTGCCGGCGTCGCTGACGATCGAGACCGCGGCACGGTCCGCCTCGACGTCCATATCGATGTCGCCGTCCAGGTCGGCGATGTCGAGCAGGCCCTCCAGGTAGTCGGCGGCGATCTCCCCCTCCTGCTCCAGGCGGGACAGGGTGTCGACACCCTCGGCGGCCGGGATGGTGCCTTCCGTCACGGATGGACTCCTTCTTACTTCTTGGACGGGTGCTTGGGCCGCTGCTGACCCTTGCGCTGTCCGGACTGGGCCTTGCTGCGTGCGGTACCGGAGGCGGGCTTGCCCGCCTGCGGCGTGTCCTGCTTCGCCTCGGCGTCCTCGTCCGACGTGCCCTTGTCCAGCGAGGTCTTCGCCGGCTCCTCACCGTCGCCGCCACCCTGCGCGGCGGTCGCACCGGCCTGGCGCTGGGCCTTGGTCAGGCGCTTGGGCTGCTGGCGCCTGGCGCCGGCGGCCTCCGCCTCGGCCACCGCGGGGTCGCTCTTGACCACGGTGCCGTCAGCCTGGGCCGCGAAGCCCTGCTTGGCCAGGCCGGAGATGAACTTGCGCTCGTTGTCGTTGCGGTCCGGGCCCTTGGCCACGATCGCCTGCACGACGGCCCGGCGGCGCTTGCCCCGCACCTCGTTGTGGGTCGCAACGCTCTTGCTCAGCCGCTCCAGGTAGCTGGCCTGCGCCTTGGAACCCGGCGTCGGGTTCTGGTTGATCACGTACATCTGCTGGCCCATGGTCCACACGTTGGTGGTGAGCCAGTAGACGAGGACACCGACGGGGAAGTTGATACCCATCACGGCGAACATGACCGGGAAGACGTACATCAGCATCTTCTGCTGCTGCATGAACGGCGTCTTGACCGACAGGTCGACGTTCTTCGTCATCAGCTGGCGCTGGGTGAAGAACTGCGACGCGGACATCAGCACGATCATGATCGCGGTGATCACGCGGACGTCGGTGAGCGTGGCGCCGAGGCTCTCGACCTTGTGGGCGCTGTCCGTGAACTTAGCGGCCAGCGGGGCGCCGAAGATGTGGGCCTTCTGGGCGCTCTCCAGCAGCGGCTGGTTGATCACGCCGATGGTCTTGCCGCTCGCGATGCCCGAGAGCACGTGGTAGAGGGCGAAGAAGAACGGCGACTGCGCCAGGATGGGAAGGCACGAGGAGAGCGGGTTGGTGCCCGTCTCCTTGTACAGCTTCATCATCTCTTCGGACTGACGCTGCTTGTCGCTCTTGTAGCGCTCCTGGATCGCCTTCATCTTCGGCTGGAGCGCCTGCATGTTCCGGGTCGACTTGATCTGCTTCACGAAGAGCGGGATCAGACAGATCCGGATCAGCACCACCAGGGACACGATGGACAGTCCCCAGGCCCAGCCCGTGTCCGGCCCGAAGATCGCGCCGTACAACTTGTGGAACTGGACGATGACCCAGGAAACAGGCCAGGTGATGAAGCTGAACAGACTGGCAATCGTGTCCACTAATCAGGCTCCTTGAGCATTGGGCGAGGTCTCTGCGGCCGGGCTGGGCTCGGTCTCAGCGGCGGAGTGCCCGCCCTTGCTGCCGCGCCAGGCGTTGCGCAGCGCCTCGTGCCAACGAGGGCGCTTGCGTTCGGGGACGTAGTCCACGCCGCCTGGCGACCACGGGTTGCACCGCAGAATGCGCCAGGCGGTCAGTGCCGTGCCCTTCACCGCGCCATGCCGGTCAATGGCCGTGAATCCGTAGTGGGAACACGACGGGTAGTACCTGCAGACGGGCCCGAGCAGCGGGCTGATCGTCCACTGGTACAGCTTGATCAGGGCCAGCAGCGGGTACTTCATCGCGCACCCCCTCCCAGCAGCCGCTGGAGGGCGGCGTCCAGGTCTCGGGCCAGATGTGCTTGATCGGCATCACCCGCGCCGGGCAATGCTCGTACGACCACCAGGCTACCGGGGGGCAGCTGGGACAGCCGATCGCGCATCAGATGGCGAAGCCTGCGCTTCACCAGGTTGCGCACGACCGCTACACCCACGGCCTTGCTGACGACGAAACCCGCACGCGTCGGGGGAGCGCTCTCCCCAGGCGCGTGCGGGTCCGTTGCACCGCTGCGTAGATGGACGACGAGGAGCGGGCGACCGGCCCGGCGTCCTCGGCGTACCGCGGTCGCGAAGTCTTCGCGCCGCCTCAGCCGATTCTCGGTAGGCAGCACGTCATGACCTGTATGCGATTAGGCGGACAGGCTGGCGCGGCCCTTGCCACGACGGTTCGAGAGGATGGCGCGGCCGGCACGGGTACGCATCCGCAGGCGGAAGCCGTGGGTCTTGGCGCGACGGCGGTTGTTCGGCTGGAAGGTGCGCTTGCTCACTCGGGGGCTCCAGAAATGATTCGGTGGTGGCGGGACATCGCCTGGCTGTCACCGTGCGCCCACGAGAAGCTCGCAATACACGAAGCTCGTACAACGCCCAAGTGCACCGCTTCACGATCACAGACCGTGATCTTTGCCCATCGGAGGCAGGCGGCAGCAGCCATCGACAACTCGACCTGGTTACGGTACGCGCGGCTACGCCATCCGGTCAAACCAGCCCCTTCACGGGGGCCACTGTGCACAGCCTGTGGACAACAACTTGAACCACGTCAGTCGCCCCGACTACCGTGGCTCGACCCCGACTCTTTTCCTTTCTGTCCTTGCCTGTCCTTCCATCCCGTCCCGAGAACCACACATTCGTGGGACCTGCGAGAGAGCGTGCCTTGTGGCTGACGTACCTGCCGATCTTGCCGCAGTGTGGCCACGAGTGCTGGAGCAGCTCCTCGGGGAGGGCCAGCAGGGCATCGAGCCCAAGGACAAGCAGTGGATCGAGCGCTGCCAGCCACTCGCCCTGGTCGCCGACACCGCGCTGCTCGCCGTCCCCAACGAATGGGGCAAGCGCGTCCTGGAGGGCCGGCTGGCCCCGCTGATCAGCGACACGCTCAGCCGTGAGTGCGGGCGCACCATCCGGATCGCGATCACCGTCGACGACTCCGTGGGCGAGCCTCCCGGCGGCGGGGGCCAGTCCGCGCAGCAGCAGCCCCCGCGCTACCAGGACGACTCCTACGGCCGCCCGGCCGACGACGGGCTGCCGACGGTCCGCCCCGCCTATCCGGAGTACCAGCAGCAGCGCCCCGAGCCCGGCGCCTGGCCGCGTGCCCAGGAGGACCTGTCCTGGCAGCAGCAGCGCCTCGGCGGCTTCCAGGAGCGCGACCCGTACGCGACCGCCCGCCCGCAGCAGCCGCAGCACGACTACCGGCAGCCGCAGATGCCCGAGCGTTCGCAGTACGAGCAGCAGCACCAACAGCATCAGCACCAGCAGTACGAGCAGCAGGAGCGGCAGCCGTACAAGCCGGAGCGCCACGAGCTCCCCGAGCCGCCGTCCCAGCAGCACCACGGCGGTCCGCAGCAGGGTGGCGGCGGCCCGCGTCCGATGGGCGGGCCCCCGTCCTCCTCGGCGCCCCAGCCGGGCGGTCCCGGCGAGCCGCACGCCCGGCTGAACCCCAAGTACCTCTTCGACACGTTCGTCATCGGTTCCTCGAACCGGTTCGCGCACGCGGCGGCCGTGGCCGTCGCCGAGGCGCCCGCCAAGGCGTACAACCCGCTCTTCATCTACGGGGAGTCGGGCCTTGGCAAAACGCATCTGCTGCACGCCATCGGGCACTACGCCCGCAGCCTCTACCCCGGCACACGGGTGCGCTACGTGAGCTCCGAGGAGTTCACCAACGAGTTCATCAACTCCATCCGCGACGGCAAGGGCGACACCTTCCGCAAGCGGTACCGGGACGTGGACATCCTCCTGGTCGACGACATCCAGTTCCTGGCGAGCAAGGAGTCGACGCAGGAGGAGTTCTTCCATACCTTCAACACGCTGCACAACGCCAACAAGCAGATCGTGCTCTCCTCCGACCGGCCGCCCAAGCAGCTGATGACGCTGGAGGACCGGCTGCGGAACCGCTTCGAGTGGGGTCTGACCACCGATGTGCAGCCGCCGGAGCTGGAGACGCGTATCGCGATCCTCCGTAAGAAGGCGGTGCAGGAGCAGCTCAACGCCCCGCCGGAGGTGCTGGAGTTCATCGCCTCCCGCATCTCGCGGAACATCCGGGAGCTGGAGGGCGCGCTGATCCGGGTGACGGCGTTCGCGTCGCTCAACCGGCAGCCGGTGGACCTCGGGCTCACCGAGATCGTGCTGAAGGACCTGATCCCCGGCGGTGAGGACTCGGCGCCCGAGATCACGGCCGGCGCCATCATGGCGGCGACCGCCGACTACTTCGGACTCACCGTCGAGGACCTGTGCGGATCCTCGCGCAGCCGCGTCCTGGTGACGGCCCGCCAGATCGCCATGTACCTGTGCCGTGAGCTCACCGATCTGTCGCTGCCGAAGATCGGCGCGCAGTTCGGCGGTCGCGACCACACCACGGTGATGCACGCCGACCGCAAGATCCGCGCGCTGATGGCGGAACGGCGCTCCATCTACAACCAGGTCACCGAGCTCACCAACCGCATCAAGAACGGCTGAGCGGACCGCTCACAGAGCCTCTCAGGGCGCCCGGGACACCGTCCCGGGCGCCCTTTTCGTCGCCCGGAAACGGCCCGCCACGCGCGCGCGGGCGGTCGTCCCCACCTCTGTGGACGGTCGGCGCGGCCGTTGCGTACGGCTCGCCGGGGCCGCCGGTGTTCGAATACCTGCCGGTCAGCGGGGGTTCTCCACAGATTCGGGGACTTTTTCCCGTCCACACCCTGGGGACTGTTCAGTTGTCCAGATTGCTTCCACAGGCTGTCGCCCTGATACTCCATCACCCCAGGTCAAGTGCTTGTGGATTTGTGCGCGAGCGTGCTCCACAGGCTGTGGACGAAATCTCTGTCCACAGCCTGTGGTCAAAGTTGTCCACCGGCGGCCCACAGGCTGGGGCACGTTGCCCACAGCTTCTCCACAGCGCTGTCCACTGTTCGGCAACGCGACACCCCCCGTCACCGGGTCGAGTGAAAGGCGTCACACCAACGAGCCGGGTTGGCCTGTGGGGAACCGGGGTAAAGCTGGGGACGGCTCTGGGGAGAAGTAGGCCCTGCCTGTGCATCGGGTGTGCAGAACTTTCGCGTGTCCACAGAACCGGTGAGTTGTCCACCGGCTCCACCCACAGGCACGGTGGACAAAAAACCGGGTCTGACCTGCGAAAACGGGGTTATCCACCGTTTCCACAGGCCCTACTACTACTGCCACTTAGAGTTAGCTCGGATTCCGCTTCGAAGTGGGGGCTGTGCACAACTCGGGCCCGGCGGCTCCCGGACCTCTCGGCACGACTTGACCCCGACTCGCACCGAGTGTCAGCGGCGTACGTCAGACTGGTCCCCGGCGATACAGCCGACGACGAAAGCCAGCAGGGCGAGCCAGCAACAGCAGGAGGCGGTTCCGGTGAAGATCCGGGTGGAGCGCGATGTTCTCGCGGAGGCGGTGGCGTGGGTGGCCCGCAGCCTCCCGGCCCGTCCGCCCGCGCCGGTCCTCGCGGGCCTTCTTCTGAAGGCGGAGGACGGCGCCCTCAGCTTCTCCAGCTTCGACTACGAGGTCTCGGCGCGGGTCTCGGTCGAGGCCGAGGTCGACGAGGACGGCACGGTGCTCGTCTCCGGCCGCCTGCTCGCCGACATCTGCCGCGCCCTCCCCAACCGTCCGGTGGAGATTTCCACAGACGGTGTACGGGCGACGGTGGTCTGCGGCTCCTCCCGCTTCACCCTCCACACCCTGCCTGTGGAGGAGTACCCGGCGCTGCCGCAGATGCCGACCGCGACCGGCACCGTTCCCGGTGAGGTCTTCGCCTCCGCCGCCGCCCAGGTCGCCATCGCCGCCGGGCGCGACGACACCCTGCCGGTGCTGACCGGTGTGCGGATCGAGATCGAGGGCGACACGGTCACCCTTGCCTCCACCGACCGCTACCGTTTCGCGGTCCGCGAGTTCCTGTGGAAGCCGGAGAACCCGGACGCCTCCGCGGTCGCCCTGGTGCCCGCCAAGACGCTCCTGGACACCGCCAAGGCCCTGACCAGCGGGGACACGGTCACGCTCGCGCTGTCGGGCTCGGGCGCCGGTGAGGGCCTGATCGGCTTCGAGGGCGCTGGCCGGCGGACCACCACCCGCCTGCTCGAAGGCGACCTGCCGAAGTACCGGACGCTGTTCCCCACCGAGTTCAACTCGGTCGCGGTGATCGAGACCGCGCCCTTCGTCGAGGCGGTCAAGCGCGTCTCCCTCGTCGCCGAGCGCAACACGCCGGTCCGGCTCAGCTTCGAGCAGGGCGTGCTCATCCTGGAGGCCGGCTCCAGCGACGACGCACAGGCTGTGGAAAGGGTCGACGCCAACCTGGAGGGCGACGACATCTCGATCGCCTTCAACCCGACCTTCCTGCTCGACGGCCTGAGCGCCATCGACTCCCCGGTCGCGCAGCTCTCCTTCACCACCTCGACCAAGCCGGCGCTGCTGAGCGGCAAGCCCGCGCTCGACGCCGAGGCGGACGACGCGTACAAGTACCTGATCATGCCGGTGCGCCTCTCCGGCTGACCTGGCCGACCGGTGCGGAGCCGCGTTCGTCTGAGCGGCCGACCCCACAGGTGTGTACCCGGGTCCGGGCGTAGTCTCGGACACGGGTACGAACGCCACAACGTCAAAGGATCATGTGATGGAGCTCGGTCTCGTCGGCCTCGGCAAGATGGGCGGCAACATGCGCGAGCGGATTCGCCGCGCAGGCCACACCGTCATCGGTTACGACCGCAACCCGGACGTCGCCGATGTCCACAGCCTCGAAGAACTTGTGGGCAAGCTCAAGGGTCCGCGGGTGGTCTGGGTGATGGTCCCGGCCGGTGCCGCGACCCAGTCGACCATCGACGAGCTGGCGGAGCTGCTCTCTCCCGGCGACGTCGTCGTCGACGGCGGCAACTCGCGCTGGACCGACGACGAGAAGCACGCCGTGGAGCTGGGCCTCAAGGGCATCGGCTTCGTCGACTGCGGTGTCTCCGGCGGTGTCTGGGGCCTGGAGAACGGCTACGCGCTGATGTACGGCGGCGACGCCGAGAACGTGGCGAAGGTCCAGCCGGTCTTCGACGCGCTCAAGCCCGAGGGCGAGTTCGGCTCGGTCCACGCGGGCAAGGTCGGCGCCGGCCACTTCGCCAAGATGGTCCACAACGGCATCGAGTACGCGATGATGCAGGCGTACGCCGAGGGCTGGGAGCTCCTGGAGAAGGTCGACTCCGTCACCGACGTCCGCGAGGTCTTCCGCAGCTGGCAGGAGGGCACGGTCATCCGTTCCTGGCTGCTGGACCTGGCGGTCAACGCCCTCGACGAGGACGAGCACCTCGACCAGCTGCGCGGTTTCGCGGCGGACTCCGGCGAGGGCCGGTGGACCGTGGAGGCGGCCATCGACAACGCCGTTCCGCTGCCCGCCATCACCGCGTCGCTGTTCGCGCGGTTCGCGTCCCGGCAGGATGACTCCCCCCAGATGAAGATGATCGCGGCGCTGCGCAACCAGTTCGGTGGCCACGCGGTCGAGTCCAAGAAGTAATCCACAGGCTGTTGGCAGGGCCGGGGGAGGTCGGCGCACCACCATGCACGTCACGCATCTCTCGCTGGCCGACTTCCGCTCGTACGCCCGGGTCGAGGTTCCGCTCGACCCGGGCGTCACCGCGTTCGTGGGGGCCAACGGCCAGGGCAAGACCAACCTCGTCGAGGCGGTCGGCTATCTGGCGACCCTGGGCAGCCACCGGGTCTCCTCGGACGCTCCCCTGGTGCGCATGGGCGCCGAACGGGCGGTCATCCGCGCGGCCGTGACCCAGGGCGAGCGCTCCCAGCTGATCGAGCTGGAACTGAACCCGGGCCGGGCGAACAGGGCCCGTATCAACCGGTCCTCGCAGGTCAAACCGCGTGACGTGCTGGGGATAGTACGGACCGTCCTCTTCGCGCCGGAGGACCTGGCGCTGGTCAAGGGCGATCCCGGGGAGCGGCGCCGCTTCCTGGACGAGCTGGTCACCGCGCGCTCCCCGCGCATGGCGGCCGTCCGCTCCGACTACGACCGCGTCCTCAAGCAGCGCAACACCCTGCTGAAGTCGGCGGCGATGGCCCGGCGCCACGGTGGCCGCGGCATGGACCTGTCCACGCTCGACGTGTGGGACCAGCACCTGGCCCGGGTCGGGGCGGAGCTGCTCGCCCAGCGGCTCGACCTGATCGCGACGCTCCAGCCGCTCGCCGACAAGGCGTACGAGGCGCTGGCGCCCGGCGGCGGCCCGGTGGCGCTGGAGTACAGGCCGTCGGCGCAGGGCGAGGCGACCGGCCGCGAGGAGCTGTACGGGCAGCTGATCGCCGCGCTCGCCGACGTACGCAAGCAGGAGATCGAGCGCGGGGTGACCCTGGTCGGGCCGCACCGCGACGACCTGCTGCTCAAGCTCGGCCGGCTCCCGGCCAAGGGGTACGCCAGCCACGGCGAGTCCTGGTCCTACGCCCTGGCGCTGCGGCTCGCCTCCTACGACCTGCTGCGGGCCGAGGGCAACGAACCGGTGCTGGTCCTGGACGACGTCTTCGCGGAGCTGGACGTCCGGCGCCGCGAGCGGCTGGCGGAGCTGGTGGCCCCGGGCGAGCAGGTGCTGGTCACGGCGGCCGTGGACGACGATGTGCCGGCCGTCCTCGCCGGGGCCCGGTACGAGGTCTCCTCGGGAGAGGTGGCGCGGGTATGAGCGAGCACTCCGGAAACGAGACGCCGGCGCCCAGGGTTCCCGAGTCCTCCGGCGTCGACCTCGCGCGCGTGGCGCTGCGCGCGGCCAAGGAGCAGGCCAAGGCGCGGGGCGCCGCGGCCCAGCAGAAGAAGCAGGCCCGCCGGGGCGGCGGCCTGCGCTCGGGCGCCCGGGCCGACGGGCGCGACCCGCAGCCGCTGGGCGCCGCGATCAACCGGCTGATCACCGAGCGCGGCTGGGAGACCCCGGCCGCGGTCGGCGGCGTGATGGGCCGCTGGCCGCAGATCGTCGGCGACGACCTGGCCAACCACTGCGTGCCGCTGCGCTACGACGAGGACCCCGACGAGCGGGTCCTCACGGTGCAGTGCGACTCCACGGCGTGGGCGACGCAGCTGCGTCTGCTCGCGCCCCAGCTGGTGGCCCGGCTCAACGCCGATCTGGGTCATGGCACGGTACGGATGATCAAGGTCCTGGGGCCTGGCGGGCCGCCGACGCGGTACGGGCGCCTGCGGGCCCCGGGAAGCACGGGACCGGGCGACACGTACGGGTGAGGGCCCGCCCTCGGGGCCGTGCCTGCTCGGGCCGTCGTCCCCGCACTCGGCCCTGTGCCGCCGCCCTTCTCCTACGCGCGCGTGCCCGCGCGAAGCACCGCCCCAGGCGGACCGTCGCCGAGGCGGGGACCAGCAGCCGCAGGCCCCCGTCGGCATCCTCCGAGCATCCCCCGCGCGGCGGGAAACCGGGCGGTACGGGTGAGGCGTCCCTCACGGTAGCCGGAGGTTGACAGGCCGAAGCGCTGAATGCCCGTGTGAGGCTCTTAGAGCCCCTGCTCGGATATGGGGAGTCGGACGCCGCCCGCTCAGGGCGGCACATGCGGACTCAGGTACCGGCAAACCCCCATTCATGTCGGCGCTACCGGTAGACTGGTCAATAATCCCGCCCTCCTCGCGGGACCCACCGAAATGACGCGGTCGGGTGATGCCCCCAACGGCACCGCCCGGCGCTGACCATCGCTGAACGACGCAGCTGCTCCTGCCTGCCCAGGGGAAGGCTGTGCTGTGCCAGAAAGGGCGCTTCGTGGCCGATTCCGGCAACCCCAACGAGAACACCCCGTCCGCTGCCGCCGGCCAGAACGGCGAGGTCACCGCCTCGTACGACGCCAGCGCCATCACCGTCCTCGAAGGTCTGGACGCGGTCCGCAAGCGACCCGGCATGTACATCGGCTCGACGGGCGAGCGCGGCCTGCACCACCTGGTGCAAGAGGTCGTCGACAACTCCGTCGACGAGGCCCTCGCCGGCCACGCGGACACGATCGACGTCACGATCCTCGCCGACGGCGGCGTGCGCGTCGTCGACAACGGCCGTGGCATCCCCGTGGACATGCACCCCGTGGAGAAGAAGCCGGCCGTCGAGGTCGTCCTGACCGTGCTGCACGCGGGCGGCAAGTTCGGCGGCGGTGGCTACGCCGTCTCCGGTGGTCTGCACGGTGTCGGCGTCTCCGTGGTGAACGCCCTCTCCACCAAGCTCGCGGTCGACATCAAGCGCGACGGCTACCGCTGGACGCAGGACTACAAGCTCGGCGTCCCCACCGCCCCCCTCGCCAAGCACGAGGCGGTCGAGGAGAGCGGCACCACGGTGACGTTCTGGGCCGACCCGGACGTCTTCGAGACCACCGAGTACTCCTTCGAGACGCTCGCGCGGCGCTTCCAGGAGATGGCCTTCCTCAACAAGGGCCTCACCATCAAGCTCACGGACGAGCGGGAGTCGGCCAAGGCCGTCTCCGGGGCGGACTCGGCCGAGGAGTCGGAGGAGGAGCGCGCGCTCTCGGTCTCGTACCACTACGAGGGCGGCATCGTCGACTTCGTGAAGTACCTGAACTCGCGCAAGGGTGAGCTGATCCACCCGACCGTGATCGACGTGGAGGCCGAGGACAAGGAGCGCATGCTCTCGGCCGAGATCGCGATGCAGTGGAACTCCCAGTACACCGAGGGCGTTTACTCCTTTGCGAACACCATCCACACGCACGAGGGGGGTACGCATGAGGAGGGATTCCGCGCCGCGCTCACGGGTCTGGTCAACCGGTACGCCCGTGACAAGAAGCTGCTGCGCGAGAAGGACGACAACCTCTCCGGCGAGGATATCCGCGAGGGTCTGACGGCGATCATCTCCGTCAAGCTGGGTGAGCCGCAGTTCGAGGGCCAGACCAAGACCAAGCTGGGCAACACCGAGGCGAAGACGTTCGTCCAGAAGGTCGTGCACGAGCACCTGACCGACTGGTTCGACCGCAATCCCAACGAGGCCGCGGACATCGTCCGCAAGTCCATCCAGGCGCAGACGGCCCGTGTCGCCGCCCGCAAGGCGCGCGACCTGACCCGACGCAAGGGCCTGCTGGAGAGCGCCTCCCTGCCCGGCAAGCTCTCCGACTGCCAGTCCAACGACCCGACGAAGTGCGAGATCTTCATCGTCGAGGGTGACTCCGCCGGTGGTTCGGCGAAGTCCGGCCGCAACCCGATGTACCAGGCCATCCTGCCGATCCGAGGCAAGATCCTGAACGTCGAGAAGGCCCGTATCGACAAGATCCTGCAGAACACCGAGGTCCAGGCGCTGATCTCGGCCTTCGGCACCGGAGTCCACGAGGACTTCGACATCGAGAAGCTCCGCTATCACAAGATCATTCTGATGGCGGACGCCGATGTCGACGGCCAGCACATCAACACGCTGCTGCTGACCTTCCTCTTCCGCTTCATGAGGCCGCTGGTCGAGGCGGGGCACGTGTACCTGTCGCGCCCGCCGCTCTACAAGATCAAGTGGGGCCGGGACGACTTCGAGTACGCGTACTCCGACCGTGAGCGCGACGCGCTCGTGGAGCTCGGCAAGCAGTCGGGCAAGCGGATCCGCGAGGACTCGATCCAGCGCTTCAAGGGTCTGGGCGAGATGAACGCCGAGGAACTGCGCGTCACGACCATGGACGTCGACCACCGCGTCCTGGGCCAGGTCACCCTGGACGACGCGGCCCAGGCCGACGACCTGTTCTCGGTGCTGATGGGCGAGGACGTCGAGGCGCGGCGCTCGTTCATCCAGCGCAACGCCAAGGACGTCCGCTTCCTCGACATCTGAGTCGGTCCGTCGCTGACCGCTTCGAAAGGACTTGAGAACCAGCAATGGCCGACGAGAACACTCCCGCGACCACTGAACCCACCGAGGAAGAACCTGTCCTGCGCATCGAGCCCGTCGGGCTCGAGACGGAGATGCAGCGCTCCTACCTCGACTACGCGATGTCCGTCATCGTCTCGCGCGCGCTGCCGGACGTACGGGACGGTCTGAAGCCCGTCCACCGCCGTGTGCTGTACGCGATGTACGACGGCGGGTACCGGCCCGAGAAGGGCTTCTACAAGTGCGCCCGCGTCGTCGGCGACGTCATGGGCACGTACCACCCGCACGGCGACTCCTCGATCTACGACGCGCTCGTCCGCCTCGCCCAGCACTGGTCGATGCGGATGCCGCTGGTGGACTCCAACGGCAACTTCGGCTCCCCGGGCAACGACCCGGCCGCCGCCATGCGGTACACCGAGTGCAAGCTGATGCCGCTGGCCATGGAGATGGTCCGGGACATCGACGAGGAGACCGTCGACTTCCAGGACAACTACGACGGCCGCAACCAGGAGCCGACGGTCCTGCCGGCGCGCTTCCCGAACCTGCTGGTCAACGGCTCCGCCGGCATCGCCGTCGGTATGGCCACCAACATCCCGCCGCACAACCTGCGCGAGGTCGCGGACGGCGCCCAGTGGTTCCTGTCGCACCCCGACGCCTCGCACGAGGAGCTCCTCGACGCGCTCATCGAGCGCATCAAGGGCCCCGACTTCCCGACCGGCGCCCTCGTGGTCGGCCGCAAGGGCATCGAGGAGGCGTACCGCACCGGGCGCGGCTCCATCACCATGCGCGCCGTGGTCGCGGTCGAGGAGATCCAGAACCGCCAGTGCCTGGTGGTCACCGAGCTTCCGTACCAGGTCAACCCCGACAACCTGGCCCAGAAGATCGCCGACCTGGTGAAGGACGGCAAGGTCGGCGGCATCGCCGACGTGCGGGACGAGACCAGCTCCCGTACCGGCCAGCGCCTGGTCATCGTGCTCAAGCGCGACGCGGTCGCCAAGGTCGTCCTCAACAACCTGTACAAGCACACCGACCTCCAGACGAACTTCGGCGCCAACATGCTGGCGCTCGTCGACGGCGTGCCGCGCACCCTCTCGTTGGACGCGTTCATCCGCCACTGGGTGACGCACCAGATCGAGGTCATCGTCCGGCGCACCAGGTTCCGGCTGCGCAAGGCCGAGGAGCGCGCCCACATCCTGCGCGGTCTGCTCAAGGCGCTCGACTCGATCGACGAGGTCATCGCGCTGATCCGGCGCAGCGACACCGTCGACGTCGCGCGCGAGGGCCTGATGGGCCTGCTCTCCATCGACGAGATCCAGGCCAACGCGATCCTGGAGATGCAGCTCCGCCGGCTCGCCGCCCTGGAGCGCCAGAAGATCGTCGCCGAGCACGACGAGCTCCAGGCGAAGATCAACGAGTACAACGCGATCCTCGCCTCGCCCGAGCGGCAGCGCCAGATCATCAGCGAGGAGCTGGCCGCGATCGTCGAGAAGTTCGGCGACGACCGGCGCTCCAAGCTGGTGCCCTTCGACGGTGACATGTCCATCGAGGACCTGATCGCCGAAGAGGACATCGTCGTCACCATCACCAACGGCGGCTACGTCAAGCGCACCAAGACCGAGGACTACCGGTCGCAGAAGCGCGGCGGCAAGGGCGTCCGGGGCACCAAGCTGAAGCAGGACGACATCGTCGACCACTTCTTCGTCTCCACCACGCACCACTGGCTGCTGTTCTTCACCAACAAGGGCCGGGTCTACCGGGCCAAGGCGTACGAACTGCCGGACGCCGGCCGGGACGCGCGCGGCCAGCACGTGGCGAACCTGCTGGCCTTCCAGCCGGACGAGAAGATCGCCCAGATCCTCGCCATCCGCGACTACGAGGCGGCGCCCTACCTGGTCCTCGCCACCAAGTCCGGTCTGGTGAAGAAGACGTCGCTCAAGGACTACGACTCGCCCCGATCGGGTGGTGTCATCGCCATCAACCTCCGGGAGACGGAGGCCGGCGGCGAGGACGAGCTGATCGGCGCCGAACTGGTCTCCGCCGAGGACGATCTGCTGCTCATCAGCAAGAAGGCGCAGTCCATCCGCTTCACCGCGACGGACGACGCGCTGCGCCCGATGGGCCGCGCCACCTCCGGCGTCAAGGGGATGAGTTTCCGCGAAGGCGACGAGCTGCTCTCGATGAATGTCGTCCGGCCCGGTACTTTCGTGTTCACCGCCACCGACGGCGGGTACGCGAAGCGGACCCCCGTCGACGAGTACCGCGTCCAGGGTCGCGGTGGCCTCGGTATCAAGGCCGCCAAGATCGTCGAGGACCGGGGCTCGCTGGTCGGCGCGCTGGTGGTCGAGGAGACGGACGAAATCCTCGCCATCACGCTCGGCGGTGGTGTGATTCGTACGCGAGTCAACGAGGTCAGGGAGACGGGCCGTGACACCATGGGCGTCCAACTGATCAACCTGGGCAAGCGCGATGCCGTCGTCGGTATCGCTCGTAACGCCGAGGCCGGTCGCGAGGCTGAAGAGGTCGACGGTCCCGAGGGGACCGAGATCGACATGGCTGAGGGCGAGTCTGCCGAGGCCGCAGTCGAGGGCATCGAGCCCTCGGCCGGGGAGCACGAGGAGTAGAGCGTGAGTGGATCCACGGGCGCCGGATCGGCCGCTTCCGGAGCGAACGGTGCCCGTGGCCCTGCCGCGGACTCCCAGGGGGTAACGGTGACCGACACCCGCGGGCCTGAGGCCCGGTCCGACTACGGGGCGCTGCCCGGCGAGCGCGAGAAGCCCTCCTCGGGCACCGCGCAGCCGTACCACCCGCCGCAGGCCTACCCGTCCCAGAACGGGACGCAGGGCGGCCAGCAGCGTGGCGGCGGCCCCGCCGTCCGCCGCCCCCGCACGGGGGCGCGTACGACGCCGCGTACGCGCAAGGCACGGCTGCGGGTGGCCAAGGCCGACCCGTGGTCGGTGATGAAGGTCAGCTTCCTGCTCTCCATCGCGCTGGGCGTGTGCACGGTGGTGGCGTCGGCGGTGCTGTGGATGGTCATGGACGCGATGGGCGTCTTCTCGTCGGTGGGCGGGACCATCAGCGAGGCCACCGGCTCCAACGAGTCGAACGGCTTCGATCTGCAGTCCTTCCTGTCGCTGCCGCGCGTGCTGATGTTCACCTCGGTGATCGCCGTCATCGACGTGGTGCTCGCCACCGCGCTGGCGACGCTCGGCGCGTTCATCTACAACCTCTCGGCCGGTTTCGTGGGCGGCATCGAGCTCACGCTCGCCGAGGACGAGTAGGGCGGGTCGCCCCAGGTCGGACCGGGGGCGGCCATCGATTTTGGGACTGGCCCCCACGTGCGCTAATCTTCAGAGGTCAGCGCGCGGGGGGACACCCCGCAGAGCGCGGCGGGGCTATAGCTCAGTTGGTTAGAGCGCATCCCTGATAAGGATGAGGCCACAGGTTCAAATCCTGTTAGCCCCACAGTGCAGAAGGTCCCCGGACGATTCGTCCGGGGACCTTTTCGTTGTGCGGACGGGTCTTGTCGCGCTGCCACGGCTTCGCCGGACCTGGGCCGGCGCCGCGGCGCCGGGGTCCGGTGGGGACGGCCGGGTCCCGTTGCGTGTCCTTCGCGTACGTACTACGTACGTACGCGCACGAAGAAGCCCGGCGACTCGGGGGAGTCGCCGGGCTCGTGGGTCGCGGGCTCGGGCAGGAGCCGGGAGGGGTCAGGAGGAGGGGGGCGGGGCCACGCCGTCCCCGGCGGGCTCTTCCGTCGTGTCGTCGGGGGCTGTTGCCTGCGCTCCGTCGCCGCCCTCGTTCTCGTCGTGGGCTCCGGGCAGGTGCCTGCTCGACGGCGAGGACCCGTGGGCCTCGGCGCGGATGCGCTGCTTCATGGTGGGCGGCAGGGCCGACGCACTGGGCAGGGCCCATCGCACGTTCGGCCTCTCGGGAGCCGCGGCTTCGCTCAGGTGGCGCGGGGCGCCCTGCTGGGGTACGGACGCGGCTGCGGCTGCCTGACCGGTCAGTCCGAAGAAGGCGAGGAGGGCGACGAGCGCGCCGATGAGTGCGGTCCACCAGGTCGTGAGCTTGCTGGTTGCCATGACTTCCTCGCTTCTGTGTCGTTCCGGGTTGCCCGATTTGCGTTGTATCTCATGATGTGCAAGACCGGCGGAGAGCGAAGGAGCGACGCACCGTATGGGCCGATGTTCCGATGAACTGCACTCGGATGGACCATCACCGATTGATATCGATCGGTGTGTATAGTCGGGCGGCAGAGGTCCCTTACGTCAAGGAAAGACGAGGTCGCGCGGTGAAGAAGCTCCTCCTGGTCGCACTGGCCGCCATCGGCGGGCTCCTCGTGTACCGCCAGATCCAGGCGGATCGCGCCGAGCAGGACCTGTGGACGGAGGCGACCGACTCCGTGCCCGCAGGTTCGGGTGTGTGAGCCCCACAGAGTCCCGTTGCAGAGCCCCGGCCGCCGATGCGGCCGGGGCTCTGTGCTGTCATGTGCCCCGGGATGAGCACCCCACGGGTTCACCTGCGCAAATCAATGGCTTGCAGAAGCAAAATTGAAGGGGGCGCGGCGGCATGAGGAACCAGCGTGGGAAGGGCCGGGCCGTGGCGGCCCTGGCCGCGTCGCTCATCACGCCGACGGCTCTCTACGGGCCAGGGGCCCAGGCCGCCGAAGGCCCCCGGCCGCACCGCCCGGCCCGCGCCGAGAGCCCCTACCGCTACGACCCCCGCGCCCAGCCCGTCACCGCAGCCGCGACCGGCCCGGGCGCGCCCCGGCTGGCGGCCGGAGCGGTGTACCGCTCGGCTCTCGGACCCGGCGCCAAGGCGTACTACCAGGTCGACCTGGGCGCCACCGGAGACGCCTATGTGTCGGCCGTGGCCGTGCCGAGGCCGGACGCCGAGGTCGTCTTCGGTGACGGCATCGAGCTCACGCTCCAGGACGGCGACGGCAACACCTGCGCCACCGGCCGCGCGACCTTCGGCCCGCCCGAGTACCCGAGGCCGGTCGCCGCGTACGTCTCACGGGGCAAGACCGGAAACCGGACGTCCTGTCAGACTGCGGGCCGCTACTACGTGTTGGTCCAGCGGATCGGGGACGCGGCCTCGGCGCCCGGCGAATGGGGGCTGGAACTGCGGCACGTCAGGGAACCGGGGCTCACGGCCCAGGAGCCCACGGCCGCGCCCACGAAATGGCCGACCGCCTCGCCGCCCGCGCCCTCCTCGGCCGCGCACACGGCCCACGGCGGTACGGGCTTCGCCGACGCGCCCCGGCTGGCCGCCGGCGCCTGGCGCGACACGCTGAGGCCGGGCGCCACCCTCTTCTACCGCGTCCCGGTCGGCTGGGGGCAGCAGCTCTTCGCCACCGCCGAACTGGGCCGCGCCCCCGGCAGCGGATACGTGCCCCACGCCCTCGACTTCCAGCTCTACAACCCGGCGCTGGGCCCGGTGGCGGACGCGGAGACGGGGTACGACGGGAAGCCCGCCTCCGTCTCCTTCCCGCCGCTCCCGGCGGTGGCGTACAGAAACCGTTACTCCACCTCGGACCAGGTCGGAGCGCTGCGCCTGGGCGGCGACCACTACCTGGCGGTCAGCCTCAGCCCCCAGGCCGCCCGGACGCTCGGCGCGGGGGCCTATCCCGTGACGCTCCGGGTGGGGGTACGGGGAGAGGCGGGGCGGGGACCGGCGTACGAGGGGGCCGCGCCCGACTTCGCGGCCGGCGGCCGGGCTTCGGACCCGGCCGCGACCACCGCCGGGCACGGCGGCGACTCGACGAAGATGCGGCTGCTCGCGGCGGCCGGGATCGGGACGGGGACGCTGCTGGTGCTGTGGGCCGGGGTGCGGACGGCCGTCGCGCGGCGGCGGGCGGGGGCGGCTGGGAGCGGGGGCGGCGGGGACGGGCCGAGCGTGTGAGCGCTTGAGCGTCCGAGGGGCCTGCGCCTCTGGGCGCCCGAGTGTCTGCGCCTCTGGCTGCTGTGGCGCCTCCGTAGGAGGTGGTCGGTGCCGTCAGATCTGGCTGAGCGCCCAGAAGCCGACGGCGAAGCAGAGCAGCGCGAGCAACAGGACCGGAACGGTCGATTTCGGGACCGTCGACCTCGGAACCGTTGCCTTCGGGACCGTCGCTCCGGGGGGCGGCCCCGAGCGTTTGTGCCGGGCCGCGGGGGGCGGGACGACGGCCCCCGGCGACGAGGGCGTCACGGGCCCGGACACCGGCGGCGCGGGAGGCGGGACCCGGACGCTCTGGCCGGTGTACCGCTTGGTGGCAGGGGTCGGGGTGTACGAGGGCGGATAGGGGGGCGGGACGGGGCGGAATCCGTCCGCTGTGGGCGGTGTGGGCGCGGACAACGGACGGTCCGGGTGCGGGGGTTGGTGTTCCTGCCGTTCCTGACCGTGCGGCTGCTCGTGTGAGGGGCCCGGAGGCCGGGCCGGGGCCCCTGTGGAGTGCTGTGGCGTTCCGGGCGCCCGCGGGTGCCGCAGGACCGGCGGGAGCTCGCGCGGCACGAATCCTTCCGGAAGCGGTCCGACCTGATCGAAGACCTCGACCGGCTCCTCGTCGGGCGAGGCGTCCGGCAGCAGCTCCACGGCCGAGGCGAGCGCCTTGCGCGCCCCCGTGGCCGTCCGGAAGCGTACGTGCGGGTCCGGCTGGAGCAGACCCGCCAGGACCTGCCACAGCGGCTCAGGGACGCCCTGGGGGGCTCCTGGGGTGCCGTGGGCGGTGAAGTACTCCACCAGCGCCCGGGCGTCCGGTTTCTGACCCTCCAGCAGGTACAGGGCGACCAGGCCGACCGCGAACAGATCGGACGGGAAGTCCGGGTCCGCGCCCATGATCTGCTCGGGCGCGAAGTACCCCGGCGTCCCCATCACGTAGTTCGTCTCGGTCAGCCGCGGCTCGCCCTTGCGCATCGCGATGCCGAAGTCGGACACCCGCAGATGCGGCCGTCCGGTGCCGGTCGCCTCCAGAAGGATGTTGGCCGGTTTGATGTCGCGGTGGACGACGCCCTCGGCGTGGACCGCCGCGAGACCGGCGAGCAACTGGTCCAGCAGGACGCAGACGAACCGGGGCGGCAGCGGCCCGTAGTCCCCGATCAGATGGGCCAGCGAGCCGCCGGTCACCAGGTCCATGGTGAACAGGACCTTGTCGTCGTCGGCGGCCCAGCTCGCCGGGGCCAGCACATGAGGGTGGTCGATCCTCAGCGCCTGCTCGCGGACGAACCGCAGCAGGGTGTGCGCGTCGCTCTGCTGGAGGACCTTCGCCGCCACACAGCGGCGGCGGCGGTGGTCCCAGGCGCGCCAGACGGCGCCGACACCACCCCGGCCGATCGGGTCGATGAGTTCGTACCGACCGGCGAAGACCTCACCCACCTGGCACCCCCGCCCCCATGGCCGTCAGCTCTGGTGCGCCTCGTAGTGGGCGACCGCCTCGGCGGTGCGTCCGGCGCCGTACACCCGGAGGAACTCTGCCAGCTCGGGGTGGGCCGGGGCGAGGGTGTCGGCGGCGTCGATGATGTCCCCGGCGGCGGCGACCGAGCGCAGCAGCGACTGGATCTCGCGCACCACGCGGCGCACGGTGGGAGCGCCGGAACTCGTCGTGGTCTGCCCGGTGTTGGTGAGGACGGAGCCGCCCTGGGACTTCTTGATCTCGTCCATCCGGTCGGTGGCCTCGGCGGCGCTGACGCTGCCGTCGGCGACCTGGCCGGCCAGGTCCTGGAGGGCCTGGACGCGCTGGACGACGGCCGGGTTGCCGATCTTGGCGCGCTGACCGCTCATCAGCTGGGACAGCATGGGGGCCGAGAGGCCGAGGACGCCGGCGAGCCTGGCCTGATTCAGGCCCAGATCGTCTATCAGTCGGCGGAAGAGCGCCCCCAGTGGCTCCCCGTACCAGCTCCGCTGAAGCTCCCTCGCTCTTGCGGTCGCCTCTTGCTGCGTTGCGTCCATTGCGCGTCTCCCCATCGCTTCCCCATCGGGGCGCTTCGCTGTCGCGAACCCCGACGAGCATCTTACGGAGAGTGGTCGCTCACCGGGAGACCCAATCCTTTTGCGGGATACCCGTCTCCACCCGGTACTCTGGTCTGCGCACCACCCTTCCGGGGCCTTAGCTCAGTTGGTAGAGCGCTGTCTTTGCATGGCAGATGTCAGGGGTTCGACTCCCCTAGGCTCCACAGCACGACAACGGCGGGTGCCGTGGACCGTCCGGTCCACGGCACCCGCCGTTTCGCTGTGTACCGCCGGGGCGCCCGGGTCAGTGGCCCCCGCCGCGCTCCTCGCCGAACTCGGCCTCCTCCGCCTCCTTGGCCTCGACCTCCGGGTCGAGGGCCCCGCTGCTGCCGTCTACGGCGCTCAGCGGATTCGGTTCGGCGACCTCGGTCGGGGCCGGGGGCTCGACCAGCCAGTCCGGGTTGGCCTGCTTGTCCCACCACTTCCAGGCGGCCACGGCGCCGCCCGCCACAAGGCCGGCGACCGCGAGGTACTTGGCGACGCGTCCGGCCCGGGCCCGGCGCCGCTGCTTCTTCACCAGCTTCTCGATCTGGCGCGGGGAGACCTGCCCGCGCAGCGCCGCGAGGGCGGCCGTGGAGCGGGCCATGGCCTCTTCCCGGACCGGCTGGGCGGCGGCGACCGCCTGGCTGACGCGGGGCGCCGTGTACTGGGCCGCCTGGCGCGCGGCGCGGCGGGAGCGCGCGGCGGCTTCCCGGGCCACCTCGTCGACCTTCGGCGGCACATGCGGCGCGACATATGAGCCGTACTGCTGCTGGGCCTGGCTGCGGGCCTGCTGGGCGGCCTTGGCCACCTTGGGCGCGAGCCGTACGCGCGTCTCGTGCGCGTAGTGCGCGGCCTGGTTCTTGGCCGAGTCGGCGTAGGGCGCCACCACTTCCGCGGCGTGCAGCACGCTCTCCTTCGCCGAGCCGGTCGCGGCGCGCACGCTCTCCATGCGGGTCACGTGATCCTCCTCCTTGGTGGCGGGGTTCAGGGCGGTCCGGTGGGTTGTCGCCGGAATGAGCACAGTGTCGCCTTTCCACCCATCTCGAAATCATGCCTGTCGGACGGGTACCCGGCATGCGCGGAAAGGCATCCGGGTCATGCGGGCGACTTCGAAAGAAGTACGGCACGACGGCGCGAGGGCGGGGCGGGAAGAGCTCGGGTCCGACGATGCCACGGCCGCGTCCCGGACGGCGTGTGTTCGGCCCGATCGGCGGCACACGGCGGCGTTTCCTTGCCGCGGTGCCCTCCGTGCGAGGATCGTGGGACGTCAGCGCAGACCAAAGGAAGGCAGACCGTGGCCGAGCAGCTTTACGCCACCCTCAGGACCAACCAGGGGGACATCGAGATCCGGCTCCTGCCGAACCACGCCCCCAAGACGGTCAGGAACTTCGTCGAGCTGGCCAAGGGCGAGCGCGAGTGGACGCACCCGGCGACCGGCAAGCAGACCACGGACCCGCTCTACGACGGCACGGTCTTCCACCGCGTGATCAGCGGCTTCATGATCCAGGGCGGTGACCCGCTGGGCAACGGCACCGGCGGCCCGGGGTACGAGTTCGCCGACGAGTTCCACCCGGAGCTGGCCTTCGACAAGCCCTACCTGCTGGCCATGGCGAACGCGGGGCCGGGCACCAACGGCTCCCAGTTCTTCATCACGGTGTCCCCCACGGCGTGGCTGACCCGTAAGCACACGATCTTCGGCGAGGTCTCCTCGGACGCCGGCCGCAAGGTCGTCGACGCCATCGCGGGCACCCAGACCAACCCGCGCACCGACCGCCCCGTCCAGGACGTGGTGATCGAGTCGGTCGTCATCGAGTCCCGCGAGGGCTG
The DNA here is from genome assembly GCF_055580545.1 of Streptomyces sp. NPDC031670. Taxonomy (NCBI): domain Bacteria; kingdom Bacillati; phylum Actinomycetota; class Actinomycetes; order Kitasatosporales; family Streptomycetaceae; genus Streptomyces; species Streptomyces sp. NPDC031670. The sequence continues at coordinate 437,165 of NZ_JBVILC010000002.1, read as the reverse complement.
AGCCCCGCTCACCGCACCGACGGCACCCTTTCGAGGGGAACCAACCGCCCCGCTCGTCCGTATGACGTGACGAGCGGGGCGGCGCGGTTGCCGCCCGGCGCGAGCCCGTACAGCGAGCCGCGTACACCGCATACACCTAGTACACCGAGTACAAGGAGCCCGATGGACCAGGCGAGCCTGCCGAGCTGCTACCGGCACCCGGGCGTGCAGACGGGGATCACCTGCACCCGCTGCGAGCGCCCGATCTGCCCGGAGTGCATGGTCAGCGCCTCGGTCGGATTCCAGTGCCCGGAGTGCGTCCGGGGCGGCTCGGGCACCGGGCACACGCGGACGGCCAACCAGCCGCGCACGATGGCGGGCGCCGCGATCGCGCCCGGCGACCCGCATCTGCTCACCAAGATCCTTATCGGGCTGAATCTGGTCGGTTATCTGCTCCAGCGGGCGATCGGGGACAAGTTCGAGTACGCGTACGAGATGCTGGGGCGGGCCTTCGTGCCCGGCTTCGACTCGCTGCAGGGCGTCGCCGAGGGCCAGTGGTACCGCCTGGCGACCTCGATGTTCCTGCACGGCGGCATCACGCACATCGCCTTCAACATGCTCAGCCTGTGGTGGATCGGCGGGCCGCTGGAGGCGGCGCTCGGCCGGGTGCGCTATCTGGCGCTCTACTTCGTCTCCGGTCTCGCCGGAAGCGCGCTGACGTACTGGCTCGCCGCCCCCAACACGCCCTCGCTCGGCGCCTCCGGGGCGATCTTCGGGCTGTTCGGCGCCACCGCCGTGCTGATGCGCAAGCTGAACTACGACATGCGCCCGCTGATCGCGCTCCTGGTGATCAACCTGGTGATCACCTTCAACCCCTGGGGCGGGATCGCCTGGCAGGCCCATATCGGCGGCCTGGTCGGCGGCACGGTGATCGCGTACGCCATGGTCCACGCGCCCCGCGAGCGCCGGGCGGTCATCCAGTGGGGGACCTGCGCGGCGGTCCTGCTGGCCGTCGTGGTGATCGTCGCGGCCCGCACGGCCGCGCTCACCTGAGCCGCGGGCCGACCGCCAGGCCGGGCACACGGAGTCGAGCTTTCCCCCAAGGTTGTCCACAGTGTGTGCCGGATCTTGTGCACCCCGTGGGGAACAGCTGTGCCCCTTGTCGCTGACCTGGGTTTTCCCAGCAAGGACAAGGGGCGGGCCGTGGGCCGGTGTGGAAGAGTGCAGTCACACCGGCGTCAACACGGCGGAGGTTATCCACAGATCGTCTGACCTTTTCCCCAGTGTGGATAGCGTTGTGGATAACCCGTGGGCAAGGCTTGACGAGGAGGCTGTGGACCCGCTACTTCAGCCGCGCTACTTCCACTGCGTGGAGACACCGAAGCCGCCGGCGATGAAGCCGAAGCCGACCACGATGTTCCAGTTCCCGAGGGACTTCAGCGGCAGATCGCCCTCGGTCACATAGAAGAGGACGATCCAGGCAAGCCCGATCAGGAAGAACGCCAGCATCACCGGGGCCACCCAGCCCCGGCTGCCCAGCTTGATGGCGGTGGCCTGCTTCGCCGCCGGCGGCGGCGTGAAGTCGGCCTTCTTGCGGATACGTGACTTCGGCACGAGGAACACTCCTGTCGATGCGCTGCGTTACCGCGCAGGGAACTGTGGCTGGGCGGCGGCGGAGGGACAACCGGGGATCACTGCTGCCCCCAGGCGTCCGTTAGCGTAGTGCTTCCGTGCCGCCGAAGGAGATAAGGGTACGTTGAGCAATTCCGCCGACTCCCCCGAAGGGCTCCCCGACGAGCCCGCAGACCGGGGCCGCCGCTTCCGCGCCCGCCCCGTCCGGCTGCTCTCCGCCGCCGTCTTCGCCCTGGCCGGACTCATCTTCGTCACCAGCTTCAACACCGCCAAGGGCACCAATATCCGTACGGACGCCTCGCTGCTGAAGCTCTCCGACCTGATCCAGCAGCGCAGCCGCAAGAACGCCGAGCTCGACCAGTCCACCGCCACCGTCCGCAACGACGTCGACGCCCTCGCCCAGCGCGACAACGGCTCCACCAAGGCACAGGACGAGCAGTTCGCCGCCCTCAAGGACGCGGCGGGCACCGAGAAGGTGGCCGGCAAGGCGCTCACCGTCACCCTCAACGACGCCCCGCCCAACGCCACGGCCGCCCCCGGCTACCCCGCCCCCCAGCCCAACGACCTGGTCATCCACCAGCAGGACCTCCAGGCCGTGGTCAACGCGCTGTGGCAGGGCGGCGCCCGGGGCATCCAGGTCATGGACCAGCGGCTCATCTCCACCAGCGCCGTGCGCTGCGTCGGCAACACCCTGATCCTCCAGGGCCGCGTCTACTCGCCCCCGTACAAGGTCACCGCCGTCGGCGACCTGGGGAAGCTGCGCCAGGCGCTCACCGACTCCCCGGCGATCCAGAACTACCAGCTGTATGTGAAGGCCTACGGGCTCGGCTGGAAAGTCGACGAGCACAAGGCGATGACTCTGCCCGGCTACTCGGGCACAGTGGATCTCCACTACGCGAAGCCGGTGGGATAGCGCGGGAGGGGGCGGCCCGGTGGCTGTGGTCTCGGTGCGGCTGGTCGTCAGGACCCTCAGCGAACTGTGCCTCACCGTCGGCACCCTGATCGTCCTCTTCGTCGCCTACCTCCTGTACTGGACCGGGGTGAAGGCGGACAGCGCCGCCGACCACCAGATCTCCGACCTGCGCCACCAGTGGGCACGCGCCCCGGCCACGAGCGCACCCCGGCGCACCGGGCCGCCCGCTCCCGCCCCCTACACCGAGGGAAAGTCCTTCGCGGTCATGTACATCCCCAGGCTGGGGAAGGACTGGCACAAGCCCGTGCTGGAGGGGACCGGCGTCAAGGACCTCCAGAAGGGCCTCGGGCACTACGCCACCACCACCCGGCTCGGGCAGCCGGGCAACTTCTCGGTGGCCGGGCACCGGCGCACCTACGGCGACCCGTTCAAGGACTTCCCCGAGCTGCGGCCCGGCGACGCGGTGGTCCTCACCGACGGGACGACCTGGTTCACCTACCGCGTCGACACCAGGCCCTACCGGACCGTGCCGAGCGATGTCGGGGTCATCGACCCGGTCCCCGCCAAGTCGCCGTTCCGCTCCCCGGGCCGCTATCTGACCCTCACCACCTGCGACCCGGAATGGGGCAGCAGCCACCGGCTGATCGCCTGGGCCCACCTCGACTCCACCCGCCCGGCTGCCCAGGGCAAGCCCCAAGCTTTGACCGGCTGAGCCCCTGTCCACGGCGCCGCCCCTTAGTCTGGTGCGGTAACGATCGTCGGAAGGGACAGCGGACCGCATGTACGGCTGGATCTGGCGGCATCTGCCGGGCAACGCGTGGGTACGGGCGTTCACTTCGCTCGTACTGGTACTGGCGATTGTCTATGTGCTCTTCCAGTACGTCTTCCCGTGGGCGGAGCCGCTGCTGCCGTTCAACGATGTGACCGTCGACCAGGGCAGGGGAGCGACCCGATGAGCGCACGCGTTCTCGTCGTGGACAACTACGACAGCTTTGTCTTCAACCTGGTCCAGTACCTGTACCAGCTGGGCGCCGAGTGCGAGGTGGTACGCAACGACGAGGTGACCCTGGAGCACGCCCAGGACGGCTTCGACGGCGTACTGCTCTCGCCCGGCCCCGGAGCGCCCGAGCAGGCCGGTGTCTGCGTCGACATGGTGCGCCACTGCGCGCGGACCGGGGTGCCGGTCTTCGGCGTCTGCCTCGGTATGCAGTCGATGATGGTCGCGTACGGCGGTGTGGTCGACCGGGCGCCCGAGCTGCTGCACGGCAAGACCTCGCCGGTCCTGCACGAGGGCCTCGGCGTCTTCCAGGGGCTGCCGTCGCCGTTCACCGCGACCCGGTACCACTCGCTGGCCGCCGAGCCCTCGACGCTCCCCGCTGAGCTGGAGGTCACCGCACGGACGGCCGACGGGATCATCATGGGGCTGCGCCACCGGGAACTTCCGGTGGAGGGCGTCCAGTTCCACCCCGAGTCGGTCCTGACCGAACACGGCCATCTCATGCTCGCCAACTGGCTGGTGCGGTGCGGGGACGCGGGAGCCGTCGAGCGGTCGGCAGGCCTGGCACCGGTGGTGGGCAAGGCCGCGGCGTGACGGCCGTCCGGCCCGAGCACGAGTACGACCCGCTGACGGACCCCCTTCCGGCGGGTGGTCACGGGTCGCCCTGGTTCCGGGCGGACAACACCCCGCAGGGACTGGGACAGGGACAGGGACAGGGGCAGGGACAGGGCCCCGGCCAGGGGCAGGCTCAGGCGCAGGGGGAGGCCGTGGCGGAGGGGCTGGCTCAGGCCCCGCACCAGGCGCAGCCCCCCGCCCGGGCGCAGGCGCCGCACGACGCCTACGCGCGCGTACGCGCGGAGGAGCCGGCGGCCACCCCGGCCGCCCCGGCCCAGGAGTGGTACGCGGAGCCCGCCGCCCGCCCCCTGCCCGAGGACGTCCCCTTCGACGACTCCACCATGGCGCTCAAGCGGATAGCCGACGCGCCCGCGCCCCCCACCGGCGGGCGCGCGGAGCGGCGCCGGGCCGCCAAGGCGCGCGGACACCGGGCCTCCGCCCCGGTCGCGTCCGCACCCGCCGGTCCCGCGGCGAGCGGCCGTCCGCCGACCCGCGCGGAGGCGCGCCGCGCCGCCAAGGCGCGCAAGGACAGCCCTGCCGTGGTGGCCAGCCGGATCATCGGCGAACTGTTCATCACGCTCGGCGTGGTGATGCTCCTGTTCGTCACCTACCAGCTGTGGTGGACCAACATCCGCGCCCATCAGCAGGCGGGCAGCGAGGCGAAGAAGATCACGCACGGCTGGGACAGCGGCAAGCAGGTCCCCGGCGCCTTCGAGCCCGGCGAGGGCTTCGCGATCATGCACATTCCGAAGCTGGACGTCGTCGTCCCCGTCGCAGAGGGCACCAGCAAGCACAAGGTCCTCGACAAGGGCATGGTCGGCCACTACGGCCAGGGCAGCCTGAAGACCGCCATGCCGGGCGACAGGACGGGCAACTTCGCCGTCGCCGGGCACCGCAACACGCACGGCGAGCCCTTCCGTTACATCAACCGGCTCAAGCCGGGCGATCTGGTGATCGTGGAGACCCAGCAGGCGTACTACACGTACGCGATCACCGGCATGCTCCCGTCGACCAGCCCCAAGAACGTCTCGGTGCTCAAGCCGGTCCCGGTCGGCTCGGGGTTCACCCGGCCGGGCCGCTACCTGACACTGACGACCTGTACGCCCGAGTTCACGAGTACGTACCGAATGATCGTGTGGGGCAAGATGGTCGACGAACGACCGCGCAGCAAGGGCGTGCCCGACGCGCTCGCCGGCTGACGGAACGACAGACAGGTGCCGTGGAGTTGAGGACCGAGCACGACGAGCAGCAGACCGAGGCCCCCGCCCCGCCGCGCCCGCGCCGCCGCGGCGCTGTCGCGGCGGCCGTCAGCGTCCTCGGCGAGCTGCTGATCACGGCCGGGCTGGTGCTCGGCCTCTTCGTCGTCTACTCGCTGTGGTGGACCAACGTCATAGCCGACCGTGAGGCCGCCAAGCAGAGCAAGGACGTGCGCCGCGACTGGGCGAACAGCGGCCCCGGAGCGCTCGACACCAAGGGCGGGATCGGCTTCCTGCACGTACCCGCCATGAGGAACGGCGAGGTCCTGGTGGAGCGGGGCACCGACACCAAGGTGCTCAACGGCGGCGTCGCGGGCTACTACACGGACCCCCTGAAGGCGGTCCTGCCCGGGAGCGGCGACAAGGGCAACTTCACGCTGGCCGCGCACCGCGACGGCCACGGCGCCAAGTTCCACAACATCGACAAGATAAGGACCGGCGATCCGATCGTCTTCGAGACGAAGGACACCTGGTACGTCTACAAGACGTTCGCTGAGCTCAAGGAGACGTCGAAGTACAACGTCGACGTCCTGCAGCCGGTGCCCAAGGAGTCCGGCGCGAAGAAGCCGGGCCACTACATCACCCTGACGACGTGCACGCCGGTCTACACCTCCGACTACCGCTACATCGTGTGGGGTGAGCTGGTACGCACCCAGAAGGTCGACGAGAAGCGCACGAAGCCGGCGGAGCTGCGCTGAGGCTTTCCGCCCGCCGCCCGCCCGCCGTCCGTCCGTCCGTACGTACGGGAAAGCCCCGGCCCCCTGTGAGGGGGACCGGGGCTTCTGCGTACCGGGGTCAGCGGCCGGAGGGGCCGCCGAACGGGAAGTTCCCGCCGTCCTGGCCCTGGTTTCCGCCGCCCCCGCCGAACGTCGTCAGGACGATGGCGGTGGTGGCCGGGTCGGACGGGGTGGTGGCCGGCGGGGTCTGCGAGATGACCCGCGCCTTGGCGTCGGTGGAGCTGCCCGGCGCGAACTGGATGTTGCTGAATCCGGCCGCGTTGAGCATCTCGGTGGCCTGCTTCACCGTCTTGCCGACCACGCCCGGCACGGAGACCGGCACGGGCGTCTGGGGGCCCTTGGAGACCTTCAGGACGATCTGGACGTCCTTGGTCTGGTTGGTGTTGCCCTTCGGCGTCTGGTCGACGACCTGGTTGGCGGGCTTGTCCGAGTCGACGTCCTGGCGCGAGACGTTGGTGAAGCCGAGCGTGCTGAGCTGGTTCACCGCCGCGGTGTAGTCGGTGTTCGTGACATCCGGGATCTTGGACGTCTTCTTCTTGGCGATCGAGAGCGTGACCTCGGTGCCCTTCTCGGCCTGCTGTCCGCCCTTGGGGTCCTGGCTGACGACGGTGCCCTCTTCGGCTTCGGACTCGACCGTGGTCGTCTGTACGGTGAAGCCCTTCTCCTTGAGGAGTTGGGTCGCGTTGTCCTTCTTCTTCTCCGTGACGTCCGGGACCTCGACCTTGGGCGCGCCGGCGGAGACGACGACTGAGACCGCTTCGCCCTTGTTCAGCTTGCCGCTGGTCGGGTTCTGGCTGCAGATGCTGTCCTTGGGCTGGTCGGCGCAGGTCTCAGTCTTGGCCACGGTCAGCTTGAGGCCGACGTTCGCCGTCAGGGTCTCGGCCGACTTGCGGGTCTCGCCGACGAGCTGCGGCACCGGCACCTGGCCGCTGTCGCTGTTTCCGCCGAAGACCGACTTGCCGATCAGGATCGCGCCGACGAGCACCAGTACACCGGCAAGCACCAGCAGGATCGTCGAGGTGTTCGACTTCTTCTGGCGGCGGCGGGCGGGGCGGTCGTCGTAGCCGTCGTCCGGGCTGACCGGGGGCAGCATGGACGTCTGGCCCGCGGCGTCCGCGGGGCGCAGGGCGGCGGTGGGCTGGTCCTGGGGGCCCGAGGTGTAGGCGTCGTAGCCGCCGTAGCCGACCGCGCCCATGGCGGAGGTCGCGGCGACCGGCTGGCCGTCGAGGCAGGCCTCGATGTCGGCGCGCATCTCGTCCGCCGACTGGTAGCGGTAGTCCGGGTCCTTGACCAGCGCCTTCAGGACGATGGCGTCCATCTCCGGCGTGATCTCGGGATCGAAGTTGCTCGGCGGCTGCGGCTCTTCCCGTACGTGCTGGTAGGCGACCGCGACCGGCGAGTCGCCGACGAACGGCGGCCGTACGGTCAGCAGCTCGTAGAGGAGGCAGCCGGTGGAGTACAGGTCGGAGCGGGCGTCGACCTGCTCGCCCTTGGCCTGCTCCGGGGAGAGGTACTGGGCGGTGCCGATGACGGCGGCGGTCTGCGTCATGGTCATACCGGAGTCGCCCATGGCCCGCGCGATGCCGAAGTCCATGACCTTGACCTGGCCGGTGCGCGTCAGCATGACGTTGGCCGGCTTGATGTCGCGGTGGACGATGCCGGCGCGGTGGGAGTACTCCAGGGCCTGGAGGATGCCGACCGTCATCTCCAGCGTGCGCTCGGGCAGCAGCTTGCGCCCGGAGTGCAGCAGTTCACGCAGGGTGGACCCGTCGACGTACTCCATCACGATGTACGGAATGGAGACCTGGTCGACGTAGTCCTCGCCGGTGTCGTAGACCGCGACGATCGCCGGGTGGTTGAGCGAGGCGGCGGACTGGGCCTCCCGGCGGAACCGGGCCTGGAAGGACGGGTCGCGGGCGAGGTCGGCCCGCAGCGTCTTCACGGCGACGGTGCGGCCGAGCCGGGTGTCGTGCGCGAGGTAGACCTCCGCCATGCCACCACGGCCGAGCACCTGGCCCAGCTCGTACCGGCCGCCGAGGCGACGCGGCTCTTCCATAACGTTCCAGCCCTCTCCGTCAGTCCCGACCGCACCCGTGTGTGGTCCGGCGGTGTGCTGTTCGCGCATACGCTACCGGGCACCGGTGGCTGATCCGTCCGTGACCGTCAGCTGATACCGGACCGGTACAGGGCGCGAGAGACGTTTCACGTGAAACGTCTTTGGATCACTTCTTGAGCACCGCCCGCATCACGGCCTTGGCGATGGGGGCGGCGAGCCCGCCGCCGGAGATGTCGTCACGGTGGGCCTCGCCGTCCTCGACGACCACCGCGACCGCGACCGGGGAGCCCTCGCTGGTCTTGGCGTACGAGATGAACCAGGCGTACGGCTTCTCGCTGTTGTTGAGGCCGTGCTGGGCGGTGCCGGTCTTGCCGCCGACGGTGACGCCGTCGATGGCGCCCTTCTTGCCGGTGCCCTCGGCGACGACGTTCTCCATCAGCGCCTGGACCTTCTGGGCGTTGGCCGCCGACAGCGGCTGGCTCAGCTTCTCCGGCTGGGTCTTGGTGAGGACGTCCAGGCTGGGCGACTGGAGCTGGTCGACCATGTAGGGCTTCATCAGCTTGCCGTCATTGGCGACGGCGGCGGCGACCATGGCCATCTGGAGCGGGGTGGCGCGGTTGGAGGCCTGGCCGATGCCGGCCATCGCGTTCTGCGGGCGGTTGTCCTTGGGGTAGACGCTGGCGTCGGCGCGGACGGGGGTGAAGATCTCGTCGTTGAAGCCGAACTTATTGGCCTCCGCGATCATCTTGTCGTTGCCGAGGTCGTCACTGATCTTGCCGAAGACGGTGTTGCAGGACCACTGGAGCGCCACCTTGAGCGTGGCGTTCTCACAGGGGATGGTCCCCTCGTTCTTCAGCGGCATCGTCGACTGCGGCAGCTGGTACGGCACCGGCGAGCGGGTCGGCTCGTCGATGCTGGAGTACAGCCCGTTCTCCAGCGCGGCGGAGGCGGTGACCACCTTGAAGGTGGAGCCGGGCGGGTAGGTCTCGCGCAGCGCCCGGTTCAGCATGGGCTTGTCCTTGTCCTGGAGCAGCTTCTGGCGGGCCTCCCCGTCCGCCTTGGAGTTGCCCGCGAAGACCGACGGGTCGTACGACGGCGTCGAGGCCAGTGCCAGGATCGCGCCGGTGCGCGGGTCGATCGCGGCGACCGCGCCCTTCTTGTCGCCCAGCCCGTCGAAGGCGGCCTTCTGGGCGGCGCTGTTGAGGGTGGTGACGACGTTGCCGCCCTGCTTCTTCTCGCCGGTGAACATCGAGAGCGTCCGGTCGAAGAAGAGCCGGTCGTCGTTGCCCGAGAGGATCTTGTCCTCGATGTTCTCCAGCTGCGAGGAGTCGAAGGCCTGCGAGTTGTACCCGGTCACCGGCGACCACAGGGCGCCGTTGTTCCAGGTCCGCTTGTACTTGAAGTCGCTGCCCTGGGTCTCCTTGGACGCGGTCATCGGCTGGCCGTCGGCCGTGATGATGTTGCCGCGCTCATGGGCGAACCGCTCGATCTGGACGCGCCGGTTGTACTTGTGCGTGTTCAGCTCGTCGGCGCGCACGTACTGGAGCCAGTTGTCACGGATCATCAGGGCCATGATCAGCAGCCCGCAGAAGATCGCGATCCGGCGCAGGGGCTTGTTCACGGTCGGACCACCTGGGTCATCTCGGCGTCGGGGGACGGGGCAGGGGCGGGCGCCGGGCGGCGGGCGGTGTCGCTGATGCGGATGAGGATGCCGATCAGCGCCCAGTTGGCGATGACGGAGGATCCGCCCTGCGCGAGGAACGGCATGGTCATACCGGTCAGCGGGATGAGGCCCATGACACCGCCGGCGACCACGAACACCTGGAGCGCGAACGCGCCGGAGAGGCCGATGGCCAGCAGCTTGCCGAACGGGTCGCGCGCGGCGAGCGCGGTGCGCACACCGCGCTCCACGATCAGGCCGTAGATGAGGAAGATCGCCATCATCCCGGCCAGGCCCAGCTCCTCGCCGACGGTGGAGAGGATGAAGTCGGCGTTGGCGGCGAAGCCGATCAGGTCGGAGTTGCCCTGGCCGAGCCCCGTGCCGAGCGTGCCGCCGGAGCCGAACGACATGATCGCCTGGCCGATCTGCTCACAGGCGCCGGTCGTCTTGTAGCAGCCGAAGGGGTCCAGCCAGGCGTCCACACGCAGCTTCACGTGGGGCTCGAAGGAGGCCACCGCGACCGCGCCGGCCGCCGACATCAGCAGACCGAAGACGATCCAGCTGGTGCGCTCGGTGGCCACGTACAGCATGATCACGAAGAGGCCGAAGAAGAGCAGCGAGGTGCCCAGGTCGGTCTCGAAGACCAGGATGAGGATCGAGACGCCCCACACCACGAGGATCGGACCGAGGTCACGGCCGCGCGGCAGGTACAGACCCATGAAGCGGCGGCTGGCCAGGGCCAGCGCGTCCCGCTTGACCATCAGATAGCCGGAGAAGAACACCGCGATGATGATCTTCGCGAACTCGCCGGGCTGGATGGTGCCCAGACCGGGGATGGAGATCCAGATCTTGGCGCCGTTCACCGCCGGGAAGAACATCGGCAGGATCAGCAGGAACAGCGCGAAGGCCATCGAGATGTACGTGTAGCGCTGGAGGATCCGGTGGTCCTTCAGCAGCATGAGTACGCCGATGAACAGCGCCACGCCGATCGCCGTGTACAGCATCTGCTTGGGCGCGTCCGGGTGGAAGACACCGAATGCGTTCTTGGCTCGCTGGATCAGGCGCGGTGACTGGTCCAGGCGCCAGATCATCACCAGCCCCAGCCCGTTCAACAGTGTCGCCAGCGGCAGCAGCAGCGGGTCCGCGTACGGGGCGAACTTGCGCACCACGAGGTGCCCGACGGCCGCGAGCAGCCCGAGGCCGAGGCCGTAACCGAGCATGCCGGATGGCAGCTTGCCGGTCATGGCCAGGCCCACGTTGGCGTACGCGAACACCGGGATGGCGACGGCGAAGACGAGCAGCGCGAGCTCGGTGTTGCGGCGGCTCGGTGCGTCGATCGCGCCGATGGTGGTCGTGTTGGTGACAACGCTCATGGTGTGGAAAGGCCCCCTACGGCTGCCTACTGCTTACCGCACTGCGGGACCAGCTTCTGCTCTTCCTCCGAGAGGCTGGGGCCGGGCGTGGGAGTGGCGGTGGTCTTGGTGGACCCGGTCTTGCCGGGCGACGGAGAGGCCGTCGTTCCGGTCTTCGGCGGGTTCTGGCTCTCGGCGGCGCGCCGCTGCTCGTCCTTCTTGCACGCCGACGCCTGCGTGGACAGTTCGGTGATCTTGGCCTGGGCCTTGGAGAGACTGCTCTCGGCGATCGTCGCCTCGACCTGCTTGCGCTGGTACGGCGGCAGGTACTTGAGTTCGACCTCGGGGTGGTCGGTCTCCACCTTCGACAGCTTCACCCAGGCCAGGTCCTGGCTGATGCCCTGGTAGAGCGCGACGTGCTCGTCCTTGGTACCTACGTAGTACTGCGTCTGCGTCCAGCGGTAGCCGCCGTACAGACCGCCGCCGATCACGGCCAGGGCGAGCACGATGTAGACGGATCTCTTCAGCCACTTGCCGCGCCGCGGCTTGACGAAGTCCTCGTCCGAGTAGGAACCGAAGGTGCCCTCGGGCGGGGCGCCGTAGCCGCTGTCCTCACCGCTGCCGGGCGGGCCGAAGCCCCCCTGCGGCGAGGCGGGACGGCCCAGGCCCGAAGCGCGGCCCGCCGGGGTCTGCATCGCCCCGTCGTCGTTGAGCTGCAGCTGGTTCTCCGCGACCGCGCCCACGATCACCGGGATGTCGCTGAGCTGCCCGGCCAGCGTGTCACCGGAGTCCACGTCCAGGACGTCCGCCACGATCACCGTGATGTTGTCCGGGCCGCCGCCGCGCAGCGCGAGCTGGATCAGCTCCTGCACGGTCTCCTGCGGGCCCTGGTAGCTGGCGAGGGTGTCCTCCATCGTCTGGTGGGACACCACCCCCGACAGGCCGTCGGAGCAGATCAGATAGCGGTCGCCCGCGCGCACCTCGCGGATCGACAGGTCCGGCTCGACATGGTCGCCGCTGCCCAGCGCGCGCATCAGCAGCGAGCGCTGCGGATGCGTCGTCGCCTCCTCCTCGGTGATACGGCCCTCGTCCACGAGCCGCTGCACCCAGGTGTGGTCCTGCGTGATCTGGGTGAGCACTCCGTCGCGCAGCAGATACGCGCGCGAGTCGCCCACGTGCACCAGGCCGAGGCGCTGGCCCGTCCACAGCAGAGCGGTGAGCGTGGTGCCCATCCCCTCCAGCTGGGGGTCCTCCTCGACCATCATGCGCAGCTGGTCGTTGGCGCGCTGCACCGCCGTACCCAGCGACGTGAGGATGTCGGAGCCGGGCACGTCGTCGTCGAGCGTGACCAGGGTGGAGATCACCTCGGAGGAGGCGACCTCGCCGGCCGCCTGGCCGCCCATGCCGTCGGCGATGGCGAGGAGGCGCGGACCCGCGTAACCGGAGTCCTCGTTGCCCTCGCGGATCATGCCCTTGTGGGATCCGGCGGCGAAGCGCAGGGAGAGACTCATGCCCACCTCGCCCGTCGGCTCGGGGTACAGCCGGTCATGTCGAGCCACACTGCCCACCCTCCGGTCGGGAGCCCGTCCCGGTCCGTCGTCCGGACCGCCGCGGCTCGCTCGCTCCGCTCGCTCATTGTCGTACTACTTCCGCAGCTCGATGACGGTCTTGCCGATGCGGATCGGCGCGCCCAGCGGAATCGGGGTCGGGGTGGTGAGCCGCGTCCGGTCCAGGTAGGTGCCGTTGGTGGAACCCAGGTCCTCGACGATCCAGTTGCCGTCACGGTCCGGGTAGATCCTGGCATGCCGGCTCGACGCGTAGTCGTCGTCGAGGACGATCGTCGAGTCGTGCGCCCGGCCCAGCGTGATGGTCTGGCCCTGCAGCGCCACCGTGGTGCCGGTGAGCGTGCCCTCGGACACCACCAGCTTGGTGGGCGCGCCACGGCGCTGGCGACCGCCCGACGGCGCGGCCTGCTGGCCGCGCTGCTGCGGCGGCGCGGCAGCGGCGGCCTGCCGGCCGGTCTGCTGGCGGCCCGTGTCCCCGCCGCGGCGTGAACCGCGCTGGGTGACCCGTGTCCCGAACAGATCACTGCGAATGACCTGAACGGCCACGATGACGAACAGCCACAGTACGGCGAGGAAACCCAACCGCATGACCGTGAGGGTCAGCTCTGACATTGCCCCCGCTTCACCCTTCGGCTTGCCGGTAAACGATGGTGGTGCTGCCCACGACGATCCGCGAGCCGTCGCGGAGCGTAGCGCGGGTGGTGTGCTGCCCGTCCACCACGATGCCGTTGGTGGACCCGAGATCCTGGATCGTCGAGGGCGTTCCGGTCCGGATCTCACAGTGCCGGCGCGAGACGCCGGGGTCGTCGATCCGCACATCGGCGTCGGTGCTGCGACCCAGCACCAGCGTCGGGCGGGAGATCTGGTGGCGGGTGCCGTTGATCTCGATCCAGCGCCGCACCTGGGAGCCCGGCATGGGGCCGGGAGCCGTCGGGCGGCGGTCCGCGCCGGGGCGGCCGGGGCCGCCGTTCCCGCCGGGGGGCGGGGCGGCCGGCATCGGCGGCGCGGCGGTGGGCGGATAGCCGTAGCCGCCGCGGCCCTGGGCGGACTGCGGCGGTGCGACGGGAGCGGGACGGGCCGGACCCGGAGGCCTGGCGTGCTGCTCCTGCTGGCTGTGCAGGTCCTGCTGGTCGGTGCTGGAGGCGAGCGTACGACTGCGCACCCGGTACAGACCGGTGTCGAGATCGTCGGCCTTCTCCAGATGGACCTTGATCGGCCCCATGAACGTGTAGCGCTGCTGCTTGGCGTAGTCGCGGACCAGGCCGGACAGTTCGTCGCCCAGCTGGCCCGAGTACGGGCTCAGGCGCTCGAAGTCGGGCGCGCTGAGCTCGACGATGAAGTCGTTGGGGACGACGGTCCGCTCACGGTTCCAGATCGTCGCGTTGTTGTCGCACTCGCGCTGGAGGGCGCCGGCGATCTCGACGGGCTGGACCTCGGACTTGAAGACCTTCGCGAAGGTGCCGTTGACCAGGCCTTCGAGACGCTGCTCGAAACGCTTCAGGACTCCCATGGGGCACCTCCTCCGTCGTTGTCGTCCTGGTACTGCTTACTGATCGTATCCACGCGTCGGGAAATCGGCTGGTTCCCCTTCTGTGACCGGTGGACGAGTGTCACCTCTCACACGGATCGTAGAGGTGGCCTCCTCACAGTGTCCCGCACCCGGGGTGCACCGTGGAGGAGTGGGTGCGGCCCCTCCTCGTTCCCCCCGGGCCCCTGTGAGGTTTCTGTGGGTCCCCGAACCGTCGCCGTACGTCGTCGTTCCTTCCCCTCTCCTGCCCGCCAGGGGCGGTGGAAACAACGGATGTGAATCCACCCTGCGCAGCGTGCTAATCTTCTCGACGTCGCCAGGCAAGCGCACCGAAAAGGTGCGAAGGCCTCGGACACCACTCGGGCGAGTGGCGGAACGGCAGACGCGCTGGCTTCAGGTGCCAGTGTCCTTCGGGACGTGGGGGTTCAAATCCCCCCTCGCCCACAGAACGAAAGCCCCGCAGGTCAAACGACCGGCGGGGCTTTCGCGTTCCCGGAAGCCCGAAAGAACTTTCCGGCGCCGGAAGAACCTTCCGAGACCAGGAAGAACCTTCCCGAGACCAGGAAGAACCCCTCCCGCTCCGAAGTGCGGCCCGGCAAAGGACGCCGCGGAGACTTTCGTCTCGGCCGGCCGCGACGAAAGAGAGCCGAACCGCGCCCGGCCCTCTGCCTAGGGTGCGGCCGTGGATGTGTCATCGAAGATCCAGGACCTGCGCCTGCGGCTGGCGGGACCCGAACCCTGGTCCCGGCGCCGGATCACCGGCGAGTCGGCCCTCGCCCTCCTGCTGGCCCTGGCCGCGGCAGGCACCGGACGGCTGGCCCACGGCGGCCTGCTGGTGCCCGCCCTGGTGACCGTCGCCGTCCTCGTCCTGTCGCCGCTGCGCCGCAGGTTCCCCGCGAGCGTGCTCGTCGCCACGGCCGCCCTCAGCGGCGCCAGCGCGGGCGCCACCCTGCTGCTGCTCGTGGTGGCCTGCTCGGCGGGGCGGCGCATCGCCGGGGCGGGGCGGGCACTGGCCGCCTTCTGCGCCGCGTTCGCCGGCTATCTGGCCGGCCTCGCGCTCACCGAGTCCGGCGAGGGCACGCTGTTCGTCATCGCCCTGTTCGGGGCGCTCTTCTTCATGGTGATCGCCGTGGTGCCGGGCCTCGCCAGCCGCTACTGGTACCAACGGCGCACCCTCCTGCAGACCATGCAGGAACGCAACGCCCAGCTGCTGCGCGAGCGCGCGATGGTCGCCGGACAGGCCCGGCTGCGCGAGCGCCAGCGCATCGCCCAGGACATGCACGACAGCCTCGGCCACCAACTGGCGCTGATCTCCGTGCACACCGGGGCGCTGGAGGTCGACCCGGCGCTGACGGGCCGCCAGCGTGAAGCCGTCGGCGTCCTGAGGGAGGCCTCCGTCGCGGCCATGCACGAACTGCGCGCGGTGGTCGGCATCCTGCGCGACGGCGTCGAAGCCCCCGACCACCACACGGACGAGGCACAGCGCGCCGCACGCGGCACGGCGGGCGTCGAAGCCCTGGTGGCGGCGGCACGAACGGCGGGCACCACCGTGGAACTGCGCGAGACCGGCGAGCCCCGGCAACTGGCCGCCGCGTCCGACCACGCGGCGTACCGCATCGTCCAGGAGGCGCTGACCAACGCCTACAAGCACGCGCCGGGCGCCCCCATCGGTGTGGAACTGCGCTACGAGCCCGACTCGCTCGTCGTCGAGGTCGTCAACGGGCCGGTGCCCGGCCCCCTGCCGGACGAAGTGGTCAGCGGCGGCCAGGGCCTGACCGGCCTGCACGAACGGGCCCGGCTCGTCGGCGGCATGGTCCACACGGGACGGACCGCGGACGGGGGCTTCCGGGTGGCCGGTGTGCTGCCCTACGGAGCGGTGGAGGCCGCGACCTTCGTCGATCCCGTGGACGACTTCCGACAGCAGCCCCAGGCCCTCGCGCTCGGCGACGGTGGTGCGGCCGGTGAGACGGGGACCGGCCGGCACCAGGCCGGCCGGCACGGCGACTGGAACGTCGACCTGAGCGTCGCGGAGAGGGAGTTGGCCATGAGCAGCAGGAGCAGGGCCGGGGGCGTCGCCCTGGGGTGCGGGATCGCCTTCGCGGTGGTGGTGCTGCTCGCGGTGGCCGCGGGCGTCGGGCTGTTCTTCCTCGCCGGGTCCGCGGACAAGGCGATGACCGACCCCGCCGAGTACCGGGACATCGAAGTCGGCAGCTCCGAACAGGAAGTACGCGAGCGGCTCCCCGCCGGCGACACGTTTCTGGCGAAGGACCTGCCCGGCAAGGGGCCCGCCGAGCCCGCCGGTGCGAGCTGCCTGGTACTGATGTCGTCCGACTTCGGCGACAGCGTGGACCGTCATCCCGTTTTCCGGTTCTGCTTCAAGGACGGCAAGCTCATCGAGAAGCGGGCGTACGAGGTCGAGCGGTAGCGGCAGAGGTAGAGGCAGGGGCAGGGGCAGAGAGGCCGGGAGTGGGGCCGGGAGCAGGAGCGGCGCGACGGCAGGGCCGCCGGAAGTGACGGCGTGGTGGCAGGGCGGGAACGGGTCGGCGCTGCGCGAGGACGGGAGCAGGTGTGAGGGGTCCGAACGGTCGAGGGGGTCCACTCGACCCAGGGGGTGCGCTCGGTCGAGGGGATGCCTTCGGTCGGGGGGACGCGTTCGGTACTGGTGGTCAGGGGGGTCCGGGTGGTCCGGGGAGTTCGCCGGGGCCGGGTGGGCCGCTCGGGCCGGGCGTGGCGGGCGCGGAGGGCGCGGCGGACGGGGTGCGGGATCGCCGCGGCGCCCACGGTAGAGACGGAGTGGTGGTGGCGGAGGGCACGTACGGACCGAGGATCAAGGTGGTGATCGCGGACGACGAGCCGCTGATCAGGGCGGGGATCAGGATGATCCTCACCTCTGACCCGGCCATCGAGGTGGCGGCCGAGGCGGCCAACGGCCGGGACGCCGTCGAGGCCGCACGGGCGCACGACGCCGACGTGGTGCTGCTCGACATCCAGATGCCGGTGATGGACGGCCTGACCGCCCTGGCCGAGCTGCGCAGGAGCACCCCGGCGACCCGAGTGATCATCCTCACGACGTTCGGCGAACGCGAGAACGTGCTGCGCGCCCTGGAGTACGGGGGCGCCGGGTTCCTCCTGAAGGACACCGCCCCGGCCGAGCTGATCGCAGCGGTACGGGCGGCGGCGGCGGGGGACGCCTATCTGTCGCCCGGCGCGACCCGGCACGTCGTGGACCAGCTGGCCATGGGGCGCGCGGCGGCCCGGGGCGAGGAGGCGCGGCGCCGGGTGGCGGTGCTGTCGGTGCGGGAGCGGGACGTGCTGGCGCTGCTCGGGGAGGGCCTGTCCAACGCGGACGCGGGGAGGCGGCTCCATATGAGCGAGGCCACGGTGAAGACGTATGTGAGCCGCATCCTGGCGAAGCTGGAGTGCGAGAACAGGGTGCAGGCGGCGCTGCTGGCCCGGGATGCGGGGTTGTAGGCGGGCGGGGGCGGGGCCGCCTCGTGGGGCTTGTTTCACGTGAAACACGGGGTGGGCGGGCTCCAGGAGGTCTGAGCTGGATGTTCGCCAATCCCCGAAAGTGGTTGTAGAGTACAACGTATCGAGTGAGTTGTATAAGCCAACCATTGGAGTTCTGGTGTCCCCCGGTACCGCTCCCAGCCCTCTGCGCCATGTGCTCAGCCACCTCCTCACCCCGCTCCTGATGTGCATCGGGATGGGCCTGGCGTACCTGGGCGCCTTCCACAACCCGCAGCCGCACAACCTGCGGGTCGACATCGTCGGCTCAGGCCCCAGTGCGCAGGTGCTCGCACAGACCCTTCAGGACAAGGGCGCGGGCGCCCTCGACGTCCGAACCGTGCCCGACCGCACGACCGCCGTCCACAGCCTTGAGCAGCAGCACGTGTACGGCGCCTACATCCCCGGCGCCAAACCCGAACTGCTCGTCGCCTCCGCCTCCTCCGACACCAGCGCCACCGCCGTCGAGAAGGTCTTCACCAAGGTCGCGGCGGCGCAGGACGCGCCCCTCAAGGTGACCGACGTGACCGACCTCGCCGAGGGCGACCCGACCGGACAGGGCATCTTCTTCCTGCTGGTCGCGCTGAGCATCGGCTCCTACGCGTCCGTCGCCGTGATCGGCGGAGCCGGCGCGGTGCTCGCCCTGCGGATCAGGGCACTGCTGGCGCTCGGGATGTCGCTGCTGGTCAGCGCTGTCGGCGCGGTCTTCGCGGGCCCCCTGTTCCACCTCGTCGACACTGGCCTCGGCGGCGTGTGGGGCATGGCGTGGCTGTACTCGGCCGGGATCCTGCTGATCGGCGTCGGGCTGCACACCTTCCTGAAGAGGTGGACGACCCTCGGCGTGATGGTGCTGTTCGTGATGCTCAACTTCACCAGCTCCGGCGGCATCTTCCGGCCCGAGCTCCAGCCCGGCTTCTTCGGCGCCCTGCACGCGTTCTGGAACGGTGCCGGATTCGTCGAGGGCGCCCGAAGCCACGTGTACTTCGCGGGCTACGGCCTCGGCGGCCATGTGCTGGTCCTGGCGTTCTGGCTGCTGGCGGGGGTCGCGCTGATGGGCATCGCGGGGCTGGCCGAGCGGAAGCGGGGGGCTGTGGCGGCGGCGGGAGCCGGAGCGGGTGCGGCTGTCGGCGCTGGTGCTGCTGCTGGTGCTGCTGGTTCCGGTGTGGCTGCCGCCGATGGCGCGGGGGTCGGTCAGGCCGAGGCCGGTAGTGGTGCCGGTGGTCTGGACGACGGCCGCGTCGGCGGCGACGGCCGCGGGATCCGCGAGGGAGAAGAGGAGATCGAGGAGGAGCTCGAGGAAGCGGTCGGCGTCTGAACCTCGGCGCCTGGCTGTGGATAACTCCCGGCGGTGGCCTGCTCGATGGCCCCCGCCGGGAGTTATCCACAGGGGGAGACGGCTGTCGGCCCCCGACGGTACCGTCATGGCATTCGAGCTGCTGATGGTGAACGAGTACGGGGGAGGCGGCACGCGATGAGCGATGTCGAGGCGGTGATTCCGGCCCAGCGAGCGGTGCCCGACGACAGGCAGACCCGGATTCCCGAGGTGCCGGGATTCCGACACCACAAAGGACGGGGACCCGGCCACAAAGCGGGCTCGCCCAAGAGCGACGGCAAGGCACTGCGCGACCGGGTGCCCCGCTCCTCGCACGACTCGCTGCTCCTCTCCGCCGATCGCCCCGACGCCGTCCGGGCCGTCGAGGAATCGAACCGGGGCCGCGTGCCCGAGCTCACGCCGATCCGCGTGGGCCGCATGGCGGCTTCCCCGTTCGCCTTCCTGCGCGGCTCCGCCGGGCTGATGGCCCACGACCTCGTCGGCACCCCCGTCACCGGCATAGGCGCCCAGATCTGCGGCGACGCCCACGCGGCGAACTTCGGTCTCTACGGCGACGCCCGCGGCGGCCTCGTCATCGACCTCAACGACTTCGACGAGACCGTCACCGGCCCCTGGGAATGGGACCTCAAGCGCCTAGCCGCCTCCCTGGTCCTGGCCGGCCGGGAAGCGGGCGCCGACGAGGACATCTGCCGGGCCGCGGCCTTCGACGCCGTCGGCGCCTACCGGCGCACCATGAGACTCCTGGCGAAACTGCCGGTGCTGGACGCGTGGAACGCGATAGCCGACGAGGAACTGGTCTCCCACACCGACGCACGGGACCTGCTCGGCACCCTGGAGCGGGTGTCGGCCAAGGCCCGCAACAACACCAGCGCCCGCTTCGCCGCCAAGGCCACCGAACAGAGAGCAGACGGACACCACCACTTCGTCGACGCGGCACCCGTCCTGCGCCGGGTGCCCGACGCCGAGGCCGCCGCCGTCGCCGCCTCGCTCGGTCCCTACCTGGAAACCCTCTCGGAAGACCGCCTGCCGCTGCTCGCGCGGTACGCGATACACGACGTGGCCTTCCGGGTCGTCGGCACCGGCAGCGTCGGCACACGGTCGTACGTGGTGCTGCTCGTCGACCATCGCGGCGAGCCGCTGGTGCTCCAGGTCAAGGAGGCCCGCGCCTCGGCCCTGCTGCCGCACCTGGCCAAGGCCGGCTTCACTGCCCCGGACGCGGGTCACGAAGGCCGCCGTGTGGTCCTCGGGCAGAAGCGGATGCAGGTCGTCAGCGACATCCTGCTCGGCTGGACCACCGTAGACGGGCACCCCTATCAGGTGCGCCAGTTCCGCAACCGCAAGGGCAGCGTCGACCCGGCGGCCCTGGCCGCCGACCAACTGGACGACTACGGCCGTATGACCGGCGCACTGCTGGCGCGCGCGCACGCTCACAGCGCCGACCCGCGCCTGATAGCCGGGTACTGCGGCAAGAACGAAGAGCTCGACGAGGCCGTGGCCGGCTTCGCGGTCCTCTACGCCGACCGCACGGAGTCGGATTACGCGACACTCCTGGCCGCCATCAGGGATGGGCGGGTGGCGGCAGAGCTGGGGGTTTGAGGCGGGGCACGGGGTGCGGGCGGGGTGTGGGGCAGGGGGCGGGGTGGGAGGGGGAGGGGGAGGGAGGGCCCCCCACCCCCCGCGCCCGTACGCTGGACCGGTGACGGACGAACCTGCCGAAGACACGACCCCCCGGCCCACCGCCCGGCCCGAGGCCCCAGCGCACACGGACGAGAACGCCGAGCGGCCCGAAGCCCGGCTGGACCGCGCTGTGCGGGCGGCTGAGCAGGCGCTGATCGAGTTCGAGATCGCCGTGGAGACCTTCCGCGTGGAGGTGGAGAACTTCTCCCGCCTGCACCACCAGAAGCTCGGCCCGATGTACGCCCGGCTCGACGAGCTCGACGCCCAGATCGCCGAGGCCAAGGCCTCCCTCACCGGCGACCTGGAAGACCAGCGCAAGGCGCGCGAGGCGCGAGCCGCCGTCATGCCCATGCCTGGCGTCGACGAACTCTTCCACGACTGGATGGACTCCGACGGGCTCTCCCCCGAGGCCGCCTCCATGCTCACCGACCAGCCCGTACGGCCGCCGAAGCGGGTCCGCCCCAGCGAGGAGGCGCGCAGGCTCTACCGGGAGCTGGCGCGCAAGGCGCACCCCGACCTCGCGCAGGAGGAGCAGGAACGGGCCCGGCGCGAGGAGTTCATCACCCGGGTCAACGCCGCGTACGGCCGGGGCGACGAGGAACTGCTGCGGGAGCTCGCCGAGGAGTGGGCGGCAGGCCCGGTGCCGGAGGAGGCGCGTCCCAGCGAGAGCGAGGAGCTCTACGCCCGGCTGGAATGGCTGGCCCAGCGCAAGGAGCTGCTGGCCGTACTGGCGCGTGACCTGGAGGAGAGTGCGATCGGCTCGATGCTGCGGATGGCGCCCGACGACCCGGACCGGCTCCTGGAGGAGATCGCCGAGCAGTTGCTGGCCGAGGTCGCCGGGCGTGAGGCGGTCCTTGCCGAGCTGGTGCAGTAGCGTTCCCGGTGACCTGGCCACACGGCTGACCCCCGGACCGGCCGGTACCGGTGACCGGCCGATACGACCGTCGCGGCTGTTTCGGCGCCGGGCCCGGGACAGTCGACGCGTACGAGAGAAGGCATGACCCATGAATTTCGCCCAGCTGCCGTCCGTCGAGGTCGCTGCCGTGCCGGCCGACGCCCTGGTGCTGGACGTCCGTGAGGACGACGAGTGGGCGGCCGGGCACGTCGAGGGCGCGCTGCATGTGCCGATGAGCGACTTCGTGGCGCGCTTCGGCGACGTGACGCAGGCCGTCGAGGACGGCCGCCGGGCGTATGTGATGTGCCGGGTAGGTGGCCGGTCCGCGCAGGTCACCCAGTACTTGGTGCAGCAGGGCATCGACGCCGTGAACATCGACGGCGGCATGCAGGCGTGGGACGCCGCCGGGCGCCCGATGGTCAGCGACAACGACAGCCCGGCTTTCGTCCTCTGACCGACGTTTGACGGTCGGCCGTTCGACGCCCGCCGGCGGTCCGACGCCCGCCGCGGGCCGAGTCACTCGTACGCGAAACACCGTGCGCGAGCGGCCGTGCTGTCCTGTTGGCCGAGTGGCCGTGCTGTCCCGTCACCCGAGCGGGTGCGCGGCTAGCAGGTCGCCGAGGGCTTCCTCATGGGCCGCGGCCGGGCCCAGGGACAGTTCCAGTTGCTTGGCCCAGGCGTGGTAGCGGTGCAGGGGGTAGTCGGTGTCGGCGCCGAAGCCGCCGTGCAGATGCTGGGCGGTCTGTACGACTCTGCGTACGCCTTCGGAGGCCCAGATCTTCGCCACCGCCACATCCCCGGAGACGGGCAGTGGCCCCCCGGTGCTGACGCCCGCCCCCGCCTCTGCCCCGGCCCCCGCCGCTGTGCCGGTGCTGATGCGCCATGCCGCCTGCCACAGTGTGGCCTCCATGGCGCGCAGGTCGATGTAGCGGTCCGCCGTCTGGACGGCGACCGCCTGGAAGGTCGCGATGGGGAACCCGAACTGCTCGCGTTTCCCGGTGTACGCGCTGGTCATCGCCAGTACCGCCTCGCCGAGGCCCAGCGCGAGCGCGCAGGTGCCGGTGGCCAGCAGCCCGCGCAGCCACTCCCAGGCACCCCCGGCCGTGACGACCGCGCGGGCTTCGATCCGTACGGCGTCGAGACGGACCTCGGCGAACCGCTCTCCGCTGGTGGAGACCTGGTCGGCGAGCGTGATTCCGTCGTGGAGGCGGGGGACCAGCGCCAGTACGGTGCGGCCTTCGCCGGTGTGGGCGGGCACGGCGATACGGTCCGCGTTCTGCGCCCAGGGCACCCCGGTCTGCACCCCGTCGAGCACCCAGCCGCCGTCCCCGGCGGTCTCCTGCCGTGCCGTGACGGCGAGTTCGGCAGGGTCATGGCCTGTGCGGCCGTTGGCCCCGACGGTGAACACCAACTCGCCCCGGCCTGCGGCGGGAAGCAGTTCACGGGCCAGTCCGGTGTCCCCGTAACGCTGTAGGGCCATCGCCACCGCGCTGCTCTCCAGCAGCGGCACCCGGGCCAGCACCTTCGCGGACTCGCGCAGCACCAGGCAGAGGGCGATCGGGTCGAGGCCCGCCCCGCCGTACTGGGGGTCGATGACCAGGCTGAGCAGGTCCGAGTCGGCGAGCTTGGCCCACAGCGGGCGGTCGAACTCCTCGGCCACCGCGCCCTGAGTCAGCGCGGGGCTCGGTACGGCGTCGGGCGCGACCCCGGAGAAGACCGCCTTCGCCGCCTCGACGGCCGCCTGCTGCTCCTCGGTGAAGGTGAAGTCCACAGCCCTGTCCTCCCGCACAGCGGATCTGATGGGCCGTCAAGATAGAACAGGTTCTATTGGATTGGAATGGACGGAGCCCGCTGGACGAGAAGAGTGAGAAGACAAAAAGAGGGGCGAGAAGGACGAGAAGGGGCCGGAAGGACGACAAGGGCCGGACGGATGAGAGGGACCTAGGGGGCCTCCCCCCCCCGCCCCCTCCCCCCCCGCCTCCCCATCCCCCTCATCGATCGAAGTCCAGCTCCACTTCCTTCGTAGCCGGGCGGGACTGGCAGGCCAGGACATAGCCCGCCTCCGTCTCGTCCTCCTCCAGGGCGAAGTTGCGGTCCATCCGGACCTCGCCCTTGACCAGGAACGCCCGGCAGGTGCCGCAGACTCCGCCCTTGCAGGCGTACGGGGCGTCCGAGCGTGCCCGCAGCACGGTGTCCAGGAGCTTTTCGCCGTCCTGGACCGGCCAGGTGCCGGAGCGGCCGTGGAGTGTCGCGGTAAGCGTGGCGTGCGTCGGGGCCGAGGCCGCCGCGGTGCTCTGCGCCGGTGCCTCGTCGACGTGGAAGATCTCCTCGTGGATTCGGCCGCGGGCGACGCCGAGTTCGCGTAGGGCCCGTTCGGCGCCCTGGACCAGGCCGAACGGTCCGCACAGGTACCAGCCGTCGACCTCCTCCACCGGGAGCAGTGCGGGCAGCAGGGCCGTCAGCCGTTCCTGGTCGAGCCGGCCGGAGGGCAGTCCGGACTGCTGCTCTTCCCGGGAGAGCGCGGTGACCAGCTGGAACCGGTCCGGGAAGCGGTCCTTCAGGTCGGCTGTCTCTTCCAGGAACATGGTGGACGACACTGTGCGGTCGCTGCGTATGAGGCAGAAGCGGGCTTCGGGTTCCCGTTCCAGCAGGGTGGTGGCGATGGACAGTACGGGGGTGATGCCGCTGCCGCCGACGACGGCCACGAAGTATCCGGCGCGGGGTTCCAGGATGAAGCGCCCCATCGGCTCCATGACGTCGACCACGTCACCGACGGTGAGTTCCTTGAAGGCGTACGTGGAGAACTCGCCGCCTTCGACGAGGCGGATGCCGACGCGCAGGACGGGCGTGCCGGGCTGTTCGACGGCGGGCGCGCAGATCGAGTACGTGCGGCGGATCTCCTGGCCCTGGACGGTGCGGCGCAGGGCGAGATGCTGGCCGGGGCGGTGCCGGTAGGCCTCGCGCAGCTCCGGCGGCACGTCGAAGGTGACGGTCACCGAGTCGTCCGTGAGCCGTTCGACCTCGCTCACCCGGAGTGGATGGAACATCTACAACTCCTTGAAGTGGTCGAACGGTTCTCGGCAGGCGACGCAGCGGCGCAGTGCCTTGCACGCCGTGGAGGAGAACCTGCTCAGCAGTTCGGTGTCGGTGGAGCCGCAGTGCGGGCAGCGCACGGACAGGGTGAGGGCGATGGGGCCCTGGGTGTGCTGCGGCCGTGGGGGCGCTATGCCGAACTCGGCCAGTTTGCGGCGGCCCTCGTCGCTGATGTCGTC
Organism: Streptomyces sp. NPDC031670; assembly: GCF_055580545.1. NCBI lineage: Bacteria > Bacillati > Actinomycetota > Actinomycetes > Kitasatosporales > Streptomycetaceae > Streptomyces > Streptomyces sp. NPDC031670. Next base: position 412,191 of record NZ_JBVILC010000002.1, on the reverse strand, counting down.
GGTCGACCAGGCGGGGGAGAGGACGCGGACGACTGTGACATCGGGGATTCCGTGGTCGTGCAGTACCTGTTCGATGTCGGCGGTCATCGCTTCTATGGCGGGGCAGCCGGTGTAGGTGGGGGTGAGGCGGACGGTGACCTTGCCGGGGCTCTCCAGGTGGACTCCACGCAGTACGCCGAGCTCCTCCAGGGTGATCACGGGCAGCTCGGGGTCGGGGACCGAGCCGGCGAGCCGGGCGAGGTCCTGTTCGAGGGGGGTCATGGCGGCTGGGGCCGTGGTCGTGCCGGTCACCATGTCGCCCCCGGGTGGCTGCGGTGCAGGTGCTGCATCTCGGCGAGCATCCGGCCGAAGGGTTCGGTGTGCAGGCCCTCGCGGCCGGCTCCGGCGGCCCAGGCACCGGTCCTGGGGCCTTCGGGGACGGTGAGGGTGGCCTGTTCCAGGACCGAGGTGACGGAGGCCAGCCATGTCTGCTCGGTCTGCTGCCAGTCGATGTCGACGCCTGCGACGGGCTGGAACATCTCTCCGGTGAACCGCCACAGTGCTTCGCAGGCGCGCTGCATGCGGTGGTGACTCTCTTCGGTGCCGTCGCCCAGGCGCAGGGTCCACTGTTCGGCGTGGTCCTGGTGGTAGGCGACTTCCTTGACCGCCTTGGCGGCGAGTCCGGCGAGGTCGCTCTCGCCTACCGCGAGCTGTCCGTAGAGCAGTTTCTGGTAGGTCGAGAAGTAGAGCTGGCGGGCGATGGTGTGGGCGAAGTCGCCGTTGGGCTGCTCGACGAGCTGGAGGTTGCGGAAGGCCCGCTCTTCGCGCAGGTAGGCGAGCTGGTCCTCGTCGCCCGCGAGGGAGAGCAGGACGCGGGCCTGGCCGAGGAGGTCGAGCGCGATGTTGGCGAGGGCCACTTCCTCTTCGAGGACGGGGGCGTGTCCGGCCCACTCCCCCAGCCGGTGCGAGAGCACCAGTGCGTCGTCGCCGAGGGCGAGCGCGGCCGTGATCGCGGGCGTGGGTGTGGTCGTGTCCGTCGTGGGCGCGGGGGTCGGGGCCGTCACAGGTGCTTCACGCCTTCCGGGATCTCGTAGAAGGTCGGGTGGCGGTAGGGCTTGTCGCCGGCCGGTTCGAAGAAGGAGTCCTTCTCGTCGGGGGAGGAGGCGGTGACGGCGTTGGAGGGGACCACCCAGATGGAGACGCCTTCGGAGCGCCGGGTGTAGAGGTCGCGCGCGTTGCGCAGGGCCATCTGGGCGTCCGGGGCGTGCAGGCTTCCGGCGTGGGTGTGGGACAGTCCGCGGCGCGAGCGCACGAACACCTCCCACAGCGGCCAGTCGTGTGTGGTCATGCCGTTGCCTCCCCGTTCCTGTGGTGCTTGGTCGCGTACGCGGCTGCCGCGTCCCGGACCCAGGCGCCTTCCTCGTGGGCGCGGCGCCGTTGGGTGAGCCGTTGTTCGTTGCACGGGCCGTTGCCCTTGAGGACGTCCCAGAACTCGGTCCAGTCGATCGTCCCGAAGTCGTGGTGTCCGCGCTCCTCGTTCCACCGGAGGTCGGGGTCGGGGAGGGTCAGGCCGAGTGCTTCGGCCTGGGGGACGCAGATGTCGACGAAGCGCTGGCGCAGTTCGTCGTTCGAGTGCCGCTTGATCTTCCAGGCCATGGACTGTGCCGAGTGGGACGACTCGTCGTCGGGCGGGCCGAACATCATCAGCGAGGGCCACCACCAGCGGTCCACCGCGTCCTGTGCCATCGCGTGCTGCTGCGGGGTGCCCTGGGAGAGGGCGAGGAGCAGTTCGTAGCCCTGGCGCTGGTGGAAGGACTCCTCCTTGCAGACACGGACCATCGCCCGTGCGTACGGCCCGTAGGAGCAGCGGCAGAGGGGGACCTGGTTGGTGATGGCGGCGCCGTCCACGAGCCAGCCGATGGCGCCGACGTCGGCCCAGGTCAGGGTGGGGTAGTTGAAGATCGATGAGTACTTCTGGCGGCCGGAGTGGAGCTTGTCGAGCAGCTCGTCGCGGCTGACGCCGAGGGTTTCGGCGGCGCTGTACAGGTACAGCCCGTGGCCCGCCTCGTCCTGCACCTTCGCCATGAGGATCGCCTTGCGGCGCAGCGAGGGCGCGCGGGTGATCCAGTTGGACTCGGGCTGCATGCCGATGATTTCGGAGTGGGCGTGTTGCGCTATCTGGCGGACGAGTGAGGCTCGGTAGGCCTCGGGCATCCAGTCGCGCGGCTCGATGCGCTCGTCGGCGGCCACGGCGGCGTCGAACGCGGCCAGGTAAGCCGACGTGTCCTTCTCGTCCGCCGTGGGTGAGCCGTGCTTGTTGGTGCCGGTCTCCGCGGTCACTGCCGTCATCCGAGCCCCCTGCCGAGCTGTCGATTCCGGGCCGTCCGCCGGGCCACTCGCGCCCGACCGATCGTTCGGTCCATTGACTTCAATGGTGAGTCGACGGCCCGTAGGGTGTCAACCCTGTGGATAACCCAGTGGAGCCGAGCGGGATCGGGGCGGGATGGATTCGTACGACGAGAAGGACGTACCGGGCGGGGAGGACCGGCCCCTGCGGCCCGGGCCCGGTGCCGCCGCCGACGGCCCGCAGACCGCCGCCGGCGCTGCCGCACCCGCTCCGACCGGCGACGACGTGACGGCGCGCAGCGAACCCGAGACCCCGAGCGGTGACGCCGTGGCCCGGCCCGGCAGCGCCTCGGACGCACCCGCCCACGCGCCCGGCGCCCCCGTACCCGCCGCCCCGGCCGGACCCGCCCACGCGCCCGGCGCGCCGACCCCCGCGCCCGGCGCGCCCACGTACGCCGCCTCGGCTCCCGAAGCCCTCGGCTCCCCCGCCCCCGGTGTCCCCGGGCGCGGGATCGCCGGGCTCTCGCTGCCCTACCAGGTGGCGGCGGCGCTGGCGCTGGCCGTCGTCGCGGTGGTGGGGATCGTCCACATCGCCATGGTGTTTCTGCACGTCGCGCCGTCCAACACGGTCACCAAGCAGCACGGCAAAATCGTCGATGACTGGATCTACCCCGAGTTCGAACAGAACTGGAAGCTCTTCGCGCCCAATCCGCTCCAGCAGAACATCGCGGTCCAGGCCCGTGCCGAGATCCGTATGCCGGACGGGAACCGGAAGACGACCGACTGGATCGACCTGACGGCCGAGGACGGCTCCGGCATCCGCGGCAACCCGCTCCCCAGCCACGCCCAGCAGAACGAGCTGCGCCGGGGCTGGGAGTTCTTCGTCAACTCCCACACCGACGACAACAAGCCCAACGGGCTGCGCGGCGAGCTCTCCGACCGCTATATCCACCGGATCGTGATGCTCCGCCTCGGCGCGCACCATGACGGCGGAACCGTCGAGCGTGTACAGGTCAGGTCCGTGACGAGGTCCGTGAAGGCTCCGGTGTGGAGCGACGAGAAGATCGACACCCGGCCGTACTACCGGGTCGTCCCCTGGTGGACCGTGACCCCCGCCGACCTCCCGGGCGGCGCCGGTTCCGCCGAGGCGCGCACGGAGGCCGGCCGATGAACGAGTCCACGAGTGGGTCCACCAGCGACTTCACGAGCGAGCCCCGGGGCGAGACCATGAGTGAAGCGGTGAGCGGGCCGGCGCGCGGCCCTGTGCACGATACGGCGGGCGGGAATGCCGACGAGCAGCCCCAGACGCCGCATTCGTCCCCTCAGTCCCAGGGATGGCACTGGCACGCCTCGCCCACCCACCAGACACCCCAGGCGCCCCTGCCGCCCCAGGTACCCCAAGTACCCCAGGCCCCCTCCACAACCCCTGGCACCCACCCCGGCCCCGCAGCCCCGCTCTCCCACGTCCACGCCCCCGCCCCCGCCTCCGAGCGCGAGCCCGAGCCCGAGCGCGAATCCAAGCCCGCCCAGGCCCTGCGCCGGATCACGGGCGCGGCGCTCGGCCCGTACCAGAGCGCAATCGTCCGTATCGGCTTCTCCGCGACCTGGCTGCTCTTCCTGCTGCGCGAGCTGCCGCACCGCCGTGAGCTGTACGGCCCGGACGGCCCGTGGAGCTGGGACATGGCCCAGCGGCTCGTGGACGGCAACCACGCCTTCACGGCGCTGCTGTGGACCAACAGCACGCTCTGGTTCGAGACCGTCTACGCCGTCGCCGTGCTCTCCAGCGCCCTTCTGCTGCTCGGCTGGCGCACCCGGACCATGTCCGTGCTGTTCATGGTGGGTGTCCTGTCGCTGCAGAATCGGTCCGTCTTCATGGGGGACGGCGGCGACAACGTCATCCATCTGATGGCGATCTATCTGGTGCTGACCCGCTGCGGCCAGGTCTGGTCGCTGGACGCACGGCGGCGCGAGCGGGCCGCGGCGCGGGTCGCTCGGACCGGTGAGCCGGTGGTGGACCGGGTGGGGCCGGTGCTGTGGGCCGTCGTCGGTGTCTGCCTCCTCACCGTGACGCTGCTCGGCGACGCGAGCGGCGGCTGGCTGCTGATCTTCTGGGGTCTGTGGGCGGTGCAGGCGCTGTGGTGGGCCGCCGGGCGGTACGGGCAGGGCGATCCGCGCGCCCTGCTCGACGTCGTCGCCAACCTCGCGCACAACGCCACCATGGTCGTGATCATGGCCGAGGTCTGTCTGATCTACGCGACCGCCGGCTGGTACAAGATCCAGGGTTCGCGCTGGCAGGACGGCACCGCGCTCTACTACCCGCTGCACCTGGACTACTTCTCGCCCTGGCCCGCCCTGTCGGACATCCTCGGCGGCAGCGGCCTGATCGTCATGCTGCTCACCTATGGAACGGTCGCCGTCCAGGTCGCGTTCCCGTTCACGCTCTTCAATCGGCGGGTCAAGAACGTCCTGCTGGTGGCGATGATGATGGAGCACGCCGGTATCGCTCTGCTGCTCGGGCTGCCGTTCTTCTCGCTCGCGATGATCGCGGCGGACGCGGTGTTCCTGCCGACCGGGTTCCTGCGGTGGCTGGGCGGGCGTGCCGGGCGGTTGCGCGAGCGGCTGGCGCACCGGGTGGCCCCGCGGGGGCGTGCGGACGAGGAGCAGCGGCCCCGTACGCTCGTGGCGTGAGCAGCGAGACCAGCCCCAGCCCTTCCTCCGGCGCCGAGATCCCGGCGCCGGAGCCGCTTCAGTACGACGACGGCTTCGCGCCCGAGGTCGGGGTGGGGCCGCACCCGCTGCCCTGGCCGCAGGGGGAGCGGTACGACCCGGAGCTGCTCGCGCACGGCGACCGGCGCAACGTCGTCGACGCCTACCGCTACTGGACGCGGGAGGCGATCGTCGCTGACCTGGACACCCGCCGCCACGACTTCCATGTGGCGGTGGAGAACTGGGGCCACGACTTCAACATCGGTTCTGTCGTACGGACCGCCAACGCCTTCCTCGCGAAGGAGATCCACATCGTGGGGCGGCGGCGCTGGAACCGGCGCGGCGCGATGGTCACCGACCGCTACCAGCACGTACGCCACCACCCCGACACCGAGTCGCTGACGGCGTGGGCGGCGGCCGAGGGGCTGGAGATCATCGGGATCGACAATCTGCCGGGCGCGGTGCCGCTGGAGCGCACGGTGCTGCCGCGACGGTGTGTGCTGCTGTTCGGGCAGGAGGGGCCGGGCCTGACCGAGCAGGCGCGCGAGCACGCCTCGGCGGTGTGCTCGATCGCCCAGTTCGGCTCGACCCGGTCGATCAACGCGGGCGCCGCGGCGGCGATCGCGATGCACGCCTGGGTGCAGCGCTACGCCACCATCCCGGACCCGGCGCTCTGAGACGAGGCGGCCGGGTCCGGTGCGGGCGTCCGCCACGCGCGCGTCAGGCCTGGCGGCGGACCTCCACCACCCGGAAGCGGTTGGCCACGAACGCGCTGTCGCACAGCGCCGCGTTCGCCGCCGGATTGCCGCCGGAGCCGTGGAAGTCGGAGAACGCCGCCGTCTGGTTGACGTAGACGCCGCCCGTCAGGTTCAGGGACAGCTGGGCGGACTCCTCCAGGCAGACCGCCTCGACCGCGCGCTCCACCTCCTGCGACGTCGTGTACGCGCCGACGGTCATGGCGCCCTTGTCGCGGACCGTGCGCCGCAGCAGCTCCAGCGCGCCGTCCGTGGAGTCGACGGCCACGGCGAAGGAGACCGGGCCGAAGCACTCCGACAGGTAGGCCGCCTCCGCGTCCGGCTTGGCGCCGTCCAGCTTGACGATCACGGGGGTGCGCACCACCGCGTCCGGGAACTCCGGGTTGGCGATCTCGCGTGAGAGCAGGGCGACCTCGCCGAGCCCGGACGCGGCCTCCAGTCGTGCCTTCACATCGGGGTTGACCAGGGCGCCCAGGATGGCGTTGGCGCGCGCGTCGTCGCCGAGCAGGCCGCCGACCGAGGCGGCGAGGTCGGCCACCACCTCGTCGTAGGACTTCTCGCCCGCGTCGGTGCTGATGCCGTCGCGGGGGATCAGCAGGTTCTGCGGGGTGGTGCACATCTGGCCGCTGTAGAGGGACAGCGAGAAGGCCAGGTTGGAGAGCATTCCCTTGTAGTCGTCGGTGGAGTCCACCACGACCGTGTTGACGCCGGCCTTCTCGGTGTAGACCTGCGCCTGGCGGGCGTTGGCCTCCAGCCAGTCACCGAACGAGGTCGAACCGGTGTAGTCGATGATCTTGATTTCGGGGCGGACGGCCAGCGTCTTGGCGATGCCCTCGCCGGGCCGCTCGACGGCCAGGGCCACCAGGTTCGGGTCGAAACCCGCCTCGGCCAGGACCTCGCGGGCGATCCGGACGGTCAGAGCCAGCGGCAGCACCGCGCGCGGGTGCGGCTTGACCAGGACGGGGTTGCCGGTGGCCAGCGAGGCGAACAGGCCCGGGTAGCCGTTCCACGTCGGGAAGGTGTTGCAGCCGATCATCAGCGCGATGCCGCGGGCGGCCGGAATGAAGGTCTTGCTGAGCTCCAGCGGGTCGCGCTTGCCCTGCGGCTTGGACCAGTGCGCCGCGTCCGAGGGGGTGCGGGTCTGCTCCCGGTAGGCGTACGCCACCGCCTCCAGGCCGCGGTCCTGGGCGTGCGGGCCACCCGCCTGGAAGGCCATCATGAAGGCCTGCCCGCTGGTGTGCATGACGGCGTGCGCCAGCTCCGGGGTGCGGGCGGAGACGCGGGAGAGGATCTCCAGGCACACCAGGGCGCGCAGCTCGGGCCCGGCCTCGCGCCAGGCGCCCATGCCGGCCTTCATCGCCGGCAGCAGCACCTCCAGGTCGGGGTGCGGGTAGGTGATGCCCAACTCCGTCCCGTACGGGGAGACTTCCGCGCCCGTCCAGTCGTCGGTGCCGGGCTGGTCCAGGTCGAAGCGGGAGCCGAGCAGGGCGTCGAAGGCGGCCTTGCCGTCGTGCTCGTACGCCTTGGGATGCTCGGGGTGGGGGGACCAGTACGCACGCGTGCGGATCGCTTCCAGGGCCTGGTCGAGCGTGGTCCGGTGGGACTCGGTGAGCTGCTGGGGGCTGAGCTGGGCGGCCATACGGACCAACTCCTCGTCGAGCTGGGCAGGGACGGGCGGACAGAGTTAGAGTAACCGAACGATCGGTCGGGACAAGGGGGTCCGTCGAACCTGTGGACAACGCATCGGGGAGGATCGCGTCATGACCGCCATCGAACCAAGCCCTGCCGTCGGACCGGACCGGGCCGTCGCCGTCGTCGGCACCGGGACCATGGGGCAGGGCATCGCCCAGGTGGCCCTGGTGGCCGGGCACGCCGTGCGGCTCTACGACGCCGTCCCCGGCCGCGCGCGCCAGGCCGCCGGGGCCATCGCGGCCCGCCTGGAGCGGCTGGTGGAGAAAGGCCGGATCGCGCCGGCCGACCGCGACGCCGCGCTTGCCCGGCTGCACCCGGCCCAGGAGCCGGCCGAGCTCGCGGACGCCGCGCTGGTCATCGAGGCGGTCCTGGAGCAACTCGACGTCAAGCAGCGGCTCTTCGCGGACCTCGAGGACATCGTCGCCGAGGACTGTCTGCTCGCCACCAACACCTCCTCGCTGTCCGTCACCGCCGTCGCGGGCGGCCTGCGCCATCCGGGCCGCTTCGTCGGACTGCACTTCTTCAACCCGGCGCCGCTGCTCCCCCTCGTCGAGGTCGTCTCCGGCTTCGCGACCGAGGAGGCCGCCGCCACGCGCGCGTACGAGACGGTCAGGGCCTGGGGCAAGACCCCGGTGCGGTGCGCCGACACCCCGGGCTTCCTGGTCAACCGCATCGCCCGGCCCTTCTACGCCGAGGCCTTCGCCGTGTACGAGGAGCGCGGCGCCGACCCCGCCACCATCGACGCCGTGCTGCGCGAGAGCGGCGGCTTCGCCATGGGACCCTTCGAGCTGACCGACCTCATCGGCCAGGACGTCAACGAGGCCGTGACCCGCTCGGTGTGGGAGGCCTTCTTCCACAGCCCCAAGTTCACCCCCTCGCTGGCCCAGCGCAGGCTGGTCGAGGCGGGCCTGCACGGCCGCAAGAGCGGACGCGGCTGGTACGGCTACGGGGAGGGCGCGGCGCGCCCCGAGCCGCACACCGCCGGGCCCGCCGAGGCGCCCGCGGCCGTCACGGTCGTCGGTGACCTCGGCCCCGCAGCCGAGCTCGTCGCGATGATGCGCGAGGCCGGGATCGAGGTGAAGAGCGTCGAGTCGGGCGGCCCCTACATCGGGCTGCCGGGCGACGGCCAGCTCGTCCCCGCCGACGGGCGCACCTCCGTGGAGTACGCGGACGTCGTCTACTTCGACCTCGCCCTCGACTACCGCGGCGCGACCCGTGTCGCGCTCTCGGCGAGCGAGGACACCTCCGCGCGCGCGGTGAGCGAGGCCGTCGGCCTCTTCCAGAAGCTCGGCAAGAAGGTCAGCGTCATCGGGGACGTGCCCGGCATGATCGTGGCGCGTACCGTCGCGATGCTCGCGGACCTCGCCGCCGACGCGGTCGCCCGGGGCGTCGCCACAGCCGAGGACGTCGACACCGCGATGCGCCTGGGCGTCAACTACCCGCTCGGGCCCGTCGAGTGGAGCCGCGGGCTCGGCCGGGACTGGGCGTACGACCTGCTGTCGGCGATGCACGAGCGCTGCCCCACCGGACGGTACGCGCCCTCGCTCGCCCTCTACCGGCAGTCGTACAGCAACGGCGAGGAGGCCGCCTCATGACCACCGCCAAGCGGGACACGTACACCCCGGAGACCCTGCTCACGGTCGCCGTGCGGGTCTTCAACGAGCGCGGTTACGACGGCACCTCCATGGAGCACCTGTCCAAGGCGGCCGGCATCTCCAAGTCGTCCATCTACCACCATGTGGCAGGCAAGGAGGAGCTGCTGCGGCGGGCCGTCAGCCGGGCCATCGACGGCCTTTTCGCCGTGCTGGAGGAGCCCGGCGCAACCCGCGGCCGGCCGATCGAGCGGGTCGAGCACGTCACTCGGCGTACGGTCGAGGTGCTGATGGCGGAGCTTCCGTACGTCACGCTGCTGCTGCGCGTACGGGGCAACACCAAGACCGAGCGCTGGGCGATGGAGCGCCGCAGGGAGTTCGACCAGCGGGTCTCCGACCTGCTCAAGGCCGCCGCCGCCGACGGTGACCTCCGTTCCGACATGGACATACGCCTGGCGACCCGGCTGCTCTTCGGCATGGTGAACTCGCTGGTGGAGTGGTACCGGCCGCAGCGCGAATCGGAGGCCGAGCGCGCCCAGGTCACCGAAACCGTCGTCCAGCTCGCCTTCGACGGGCTGCGCACCCACTCCTGACGCGCGCGTGGCGTTGATGCGCGCCCGGGACCCCGATCACCATCCACGGTCATGAAAACCGCGCGCACCGCCGTTTCCCCTGGTGCCGTCGTGTCCGGTACGGCCGCGAGCACCCGGCGCACGTGTGTCGGCGCGTCACCGTCCCTGTGTGCCGTGACGCTGCTCGCGGGAGCGACGCTGCACGGCTGCGGCGAGGACGGTGGCGGCGGCGAGGCGAAAACAAGCACCGCACCTGACCGGCACACCGGACGGCAGGCGGGTCCGGGCGCCTACGGCGTGCCGGTGCCCGGGTCCAGGTCGGTCTCCTCGAAGACCAGCAGCGTCCGGGTGGACAGCACCTCGGGGATCGACTGGAGCTTGGTCAGGACCAGTTCGCGCAGCGCCCGGTTGTCCGGCGAGTGCACCAGCAGCAGGACGTCGAAGTCGCCGCTGACCAGGGCGATGTGCGCGGCCCCCGGCAGGGCCTGGAGCTGCTCGCGGACCGTGCGCCAGGAGTTCTGCACGATCTTGAGCGTGATGTAGGCGGAAGCGCCCTGCCCCGCCCTCTCGTGGTCCACGCGCGCGGTGAAGCCGCGGATCACCCCGTCGTCCAGCAGACGGTTGATCCGGGCGTAGGCGTTGGCGCGCGACACGTGCACGCGCTCGGCCACGGACCGTATCGACGCGCGCCCGTCGGTCTGGAGCATGCGCAGGATGTCGCGGTCCACGGCGTCCAGCGGCCGTGCCGCCGGGCCCTGGCCCTCGTCGGCCATTTGTTCAGCTGCCATGTCCCCCCGCCTCCCTAGCATGGACGACCTGTCTCTATCCCAGGCTGTGCAGAACCGTTTGTCCACAGGCTCGCGGTGCCTGTAGCCAAAATGCGCTCTCGACCGAACAATCGGTAGGTGAGGCGCATCACACTGCCGTGCCTCCTTCCCGCTCTCACGAGGAGGTGCTTCGTCATGACGGTCCAAGAGCTGCCCGGTGCCGGTGCCGCCGCCTACCGGCCCACCCCTCCCCCCGCCTGGAGGCCCCGCACCGACCCCGCCCCGCTGCTCCCGGACCCCGAGCCGTACCGCGTGCTCGGCACGGACGCCCCGCTCGACCGCACGCTGATGCTGCGGCTGTACGAGGAACTGGTCCGCGGCCGGCGGTACAACGCGCAGGCCACCGCCCTCACCAAGCAGGGGCGCCTCGCGGTCTACCCGTCCTCCACCGGCCAGGAGGCCTGCGAGGTCGCGGCGGCGCTGGTGCTCCAGGAGCAGGACTGGCTCTTCCCCAGCTACCGGGACACCCTGGCCGCCGTCGCCCGCGGACTCGACCCCGTACAGGCCCTTACCCTGCTGCGCGGCGACTGGCACACCGGATACGACCCGCACGAGCACCGCATCGCCCCCCTGTGCACCCCCCTCGCCACCCAGCTCCCGCACGCGGTGGGCCTGGCGCACGCGGCCCGCCTCAAGGGCGACGACGTGGTGGCGCTCGCCATGGTCGGCGACGGCGGCACCAGCGAGGGCGACTTCCACGAGGCGCTGAACTTCGCGGCCGTCTGGCAGGCCCCGGTCGTCTTCCTCGTACAGAACAACGGCTTCGCCATCTCCGTGCCGCTGGCCAAGCAGACCGCGGCCCCCTCCCTCGCCCACAAGGCCGTGGGGTACGGGATGCCGGGCCGGCTGGTCGACGGCAACGACGCGGCGGCGGTCCACGAGGTGCTGGCCGACGCCGTCGCGCGCGCCCGCCGGGGCGGCGGCCCCACCCTCATCGAGGCCGTGACGTACCGGATCGAGGCGCACACCAACGCCGACGACGCCACCCGCTACCGGGTGGACGCCGAGGTGGCGGCGTGGCGGGATCACGACCCGATCCAGCTCCTGGAGGCCGAGCTGACCAGCCGCGGATTCCTCGACGAGAGCGGGAAGAAGGCCGCGGCCGAGGGGGCGGAGCGCATGGCCGCATCCCTGCGCGAACGGATGAACGCGGACGCGGAACTCGACCCCATGGACCTGTTCGCGCACGTCTACGCGGAGAAGACCGCCCAGCTGCGCGAACAGGAGGCCCAGCTGCGGGCCGAGCTGGCGGCGCACGAGGACGAGGAAGAGGGGCAGCGATGACCACGGTCGCGGCGAAGCCCGCCACCATGGCGCAGGCGCTGCAGCGCGCCATGCGCGACGCGATGGCCGAGGACCCCACGGTCCATGTCCTGGGAGAGGACGTGGGCACGCTCGGCGGGGTCTTCCGGATCACCGACGGGCTCGCCAAGGAGTTCGGCGAGGACCGCTGCACCGACACCCCGCTCGCCGAGGCCGGCATCCTCGGCACGGCGGTCGGCATGGCGATGTACGGGCTGCGGCCCGTGGTGGAGATGCAGTTCGACGCCTTCGCCTATCCGGCGTTCGAGCAGCTGATCAGCCATGTCTCCCGGATGCGCAACCGCACCGGCGGCTCCATGGGCATGCCCCTGGTGGTGCGGGTGCCCTACGGGGGCGGGATCGGCGGTGTCGAGCACCACAGCGACTCGTCCGAGGCCTACTACATGGCGACCCCCGGCCTGCACGTGGTGACGCCCGCCACCGTCGAGGACGCGTATGGGCTGCTGCGCGCGGCCATCGCCTCCGACGACCCCGTCGTCTTCCTGGAGCCCAAGCGGCTCTACTGGTCCAAGGCCACCTGGTCGCCGGACGCGCCCACCGAGGTCGCGCCCATCGGCAAGGCGGTCGTGCGCCGCCCCGGCCGCAGCGCCACCCTGATCACCTACGGCCCCTCCGTCCCGGTCTGCCTGGAGGCGGCCGAGGCCGCCACCGCCGAGGGCTGGGACCTGGAGGTCGTCGACCTGCGCTCCCTGGTGCCCTTCGACGACGAGACGGTGTGCGCCTCGGTGCGGCGTACGGGCCGGGCCGTCGTCGTCCACGAGTCGACCGGCTTCGGCGGCCCCGGCGGCGAGATCGCGGCCCGGGTCACCGAGCGCTGCTTCCACCACCTGGAGGCGCCGGTGCTGCGCGTCGCCGGGTTCGACATCCCGTACCCGCCGCCGATGCTGGAGAAGCACCACCTCCCGGGCGTGGACCGGGTCCTTGACGCGGTGGCACGGCTGCAGTGGGAGGCGCAGAGCTGATGCCCAAGGTCCTGGAATTCAAGCTGCCGGACCTCGGCGAGGGCCTGACCGAGGCGGAGATCGTGCGCTGGCTGGTGGCGGTGGGCGACGTCGTGGCCATCGATCAGCCGGTGGTCGAGGTCGAGACCGCCAAGGCGATGGTGGAGGTGCCGTGCCCCTACGGGGGCGTGGTGACGGCCCGCTTCGGCGAGGAGGGCACGGAGCTGCCGGTCGGCGCGCCGCTGCTGACCGTCGCCGTCGGAGCGCCCGAGGCGGCCGACGCGGCCGACGCGGAGTCCTCCGAGTACTCGGGCAATGTCCTGGTCGGCTACGGCACCGGTGAGGCCGTACGGCGGCGGCGCCGGGTGCGCCCGGCGCCGGTCGGCTCGACGCCGGGGGGTGCGGAGCCCTCCGGTACGCGGGTGGCGTCCTCCGCCCCTTCGAAGGGGCCTGCGCCCGCCGTAGCCGCCGTATCCGCCGCGCCGGTCTCGCCGGGGGACGGGCCCGTACCCGTCATCTCGCCCCTCGTACGGAAGCTGGCGCGGGAGAACGGCGTAGATCTGCGCGCACTGACCGGCTCCGGGCCGGACGGGCTGATCCTGCGCGGCGACGTGGAGTCGGCGCTGCGGGAGGCGGACCGGCCGGTGCCGACGCCGGAGCGGGCCGCCACGGGCACGGCCTCGGCAGCCGGGACGCGGGTACCGCTGCGCGGGATACGGGGCGCGGTCGCCGACAAGCTGACCCGCAGCCGTTCCGAGATCCCCGACGCCACGTGCTGGGTCGACGCGGACGCCACCGAACTCATGGCGGCGCGGGCCGCGATGAACGCGGTGGGCGGTCCGAAGATCTCCGTCCTGGCGCTGCTGGCCAGGATCTGCACGGCGGCCCTCGACCGCTACCCCGAGCTCAACTCGACGGTGGACACGGCGGCCCGGGAGATCGTGCGGCTGTCTGCCGTGCACCTGGGCTTCGCCGCCCAGACCGAGCGGGGTCTGGTCGTGCCGGTGGTCCGGGACGCGCAGACGCGCAGCGCGGCGTCGCTGAGTGAGGAGTTCGCGCGGCTGACCGAGGCGGCCCGGGCGGGCACGCTGACGCCCGGCGATCTGACCGGGGGCACCTTCACGCTGAACAACTACGGGGTGTTCGGGGTGGACGGCTCCACCCCGATCATCAACCACCCCGAGGCGGCGATGCTCGGAGTCGGCCGGATCATGCCCAAGCCGTGGGTGCACCGGGGTGAGCTGGCGGTACGCCAGGTGGTCCAGCTGTCGCTGACGTTCGACCACCGGGTGTGTGACGGCGGCACGGCGGGCGGCTTCCTGCGGTACGTGGCGGACTGCGTGGAGCAGCCGGCGGTACTGCTGCGGTCGCTGTAACCCGGACGGAGACGGCCGGGAAGGGGGCGGCCGGGAAGCGGGTGCGGACGCCGCTCCCCTTTCGCGCATGGGCCGCCCCCTGGTGCCCCGGCCTCTGTGCGGCTCCCGGCTGCCCCTCGTACGTCGTGCACCCATACTGCTGGGATGACGACGCCCTATGACGCCATCGTGCTCGCCGGAGGGGCCGCGCGGCGGCTCGGTGGGGCGGACAAGCCCGGGGTGCGGGTGGGCGGCAGGGCGCTGCTCGACCGGGTGCTCGCCGCCTGTGCCGGGGCCGGGGTCACCGTGGTCGTCGGGGAGCCCCGCACCACGGCGCGGTCCGTGCGGTGGACGCGGGAGGAGCCGGCCGGCGGCGGGCCCCTCGCCGCCCTCGACGCGGGGATCCGGCAGACCACCGCCCCCCTGGTGCTCGCGCTCTCCGCCGACCTGCCCTTCCTGGGCGCGCCCACCGTCACGGCCCTGCTCGACGCGCTCGTCACGGGCGGACACGAAGGCGTCCTGTGCGTCGACGAGAGCGGGCGGGAACAGCCGCTCGTCGCCGCCTACCGGGCCGAGCCGCTCCGCCGCGCGCTCGCCCTCGTCGCGGCCGAGCACGGAGGCCTGGCAGGTCTCCCCCTGCGGCTGCTGACCCGGAAGCTCGGCCTCGCCCACCTCGCCGCCCCCCAGCCCCTGGCCTCCTTCGACTGCGACACCTGGGAGGACATCGCGACGGCCCGGGCCCGGATCAGGGAGCATGGGAACGTGCTGGACGAATGGATCACCGCAGTCAAGGACGAACTCGGCATCGAACTGGACGTCGACACCGGCGTGCTGCTCGACCTGGCCAGGGACGCCGCCCATGGAGTGGCCCGGCCGGCCGCCCCGCTCACGACGTTCCTGGTCGGCTACGCGGCGGCCAAGGCGGGCGGGGAGGGCGCCGACGTCGCCGAGGCGGCCCGCAAGGCCGCCGCCCTCGCCACCCGGTGGGCCGCCGAGAAGGACGAGCTCAACCCGTGACGGGCGCGGAGCCGTCCGTGTCGTCCGTCGACGACGAGGTGGAGGAGGCGCTGGCCCTCGTGAGTGCTCCCGTTCCCGCTCCCGTGCCCGCACCGGACTCCAGCCGCAGCCGCCGCGACCGCCACCGCGCCGCGCCCTGGCACCACGCCAGGGACGCCGCCGTCGCGGCCGGCCGGGCGGCGCCCCGCCGCAGCCACCGGGTGCCCCTCGACCGCGCCCTGGGCGAAACCCTGGCCGCCCCTCTCACGGCTCTCACCGATCTGCCGTCCTTCGACACCTCCGCCATGGACGGTTGGGTCGTGGCGGGCCCCGGGCCCTGGCAGATCCGGGACACGGCCGACGGCATCCTCGCCGGACACGCCGCGCCCGCCGCGCTGGCGGACGGGGAAGCCGTACGGATCGCCACCGGTGCGCGTATCCCCGCCGAGGCGACCGCCGTCATCCGCAGCGAGCACGCGCGTACGGACGAGGCCAAGGCGGTACTCCATGCCCAGCGGGAGGTCGTCACCGGGCAGGACATCCGCCCGCGCGGCCAGGAGTGCCGTTCCGGGGACCGGCTGCTGCCGGCGTCCGCGCTGGTCACCCCGGCCGTGCTGGGGCTGGCGGCGGCGGCCGGGTACGACGAGCTGAGCACTGTGCCACGGCCCCGCGTGGAGATCTTCGTTCTCGGTGACGAACTGCTGGCCGAGGGGCTGCCGCGCGAGGGGCTGATCCGGGACGCCCTGGGGCCGATGCTGGGCCCCTGGCTGCGGATGCTCGGCGCCGAGGTCGTCGCCACGCGGCGGCTCAAGGACGACGCCGAGGTACTCCGTGCGGCCGTGGAGGGCTCGGCGGCCGACCTGGTGGTGACGACCGGCGGTACGGCGGCCGGACCCGTCGACCATGTGCATCCCGTGCTGCGGACGATGGGGGCCGAGCTGCTGGTGGACGGGGTCGCCGTCCGCCCCGGGCATCCCATGCTGCTGGCCCGGATCGCCGCCGGGAAGCACCTGGTGGGGCTGCCCGGCAATCCGCTCGCGGCCGTCTCCGCCCTGCTCACCCTCGCCGAACCGCTGCTGCGGGAGCTCGCGGGATACCCGGGTGGTGCCGCGTCCACCGGTCCGTACACCGCCGCGCTGCGCGACGAGGTGCACGGGCATCCGTACGACACCCGGCTCGTGCCCGTGGTGCACCGGGGCGATGAGGCCGTGCCGCTGCACTACAACGGCCCGGCCATGCTGCGCGGGATCGCGGCGGCGGACGGGCTGGCGGTCGTACCGCCCGGCGGGGCGAAGGCGGGGCAGCACGTCGAGGTCCTGGATCTTCCGTGGGGACAACTGGGAGCGGGAGAAGGGTGTTTCACGTGAAACATGGGGGTGCGGGCGCCGTGGAGAGGGCGCAGCCGACGCATTGTTCGCTGCGTCCGGCCTCAAGTCGCCTGCGGCGGACGGGTGTTTCACGTGAAACACCGCGCCTGCACCTCACGCGCCCGAACCTCACACGCCCGCACCCCAACTCCCCTGTCAACGAGCGGTGTTTCACGTGAAACTGCCCGGCCAGGACGTCATGGCCCGGCAGGCGGGCGAGAATCTGGTCACTCGGCGGGTGAAACTGCCGCGCCGGGTGGTGGACCGGCCGTTGCGGCAGGTCGGCAAGCGGCTGCTGATGGCGCTCGGCGTGCTGGTGCTGACCACCTTCATCGTCTGGATCGACCGTGCTGGCTACCACGACAACGCCGACGGCTCACTGGATTTGATGGACGCCGCGTACTACGCCACCGTCACGCTCTCCACGACGGGGTACGGCGACATCGTCCCGTACGGCGACAGTGCGAGGCTCACCAACATCCTGCTGATCACGCCGCTGCGCGTGCTGTTTCTGATCATCCTGGTCGGTACGACTCTTGAGGTCCTCACGGAGCGGACCCGGGAGGAGTGGCGGCTCAACCGCTGGAAGGCGAACTTGCGAGACCACACCGTCGTCGTCGGCTTCGGGACGAAGGGCCGTTCGGCGATCCAGACGCTCTGCGCGACCGGGCTGAAGAAGGAGCAGGTCGTCGTCGTCGACCCCAGTGCGAAGGTGATCGAGGCCGCCAACGCCGAGGGGTTCGTCGGGGTCATCGGGGACGCGACGCGCAGTGATGTGCTGGTGCGCGCGGAGTTGCCGAGGGCCCGGCAGGTCGTGATCGCCACCCAGCGCGACGACACGGCGGTGCTGGTGACGTTGACGGCACGCCAGCTCAACCGGGGGGCGAAGATCGTCGCGGCGGTGCGGGAGGAGGAGAACGCCCCGCTGCTGCGGCAGTCCGGGGCGGACGGGGTGATCACGAGCGCGAGCGCGGCGGGGCGGCTGCTCGGGCTCTCCGTGCTCAGCCCGAGCGCGGGCGCGGTGATGGAGGATCTGATCCAGCAGGGCAGCGGACTCGACATCGTCGAGCGGCCGGTGCGCAAGAGCGAGGTGGGGCGTGGGGTCCGGGAGACGGAGGACCTCACGGTGAGCGTGCTGCGGGGGCACCGGCTGCTGGCGTACGACGACGTCCGGGCCAGCCCGCTCCAGCTGACGGACCGGCTGATCACGATCGTACGGGCGGGCGGGGCGGCCTCGGCGGGCGCGGCGGAGTAGCGTCGGCCGCATGCATGCGATCACGATTCCTGAGCCGGGTGGTCCCGAAGCGCTGGTGTGGGCCGAGGTGCCCGACGCCGTGGCGGGCGAGGGCGAGGTCCTCGTCGAGGTGGCGGCGGCGGCCGTCAACCGTGCGGATGTGTTGCAGCGGCAGGGGCACTATGAGCCGCCGCCGGGCGCGTCCCCGTATCCGGGGCTGGAGTGCTCCGGGCGGATCGCGGCGCTCGGGCCCGGGGTGTCCGGGTGGTCCGTCGGCGACGAGGTGTGCGCGCTGCTGAGCGGTGGCGGGTACGCGGAGAAGGTGGCGGTGCCGGTGGGGCAGTTGCTGCCGGTGCCGGAGGGTGTGGAGCTGACGGTGGCCGCGTCGCTGCCCGAGGCCGTCTCCACGGTGTGGTCCAACGTGTTCATGGTGGCCCATCTGCGGCCCGGCGAGACGCTGTTGGTGCACGGCGGGGCGAGCGGGATCGGCACGATGGCGATCCAGCTCGCCAAGGCGGTGGGGGCGCGGGTCGCCGTCACGGCGGGTGGCCTCGAGAAGCTGGCGCGGTGCGCGGAGCTGGGGGCGGACATCCTCATCGACTACCGCGAGCAGGACTTCGTGGAGGAGATCCGCAAGGCGACGGACGGGGCGGGGGCGGACGTCATCCTCGACATCATCGGGGCGAAGTATCTCGACCGGAACGTACGGGCGTTGGCCGTCAACGGGCGGCTGGCCGTCATCGGGATGCAGGGCGGGGTGAAGGGCGAACTCAACCTCGGGGCGCTGATGGCGAAGCGGGCCGCGGTGACGGCGACGACGCTGCGGGGGCGGCCGGCGGAGGAGAAGGCGGCGATCGTGGCGGCGGTCCGGGAGCATGTGTGGCCGCTGATCCCCGCCGGGCGGGTACGGCCGGTGGTGGACCGGACGGTGGGGATGGCCGACGCGGCCGAGGGACACCGGGTGCTGGAGGCCAGCGGGCATGTGGGGAAGGTGCTGCTGGTGGTCTGACGGCCTCCCCGTCGAGCCCTGGGGGGGGAGTGGGGGTGGGGCAAGGAGGTTCCCCGGGGACTGCGTCCCCGGGCCCCTGGGCGGGGGCCTCGCCCCCTGCGCCCCTGGCGGCGTCCCGGTTCCTGCGTCCCTCGCGGACCCGCGCCCCTGAACCCCGCCACAGCACCCGGAAACCGGCTCCAGAGCCCCGTTCGGCCTCGCCGGGGTCCAACCCCCCCGCACCCCGGCGCCGCCGGCCCGTAGGCGGCCCGCCCCGGCCCTGGGGTGGCCCGGGGAGGGGTCAAAGGCCCCTCCCCGTCGGCCGCTACAGGTACGGGCCCCCCGTCCGCACCCCCGGGCCCTCCTCGTCGTCGTGGGACGTTCCCGGGGGGAGGGCTCGGCGCATCTGTTCCAGTTGGGCCCGTGCCGCCATCTGCTGGGCGAACAGGGCCGTCTGGATTCCGTGGAAGAGGCCCTCCAGCCAGCCCACCAACTGGGCCTGCGCGATCCGGAGTTCCGATTCGGAGGGGATCGCCTCGTCCGTGAAGGGGAGCGAGAGGCGTTCCAGCTCCTCGACCAGTTCGGGGGCCAGGCCGTCCTCGAGTTCCTTCACCGAGGAGGCGTGGATGTCCTTCAGGCGTACACGGCTCGCCTCGTCCAGAGGCGCCGCGCGCACTTCTTCCAGAAGTTGCTTGATCATGCTGCCGATCCGCATGACCTTCGCGGGCTGTTCGACCATCTCCGTCACCGGGACCTCGCGCGACTCGTCGTCACCGCCGCCGATGGCCATACCGTCCTGTCCGACGACCAGGATGTGGGGGCTGTCCGGCGACTCTTCGTTCCTCGGCATCTCCATGCCGTCCATTCTCTCGCACACGTGCCTCACATCACGTTGTGCCCCCGGGGAGGTGTGATCCACCCCTCGGGGAGGGGCTGAGTGGGAGCGGGAGCACGCGTCGGTCAGGGGCGGCGCAGGCGCAGGGCCAGGAACGCCAGACCCAGGCCCGTCAGAGTCAGGCCCGCCCCCATCGACAGGACATGGACCCGCAGCTCCGACGTGGTGGACAGGTCCGACGGCCGGCCCTTGCGCGCCACCGCCGGACGCGCGCTCGGCTGTGGTGGCGGGGTGGGCGACCGGAACGCGTCCGCGATCGGCTGCGCCGACTCGTCCGGTACGTACGGGAGGGTTTCCGGCGGGCGGCCCGGCCGGGCCCGGCCCTCCCCGGCCCGGTTGCCCGCGAACCGCTCGTCGAGCGGGGCGGACGGCGGCGCCGGGTCCTCGGCGTACGCGGGCGGGGTCACGAGCAGCAGGCCCGCCAGCGCCGCACCCGCGCCGAGCGTCCCGACCGCCGCCCGGAGCCGTGTCCGGAGCCCTGAAGCCATGCGGTCAGCGTCACACGGGGCGCCGGGGCGGGCATCCCGGGTGCGTCAGCCGGGTGCCCCGGGCGGTACGGAGGCACTGCCGCGCCCGTACGCGTACTACTGCTGCGGCGGGTTGCCCGAGGACAGCGTCAGAGTGAACTGGGCCGTCTTGGGGTCGACGTCGGTGCCGGAGGCCGGGAACTGCGTGACGACCGTGTCCTGGCCCCACTGGCCGTTGTCCACCGTGTTGGTGTCGACCTTCCAGCCCGCCGCCTGGATGCACAGCTTCACCGACAGGATGTCCTTGTAGGTGAAGTCCGGCGCCTGGACCTTCGAGGGGTCGAGCGCGGACTTCTGCGGGCTGGTGCACTTGGTGGTGTCCAGCGTGCGGCTGCGCTCGGGGCCCTTGTGGCCGGCGACGGCCGCACCCGTGGGCTTGTCGCCGCCGTCCTTCGAGTCGTCGCCCGTGTTCAGCGTCAGCGCCGTGATCAGGCCGCCGACCGCGAGGAGCGCCACCGCGATCGCACCCACGATCACCGGGGTGTTCCGCTTCGAGGAGGGCGAGGACGGGCCGCCCGCCGGGGCGCTGGGGGAGATCGTGTACGGCGGCGGGGTGTGCTGCGCCGGCATCGGCGCCTGCTGCGGGTAGCCGTACGAGGGCTGCGGCGTGGGGGCGGGCGTCGGCGGGCCGTACGGGCTCGGCTGGTACGGCGTCTGCACGCTGCCCGGGTAGCCCTGCTGCGCGGAGGCGTCCAGCGGCGGGAAGACCGTCGCGCCAACGCCCTGGCCGCTGGAGACCGGGCCGCCGCCGGTGATCACCGGGGCGGCTCCCGTCTGGCCGCTGGCGGAGATCCGGGCGATCTCGTCGCGCATCGCGGCGGCGTTCGGGAAGCGCTCGTTCGGGTTCTTCTTCAGCGCGCGGGCCACCAGCGCGTCCACGGCCGGCGGGATGGACCGGTTGACCGAGGAGGGCGCGACCGGCTCCTCCTGGACGTGGGCGTACGCGATCGCCAGCGGGGAGTCCGCGTCGAACGGGATCCGGCCGGTGATCAGCTGGAAGAGCATGATGCCGACCGAGTACAGGTCGGAGCGGGCGTCGACGCCCCGGCCCAGGGCCTGCTCGGGCGAGAGGTACTGCGGGGTGCCGACGACCATGCCGGTCTGGGTCATCGAGGTGACACCGGACTGCATGGCGCGCGCGATGCCGAAGTCCATGACCTTGACCACGCCGCGCTTGGTCACCATCACGTTGCCGGGCTTGATGTCGCGGTGGACCAGCCCCATCTCGTGGCTGACCTCAAGGGCGGCGAGCACGTCGGCGGTCATCTTCAGCGCCTTGTCGGCGGGCATCGCGCCGTACTGCTGGATGTCGGTGTGCAGCACCGAGCCGAGCGGCTGGCCCTCCACGTACTCCATGACGATGTACGGCATCATCGCGCCGCCCAGCTCGTCCTCACCGGTGTCGAAGACCGACACGATGTTGGTGTGCTGGAGCTTGGCTACGGCCTGCGCCTCGCGCCGGAAGCGTTCGCGGAACGACGCTTCCCGGCCGAGTTCGGTGTGCAGGGTTTTGATCGCGACCTGGCGGTCCAGCGCGGCGTCGTACGCCAGGTAGACCGAGGCCATGCCGCCTTCGCCGAGGAGGTCGCGCAGCTGGTAGCGCCCGCCCGCGATGGAGCCGCCCGCATAGCGGCCCTGTGCGCCGTCCTGGCTCATGACTGTGCATCCCCCTTGGCCGCGGTGGCCAGAATGATCCTGCGAATTTTCGAGCCAAGTCTGCCCGAGGGGTACGACACGTCAAGCCGGGTGCCCGTTCCGTGACCGTACGCGCAAGAAGCGTCTCGTAAGCGTTACAGGAATCGCATGGAATTTGCATGGGTACACGCGGAACCGATTGGCTGGCCGGTCCATCCCGAACCGGCGTCCTGTACGAACGCTGTAGCGTGCACTACTGCACAACCGTAAGACCTTGAGGAACCACCGCTGACGCGGCCAGACACGACGGCGAGGACTGATGGCACCCGAACCCGAGGGAAGCGGCGCCGGGATGCCCGATGCGCAGGACCACGAGTCGTGGGTCGGCGGACTCGTCGGTGACGGCCGCTACCGGCTGACGCACCGGCTGGGCCGGGGCGGCATGGCGGAGGTCTTCGCCGCGGAGGACGTACGGCTCGGCCGTACGGTCGCGGTGAAGCTGCTGCGCGCCGACCTCGCCGAGGACCCGGTCTCCAAGGCCCGCTTCACGCGCGAGGCGCAGTCGGTGGCCGGGCTCAACCACCACGCGGTGGTGGCGGTCTACGACTCCGGCGAGGACGTGGTGGGCGGCCAGACCGTCCCCTACATCGTGATGGAGCTGGTCGAGGGCCGCACCATCCGCGATCTGCTGGTGCAGGCGGAGGCGCCGCCGACGGAGCAGGCGCTGATCATCGTCTCCGGAGTGCTGGAGGCGCTGGCGTACTCGCACCAGCACGGCATCGTGCACCGCGACATCAAGCCCGCGAACGTGATCATCACGCACACCGGTGCCGTGAAGGTGATGGACTTCGGCATCGCGCGCGCCCTGCACGGCGCCCAGTCGACGATGACGCAGACCGGCATGGTCATGGGCACCCCGCAGTACCTGTCGCCGGAGCAGGCGCTCGGCAAGGCCGTCGACCACCGCTCCGACCTGTACGCCACGGGCTGCCTGCTGTACGAACTGCTCGCGCTGCGCCCGCCCTTCACCGGCGAGACACCGTTGTCGGTGGTCTACCAGCACGTGCAGGACACCCCGGTGCCGCCGTCGCAGGTGGCTTCCGTGGCGCCGCCGGAACTCGACGGCCTCGTCATGCGTTCTCTCGCCAAGGACCCGGACGACCGTTTCCAGTCCGCCGAGGAGATGCGCGGCCTGGTCCAGTACGGACTGCAAATGCTCCAGGCGCAGGGCGGCCACACCGGCACCTGGAACACCGGCCCGGTCGAGGTCATGCACGACGTCGGCCGGACCGCCGCGATGGGCATGACCGCGCCGACCACGGCCATGGGCCACCCCGGGCACGGGGAGACCTCGCAGTTCCGCGGCCCGATCCTGCCGCCGATGAACCCGGACGACGGCGGCTACGACGGGGGTTACGGCTCCGGCGGCTACAACAACGGCGGCTACAACGGCAGCGGACCGCGCTCGGGCGGCGGTCGGGGCAAGGTCATCCTGTTCGTGGTGCTCGCGATCATCGCGATCGCGGCGGGTGTGGCGTTCGCGATGAAGGCGGGGGACAAGAAGGACGGCGACCAGACGCCGAAGAAGCCGGCGGTCTCCCACTCCCCGTCGCCTTCCGACGAGTCGAAGACGTCGCCGTCGCCCGACGACCAGGCCAGCCGCGGCCAGGACCAGACGTCGACGAGCGGCGGCAACTACCCGCCGCCGTACACGCCGTCGCCCAAGCACACCAAGAAGCACTCGCCGTCGCCCGGCACCAACCAGGGCAGCACGTCCGGGACGAGCCAGGGCACGACCTCGGGCACCGACCAGGGCACGACGTCCGGGACGGACCAGGGGACGACCTCGGGCACGGACCAGGGCACGACGTCCGGGACGACCTCGGGGACGGATCAGGGCACGACGTCGGGCACGACGTCCGGGACGAGCACGGGCGCGACGACCGGGACCACCACCGGGACGAGCCAGGGAACGACCGCCGGTACGACCGACGGCGGGACGGGCGACACCAAGGGCACGACGACCGGCGCGACGACGGGCGGCCCCTCCCCGAAGACCTGACCGGGGCGCGGCGGGCGGGCGGGGCTAGTCCGCGAACGCCTCGCACACCGCCTCGTACTCGCGGGTCCACCAGACCGCCAGGGCCGACGCCGCAGGGAACTGCGGGTCGGCCCTTCGGTCGTGGAGCAGATAGCGCCAGCGCAGGATCCAGAAGTCGTTGAGCCGCTCCCACCACACGCGGTGGACGGCGGCGGCGAGTTCGGCCGGGTCCGCGCCGGTGGCCTGCCGGTACGCGCGCGCGTACGCGCGCACCTTGTCGAGCTCCAGCTCTCCCGCCGGGCGTACGAAGAAGATGACCGCGGCCCGTACCGCCTCCTCCGCCCGGGGCTGGACGCCCAGGCGGTCCCAGTCGACGATCGCGGCGGGCTCCTTGCCGCGGTAGAGCAGGTTCAGCGGGTGGAAGTCGCCGTGCACCCAGGCGCCGGCCTTCTGCGGGGGCGGGCGGCGGTGGGCGTGCTGCTCGATGAGGTGGCGGCGCTCGCGCAGCCGGTGCTCGGCGAGTTCGTCGAAGCAGTCGCGGGGGCGGCTGCGGCGAGCGAGGGTGAGCAGGTCGTCGATGAGGGCGAAGGTGTCGGCGGGGTCGGCGCTGGGGTGGTCGGCGGTGGGGCCGCGTCCCTCCATGACCTGTTCCAGGCAGATGTGGACGAGCCCGAGCAGCGCGCCGAGCCGCCCCGAGCCGACGGCGCCCAGCTGGGCGCCGTCGCGGTGGCGGCCGTGGACCCAGGGGTGCAGGGCGTAGCAGCGGCCACCGAGGACGGTGACGGTGTCGCCGTCGGCGTCCGGTACGGGGGGTGCGACGGGGACGCCGAGCGCCTGGAGGCTGCGGGTGGCGTCGTGCTGGCGGACGATGGCCTCGCGGTCCCCGTCGAGGTGGTGCTTGAGGAAGAACTCGCCGCGGGTGGTGGCGAGGCGGTAGCCGCGGTTGAGGAGACCCTGGGCGACGGGTTCGCAGGTGAGGGGCTCGCCGAGGGACGCGTATCGGCGCAGCAGGTTCCTCACGGGCGGGCTTGCATATGAGCGCGGCACGCGCCAGATGTTAGATCACGGGGAGTGGTGGGGGTGTGGCTCTGGGGATTCGGGTGGTGGTGGGGGTGGGAGTGGTGGTAGGGGCCACTGCGTGGCTCTGGGGGCGGTGGGAGGGGGCGGGGTGGCGGGGCTTGGTTGTGGGCTGCGGGCCGGTGGGGGCTGGTCGCGCAGTTCCCCGCGCCCCTATGGGGGTTGCGTGGCTCGGGTGGGCAGCGCCTCCGGGGGCTTGTTGTTCGTCTGACGGCCGGTGGGGGCTTGTCGCGCAGTTCCCCGCGCCCCTTGGGGGGCCGGGGAAGCCGGGGAGGGTAGCCCGGGGTGCTCCGGTGTCGCTAGTGGCGTTCCGCCTGGAGGCGGGCCACGTATGCCGCTGCCTGGGAGCGGCGTTCCATCCCCAGTTTGGACAGGAGCGAGGAGACGTAGTTCTTGATCGTCTTCTCCGCCAGATGCAGGCGCTCGCCGATCACCCGGTTCGTGAGCCCCTCGCCGATCAGGTCGAGGATCTTGCGCTCCTGCTCCGTGAGGCTCGCCAGCCGGGCGTCGCCCCGGTTCGCGCCGCCGTCGCGCAGCCGCTCCAGGACCCGGGCGGTCGCGACCGGGTCGAGCAGGGACTTGCCCGCCGCCACGTCCCGTACCGCCGAGAGCAGCTCACTGCCCCGGATCGCCTTCAGGACATATCCGGACGCACCCGCCATGATCGCGTCGAACAGGGCTTCGTCATCCGCGAACGAGGTCAGCATCAGGCATTTGATGTCCTCGTCCTGCGAGCGGATCTCGCGGCAGACCTCCACACCGCTGCCGTCCGGCAGCCGGACGTCCAGGACGGCCACGTCCGGACGGGTCGCCGGGATCCTGACCAGGGCGTCCGCCGCCGTACCGGCCTCTCCGACCACCTCGATATCGTCCTCGACGGAGAGCATTTCGTGGACGCCACGGCGGACCACTTCGTGGTCGTCGAGCAGGAATACGGTGATTTTGCCTGGTTCGCGCACGGAATCAGTTTCACACATTCACTCTTCCCGTGCCGTAGGTGACCGGGATAACGTGCCGTTGTTCCGGCGGCCTGCAAGGCTGTCATCAGTGCTGTGACCAGTGGTTGTTCCCCACTTTCTCGATTTACTTGGAAATCCAAGCAAAATCGCAGGTCAAATGGGGTTTCGCAGGAATGCGCAGCACTGGGTAACGTGCCTATGACAGGGCGCTCGCCGGGGCACCTGTCACGCCTGATTCCCGGTGAGGCGCACCCACCCCCGTGCACCGCGAACGGAAGCAGGCGAGGAGCCGCAACTGGCCACACCGGCGAACCCGGGGGCCGGACAGACGGAGGAGCACGCACGTGACCGTGGAGAGCACTGCCGCGCGCAAACCGCGACGCAGCAGCAAGCGCACCGGTAGCAGCGCCGGGAAGGCTGTGGCCGACCCTCAGCTCGTACAGCTGCTGACGCCCGAGGGCCAGCGGGTCGAGCACCCTGACTACGACGTTGACCTGACCCCCGAAGAGCTGCGCGGGCTCTACCGCGACATGGTGCTGACCCGGCGCTTCGACGCCGAGGCCACCGCACTGCAGCGCCAGGGCGAGCTGGGCCTGTGGGCCTCGCTGCTCGGCCAGGAGGCCGCCCAGATCGGCTCCGGCCGCGCCCTGCGCGACGACGACTACGTCTTCCCCACCTACCGGGAGCACGGTGTCGCCTGGTGCCGGGGGGTCGACCCCACCAACCTGCTCGGCATGTTCCGTGGCGTCAACCACGGCGGCTGGGACCCCAACACCAACAATTTCCATCTGTACACGATCGTCATCGGCTCGCAGACGCTCCACGCGACCGGCTACGCCATGGGCGTGGCCAAGGACGGCGCGGACTCGGCCGTGATCGCGTACTTCGGCGACGGGGCCTCCAGCCAGGGCGATGTCGCGGAGTCGTTCACCTTCTCCGCGGTCTACAACGCCCCGGTCGTGTTCTTCTGCCAGAACAACCAGTGGGCGATCTCGGAGCCGACCGAGAAGCAGACCCGGGTCCCGCTCTACCAGCGCGCCCAGGGCTACGGCTTCCCCGGCATCCGCGTCGACGGCAACGACGTGCTCGCCTGTCTGGCGGTGACCCGGTCCGCCCTGGAGCGCGCCCGGCGCGGCGAGGGCCCGACCCTGGTCGAGGCCTTCACGTACCGGATGGGCGCGCACACCACCTCCGACGACCCGACGAAGTACCGGGCCGACGAGGAGCGCGAGGCCTGGGAGGCCAAGGACCCGATCCTGCGTCTGAGGACCTACCTGGAGAACGAGGGCCACGCCGACGAGGCGTTCTTCACCTCCCTGGAGGAGGAGTCCGAGACGCTCGGCAAGCGGGTCCGCGAGGCGGTCCGCGCCATGCCCGACCCGGACCGGATGGCCATCTTCGAGAACATCTACGCCGACGGGCACGCGCTCGTCGACGAGGAGCGGGCCCAGTTCGCGGCCTACCAGGCGTCCTTCGCCGACGGGGAGGGCAAGTAGCCATGACCGTACAGAAGCTTCCCATCGCCAAGGCGATCAACGAGTCGCTGCGCAAGGCGATGGAGACCGACCCCAAGGTCCTCATCATGGGCGAGGACGTCGGCAAGCTCGGCGGTGTCTTCCGGGTCACCGACGGGCTGCAGAAGGACTTCGGCGAGGGCCGGGTCATCGACACCCCGCTCGCCGAGTCCGGCATCGTCGGCACCGCGATCGGTCTGGCCCTGCGCGGCTACCGCCCGGTCGTGGAGATCCAGTTCGACGGGTTCGTCTTCCCGGCGTACGACCAGATCGTCACCCAGCTCGCGAAGATGCACGCCCGCGCGCTCGGCAAGATCAAGCTGCCGGTCGTCGTGCGTATCCCCTACGGCGGCGGCATCGGCGCGGTCGAGCACCACAGCGAGTCCCCCGAGGCGCTCTTCGCGCATGTGCCGGGCCTCAAGGTGGTCTCGCCCTCCAACGCCTCCGACGCGTACTGGATGATGCAGCAGGCCATCCAGTCCGACGACCCCGTCATCTACTTCGAGCCCAAGCGCCGCTACTGGGACAAGAGCGAGGTCGACACCGAGGCCATCCCGGGCCCGCTCCACAAGGCCACCACGGTCGTGGAGGGGTCGGACCTCACCCTCGTGGCGTACGGTCCGATGGTGAAGGTCTGCGTGGAGGCCGCCGCGGCAGCCGCCGAGGAGGGCAAGTCGATCGAGGTCCTGGACCTGCGCTCGATGTCCCCGATCGACTTCGACGCGGTGCAGGCGTCGGTGGAGAAGACCGGCCGTCTGGTCGTGGTCCACGAGGCGCCGGTGTTCTACGGCGCCGGCGCGGAGATCGCCGCGCGGATCACCGAGCGCAGCTTCTACCACCTGGAGGCACCGGTGCTCCGGGTCGGCGGCTACCACGCCCCGTACCCGCCGGCGCGCCTGGAGGAGGAGTACCTGCCGGGTCTGGACCGGGTGCTCGACGCCGTCGACCGCTCGCTGGCGTACTGAGGAGTCCCGTGACCATGACTGAAACTTCCGCCCGCTTCCGCGAGTTCAAGATGCCGGACGTCGGCGAGGGACTCACCGAGGCGGAGATCCTCAAGTGGTACGTCCAGCCCGGTGACACCGTCACCGACGGCCAGGTCGTCTGCGAGGTGGAGACGGCGAAGGCGGCCGTCGAGCTGCCGATCCCGTTCGACGGGGTGGTGCACGAGCTGCGCTTCCCCGAGGGCACCACGGTGGACGTCGGCGAGGTGATCATCTCGGTGGACGTGGCCCCGGGCTCCGGCGAGCCGGCCCCCGAGGCCGTCACCCCCGCCCAGACCCCGGTCGCCGAGGCGCCAGCCGAGCCCGAGAAGCCCAAGGGCCGTCAGCCCGTTCTCGTCGGCTACGGCGTCGCCGAGTCCTCGACCAAGCGCCGTCCGCGCAAGGGCGCCCCGGTGCCCGGGCAGGCCACGGCCGCGGTGCAGGCCGAGCTCAACGGCCACGGCTCCGCGCCCGTCGCCCGGCCGCTGGCCAAGCCCCCGGTCCGCAAGCTGGCCAAGGACCTGGGCATCGACCTGGCGAACGTGGTCCCGACCGGCCCGGACGGGGTCATCACCCGTGAGGACGTCCACGCGGCGGCTGCCCCGGCCGCCGAGCAGGCCGTGCCGACCGGTGTTTCACGTGAAACAACTCCCGCGCCCGCCGCGGCCGTTGTCTCCTCTGTCTCCTCGGACGCACGCGAGACCCGTATCCCCATTAAGGGCGTACGCAAGGCGACCGCGCAGGCGATGATCGGCTCGGCGTTCACCGCGCCGCACGTCACCGAGTTCGTCACGGTGGACGTGACGCGCACGATGAAGCTGGTCGAGGAGCTCAAGGGCGACAAGGAGATGGCGGGCCTGCGGGTCAACCCGCTCCTGATCATCGCCAAGGCGCTGCTCGTCGCCATCAAGCGCAACCCCGACGTCAACGCGTCGTGGGACGAGGCGGCGCAGGAGATCGTCCTCAAGCACTATGTGAACCTGGGCATCGCCGCCGCCACCCCGCGCGGACTGATCGTCCCGAACATCAAGGACGCGCACGACAAGACGCTGCCGCAACTGGCGGCGGCGCTGGGTGACCTGGTCTCCACGGCCCGCGAGGGCAAGACCTCCCCGGCGGCCATGCAGGGCGGCACGGTCACCATCACCAACGTCGGCGTCTTCGGCGTCGACACCGGCACGCCGATCCTCAACCCCGGCGAGTCGGCGATCCTCGCGATCGGTGCGATCAAGCTCCAGCCCTGGGTCCACAAGGGCAAGGTGAAGCCCCGCCAGGTCACCACCCTGGCCCTGTCGTTCGACCACCGCCTGGTCGACGGCGAGCTGGGCTCCAAGGTACTGGCCGATGTGGCGGCGATCCTGGAGCAGCCCAAGCGGCTGATCACCTGGGCGTAACCGCCCTGCGCGCGCACCCGTGCCCCCGGCCGCTTCGGCGCCCGGGGGCACGGTTGTTTGGTGGTGCGGTGGGTGCGGCCGTGCGGTGATGGGTGGTGCGGCGGCACGGCCGTGCCGTCCGGCGGGCGGGCAGCCAAGGAGAGGCGTTCCGCCATCCGGACGCCCCTTTCTCACGTACACCTGTTGTATCTATCCTGTGCGCATGCCGTCCGCCCCCGCCTCCGCCCTCCCGCCCGTGCCCGTCCCCGTCAAGCAGCCGCCCGCCGCCGACCGTGTGTACATGCACGTCAAGCAGGCCGTCCTGGAGCGGCGCTACGAAGGCGGCACACTCCTTACCGAAGGCGAACTGGCCGAGGCCGTCGGAGTGTCGCGGACACCCGTGCGCGAGGCGCTGCTCAAGCTCGAAGTCGAAGGGCTCATCCGGCTCTACCCCAAGAAGGGTGCCCTCGTCCTCGCCGTCTCCGCGCAGGAGACCGCCGACGTGGTCGAGACGCGGCTGCTGGTCGAGGAGTTCGCCGTCCGCCGGGCGGTGCCCGCCCCCGCTCGGCTGATCGCGCGCCTGGAGGAGCTCCTCGCGGAGCAGAAGGAGAACGCGGCCACCGGCGACCTCGCGGCCGTCGCCGTCACCGACCGCTGCTTCCACGCCGAGATCGTCCGCAACGCCGGCAACGAGATCCTCTCGCGCCTCTACGACCAGATGCGCGACCGCCAGCTGCGGATGGGGGTCGCCGTGATGCACGCCCAGCCCGACCGGATCGCCAAGAACATCACCGAGCACCAGGAGATGCTGGACGCCATCAGGGCCGGGGACGCCGAGCGCGCCGCGCACTGCGTACGCCAGCACCTCAGCTGGGTCAAGGTCCTGGTCCGGGGTGAGGAACGATGAGCTCCGCCTCCGCCGGGTCCTCCGCCTCCGCCTCCTCTTCCGCCGAGCCCGAGCGCGAGCCCCTCGGCGGGCGCCGCGCCGCCCTCGTGTGGGGCATCGGCGTCAGCGTCTACTTCGTCGCCGTCATCTTCCGTACCAGCCTCGGCGTCGCCGGGCTCGACGCCGCCGACCGCTTCGGCGTCAACGCCTCCGCGCTCTCCACCTTCTCCATACTCCAACTGCTCGTGTACGCGGGGATGCAGATACCCGTCGGCCTCATGGTCGACCGCCTCGGCACCAAGAAGGTGCTCACCCTCGGCGTCGTGCTCTTCACGGCCGGGCAGCTCGGCTTCGCCCTCTCGCCCACCTACGGCACCGCCCTCGCCTCCCGCGCCCTGCTCGGCTGCGGCGACGCGATGACCTTCATCAGCGTCCTGCGGCTCGGCTCGCGCTGGTTCCCCGTCCGGCGCGGACCGCTGATCGCCCAGGTCGCGGCGCTCTTCGGGGTGGCGGGCAACCTCGTCTCCACCATCGTCATCTCCCGTACGCTCCACGGGATCGGCTGGACCGCCACCTTCGCGGGCAGCGCGGTCGCGGGCGTGGCCGTGCTGATCCTGCTGCTGCTCTTCCTGCGCGACCACCCCGAGGGCCACGAGCCCCCGCCCGCCACCCACGCCGGCGCCGCCTACGTACGCCGCCAGATCGCCGAGTCCTGGCGCGAGCCGGGCACCCGCCTCGGCATGTGGGTGCACTTCACCACCCAGTTCCCCGGCATGGTGTTCCTGCTGCTGTGGGGGATGCCGTACCTGGTCGAGGCGCAGGGGCACTCACGGGGGACCGCCGGCGAGCTGCTGACCCTCGTGGTGCTCTCCAACATGGTGGTGGGCCTGGTGTACGGGCAGGTCATCGCCCGCCACCACGCCGCCCGCGCGCCGCTCGCCCTCGGCACGGTCGGGGCGACCGCCGCCCTGTGGGCCGCCGCCGTCGCCTACCCTGCCCCGCACACACCGATGTGGCTGCTGATCGTCCTGTGCGTGGTGCTCGGCGCGTGCGGCCCGGCCTCGATGATCGGGTTCGACTTCGCCCGCCCGGCCAACCCGCCGGAGCGGCAGGGCACGGCCTCGGGCATCGTCAACATGGGCGGCTTCACGGCCTCGATGACGACGCTGCTGGCGATCGGCGTGCTCCTCGACGCCACCGGCGACAACTACCGGATCGCGTTCGCCTCGGTGTTCGTCCTCCAGGCCCTCGGCGTGGCCCAGATCCTGCGGCTGCGCGGCCGGGCGGCACACCGCGAGCGGGAGCGGCTGGTCGCGAGCCGGGTGGAGGCGGTACACGTACCGGCGTGACGCGCCGGAGGCCCCGGCGCGCGACCACGGCGCCCGCGCGTGCGAAGGCGTGCCGGCCGGCCGGCGTGCGCCCTACGGCACCCGCGAGGGCGTGCTGGGCAGCGGCCCGCGTGCGTGTCTACGCCGTACCCGCGAAGGCGTGCTGGGCGGCGCCCCGCCTGCGTGCCTACGGCGTGACCGCGAAGTTCCGCAGGATCGCCGCCGCCAGCTCCTGGTCGCCCTCGGTCTTCACCCGGTCCGCCACCGCGTGCGGGCGCACCCGGCCACAGGCGAGACGCACGAACGTCTCCCAGTCCATCGCGATCGTCACCAGCGGACCGAGCGAGGGCGCGCCGTCGATCGTGCCGTGGCCCTCGGCGTCGACCCGTACCGTACGCAGGAACTCCACCGGTCCGTGGATGTCGAAGACGACCGCCGAGTTCGGCGGGGCGCCCGCGTCCTTGGCGACGACCTTCGGCAGGGTGTGCAGCAGGATGTCGCGGGCGACGTACGCGCCCGGCGAGTCCAGGTTGCCCGGCCGGCCCAGCGCCCACCGCAGGTCCTGCTCGTGCACCCACACGTCGAACGCCCGCATCCGCAGCGCCAGTTCCAGGGTCTGCTCGGTGCCGAGCGGCGCGCGGACCAGGGTGGCGGGATCGCGGGTCTCGTTGCGCAGCTGACGCGCCCGGCGGATGACCGTGTACTCCAGCTCCGAGGTCATCTCCGGCGCGGTGTGGTGCCGGCGCACATCGACCTGCATCTCCATGTAGCGCGCGAACTCACTCTGCACATGGTAGAGATCGCGCGGCAGGGTGTGGATCGGCCGTGGATCACCGAGCTGTTCGCACTCCATCCCGATGATGTGCGACACGATGTCGCGCACCGACCACGCCGGACACGGCGTGGCACGGTTCCACTCCCCCTCGACGAGCGGCATCACCAGCTCGGATATCGCCTCGATGGAATGGGTCCAGGCATCGGCGTAGGTCTGGAGGCTGGGATGGACGGTCACGGGACCCCTCGGCGGTTCTGTACGTACGCGGGCTGGGCGCTGTGGCAGTTAAGTTACGCTGCCCGCAGGCACCCCGGCAGTGCTTTCGTGTGACGATCGTAGGCCCGTGTTGACAACTCGAATGCCAGGACGGTGGTAGTGTGCGCGCCTCCCTCATCCAATTCGGTGTAGACCCCCAGGAATCGGCGGATTCCCGAAGGCGGCGAGCGGCGTCGCTGGTACGGGAGCAGACGGGCAGTGACCTCGTCGTGCTGCCGGAGCTGTGGACGGTGGGGGCGTTCGCGTACGAGAGCTTCGCGGCCGAGTCGGAGAAGGCGGCTGACGGGCCGACGTATGAGGCCATGTCAGAGGCTGCGCGGGACGCGGGTGTCTGGCTGCACGCGGGCTCGATCCCCGAGCGCGGCGAGGACGGCGGCCTCTACAACACCTCCCTGGTCTTCTCCCCCGACGGCGAACTCGCGGCCGTCTACCGCAAGATCCACCGCTTCGGTTTCGACCAGGGAGAGGCGGTCCTGATGAGCGCGGGCACCGACCTGGTGACCGTCCCGCACCCGCAGACCACCCTGGGCCTGGCGACCTGTTACGACCTGCGCTTCCCCGAACTGTTCCGGGGCCTGGTCGACGCGGGCGCCCAGACCTTCGTCGTCCCGGCCGGCTGGCCCGCCAGGCGCCTGGCCCACTGGACGCTGCTCGCCCGGGCGCGCGCGGTCGAGAACCAGGCGTACGTCCTGGCCTGCGGCACCGGCGGCACCCACGCGGGCGTCCCGCAGGCGGGCCACAGCATCGTGGTCGACCCGTGGGGCGAGGTCCTGGGAGAGGCGGGCGACGGCGAGGAGGTCCTGACGGTGGAGCTGGACCCGCAGAAGGTGGCGGCGACGCGGGAGCAGTTCCCGGCACTGAAGGACCGCCGCCTGCGCTGAGGCGCCCGGCCCGCCCCCAGCGGCCCCTCCCCTGTTCCTCCAGTCCCCTCCTGGTTCCCCTATTCCCCCTAGTCCTCGTCGTCGTGCTCCCGCTCCCGCTCGTCCATCCGGATCACGCACACCACCACGGCGATGAGCAGCGCCGCGTCGGCGTCCTCACGGACGACGTTCACCGCGTACGTCTCGCGGACGTGGAACCAGCGGCGCGAGACGTGCGCGAGCAGCTCCCCGTCGTACTCGACGGTGAACTCGCGGTCGAAGATCCTCCCCGAGACGTCGAGCTCGGTGCCCTCGACCAGGCTGACGCGGTAGTGGTTGCGCAGCAGCGAGAGCCGTTTGCGGCGGACGGTGGCGAGCGGCCGGTCGTCGCGCTCGATGGTCATCGCGTCCCGCAGCGCGAACATCTTCTTGCGCAGGGTGACCAGCACCCGGCCGCCCGGGTCCTTCAGCTCCAGGGTGTCCCGCAGCCGCAGCGCCTTGCCGTCGACGAGAAAGGCCTGCCGGCCGTCCTCGGTCTCGATCCAGTAGTCGTCCCCGATCGCGAAGATCTTGTCGCGCACCAGATATTTCATGGCGAATGCGTACCCCTGCTTATGGGGTTGATGGGGGTACGGCCACACGTGCACGCGTTCGGGCCAGCAGCCGCGGCCGGCAAGGGCCGGACGAGTTCTCCCAAGTCGGTCGCCGTGGTGGAACGAGTGCCCTGATCAGGCACTTCGTACGGGCGTGATCCTGCGTTCACAAGCGGATGGCAAGCTTGAAGGATGAACGATGCTGCTCCGGCGCCCACCCCCGCGCCCGCGCCCCGACGCCGTGCCCGTGTCCGTGCCCCCGAGCTGATCGGCAAGGGGGGCTGGCTGAACACCGGTGATCAGGAGTACACCCTCGCCGACCTGCGGGGAAGGATCGTCATCCTCGATTTCTGGACCTTCTGCTGCATCAACTGTCTCCACGTCCTGGACGAGCTCCGAGAGCTGGAGGAGAAGCACCGGGACACCGTGGTGATCGTCGGGGTGCACTCGCCGAAGTTCGTGCACGAGGCCGAGCACCAGGCCGTGGTGGACGCCGTGGAGCGGTATCAGGTGCACCACCCGGTCCTGGACGACCCCGAGCTCGCGACCTGGAAGCAGTACGCCGTGCGGGCCTGGCCCACGCTCGTCGTGATCGACCCCGAGGGGTACATCGTCGCCCAGCACGCCGGTGAGGGCCATGCCCACGCCATCGCGAAGCTGGTGGAGGAGCTGGAGGCGGAGCACGGGGCGAAGGGGACGCTGCGGCGCGGGGACGGGCCGTATGTGCCGCCGGTGCCGGTGGCGAGCGATCTGCGCTTCCCGGGCAAGGCGGTCGTGCTGCCGGGCAGCGGGAACTTCCTGGTGTCGGACTCGACGCGGCACGAGCTGGTCGAGCTGGAGCCGGACGGCGAGAGCGTCGTACGGCGCGTCGGCGGTGGTGCCTTCAAGGAGCCGCAGGGGCTCGCGCTGCTCCCGGACGGGCGCGTGGTCGTCGCGGACACCGTCAACCACGCGCTGCGGGTCTTCGACCCGGTGAGCGGGGCCGTGGAGCGGGTCGCCGGTACCGGCAGGCAGTGGTGGCAGGGCTCGCCCACGTCCGGGCCCGCCCTGGAGGTCGACCTCTCCTCGCCGTGGGACGTCGCCTGGTGGCAGGGCCGGGTGTGGATCGCCATGGCCGGGGTGCACCAGCTGTGGACGTACGACCCCGAGAGCGGGACCGTCGAGGTCGCGGCCGGGACGACGCAGGAGGGGCTGGTCGACGGTCCGGCCGCCGAGGCCTGGTTCGCGCAGCCGTCCGGGCTGGCGGCGACCGAGGACCGGCTGTGGGTCGCGGACGCGGAGAACTCGGCGCTGCGGTACGTGGAGCGCTCGGATGCCGGATACGTCGTGGGGACGGCCGTCGGGACCGGGCTCTTCGACTTCGGGCACCGGGACGGCGAGGCCGGGCAGGCGCTGCTCCAGCATCCGCTGGGGGTGACGGCGCTGCCGGACGGTTCGGTGGCGGTGTCCGACACGTACAACCACGCGCTGCGCCGTTACGACCCGGCGTCGGGTGAGGTCACCACGCTGGCCACGGACCTGCGCGAGCCCAGTGACGCGGTGCTCGTCGGGGACGACATCGTGGTGGTGGAGTCGGCGCGGCACCGGCTGACGCGGCTGCGGCTGCCGGAGGAGGCGGTACGGGTGGACGCGGTGGCGCACCGTACGCAGCGGGAGGCGACCGAGGTCGCCCCGGGGGCGCTCCGGCTGGACGTGGTCTTCCAGGCCCCGGCGGGCCAGAAGCTCGACACCCGCTACGGTCCGTCGACGCGTCTGATCGTCTCGTCGACGCCGGCGGAGCTGCTGGTGTCCGGGGAGGGGACGGGGACGGACCTGTCGCGGTCGCTGGAGCTCAACCCGGAGGTGGCGGAGGGGGTTCTGCACGTCTCCGCGATGGCGGCGTCGTGCGACGACGACCCGGCGAACGAGTATCCGGCGTGCCATGTGCATCAGCAGGACTGGGGGGTGCCGGTGCGGGTCGTTTCGACGGGGGTGGGGCGGTTGCCGCTGGTGCTGGCGGGGTTGGACGGGTAGCCCCGTCGGGGGGCCGGGGGGGCCGGGGGGCCGGGGGCGGGCTTGACGGGGCTGCGCCCCCGGCCCTGTGTTCGTGTGCCGGTCGGTGGTGGGCTGGTCGCGCAGTTCCCCGCGCCCCTGGGGTGGTCCTCCCTGGCGGGAACCCCAGCTCGGCCACGCCCCCTTGAGGGCCGCAGGCAGACGACGGCCCTGGCGCGACCAGCCCTCACCGGGCCGCAGCTGAAGGGGAATTGGGGCGCCCGGGGCCGTGGCCCCGGGGGAAGCCGGTTGCCCCGGCTGCCCCCGCCGGGGCCGACGGCTAGCCCCGCAGGAACGACAGCAGCGCGTTCGCCAGCAGATACGGGTCGTCCGCCCCGCACAGCTCGCGCGCGCTGTGCATCGACAGGATCGCCACCCCGATGTCCACCGTCTGGATGCCGTGGCGGGCCGCCGTGATCGGTCCGATCGTCGTGCCGCATGGCATCGCGTTGTTGGAGACGAAGTGCTGCCACGGCACTCCCGCCCGCTCGCACGCCGCCGCGAAGACCGCCCGGCCCGCACCGTCCGTCGCGTACCGCTGGTTGACGTTGACCTTCAGGATCGGGCCGCCGTTGGCGCGCGGGTGGTGGGTGGGGTCGTGGCGCTCGGCGTAGTTGGGGTGGATCGCGTGGCCCGTGTCGGAGGAGAGGCAGACGGTGCCCGCGAAGGCCCGTGCCCTGTCCTCGTACGTACCGCCGCGTGCGAACACCGAGCGTTCCAGGACCGTTCCGAGCAGGGGGCCGTCCGCGCCCGTGTCGGCCTGGGAGCCGTTCTCCTCGTGGTCGAAGGCGGCCAGGACGGGGATGAAGGAGAGGTCCGCGTCCGTGGAGGCCGCCGCCAGCGCCGCCGTGCCCGCGTGCACGGAGATGAGGTTGTCCATCCTCGGGCCGGCCAGCAGCTCCTCGTCGCGGCCCAGGTAGGAGGGCGGTTCGATCGAGTGGACCATCAGGTCCCAGCCGGTGACCTCGTCCTCGGCAAGGCCCGCCTCCTGTTCCAGGAAGCGGATCAGATCGCCCTCGGCCACGTCGCCGAGGCCCCAGATCGGCTGGAGGTGCTTCTGGCGGTCCAGCTTGAGGCCGTCGTTGGCCGACCGGTCCAGGTGGATGGCCAGCTGCGGGACGCGCAGCAGGGCGCGGTCCACGTTGACCAGGACGTGCGACCCGTCGCGCAGGGTGAGCCGGCCCGCGAGGCCCAGGTCGCGGTCGAGCCAGGTGTTCAGGAGCGTCCCGCCGTAGACCTCCACCGCGACCTGGCGCCAGCCGAACGCGCCGGTGTCCGGCAGCGGCTTGACCCGCAGGTTCGGTGAGTCGGTGTGCGCGCCGACGATCCGGAACGGGGTGTGCGCCGCCGCGCCCTCCGGTACGAACCACGCGATGATCGCGCCGCCGCGCAGCACGAACTTCCCGCCCGCCGACCCGTCCCACGCGTCCGTCTCCCGCACCTGCTGGAAGCCGGCCTTCTCCAGCCGCGCGGCTGCGTTCGCCACCGCGTGGTACGGCGACGGGCTCGCCGCGAGGAAGGACATCAGGTCGTCGGTGTGTCCGCGGTCGAAGCGGGAGGGTGTGCTCATACGTTCACCTTAACCAGGGGTGCCGACAGACAAGGGCCCGCTCCCCGGGCGGGAAGCGGGCCCTTGGTCCGGCGGCCTGGAAGGAGGCCGCCGGACGGTTCGAGGCGTCGGTGACGCGTCGCTCAGAAGGCGGCCTCGTCGAGCTCCATCAGGGAGTTGTCGACGGTCTCGGCCAGCGCGCGGGCGGTGCCGACGCCCGGCAGGACGTTCGCGGCGAAGAACTTCGCGGCGGCGATCTTGCCGGTGTAGAACGCGACGTCCTTGGGGGAGGCGGTCGGCAGCTTCTCGGCGGCGACGGCCGCGCTCTTGAGGAGCAGGTAGCCGACGACGACGTCACCGGAGGCCATCAGCAGGCGGGTGGTGTTGAGGCCCACCTTGTAGATGTTCTTGACGTCCTCACCGGTGGCGGTCAGGTCGGTGATCATCGTGCCGACGATCGCCTCCAGGTCCACCGCGGCCTTGGCGAGCGAGTCGAGCGCACCGCCCAGCTCCTCGTGGCCCGACTGCTCGGCGAGGAACTTCTTGATCTCCTCGGAGAGGAGGTTGAGCGAGGCGCCCTGGTCGCGGACGATCTTCCGGAAGAAGAAGTCCTGGCCCTGGATCGCGGTGGTGCCCTCGTAGAGGGTGTCGATCTTGGCGTCGCGGATGTACTGCTCGATCGGGTACTCCTGGAGGTACCCGGAGCCGCCGAAGGTCTGGAGCGACTCGTGCGAGAGCTTCTCGTACGACTTCTCCGAGCCGTAGCCCTTCACGATGGGCAGGAGGAGGTCGTTGAGGCCGACGAGCGCCTTCGCGTCCTCGCCCGCTGCCTCCTTGACCTGGATCGCGTCCTGGACGGCGGCGGTGTAGAGGACGAGGGAGCGCATGCCCTCGGCGTACGCCTTCTGCGTCATCAGGGAGCGGCGCACGTCCGGGTGGTGGGTGATCGTCACCTTGGGCGCGGTCTTGTCCATGAACTGCGAGAGGTCGCTGCCCTGGACGCGCTCCTTGGCGTACTCCAGCGCGTTGAGGTAGCCCGTGGAGAGCGTCGCGATGGCCTTCGTGCCGACCATCATGCGGGCGAACTCGATGATCATGAACATCTGGCGGATGCCGTCGTGCTTGTCGCCGATCAGCCAGCCCTTGGCGGGGTGCTTGTCGCCGAAGGTCATCTCGCACGTGTTGGACGCCTTGAGGCCCATCTTGTGCTCGACGTTCGTGGCGTACACGCCGTTGCGCTCGCCCAGCTCGCCGGTCTCCCAGTCGAAGTGGAACTTCGGGACCAGGAAGAGGGAGAGGCCCTTGGTGCCGGGGCCGTGGCCCTCGGGGCGGGCGAGGACGTAGTGGAGGATGTTCTCCTCCATGTCGTGCTCACCGGAGGTGATGAAGCGCTTCACGCCCTCGATGTGCCACGAGCCGTCGGGCTGCTCGACGGCCTTGGTGCGGCCGGCGCCCACGTCCGAGCCGGCGTCCGGCTCGGTCAGGACCATCGTCGAGCCCCAGCGCTTCTCGACGGCGATCTCGGCGATCTTCTTCTGCGCCTCGTTGCCCTCCTCGAAGAGGATGCCGGCGAAGGCCGGACCCGAGGAGTACATCCAGACGGCCGGGTTCGCGCCGAGCAGCAGCTCCGCGTACGCCCAGATCAGGGAGCGGGGGGAAACGGTTCCGCCGATCTCCTCCGGCAGGCCCAGACGCCAGTACTCGCTGTCCATGAAGGCCTTGTAGGACTTCTTGAAGGACGCCGGGACGGGCGCGGTGTTGGTCTCCGGGTCGAACACCGGCGGGTTGCGGTCGGCGTCCGCGAAGGAGTCGGCCAGCTCGTTCTCGGCGAGACGCGCGATCTCGTCGAGGATGGTCTTGGCGGTGTCGACGTCCATCTCGGCGAACGGGCCGGTGCCGTACAGCTTGTCGCGTCCGAGGACCTCGAAGAGGTTGAACTCGATGTCGCGGAGATTCGACTTGTAGTGCCCCATGGCGACGGCTCCGTAAGCAGATCGGTTACATCTCTACCAGCAAGTAGCTACGATGATGCTACCCGTCGGTAATAAGACGCAACCCCTCTGGGCACATATGTGGCGCACTACTCTTGCGCCCATGTACGGCTACGACCAGAACCAGGGTGCTCAAGCGCAGTACTCCCAGCCGCAGCCCTCCTACGGAGAGCAGCCGCTGTACCCCGAGCCGTCACCGCCCTCGCTCGCGGACGCGGTGCGGGCGTTCACCACGGGCTCGCTCTCGGCCGAGGACTTCCAGCAGATCTTCGCGGGCTCCAAGGTGTACTGCCCGCGCGGCGACAACCCCGGGTTCCTGGCGCTGCACAACACGCAGCAGCCGGTCATCCCGATGTTCACCTCGCTCAAGGAGCTGCGCAGGTACGCGGGCAAGGAGTCCAAGTACTTCGTGATCACCGGCGCGGAGGTGATCGATCTGCTGCCGACCGGGTACGGCTTCGTCCTCGACATGGAGGGGGACCACCGGATGGTGTTCGACGCGAAGGCGGTCGAGCAGATGGTGGACTTCGCGATGCGGCGGATGTACGGCTGAGGGCCCCGCTTTCCTGCCTCCTCGCCTCCTTCGTACCTCCCTGCTCCCCCTCACGCCCCCCTCGGGAATCAGTGCGCCTTGCCGACTGTTCACCATTCAACTACTTTGGATGCTGAGCATCCCCCGAGGAGGGCCGTCCCATGCCAGCTGTGACCGTCGAAAACCCGCTCACCCTGCCGCGCGTGACCGCGCCGGAGGGTGCGGTGCCGCGTCCCGTGCTCGCCGTGAGCACGGCGCCGGCCGGCTTCGAGGGGGAGGGGTTCCCGGTGCGGCGCGCGTTCGCCGGGATCAACTACCAGTACCTGGACCCGTTCATCATGATGGACCAGATGGGTGAGGTGGAGTACGCGCCGGGCGAGCCCAAGGGCACGCCGTGGCACCCGCACCGGGGCTTCGAGACGGTGACCTACCTGATCGACGGCACCTTCGTCCACCAGGACAGCAACGGTGGCGGCGGCACGATCATGAACGGCGACACCCAGTGGATGACGGCCGGGTCCGGTCTGCTCCACATCGAGGCGCCGCCGGAGTCCCTGGTCACCTCGGGCGGCCTCTTCCACGGTCTCCAGCTGTGGGTGAACCTCCCCGCCGCCGACAAGATGATGGACCCGCGCTACCAGGACATCCGGGGCGGCCAGGTCCAGCTGCTGACCTCGCCGGACGGGGGCGCGCTGCTGCGGGTGATCGCGGGGGCGCTGGACGGCCACGAGGGGCCGGGGATCACGCACACCCCGATCACGATGATCCACGCGACGATCCGGCCCGGGGCGGAGGTCACGCTGCCATGGCGCTCGGACTTCAACGGGCTGGCGTACGTGCTGGCCGGGCGGGGGTCCGTGGGTGCGGGGCGCCGGCCCGTGCGGATGGGGCAGACCGCCGTCTTCGGTGACGGCGGGTCGCTGACGGTCCGGGCGGACGAGCGGCAGGACGGGAACACGCCCGACCTGGAGGTCGTGCTGCTGGGTGGGCGGCCCATCCGGGAGCCGATGGCGCACTACGGGCCGTTCGTGATGAACACGCGGGATGAGTTGCAGCAGGCGTTCGAGGACTTTCAGAAGGGGCGGTTGGGGACGGTGCCGGCGGTTCACGGGATGTGATGACCCCGGGCGGGGGGCTGCGCCCCCTGCACCCCCGGGCGGGGGCTGCGCCCCCTGCACCCCGCCTGCCGCCTTTCGTCTGCGGACCGTGGTCGGCCGCTCGCGCAGTTCCCCGCGCCCCCTGGGGGTCTCCCACACCCGGAACCCAAAGCTCAGCCACACCCGCTTGGGGGCCCGGCCGCCCCCCCCGCAGCCGCGGACAGGCACGGGTGTTCAGGGGCGCGGGGAACTGCGCGACCAGCCCCCACCGGGCCGCAGACGGACACGGGGTTTTTAGGGGCGCGGGGAACTGCGCGATCAGCCCCCACCGGGCCGCAGACGAGTACGGGTTTTAGGGGCGCGGGGAACTGCGCGATCAGCCCTCGCCCCCCGCAGGTGAGTGCGGGCCGGGGCGGAGCACGGGGGATGGGGGACCCGGGCGGGTGTACCCCGGGCGCGCGTGGGGGTGGGGCGTGGTGGCGTGGAGGCGTGCAGCACGGAACCCCCCTCCTCCCCGAGTCCGCGCGGCGCCTCGCCGCCTGGTGTGTCGTCGTGCTGCTCGTCACCGGGGTCGCCGCCGTCGCCGTCTGGCTCTGCGTCGTGTTCAAGACCGCCGTCACCCCCGTCCTGCTCGCCCTGCTGGGCACGGCCCTGCTCGGGCCCGTCTTCCGGCAGCTGCTGAAGCTGCGGATGAGGCGGTCGCTCGCCGCGGGGCTCACCTGCGTCGCGCTCGTGGCGGTGGTCGGCGGCGCCGGATACGTCGTCGCCGGCGCCCTCATCGACACCGGGGACCAGATCATCGAGTCGCTGCGGCAGGCCGGCCGCTGGCTCGCCGACCACTTCGGGGTCGCCGGCGGCGACGGCGTCTCCAGCCTCGCCGACAACGCCAAGCCGCTGCTCGGCAAGTTCGGCGCCACCGCCGCCTCGGGGCTGCTCACCGGCCTCAGCATCGTCGGCTCGCTCATCGCGACCGGGGTGCTGTCGCTGCTGCTGACCTTCTTCTTCCTGAAGGACTCCGACCGGGCCGTCCACCTGGCCCACTCCCTCGCCCCGCGCGGCACCGGGCCCGTCGTGGAGGCCATGGCCCGGCGGGCCTTCGAGGCCGTCGAGGGGTTCATGCGGGGGACCACGATCATCGCCCTCATCGACGCCCTGTGCATCACCGTCGGGCTGCTCGTGCTGCGCGTGCCCGGCGCGGTGGGGCTCGGCGCCCTCGTCTTCATCGGCGCGTACATCCCCTACCTCGGCGCCTTCGTCTCCGGCGCGGTCGCCGTCCTGGTGGCGCTCGCCGACCGGGGGTTCGGGATCGCGCTGTGGACGCTCGGGGTCGTCCTGGCCGTACAGCAGCTGGAGGGGCACATCCTCCAGCCGGTGATTCAGAGCCGGACCGTGCAGATGCACCCGGCCATGGTCATGATCGCCATCACGGCGGGGGCGAGCGTCGCGGGGCTGCTCGGGATGCTGCTCGCCGTGCCCGTCGCGGCTGCCGCCTTCGGTGTCCTCGGCGAGCTGCGCGGGCGTTACTCCGCGGGGGAGTCCCCGTCCGGTCCCTCGTAGAGCTCGAACCAGATCGACTTCCCCTCGCCCCGGGGGTCCACCCCCCACCGGTCCGCCAGCATCTCCATCAGCACCAGGCCCCGCCCGCTGGACGCCATCTCGCCGGGGCGGCGCTTGTGCGGCAGGTCGTCGCTGGTGTCGGCCACCTCCACGCGCAGACAGCGGGTGCCGGGCGTGCCGGTGGCCTCCGCGACCAGGAGCGCGTCGCCGTCCGTGTGGACCAGGACGTTGGTGACCATCTCGGAGACCATCAGGACGGCCGAGTCAACCTGC
This sequence comes from Streptomyces sp. NPDC031670, assembly GCF_055580545.1. Taxonomy (NCBI): domain Bacteria; kingdom Bacillati; phylum Actinomycetota; class Actinomycetes; order Kitasatosporales; family Streptomycetaceae; genus Streptomyces; species Streptomyces sp. NPDC031670. The sequence goes on along the minus strand of NZ_JBVILC010000002.1, from coordinate 368,766 downwards.
TCGTCGTCGGCCCAGTCGTGCAGCAGCTCACGCAGCTGGCGGCGGACCCCGGCGATCCGGTGCGGCTCGGCCTGGGCGACGGTCACGGCGGTGCGGCGGGCCGGGATTGTTCGGGTGCCCGGGCCCGTACCGCAGCCGCACACGTCGCTGTTGCGGCACAGCAGCAGTACCGCGATGTCGTCCTCGCGGCGGTCGGCCAGCGGCCCCACCGTGTGGTGCGAGGAGGGGCCGTGCACCGCCTGGACCAGCGCGTCCGCCAGCTTCTCCAGACCGTCCCCGGTGTCCTCCTCCAGCACCGGCCGCAGCCGGGTCCAGCCCGAGCCCATGTCGTGGCCGCCGGTCTCGATCAGCCCGTCCGTGCAGAGCATCATCGTCTCGCCCGGCTCCAGGACGAGCCGGGTGGTCGGATAGTCCGAGTCCGCCTCGATCCCCAGGGGCAGCCCGCCGGAGGTCTGGCGGATCAGTGCGGTGCCTTCGGCCGTACGGATGACGGGGTCGGGGTGGCCGGCCCGGGCGATGTCGAGGGTGCCCGTGGCGGGGTCGACCTCGATGTAGAGGCAGGTCGCGAAGCGCGGATGCTCGTCGCCCGTCTCGTAGGACTCCCCGTACGACTCGGTGATCCCGTACAGGAAGCGCGAGGCGCGCGAGAGGACCGCGTCGGGGCGGTGGCCCTCGCTCGCGTACGCCCGCAGCGCGATGCGCAGCTGGCCCATCAGCCCCGCGGCCCGTACGTCATGGCCCTGGACGTCCCCGATGACCAGGGCGAACCGGCCGGACGGCAGGGGGATCATGTCGTACCAGTCACCGCCCACCTGGAGGCCGCCGCCGGTCGGCACATAGCGGGCGGCGACCGTCATGCCCGGGATGTCGGGGCCCAGGGTCGGCATCATCGAGCGCTGGAGCCCCAGCGACAGCTCGCGCTCGGACTCCGCCTCGCCCGCGCGGGCCAGTGCCTGGGCCAGCATCCGCGCCACCGTGGTGAGCACCGACCGCTCGTCGGGGGTGAACGCCACGGGGTGCTTGAAGGCCGCCATCCAGGTGCCCATGGTCCGCCCCGCCACGATCAGCGGCAGGAACGCCCAGGACCTGCGGTCGAAGCGCCGGGCGAGCGGCCAGGTGGCCGGGTAGCGGCGGCGGTACTCCTCGGGGCTGGAGAGGTAGATGGCCCGCCCGTTCCGTACGACGTCCGCCGCCGGGTAGTCGGTGTCCAGCGGCATGTCCGCGAAGGGTCCGTCGTCGCCGGGGTTGTGCCCGTGGTGGCCGATGATCGACAGCCGGTCGCCCGCGACCCCGAAGACGGCGAGACCGTCCGGGGAGAAGCCCGGCATGGAGAGCGAGGCCGCCACCCGCAGCACCTCGGCCGTGGAGCGGGCCTCGGCCAGCGCCCGGCCCGCGTCCAGCAGGAACGCCTCCCGGGAGCGGCGCCAGTCGCCGGTGATGGGGGTGTGCGCGGCGATGGAGGGCTGCGGTTCCGCGACCTCCTGGAGGGTGCCTACCAGGACGTAGTCCACGCCGTCGGCGGTCTCCTTGCGCAGCGGCTTGGAGCGGCTGCGTACGGTCCGCAGCACCCGCCCGTTCTCGTCCATGATCCGCATCCGGGCCTCGGCGAGGGTGCCCTCCGCGACGGCCAGGGCCACGATCTGGTCGACCTCGTTCCAGTCGACCGGGTGGAAGCGGGAGCGCACGGCGGCCTCGGTGAGCGCCACCCGCTCGGGGGGCAGGCCGAGGAGGCGGGCGGCCTCGGCGTCGAGCGTGACCGTTCCGGACGCGTTGTCCCAGCGCCACAGCCCGGTGGCGATCGCAGCCAGGACGTCCTCGGTGCGCATGATCCCCACTCTAGGCAGCCCGTTTTATACCGGCGAGAGCTGCTGGGCCCGGCCGGTAACCTGGAGGGACTGTTTCCCGCCTGTCACGCGAAGAACTGGATGAAGAAATGCACCGGTACAGGTCCCACACCTGCGGCGAGCTCCGCGCCTCCGACGTCGGCACCGACGTCCGGCTGAGCGGCTGGCTGCACAATCGCCGAGACCTGGGCGGCATCCTCTTCATCGATCTGCGCGACCACTACGGCATCACCCAGCTGGTCGCCCGCCCCGGCACGGCCGGCGCGGAGGTCCTGGACAAGCTCTCCAAGGAGACCGTCGTCCGGATCGACGGCAAGGTCGTTTCGCGCGGCGCGGAGAACGTGAACGCGGACCTGCCGACCGGTGAGATCGAGATCGAGGTCGGCGAGGTCGAGGTGCTCGGCGCGGCCGGCCCGCTGCCGTTCACGATCAACGCCGAGGACGGCGTCAACGAGGAGCGGCGCCTTGAGTACCGCTTCCTCGACCTGCGCCGCGAGCGCATGCACCGCAACATCATGCTGCGCTCGGCCGTCATCTCGGCGATGCGCCACAAGATGACCGCGCTCGGCTTCAACGAGATGGCGACCCCGATCCTCGCCGCGACCTCCCCCGAGGGCGCCCGCGACTTCGTCGTCCCCTCCCGGCTGAACCCCGGCAAGTTCTACGCCCTGCCGCAGGCCCCGCAGCAGTTCAAGCAGCTGCTGATGATCTCCGGCTTCGACCGCTACTTCCAGATCGCGCCCTGCTTCCGCGACGAGGACGCCCGCGCGGACCGCTCGCCCGGCGAGTTCTACCAGCTCGACGTCGAGATGAGCTTCGTCGAGCAGGAGGACGTCTTCCAGCCGATCGAGAAGCTCATGACCGAGCTGTTCGAGGAGTTCGGCGGCGGACGCCACGTCACCTCGCCGTTCCCGCGCATCCCGTTCCGCGAGTCGATGCTGAAGTACGGCAACGACAAGCCTGACCTGCGCGCCCGGCTGGAGCTCGTCGACATCACCGATGTCTTCGAGGGCTCGGAGTTCAAGGCGTTCGCCGGCAAGCACGTGCGCGCGCTGCCGGTGCCGGACGTCGCGGGCCAGTCCCGCAAGTTCTTCGACGGCCTCGGTGAGTACGCGGTGGAGCACGGCGCCAAGGGCCTGGCCTGGATCCGTGTCGGCGAGGACGGCGCCTTCACCGGCCCGATCGCCAAGTTCCTCACCGAGGAGAACGTCGCCGAGCTGACCAAGCGCCTGTCGCTGGCCGCCGGGCACGCCGTCTTCTTCGGCGCGGGCGAGTACGACGAGGTCTCCAAGATCATGGGCGCGGTCCGCGTCGAGGCCGCCAAGCGCTCCGGCCACTTCGAGGAGGGCGTCTTCCGGTTCTGCTGGATCGTCGACTTCCCGATGTACGAGAAGGACGAGGAGACCGGGAAGATCGACTTCTCCCACAACCCCTTCTCGATGCCGCAGGGCGGCATGAAGGACCTGGAGGAGAAGGACCCGTTGGACATCCTCGCGTGGCAGTACGACATCGTCTGCAACGGCATCGAGCTGTCCTCCGGCGCGATCCGCAACCACGAGCCCGACATCATGCTGAAGGCGTTCGAGATCGCGGGGTACGAGGCGGAGACCGTCGAGCGCGAGTTCGCGGGCATGCTGCGGGCGTTCCGCCTCGGCGCCCCGCCGCACGGCGGTATCGCCCCGGGCGTCGACCGCATCGTGATGCTGCTGGCCGACGAGCCCAACATCCGCGAGACCATCGCGTTCCCGCTCAACGGCAACGCGCAGGACCTGATGATGGGCGCGCCCAGCGAGCTGGAGGAGTCCCGGCTGCGTGAGCTGAACATCCAGCTGCGCAAGCCGGTCGCCCCCAAGGGCGCGGAGAAGTAGACGCGCCGGAGCGGTCCGCTTCGTAGGGCGAAGGGCCCGGATCCCCCGTGGATCCGGGCCCTTCGCCGTGTCCGGGCGCGTTACCGGGTACGTCTACCGGCTCGGATACGGGCTCGGATACGGGTTCGGATGCGGGGCAACCGTACGGCCGCGGCAGCGCCCGCGCGCCCTGGACCCGGCGCGCACTCCGGTGGTCGTGATGGGGGACGCGGCGGCCCCGGCCCGCTGAGCCCGCCCCCGGGTCAGTCGTCGGCCGGGCCCACCGGGTCCGGCGACGGCGGGCCGCACGGGCGGCTGGTGCTCTGCCGGTTCGCCTCGCGGACCTTGGCCAGGAGCTCCTCGCGCCGGCGTTCCTCCTCCGCCTGCTGCTGGTCGGTACTCCTCGTCACTGCGGGCACCCCCTCAGTACGTACTCCATGTGCGCAGCGTGCGCGCCCACGGCGCGGCCCGCAACCCGGGGAGGGCAGCGGAAAGGCCCGGAACCACGGGCTCCCGTCCGCTCCTGGGAGCGCGGGGGAGGGGTTCCGGGCCTTCACGCGCGCGTTACGCGGGCTTCTCCTCCAGACGCGGGAACAGCACCGCGCCCTTCGTCACCGTCGCGCCGACCGGCAGCCGGCCCCAGTCGCCGGCGTCCTGCACCCGCTGGTCGGCCAGCGCGCCCAGACCGGCCGCCTCGGCGCCCAGCGAGTCCCACAGCTTCTGCGAGGTGTCCGGCATGACCGGGTTCAGCAGGACCGCGACCGCGCGCAGCGCCTCGGCGGCGGTGTAGAGGATGGTCGCCAGGCGCGCCCGGCCCTCCTCCGACTCGTCCTTGGCCACCTTCCACGGCTCCTGCTCCGTGATGTAGCCGTTGACCTGCTTCACGAAGTCGAAGACGGCCAGGATGCCGCCCTGGAAGTCCAGCTCCTCGCCGATCTTCCGGTCCGCCACGGTCACGGCCTTCACCAGGCCGTCGGCGATGGCCCGCTCGGCCTCGCCGGCGGCGGTCGCCGCGGGCAGCGTGCCCCCGAAGTACTTGCCGACCATGGCCGCCACGCGCGAGGCGAGGTTGCCGTAGTCGTTGGCGAGCTCCGAGGTGTACCGGGCGGTGAAGTCCTCCCAGGAGAACGAGCCGTCCTGGCCGAAGGCGATGGCGCGCAGGAAGTACCAGCGGTAGGCGTCCACGCCGAAGTGCGAGGTCAGGTCCTGCGGCTTGATGCCGGTGAGGCTCGACTTGGACATCTTCTCGCCGCCGACCATCAGCCAGCCGTGCCCGAAGACCTGGCCGGGCACGGGCAGGCCGTTGGCCATCAGCATCGCGGGCCAGATGACCGCGTGGAAGCGGAGGATGTCCTTTCCGACCAGGTGCACGTTGGCCGGGAAGGTCTGCTCGAACTTCTCCTGGTTGGCGCCGTAGCCGACGGCCGTGGCGTAGTTCAGGAGCGCGTCGACCCACACGTAGATGACGTGCTTGTCGTCCCACGGGATCGGGACGCCCCAGTCGAAGGCCGACCGGGAGATCGACAGATCCTGGAGGCCCTGCTTCACGAAGTTCAGGACCTCGTTGCGGGCCGACTCGGGCTGGATGAAGCCCGGGTTCGCCTCGTAGAACTCCAGGAGCTTCGGGCCGTACTCGGACAGCTTGAAGAAGTAGTTCTCCTCCTTGAGGATCTCCACCGGCTTCTTGTGGACGGGGCACAGCTTGGTGCCGTCCTCGGCCTCGATGAGGTCCCCGGGGAGCTTGTACTCCTCGCAGCCCACGCAGTACGGGCCCTCGTAGCCGCCCTTGTAGATCTCGCCCTTGTCGTACAGGTCCTGCACGAACTCCTGCACCCGGTCGGTGTGCCGCTTCTCCGTCGTACGGATGAAGTCGTCGTTCGCGATCTCCAGGTGCTCCCAGAGGGGCTTCCAGGCCTCCTCGACGAGCTTGTCGCACCACTCCTGCGGGGTGACCCCGTTCGCGTCGGCCGTGCGCATGATCTTCTGACCGTGCTCGTCCGTGCCGGTGAGGTACCACACCTTCTCGCCGCGCTGACGGTGCCAGCGCGTGAGCACGTCGCCTGCGACGGTCGTGTAGGCGTGGCCCAGGTGAGGAGCGTCGTTGACGTAGTAGATGGGGGTCGATACGTAGAAGGACTTCACGTCGTTCGCCCCCTGCTTCTCGGATCCAGTGGCCGCCATGGTCGAAATCCTAACGGCCACGGGAAGATCCACTCACCCGCGTGAACGCCGGGGGCGGGCGGGGGCCGGCCTCGGGGCGCGGGGGACCGTGCGACCGGTCCTCCCGCGCTCCCGGGCCGCGGGGATCAGTCCCGCTGGGCGAACCCGGCGAGGAGACCCTTGTAGAACGCGGTGTCGGGCACGTCACTGGGCGCGGGCCCCGCGTGCAGGAACGCCGCGTTCGGCGCGTCCAGCTTCCTCAGGAAGTCGAACGCCTTGCTGTCGTCCTCGCCGAACGCCACGAACTGCCAGAACAGGTCCTTGCCGGACGCGTCGGCGAGCGCCTCCCGGGCCGCCACCTTGGCGTCCGGGGCGCCGTCGGTCTGGAAGACCACCAGCGCGGGGCCGTCGCCGTCGCTCTTCTCGTAGTGCTCCACGACCGCCTCGACGGCGCACTGGTAGCTGGTGCGCCCCATGTGGCCGAGCGCCGCGTGCGTCTCGTCGACGACGCCCTCGTACGAGGTGAGGGAGAGGTCGGCGGTGCCGTCGAGCTCGGTGGAGAAGAACACGGTGTGCACGGCGGCGTCCTCGTCGAGGTGCGCCGCGAGCGCGAGCACCCGCTCGGCGAGGTGCTGGGCGCTGCCGTCCTTGTAGTACGGCCGCATCGACCCGGACCGGTCCAGCACGAGGTACACGGTGGCCCGCGCCCCGTTCAGCCCGGCCTTGCGCAGCTGGGCGCCGGCGGCCTTGTAGTGGTCGACGAGACCGGGCGCGCGGGACTTGAGACGGGCGAGGGTGACGGCGGGGGCGGCCTTGGCAGCGGGCTCGGGCTCGGGCTGCGGCTCGGGGTCGGCTTCGGCCTGTACGGGCTCGGGGTCGGGCTCGGCGGCCTTGGGCTCGGGGTCGGGCTCGGGCTCGGCGGCCTGCGCCTCGGGCTGGACGGCCTTCGCCTCCGGCTCGGGCTTCTCCGCCTCGGCGGTCTCCGGTTCCGGCTCGACAGCCTTCGGCTTCGCCTCGGCGGCCTCCGGCTCCGGCTCCGGGGCAGGGGCCTTTGTCGCCGGCTCCGACTCGGTCTCCGGGGCCGGCTCCGGCTTCGCGGTCTTCTCCGTCAGCGGGGACTCCGCGCGCGGCTGCGGCACCTCGGAGGCGGCCGATTCCGGCTCCGGCTCCGGTTCCGGTTCCGGCGCCGACGGCTCGGCCGGGGACACGTCCTCCACCGGTCGCGTCGGCGCCGGCACGGCGGCCCGCGGGGTCGCGTCGAACGCCGCCGCGACCAGTTCCTCCGCGGGGGACAGATCGCGCCGGGCGGGCGCCGGAACGGTCGGGGTCGTGGACGCGGCGGGCGCCGACTCGTCGGCGGGGGCCGGTACGGCCGCCGCGGCCGGGGCCGACTCCTCCGTCGGAGCCGCCGTCAGGTCGGCGCTCTCCGCGTCGCGATCGCGTCCGAACACTTTGCGCAGCAAGCTCCGAATGCCCATGGGCGAGGCCTTTCGCATGAGTTGGGTGCGATGTGCGGTGCAGGGTGGTGCAGGGCGTTGCGTACCCACGCCGCGTGAGCGGGAGCACGAGCGTGGACACGTAAGGTTAGCGATCCGATCCGGTCAACCTCGGCAGGGGGCGGACGACGCCGTACCGCTTACGCCCCGGACGGATCCGTCACCGGATGATCTGCTGCCCCGGATCGCCCGCGCACACCCCCGGGACCGGCCCGGCGGGCGCCCGTGGAGCGCGGGAACCGCGGGCACCGTCAGGGGCGCAGGGCCAGCGGGCCCGACAGCCAGGTGCGGTACGGCGCGGACTGCCGCGCCGCCTCCCAGTACGCCGAGTCCAGCGCGGAGTGCACCGTCCCGTACACCCCCGACTCGTACGCCCCCGCCCGCGCCGCCAGCAGGAGCCGTACCGCCAGCGGGTCCCCCCGCAGCGGGCGGATCGCCATGTCCGCCCGGGGCCGGGACGTCGGCTGGCAGGGGGTGACGACCTCGCCGGACGCCACCAGGGACGCCGCCGTCAGGTAATCCCCGTGCAGCACCCGGGGGTTGACCCCCGCCGCCGCGAACACCCGCCGCAAACCGTCCCACTCCCCGTCCACACTGGGATCGACCATCCACCGGTCCCCCGCCAGATCGGCCAGATCCACCACGTCCTCCCCGGCCGCCGGGTGGTCCGCCGCCAGCGAGATGAACTGCGGCTCGCGCTCGACGAGCACCCGCACATCGAGCCCCTCCGGCACCCGCAGCGGGCACCCCTCCACCTGGTGGACGAAGGCCACATCGAGCTCCCCCGCCGCGACCAGGCCGAGCAACGCGTGGGCGGAGACGTCGACATGGAGCTGTGTCTCCATGCCCGGGAGCCTTTCCCGCAGCCGCCGCAGCCACCCCGGAATGGCCCGGCTGGCGGTGGACCCGATCCGCAGCCGGGGCCGCCCGTCGACCCCGTCGACAGCCGCCCGTACCTCCGTGACCAGCGCGTCCATCCCCGCGAGCAGCGGCCGGGCGCGGCTGAGGACGGTCCGGCCGAGCGGTGTCGGACGGCAGCCGGTGCGCTCCCGGGAGAAGAGCAGGCCGCCCAGTGAGTGCTCGATCCGCCGGAGCTGGTTGGTCAGGGCCGGCTGGCTGGTTCCGAGCTGCCGCGCGGCCCTGTGCAGACTGCCGGTGTCGGCGATCGCGCAGAGGGCGCGGAGGTGCCTCACGTCGAGCTCCATGGCCCGAGGGTAAAGGGCTTGTCATGTCCCGCACTAGACGGCCGATTCCCCGCCGATAACGCGGAGTTATCGCCGGTTGTCATCATCCCCGGGCGTATCCGGCTCCCCGACACTCGCCCTTGCCCCCGGCAACCCACCGGGGACACCCCCACGAATGAACGAGCAGGAGCCCCCCATGAGACACCAGAGGACTGTCGTCCTGTCCACCGCCCTGGGTCTGGCGCTCGCCGGCCTGGGCGCGATCCCCGCCACGGCCGCCGCCCCCTCCGCTTCCTCTTCCGCCCCCTCCGCCGCTTCCGCGTACGTGCACGGCGCGTCGTACGCCGGGTCCGCCAAGGAGGCGGCCAACAACAAGGCGTTCTACGACGCCGTGATGAAGTCCGTGGCCAAGAAGCGGGCGGCGAACCCGCTGGCGGCCTCCGTCACCGTCTACTACAGCACCCGTAACGCGCCGAGCTTCCGTTCGCAGATATCGCAGTCCGCGCAGATCTGGAACTCCTCGGTGCAGAACGTACGCCTCGCCGAGTCGTCCTCCGGCGCGGACTTCTCGTACTACGAGGGCAACGACCCGCAGGGCTCGTACGCGTCCACGGACGGGCACGGCGGCGGGTACATCTTCCTGGACTACCAGCAGAACCAGCAGTACTACTCGGTCCGTGTCGTCGCGCACGAGACCGGCCACGTCCTCGGGCTGCCGGACCACTACTCGGGTCCGTGCAGCGAGCTGATGTCCGGCGGCGGGCCGGGCACGTCGTGCCGGAACGCGTACCCGAACAGCACGGAGCGGTCCCGGGTGAACAGCCTGTGGCGCAACGGGCTGGCGTCGGCGTTCAAGCCCGCGGCGTAGGTTCTTCGGGCCGGCATGCGGCCGGGCGGGCGGGTAGGACCCGGGTGCGCCCCGGGTGTCGTACCCCTCTGGCAGCATGGCCGCATGCCGAGTGTCTCTCCCCGCCGTTCGTGTCCGTCGTGCGGCCGTGCCGTGGCCGTGGTGGCGGGACGGTACGTACGCCATGATCCGCGTGCGCGGGTGGCGGGCGGGGGGGAGCTGACGCTGTGCCCGGGGTCGAAGCGGGCGGCGCCGCCGGGGGTGGGCCAGGCCACCCTGGACGGCTACGAGGTCGCCCCGTTCCCGGGGCAGCTGCCCCTGTTCTGAGGGGGGGCGGTTTCGGCCGCCGCTCTTCCGCGGGGCGGGGGTGGCTGGTCGCGCAGTTCCCCGCGCCCCTGGGAGCTGTGGCCGAGCTCTGTTTCCCGGCTGACCAGGACCCCCCAAGGGGCGCGGGGAACTGCGCGACCGGCCCCCACCGGCCCGCAGACGAGCCTCGGGCCAAAGGGCAGGCGCCCCCACCGGCCCGCAGACGAGCCTCGGGCCAAAGGGCAGGCGCCCCCACCGGCCCGCAGACGAACCCCGGGCCAAGGGCAGCCGCCCCTACTCCCGCGTGTAGAACACGTAGAACGCCGCCAGCCCCATCGCAGCCCCCAGCACCGCCCCCATCCCCGACGCCCCCAGCACACTCTCGCCCGACTGGGCGTACAGGAACCCCGTGCCCGCGCCGAACAGCGTTCCGAAGGCCAGCGCCCGCAGCTCCCGGGGCAGGCGGCCCTGGATCAGCAGCAGGCCGAGGCCCAGCGCGGCGATGACCGCCCCGGACACCAGGCCCAGCGCGATGTTCCCGCCCGTCACCTCGCCGCCCCTGCGGCTGATGGACGCGGCCCAGAAGCCGTAGAAGACGCCGATCACGATCGGCAGGGCGATCAGGGCGGCCGGCAGGCCGAGCCGGGTCGGCCGGCCGGAGACGTGGCTCGGCCTCGACGAGGGCTGCCTCCTCGGCATCGCTGCGTGTGAGGACATGGCGGACTCCTTCCACGACACTTCCCCCATACAGCCCACACCCGCGCGCCCCGCCCGGCAACCCGGGGTTGGCTGGACCCGTGCGCTCCCATGTCACCGCCGTCGGCCTCGGCATCGCCGCAGGCGGGCTCGGGCTGCGCGCGCTCGTCGCCCTCGGCCGGATCCTGACCCTCGCCGACCTCCCGCCCCGCGCCGACCCCGGTACGGCGGCGGGCGTGTACGACGCGCTCACCGCCCTCCTGCGCACCACCTCCTGGGCCGCCGTCGCCGCCGGTCTCGCCCTGGCGCTGACGGCGTGGCTCAGCGGTCGCCTGCGGCGAGCTCCGCCAGCCGACGAAGCGCCGCATCCAGCACCGGCCGTGGCGGCGACGCCAGACCCACCCTGACCGCGTCCGGCGCCGACCCCGCGCCCACCGCGAACGCGGACCCGGGCGTCACCGCGATCCCCAGCTCCCCTGCCGCCGCCGTGAAGGTCTCCGCCCGCCACGGCTCGGGCAGTTGCCACCAGCAGTAGAAGGACCGGGGGTCCGTGACGACGGAGAAAGCGCCCAGGTGGCGCGCGACCAGCGCCTGCCGCGCCGCCGCCTCCGCCCGCTTCGCCGCCGCCACGGTCTCGACCGTCCCGTCGTCCACCCACCGCGCCGCCGCCTCCAGATTGAACCGGCCCGCCGTCCACGCCCCCGAGCGCAGCGCCCGCGCGGCCTTCTCGCCGTACGCCTCGGGCACGCTCAGGAATCCCACCGTCAGGCCGGGCGCCAGCCGCTTGGAGAGGCTGTCGACGAGGAGGGTCCGCTCCGGCGCGTACGCCGCCAGTGGTGCGGGCGTCCCGGGTCCGTCCGCCAGGAACGCCCAGGTCGTGTCCTCGATGGCGGCAAGCCCCGACTCCCGCAGCGCCACCGCCAGTTCCGCCCGCCGCGCCCCCGGCATCGTCAGCGACAGCGGGTTGTGGAGCGTGGGCTGTACGTACACCGCGCTCAGCGGCGTACGCCGGTGGACCGCCTCCAGTGCCGTCGGCAGCATCCCCGACCCGTCCGTCGCGATCGGCACCAGGGAGATCCCCAGCCGCTCCGCCACTGCCTTGACCAGCGGATACGTCAGCTCCTCCACGCCCACCCGGGCCCCCGGCCCGGCCAGCGAGGAGAGTGCAGCCGCGATCGCCTGGCGGCCGTTGCCCGCGAACAGCAGCCGGTCCGGGTCCGGACGCCAGCCGGGGCGGGCCAGCATCCGTGCCGCCGCCGCCCGCGCCCCGGGCGTGCCGTCGGCCGCCGCCGGGCGGGTGGCCTCCAGCAGGACGTCCGGGCGGGCCAGGCCCAGGAGAGCGCGCCCCATCAGCTCCGACTGCCCGTCCGCCACCGGGTAGTTGAGCTCCAGGTTCACCGGGGTGCGGCCACTGTCCTCGGCCAGCACCGACCCGGGGTGCGGCGGAGCGGCCCGGACGAACGTGCCGCGCCCGACCTCGCCCACCACCAGGCCCCGCCGCACCAGCTCCCCGTACGCCCGGATCGCGGTGGAGACCGCCACCTGGTGGCGGCGTGCGAACGTCCGCTGGGGCGGCAGCCGGTCGCCCGGCCGCAGCCTTCCCTCGGCTATCGCCGCCGCGACGCCGTCCGCCAGCCGCAGGTAGTCCATCCCCGCCTCCAGAGCCCCACCGCGCCACATTGCACCGAGAGCAAAGATCTTATTGCACCGAGCAGTTGGGCCCGCCTAGCCTCCTGACATGCCCACCACCTACACCGACCGGGGCACGGGCGACGCCCTGCTCCTGGTCCACGGCCACCCCTTCGACCGCACGATGTGGGGCCCCCAGATCGAGGAGTTCGCGCGGACGCACCGGGTCGTCGCCCCCGATCTGCGCGGCTACGGCAGCGCGCCCGTCACCCCCGGCACCACCCTCCTCTCGGACTTCGCGCAGGACGTCCGGGCGCTCGCCGACCGGCTCGGCATCGCGCGCTTCGCCCTCGGCGGCCTCTCCATGGGCGGTCAGATCGTCATGGAGTGCTACCGCCTCTTCCCCGAGCGGATCAGCGCTCTGCTCCTGGCGGACACCCTCCCGGCCGCCGAGACCCCGGCCGGCCGCACCGCCCGCCGCGACACGGCCGACCGGCTCGTACGCGAGGGCATGGGGCCGTACGCCGACGAGGTCCTGGAGAAGATGGTGGCGCCGTGCGCGGACGCGGCGGTCAAGGCGCAGGTGCACCGGATGATGACCGCGACCGACCCCGAGGGCGCCGCCGCCGCGCTGCGCGGGCGCGCCGAGCGGCCCGACTACCGTGAACTGCTCACCACCGTCACCGTGCCCACCCTGATCGTGGTGGGCCGCGACGACACGTACACCCCGGTCGCCGACGCCGAGGCGATGCACGCCGCGGTCCCCGGATCCGCCCTGGTGGTCGTGGAGGGGGCGGCCCATCTGCCCAATCTGGAGCGGCCCGAGGAGTTCAACGCGGCCCTGCGCGCCCTTCTGACGGGCTGAGCGCGTTGCCCCCCGGCGGCGGACGCGGGCCGGCGTCGGCCGTACCGGCGAACGCGTCGGCCGTACCGGCGAACCGGTCGGCCGGGAGGATCCCTTCGAGGGGCGGGGCGGGTTTCCCGGGGTGCGGGCGGCGCGCTCCTGGGTGAGGATCGGACCGTCCGGAAGCCCGGTTGCAGGGGGGCCGAGCAGGAGGCGTCAAGGTATGCGCGCTGTCGCGGTCCAGGCCTTCAGGGCCATGCCGGAGGTCGTCCACGTCCCCAAGCCGGAGCCCGGCCCCGGCGAAGTGCTGGTGAAGGTCGCGTACGCGGCTCTCAACCCGTTCGACTGGCAGGTCGCGGACGGCCTCCTCGACGGCCGCGCCCCGCACGTCTTCCCCCTGGTCCTCGGCGTCGACTTCGCCGGCCGCGTGGACGTGGTCGGGCCCGGCGAGAACCGGTTCGTGGTGGGCGACGCGGTGTACGGCCAGGCGGCCCGGCCGCCGGTGGGGACCGGTACGTACGCGGAGTACGTGACGGTGCCGCACGACTCGACCATCGCCGGGGTGCCCGACGGGCTCGCGCTGCGGGCCGCCGCGGCGCTGCCCACGGCCGGGATGACCGCGCTCCAGATCCTGCGCACCGGCGTGGCCCTGGAACCGGGCGACTCGATGCTCGTGGTGGGCGCGGCGGGCGGGGTCGGCAGCGCGCTGACCCAGTTGGCCGCGGCGCGGGACATCCGGGTGGTGGCGGTGGTGCGGGGCGACGAGCGGGAGCGGATGCGGGCGCTGGGCGCGGCCCTGGCGATCGACTCCACCGAGCAGTCGGTGCGCGAGGCGTGCGAACGGGCCGTGCCGGGCGGGGTGGACGCGGTGGTGGACCTGGTGTCGGCGGACGCGGAGGCCTTCGACGCGTATGCGCGGCTGATGCGTCCGGGTGGCGCGGCGCTGAGCACCCGGGGCGCGGCGCCGACCGGAAAGGGCGTGAACTTCCAGCTCACGGCGTCGGGTGCGCTGCTCGACGCGCTGGCCGCCGCCGCACTGGCGGGTGAGGTGCACGTGCCCGTGGAGGCGGAATACCCGTTGGAGAAGGTGCCGGAGGCGATGCAGCGGAACCGGGCGGGCGGGGCGCGGGGGAAAACGCTGTTCGTGCCGTAGATGTCCGTTTCCTCGGTGTGAACGGAAAAGTTTGTCCACAGGGTGTGGATAAATATTCGGCAACACGGAGGCGCGGCAGCACGGAGACACCGCGGCACGGAGGCCCCGCGCCACGGCTACATGGCCCTCGGTTCTCTCCCGGCGGGGTAGACCCACCCAAAAGGTTCGATTCGCCGTGATCGCATACTGATGCCATGGGTGCACAGCTCGACGTGGATGACGTGGACAAGGGCCCGGGCGGCCGGGGACGGGTGCGGCTCGCGCCGCCGCAGTGGCTGGTCGGCGGGTTGCGCCCGCAGAGCACCCCGATCGTGTGGCCGGGCGTCGCCCGGGCCGGCGCCGCGCTCGCGGCCCCGCTCGCCGTGGGCTTCGCCACCGACCAGCCGGCGTACGGTGCGCTGGTGTCCATGGGCGCCCTCTCCGGAGTCATCGGCGACACCGCCGACGCGTACCGGATGCGGGTCTTCAACATCGCCGTGCCGCAGCTCTTCGGCGCGATCGGCGTCACGCTGGGCACCCTGGTGTACGGCGAGGGCTGGTTCGCGGTCGCCGCGCTCACCCTGGTCGCCCTCGTCTCCGGAATGATCTCGTCCATCGGCGCGGTGGCGTCCGTGTCCGGGCTGCTGCTCCTGCTGAACACCGTGGTCGGCGCCGGACTCCCGATGCCCTCGCCGTGGTGGAAGGCGCCCCTGCTGCTCTCCCTCGGCGGGCTCTTCGTCCTCCTGCTCACCCTGCTCGGCTGGCCGCTGCGCAACCGCGTCCCGGAGCGGACGGCCGTCGCCGCCACCTACCGGGCGGTGGCCGACCTCCTCGAAGCGGCGGGCACACCCGCGTACGACGCCAGACGCCAGGCGGTCACGCAGTCGCTCAACACGGCGTACGACCTGGTCCTCGCCCGCCGCACCCGCGACCACGGACGGCGCAGCCCGCTGGTACGGCTGCTGGCCCAGCTGAACGTGGTGATCCCGCTGGTGGAGGCCGCCCCGGCGGCACATCTGAGCGGGCGCACCCTGCCGGCCGAGATCCCCTCGGCCGTACGGGAGCTGGCGACGGCGGTGGAGCGGGCGCACACCGGACCGGTGCCGGACCTGGCGCTCCCGGAGGCGGCCAGGCCGTCGGAGCGGGCGGTGGACGCGGCGCTGCGGCACGCCGCCGTGGTGGTCCACAAGCCGGACCCCGACCCGTACAACGTCGACGACCGCCTCGGACGCCCGGCGGCGCTGCGCATACGGCTGCGGCGCGGCGCGCGCAACGTGCTGTTCTCCCAGGCGTCCTGGCGGTACGGGCTGCGGCTCGCGCTCTGTATCGGGCTGGCGCAGGCGCTGGTGTCGCTGGTGGCGGTGGAGCGTTCGTACTGGGTGGCGCTGACCGTGACGTTCGTCCTGAAGCCGGACTTCGGTTCGGTGTTCTCGCGGGCGGTGCTGCGCGCGCTGGGCACGGCGGTGGGCCTGGTGACGGCCGCGGCCGTGCTTGCGGAGGTGCCGCGCGGGTGGTGGGACGTGCCGGTGATGGTGGTGCTGGCCGCGCTGATCCCGGCGTTCTCGGCGAAGGGGTACGTCTTCCAGACGGCGGCGATCACCCCGGTGATCCTGCTCCTGTCGGACCTCCTCAACCACCAGGGCTTCGGCCTGGTGCTGCCGCGCCTGTGGGACAGCCTGATCGGCTGCGGGATCTCGCTGGTGGCGGGCTATCTGCTGTGGCCGGAGAGCTGGCACACCCGGATCGGGGACCGGCTGGCGGACGCGGTGGAGGACGCGGCGGGGTACGTGGAGTGCGCGTTCGCGGGGGAGGGCCGGGACCAGGCGGAACGCGTCCGGCGGCGCCGCCGCATCTACCGCGACCTGTCGGTGGTCCGCTCCGAGTTCCAGCGCGCGCTGACCGAGCCGCCGCCGATGGGGGCGCGGGCGGCGGCGTGGTGGCCGCTGGTGGTGGCGGTGGAGCGGATCGTGGACGCGACGACGGCGGCGCGGGTACGGGTGAACCACGGCGCGGAGCCCCCTTCGGCGCCGGAAGTGGCGGCAGCGGTACGGGAGTTGCGCGGCCTGGCGGCCGGGCTGCGGGCGTCGTCCACGCTGGTGGAGGTCCGGGCATCGCTGACGGGCCCGGAGGAGAGCGTGCTCGGCCCCCTGCGCCAGGAGGTCCGAGCGGCTCGCGCGATTGCTTCGCCGGGGGGTTAGGGCCCACCCGCCCGCCCGTTCGGCGGGGTTGGGGAGCCCCGGGCCTCTGTCGGGTGCCCCGCGCCACGGGCGTCGGTCCGCCGGTGGGTGGTGCGCCCAAATTACCCACCCGCCCGCCCGTTCGGCGGGGTTGGGCAACCACCGGCCTCTCCCCTCTGGCGCGCCACCGTCGGCGTCGGCTCCGCTGCGCGGATCGGACTGTCCTCCGGCTGCGGGCCGGTGGGGGGGGCATCCGCGCAGTTCCCCGCGCCCCTGAGGGGGCTCCGCCGCAACCGGAATACCCGGCTCGGCCACGTCCCCCCCAGGGGCGCGGGGAACTGCGCGAGCAACCCTCCACGGCCCGCAGCCGAAGGACAGTGCGATCCGGGCACGGGCCGCCCCCCCCGTGGCGCCCAGGAAGTGAAGCGGCGGGCGGAGCCGGAAGGCCTTACCCATCAGGCGCCGCCCCCGTTACACTCCCCCCATGACTTCCGCGCAGCACTCCACCTGGTGGCGCTCCTCCTAGGAGCGGCCACCAGACCTGCGCGCACGCGCGATCCCCAAGGGCCGTTCGACATCGGACGGCCCTTTCGCATGTCCCGCCCCGCTCGCCTCTCCCCCCCCGCCGGAGGGAGGCAGGCAGGGAGGCAGGGAGACGGCCGTCCGCCCCGGACGACGGCCTCCACCCACCTCCCCAGAAGGGCCCGGACCCATGACCCGCATGCTCACCGGTGACCGCCCCACCGGCCCCCTCCACCTCGGCCACTACTTCGGCACCCTCCAGAACCGCGTCCGCCTCCAGAACAGCGGCGCCGAGATCTTCGTCGTCATCGCGGACTACCAGGTGATCACCGACCGCGACATCGCCGACGACCTCCTCGGCCACACCCACGGCCTCGTCCTCGACTACCTCGCCGCCGGTATCGACCCCGCCCGCGCCACCGTCTTCACCCACAGCGCCGTGCCGGCCCTCAACCAGCTGCTCCTGCCCTTCCTCAGCCTGGTCTCCGTCGCCGAGCTCGGCCGCAATCCCACCGTCAAGGACGAGATCGCGCACTCCCGACAGTCGGCCGTGAGCGGGCTGATGTTCACGTATCCGGCCCACCAGGCCGCCGACATCCTCTTCTGCAAGGCCGATGTAGTCCCGGTCGGCCAGGACCAGGTCCCCCACCTCGAAGTCACCCGCACCATCGCCCGCCGTTTCAACGACCGTTACGGGTCCGTCTTCCCCGAGCCCGAGGCCATGCTCTCCGCCGCCCCCGTCCTCCTCGGCACCGACGGTACGAAGATGAGCAAGTCCCGTTCCAACTCCATCCCCCTCTCCGCCACCGCCGACGAGACCGCTGCCCTCATCCGCCGTGCCACCACCGACGCGGACCGCCGTATCACCTACGACCCCTCGGCCCGTCCCGGCGTCTCCGGGCTGCTCCAGCTCGCCGCGCTCTGCCAGGACCGCGATCCGCACGCCGTCGCCGCCGAGATCGGTGACGGCGGCGCCGCCGCGCTCAAGCGGACCGTCACCGAAGCCGTCAACACCCGTCTGGCCCCCATCCGGGCCCGCCGGACCGAGTACGCGCGCGACCTCTCGTACGTACGTGAGGTCCTGCACGAGGGCAACAAACGCGCCAACGCCGTCGCCGAGGCCACCCTCGACGAGGTACGCGCCGCCATGGGCGGTTTCCGCTAGTGGACAGGCATTCACCTGCTGATTCCGGAATTCCACCCCCGTGAAGTCGCACTGTGGAAAGGCGTCAACGGCGCCCAGGGCGCCCAAGCCGCCACCATTGACTGGTGAGTAACAACCGCTCATACTCGCACGCATGGCCGGGCCATGGGCCGCTCTGCCGCGTACTCTCGCCGCGGAGCTGCGAAAGGAACAGCACTCCACGGCGGCCGAGGTAATCCGGCAGATAAGACAGCACGTGCCGGAATTCTCCAGGCCGCTGCACGGTAAATTCGGGCACGGAATCCAGATGGGCGTGGAAACCGCTCTCGCCGAATTCGCGGACCTGGTGGAGGGCGGCGACAGCGCGTCCGCCGACCGGGGCGGCGAGCGGTGGCGGGTCTACTGGGTGCTGGGGCGCGGCGAGTTCGCGGAGGGCCGCAGCCTGGACGCGCTCCAGGCCGCGTACCGGCTCGGGGCCCGCGTCGCCTGGCGCCGGTACGCGCGGGCCGCCCGGCGCGCCGGGGTCGGGGCCGACCAGGTCGTCCTGCTCGCCGAAGCGGTGTTCGCGCACATCGACGAGATCTCCGCCGTCTCCGTGCGCGGCTACGCGGAGGCCCAGGCCGACAAGGCGGGCGCGCTCGGACGGCGGCGCCACCATCTGCTGGAGCTGATCGTCTCCCGTGCCACCGGCCCCGCGCTCGAACAGGCGGCCGTGGCGGCCGGGTGGACGCTGCCCGGCACGGTGGCGTGCGTCGCGCTCGGGCCGCCCGCCGAACGTGACCGCATCCACCGCAGGCTGCCGCCCGCCGTCCTCGCGGACCTGGAAGGGCCCGAGCCGTTCCTGCTGGTCCCGGAGCCGGGGACGGCCTTTCGGGACCAGGTGTTCGCGGCGGCGCTGGCCGGACGCGGCGCGGTGGTCGGGCCGACCGTGCCGCTCGCGATGGCGGCGGACTCGCTGCGCTGGGCGCGCACCCTGCTGGCGCGTCTGGAACGGCCCGAGGGGATCGTGCGCTGCGAGGAGCGGCTCTCGGAGCTGCTGCTCCTCGGGGACCGGGCGCTGGTCGGGCTCTTCGGCGCCCGCCGGCTCCGCCCGCTGGACGACCTCACGCCCAAGCAGGCCACCCGGCTCGCCACCACCCTCCTGGTGTGGCTCCAGTGCCACCGGGGCAGCGCTCCCGAGGTGGCGGAACGGCTGGAGCTGCACCCGCAGACCGTACGCCAGCGGCTGCGCCGGATCGAGCAGCTCTTCGGGTCCGCGCTCGACGACCCGGACGCGCGCTTTGAGCTCGAAGTGGCTTTGCGGGCAAGGTTGTTGGGCCCGGGGTCGGGTTCCGGGGGCTCGGGACCGGCGGGTCCGGGTTCGGGACCGCTCTCCCTGGGTTCGGGACCGGCGGGTCCGGGTTCGGGACCGCTCTCCCTGGGTTCGGGACCGGCGGGTCCGGGTCCGGGTTCGGGAGCGGTAGGCCTGGGCTCCGGCTCCGGCTCAGACTCGGGCGTGCAGGGCACCCGTCCACAGTCGACGCCGTAACGTCCCCGTGGCCCCCGAGGTCGCCCCGTCGTCGCCCCACGCCAGAAACCCCGTCCGCGCAGCGTTCACCCTTCCGGCCCCACGCGTCACTCGCGTGGCGGAACCCCGTACCTCCCCTTAGCGTGATGAAGGGCGCGTATCCCCTCGTAAGGAGACGTACGCCATGGGACGTCACACCAAGGACGCCGTCGAAGAGGGCAGGGCGGAGCGCATCGCCGCCGCTTCGGCACCGGAGGAGAGTGCCGGAGCGGCGGCGGGGGCGAGTCCCGGCGAGCCGCCCCGGCGCGGTGCGGGCGCGGCCACGGCCGCAGCCGCCGCTGCCGGGCGCACCGGCCACCAGGGCGCCGCCCATGAACACCGCTGGCTGGTCCTCGCCGTCATCGGCCTCGCCCAGCTCATGGTGGTGCTCGACGCCACCATCGTGAACATCGCTCTGCCCTCCGCGCAGAGCGATCTCGGCTTCAGCGACGGCAACCGTCAGTGGATCGTCACCGCGTACGCCCTCGCCTTCGGCTCGCTGCTGCTGCTCGGCGGGCGCGTCGCGGACCTCGTGGGCCGCAAGGCCGTCTTCCTGACCGGTCTGGTCGGCTTCGCGGTGGCCTCCGCGATCGGTGGCGCCGCGCCCAGCTTCACCGTGCTCGTCCTCGCCCGCGCCCTCCAGGGCGTGTTCGGCGCGCTGCTCGCACCGGCCGCGCTCTCCCTGCTCACCACGACGTTCACCGACCCGAAGGAGCGCGCCAAGGCCTTCGGGATCTACGGCGCGATCGCGGGCACCGGCGGCGCGGTGGGTCTGCTGCTCGGCGGTCTGCTCACCGAGTACCTCAACTGGCGCTGGTGCCTGTACGTGAACCTCATCTTCGCGGCCATCGCCTTCCTCGGCGCCCTGCGGCTGCTGCACCCGGGAGCCCCGGCCGACCGTCCCAAGCTCGACATCCCCGGCACGCTCCTCGTCTCGGCGGGCCTGTTCTGCATCGTCTTCGGTTTCTCCAACGCCGAGAAGCACTCCTGGAGTTCCCCGCAGACCTGGGGCTTCCTGGCGGCGGGCGGCGTCCTGCTGGTGGCGTTCGTCCTGTGGCAGCGGCGCGCCGCGCACCCGCTGCTGCCGTTGCGTGTCGTCCTCGACCGGGACCGGGGCGCCTCGTTCCTGGCGATGTTCATCTCCGGTGCCGGGATGTTCGGGGTGTTCCTCTTCCTCACGTACTACCTGCAGCAGGTGCTGCGCTACTCGCCGGTGAAGACCGGACTCGCCTTCATCCCCATGGTCGTGATCATGATCGCGTCCTCGGTGATCGCGCAGAACCGGTTCGTGCCCCGACTGGGCGCCAAACCGATCGTGCCGCTGGGCATGGGTCTGGGCGCGGCGGGGCTGGTGTGGATGACGGCGCTGGACGTGGACAGTACGTACGCGCCGCACGTCCTGCCGCCGCTGCTGGTGATGGGCTGCGGCATGGGCCTGATCTTCGCCCCGGCGATGAACCTGGCCACGGCCGGGGTCGCCGCCCACGACGCGGGCGTGGCCTCCGCGATGGTCAACACCAGCCAGCAGGTGGGCGGTTCGGTGGGCACCTCGCTCCTGAACACCCTGGCCACCAGCGCCGCCACCCACTACCTGGTCGGCAGGCGGCCGACGCCGCAGGTCCTCGCCAAGGCCCAGCTGCACAGCTACGCCACCGCCTACTGGTGGTCGGCCGGTTTCTTCGCCCTCGGCCTGCTGGTCACCGTGATCCTCTACCGCAAGGGCCCGCCCCGGCCGCCCCCGACGGACGGCGCGGACGCGGGCCCGATCCACATGTGAGGGCGAAGGGGCGGGCGCCCCGGAAGGCTCGGAACCGCCCGGGGCGCCCCGGGCCTCCGAGCCACCGGGGTGCCCGGCGGCTCAGACGAACAGGAACGCCGTCGCCGTCGCCGCCCCCAGCGCCGCGCCCGCGACCGTCTGGGCCACGGTGTGGTAGCTCAGGGCCACCCGCGACCAGCACACGGCGATGGTCAGCGCGTAGCCGAGCAGCCACAGGGGCTGGTGCGTGACGGCGGCGAGCAGCGCCACCACCGCGGACGCCACGGACGCGTCCACCGAGATCTTCCAGACCGTGTTCACCGCGAGCAGCCCGATCGTCATCACCCACAGCGCGAGCATCGACGCGAGGATGCCGAGGGGTGCGTTCCCGAGGACCATGACCAGGGAGCCGGTGCCGATCGAGCCGAGGATGACGAAGAAGATCGGCGCCCGTTTCGTACGGTCGACGACGTGCCGGTCGCCCCAGGTGCCGCGCCCGCGCTCCCACTCGATGTACCCGGCCGGGATCAGCCCCGCGCACAGCGCGCCCAGGAACCCCCACAGCAGCCCGGTCCAGTCGCCCGTCGCCGCGAAACCGATGCCGAGCATGCCGGCGAGCAGGCAGTTGCGGGGCTGGAGGACGTTGGTGACGGCGAGGGCGACGGGCCGCCGGGTCGGGTCGTCGAGGCCGCTGGTGCGGTTCTCGGTGGTGCGGTTCTGGGTGGTGCGGTTCTGGGTGGTGCGGTTCTGGGTGGTGCTGGTCACGCTGTGGTCTCCCGGGCCTCGGTCCGCGCCGACGCCAGGACCTCGCGGGCCCGGCCGTGCGGAATCGTCTGGTACGCGGCGGCCACCCGTACCAGCCAGGCGACCTCGCCGTCCTGGTCGGTGGCGTGCTGCGGTTCGATGGCGGCGGCCCGGCCGGCCGGGGCGCCCTCGGCCTTGGCGGCGAGCGCCGCCTTGATCCAGTGCGCGTCGGCGAGCGGCCCGGCGGCCTCGCTCCCGGTCACTTCGTACCCGGCCGCCTCGCTCCCCACTCTCTCGCTCCCCGCGGCCCGCTTGGCGGCCTCCAGGAGCTCGTCCGGCACGTAATGGCGCAGCTTCTCCACCGCGTCCGCGATGTCCGCGGCCCACCGGTCGATCCGCAGGTCGGCCGGGGCGTCGAAGCGCGTCAGCTCCCGCGCCAGGGACCTGGGCGGCTCGAACGGCTGGTCCGGGAAGGCCGTCATCAGCTCGTACCAGAGCGGGTGCAGCCGCGCCTGCGCCCGCCACAGCCGCACCCGTCGCCAGCCCTTGCTGAAGGCCGGGATGGACGCGCCGAGCGCGAAGAACGCGAACAGCACGATCTGCGAGGCCTCGGTGATCTCGTCGAATTCCAGCGCGAAGGACTTGCTCGGCTGATCGGCCACGCTCACCCAGAGGAACAGCGTCCGGCTCAGGGTGTAGGCGACGCCGATGAACATGGCGAACGTCATCATGCCGAGCCCCAGGCGCAGATGGCGCACCTTGGCGTTGCCGGTGGCCAGCGCCCACTGGTAGGCGCAGACGGCCGAGGAGGCGCCCAAGTACAGGTAGAACACGCTCATGTACAGCGTCGCGCCCCACTGGCCGGCGTGGTCGGAGACGAACCGGTCGGAGGGCACGGACCGGTCGACGACCGTGAAGAACAGCACCGTCAGCAGGACCAGCGTGGCCGCCGACGCCTTGGCGGCGACCCGCTGCACGGTCCGCGCGAACCGCACGTGGCGGGGGACGGCGCCCTCGTCCGGGAAGTGGCCGTAGATCGCCACGATGTAGCTGAGGATGGCGAGGATCGCGATGGTGGCGGTGTAGTGCTTGATGAGGACGGCGAGATCGGTGACCTCGCTGTCGTTGAGCGTGATCCGTACGAACTTCGTCTTCGTCCACAGGGCGACGGCGAACCCGGCGTAACAGCCCCACAGGGCGCGTCGGCGCTTGTCCTCCTCGTCGCCCCAGAGGGCGGCTGGCATACGCCACAGGGCGACGGCGGTCATCAGCGCGGCTATGAGGTAGCCGGCGAGGTCGAGGGGGCTCACGGGTTCCTTCGTGGGGGGACGGGCGGGGGAGAGCCGTCGCGGGGCCGGTATCGGGTCAATCGGCGGGTCAGTCGCGGCGGAAGAAGCCCCGGCGGCGGTGGGCGACCGGCCGTGAGAGCGAGTCCGAGAGCCGTCCGACCATGTCGTCGCTGGTCACGTCCAGGGCCATCCGTGGGATGAGGGAGGCGCCGAACTCGGCCACGCGCTCGTCGTGGGTGTCGTACTGGGCGCGCGCCTGGACGGTGGCGCCGGACTGCAGCATCCGGCCGACGAGCGAACTGTCGAAGACCGGGAGCAGTGCGGCGAGCTGGTCGGCGTCGAGGGACGTGCCGTGGTCGAACCACTCGTGGCACAGCTCGTGCAGGATGACGTGCTGCGTCTGGTAGTCGGTGGGGCGGCGCCGGTAGAGGACGAGACTGGTCCCGCCGGCCTTGAGCCGGAGTCCGCAGGCGGCGTTCACGCGCGCGAGGCGTTCGGGCAGCTCCCGCAGCACGATGGTCCGGCCCCGGGCCTCCTCCATGTTCGCGACGAGGGCGGGGATGCTGAACGGGGCGGGGATCGGCAGATCCGCCAGCCCGGCTTCGCACTCTCTCCGCAACGCGCGCATGGACATGTGTGCCTCTGGGTCCCTCTGGGGCGTGGTCACGCGGTCGTCTGGCATGCGATGGATCGATGGATCGGCGCATCTTAACGAACGGGCGTGAACACGGCCACGGCCAGGACGAGGTGACCGGAGGTAAGTCTTCGCGGGAGGGTGGGGCGGCTGCGGCAGGGCCGGCCGGACGTGCGCCCCCGGCGCTTCCGCGTCCGGTTGACCCCGGGGCCGACGCGGCCCCTTACCCCCTGTGGGACACCCTCAGCCCCTCAGCCCCCTCAGCCCTCTCTGCCGTGCTCAGCGTCCTTACCGTCCTTGCCCTCCTTGGTCTCCTCAAGGAGGGAGAGGGCGAACTGGAGGAGCTCGGCGGAGAGGCCGTCGTCGTCGAGCCCGCGCCCCGCGAGGCCGCTGATCTCGCCCGTACGCCGTTTGGCCAGGAACTGGAGTCCGGCCACCACGTCGTCCACGACCTCGGACTCTTCCTTGAAGAAGCGCCAGTCGACTCCGAAGCCGAGCCCGAGCGCCTTGAGGATGTCCTCGGAAGGGTGGGTGACCTTGCCCGCGAGGATGTTGGAGAAGTAGCTGTGCGACAGCTGTCCGCCGCGCTCCTTCACCAGGTCGGAGAACGCCCGCCCGGAGACGTTCTCGCCGGGGAAGGTCTTCTCCACCATGTAGGCGACCTTCTGCTGCAGGGTCGTCAGCTCAGGCGTGTGGTCTTCCATCTGTTCCCCCACCCCGTCTGGTCGGAACTGGGCTTGCACAAACACTCTACGTCACTGTTAACTCGAAAAAACACGGGCAGGGGGCCACGAGGGGAGTCCCTTGCCCGTGTGAAGGCCACGCCATGCCCGCAACCGGGCAGGGGGGCGCCCGGGGCCGGGCAGGGGCGCCCGCGGCCGTGCTCGGAGGGGTCCGGACGGGCCCGGACAGGGATGTAGCCCTTCGCGACGGGGGATGCACGAAGGGCTACCCATACATTATGACACCGAGTCAGGCGTCAGGAACAGTCGCCCCGCCGATAGCGCATGCGCACGTGTGTACGTGGCCGTCCTTTTCCCCCGCCCACCGACCCGGGCATCGGCGGACGGTGCGGGGCGCCCCGCACCGATAGCAGATGCACAGATCCACTCGTCCCTGGCCAGGCGGTAACGGGCGTACGGGCAGGGCGGGTTGGGGCCGGACGGGGAACGTAAAGTGGGGCGAATGAGCACCCCCGTACAACGAACCGAAGCCTCCGCTTCCGCCACCGTGCCGAGCCCCGCGTCCCTCGTCCGGGAATTCCACACCACCTTCGGCCTGGACGCCCGCACCACCCCGACCGAGATCCCGGCGGACCTGGCCGCCCACCGCCGCGACCTCCTCATGGAGGAGGCGGCCGAGGCGGCGGAGGTCTCGGTGGCGGGTCCCCTGAACCACCTGGCCCATGAGCTGGCGGACGTGGTGTACGTGGCGTACGGCACCGCCCTGGTCCACGGCATCGACCTCGACGCGGTGATCGCGGAGATCCACCGCGCCAACATGACCAAGCTGGGACCCGACGGCCGCCCCGTGCTGCGCGCCGACGGCAAGGTACTCAAGGGCGAGAACTACCGGGCGCCGGACGTGTCGGCGGTGCTGCGCGAGCAGGGGTGGCGGGGGTGAGGGAGGCGGGGCGGAGTTGAGGCGGGTCGTGGGGCGGCGCGGCTGAGACCGACCGTGGTGCGGTGCGGGCCACCGGCCGCGCCTGCGCTCCTTCGAGGGGGACGGGCGGCCCCCGTTCGGCCCACCGGCCGTGCCTGGGTGCCTCCGGTCGCGCCTGCGCTGCTCCGGGGCGGCCCTCGCGGAGGATGAACGGATGACCGTCTCCGTGGTGCTGTTCACCGCCGACCTGCGGCTGCACGACAACCCCGCCCTGCACGCCGCCGTGCGCGAGGCCGACGAGGTCGTGCCGCTGTTCGTGTACGACGACGGCGTGCGCGCCGTGGGCTTCGACGCGCCCAACCGCCGGGCCTTCCTCGCCGACTGCCTGGCCGACCTGGACACCGGCCTGCGCGAGCGCGGCGGGCGCCTGGTGGTGCGCTCGGGGGACGTGGTGGAGCAGGTGTGCGCGGTGGTGGCCGAGACGGGCGCGCGCCGGGTGCACCTGGCGGGCGGCCCGAGCCGGTACGCCGTACGCCGCGAGACGGCGCTGCGCGACGCGCTGCCCGGGGGCGCGCTGGTGGTCCACGACGCGGTGGTGACGGCGCTCGCCCCCGGCGCGGTGACCCCGGCGGGCGCCGACCACTACGCCGTATTCACCCCGTACCTGCGCCGCTGGACCCAGGAGGGCGTACGGGACGTGGTTCCGCTGCCTCGCCGGGTGCCGGTCCCGGAGGTCGGCTCCGAGCGTCTGCGTCCGCGTAGGGAGGTGAGCGGGACCTCGCCGGGACTGGCCCGGGGCGGCGAGCGGGCCGGCCGCGAGCGGCTGCGGTCGTGGCTGGCGTCCGGCCTCGACGGCTACGAGGACGGCCACGACGACCTGGCGGCCGACACCACCTCCCGCCTCTCCCCGTTCCTGCACTTCGGCGCGGTGTCGGCGGCGGAGCTGGTCCATTTGGCGAGGAGCCGGCCCTCGCCGGGCGCGGAGGCGTTCGTACGGCAGTTGGCGTGGCGGGACTTCCACTACCAGGTCCTCGCGGCCCGCCCCGAGACAGCGAGCAGGGACTACCGCCCCCGGGGCGACCGCTGGCGCGACGACGAGCGCGAAATCGAGGCGTGGCGGACGGGCCGCACCGGCTATCCCCTCGTGGACGCGGCGATGCGCCAACTCGCCCACGAGGGCTGGATGCACAACCGGGGCCGGCTGCTGGCGGCGAGCTTCCTCACCAAGACGCTGTACGCGGACTGGCGCATCGGCGCCCGCCACTTCCTCGACCTCCTGGTCGACGGGGACGTCGCCAACAACCAGATGAACTGGCAATGGGCGGCGGGAACGGGAACCGACACCCGTCCGAATCGCATCCTCAACCCTGTGACCCAGGGCAAACGCCTCGACCCACGCGGTACGTACGTACGCCGCTGGATCCCCGAACTCGCGGGGGTGGCGGACCGCCACGTCCACGAGCCCTGGAAACTCCCCTCGCCGGAGGCGGCGGCCACGGGGTACCCCGGTCCGCTGGTCGATCTGGGGGAGGCGCGGGAGCGGTTCGAGCGGGGGCGGCAGCACAACTGAACCGCAAAAGCCCCGGGCCGATGGCCTGGGGCTTTCTCATGGAGCGAGTGACGGGAATCGAACCCGCGCTCTGAGCTTGGGAAGCTCATGTTCTACCATTAAACTACACTCGCGCAACGACCCCCCGAGGGGGACTCGCATCGTTGCTCACCTTACCCCATCCCCGCCCCCAGGCGTATCCGCCCGGGGGCTTCTCGTGTGCCGTGTGGCGGGATTCGGGTGCCGGGGGCCGGAGTTGGGGCGTACGGTGCTGGGGGTCCGGGTGGGCCGGGGCGGTGTCGGAGTGCCGCTTGGAGTGGCGTCCCGTTCATCCCTTAATGTGGTGGTTTCTCCGTCCATGCTTGTTGTTGGGGAAGGGACTTGAGCCACTTGATGGACTCGCTGGAGCGCACCGTCGTCCGCTGTGCCGAGGGGCACGTCTTCACCACCGATATGTTCCCGATGCAGCAGCTCGGGGCCGAGCGGATCGGGCCCGGCCGGCTGCTCCGGTGCCCCCGCTGCGCCCGGCTGCGGCACGCCGTCCCCGTGGCGGGCGAGCAGAGGTAGGGCCTGCCCGGCGGGTGCCGTGGCGCGCGCGGGTCTGTCCGATTACGGCAGGCCCGCGCACCCTGCGTATCCTCGGGACGTGCTTCTCTCAGACAAGGACATCCGGGCCGAGATCGACGCGGGTCGCGTCCGTATCGATCCGTATGACGAATCCATGGTCCAGCCGTCCAGCATCGACGTACGGCTCGACCGCTATTTCCGGGTGTTCGAGAATCACCGGTACCCGCACATCGACCCCGCGGTCGAGCAGGCGGACCTGACGAGGCTCGTCGAGCCCGACGGCGACGACGCCTTCATCCTGCACCCGGGCGAGTTCGTGCTCGCCTCGACCTACGAGGTCATCTCCCTCCCCGACGACCTCGCCTCCCGGCTGGAGGGCAAGAGCTCGCTCGGTCGGCTCGGCCTCGTCACGCACTCCACGGCCGGCTTCATCGACCCCGGTTTCTCCGGGCACGTGACGCTGGAGCTCTCCAACCTCGCGACCCTCCCGATCAAGCTCTGGCCGGGCATGAAGATCGGGCAGCTGTGCCTCTTCCGGCTGACCTCCTCCGCCGAGTCGCCGTACGGCTCGGAGCGGTACGGCTCCCGGTACCAGGGCCAGCGCGGACCGACCGCCTCGCGGTCCTTCCTCAATTTCCATCGGACCCAGGTGTGAGTGACATGAGCGACGTACGCGAGAACCTGACCTACGAGAAGTTCGGGGGCGCCATCCGCGACCTCGCGCAGACCATCGCGGACGACGGCTACGAGCCCGACATCGTCGTCTCCATCGCGCGCGGCGGCGTCTTCGTCGCGGGCGGTCTCGCCTACGCCCTGGACTGCAAGAACATCCACCTCGTGAACGTGGAGTTCTACACCGGCGTCGGCACCACCCTGGAGATGCCGGTCATGCTCGCGCCCGTCCCCAACGCGATCGACTTCTCCGGCAAGAAGGTCCTGATCACGGACGACGTCGCCGACACCGGCAAGACCCTCAAGCTCGTCCACGACTTCTGCGTCGACCACGTCGCCGAGGTCCGCAGCGCGGTCATCTACGAGAAGTCGCACTCGCTCGTGAAGTGCGAGTACGTCTGGAAGCGCACCGACGAGTGGATCAACTTCCCGTGGAGCGTCGAGCCGCCCGTCGTGCGCCGTGAGGGCCAGGTCCTCGACGCGTAGAGCAGCCGCTGGGCCGGCAGTGCGTATGGCGAAGGGGCCCGGGGTTCACAGAACCCCGGGCCCCTTCCCGTACCCGCTGAACACGCGTACCCGCGTACCCGCGTACCGCTAGATCGTGCCCAGCTTGATCAGGCTGAGCAGCGCCACCAGCTGGATCGCGCTCGCGCCCAGTGCCTTGGGCCACGGCAGGTCGTGCGACTTGCTCACCATCGACGTGAACAGCGCGCCCGCCGCCAGCCAGGTCATCCAGCCGACCACCTGCACCAGGCCGTTGTCCCCGCTCAGGAACAGCGCCAGCAGCAGCCGGGGCGCGTCCGTGAGGGACATGATCAGCATGGAGAGGCCCACGGTCGGCTGCCAGGAGCCGTCGCCGCCGAGCTGGCGGGCCATCGTGTGGGTCACCGCGCCCAGGATCATGCCGCCGAGCACGAAGACCACGCCCGTGGTGAGGACCACCGGGACGGCCTTGCTCAGCGTCGTGTTGATGACGTCCTCGCGGGCCTTGTCGAAGCCGAAGATCGCCAGCATTCCGTAGAGGAACGTGATGATCAGCGCCGGGCCCCAGACGGGGTAGTCGCGCATCTGCCAGAACGTCGGGCCCGGCCGCGTCACGATGCCGTGCAGCAGTTCCTTCCAGCGCAGCCGGGGGCCGGACGGGGGTGCCGCGGCGGCGCCGGCGCGATAGGTCGCCCCCTGGCCGTACGGGTCCTCGTCGATGCTGAAGGCCTGGGTGTGGCCCGGGTTGTTGGCGTACGGGTCCTGGGCGGGCGTGTACCCCTGGGGTGCGCCCTGGCCGTATCCGTTCGGGCCGTACCCGTTCGGGCCGTGGCCGCCCTGGCCCTGCCCGCCCTGGCCCTGCCCGCCGTACGGGTCGCCGAAGTACTCCGGCTCGCCCTGCTGCGGGTACGGCTGCTGTCGCTGCTGCCCGTATCCGTACTGCTGCTGTGCGCGCTGCTGCGGAGAGCCGGGCCACTGGCCTCCCTGGCCGTGTCCCTGTCCCTGCCCCTGCTGCGGTCGCCGTCGCGGGTTCCGGTCGTCCCGGCCGCGCCCCATCCTGAATCCTGCCACGCTTTCGAACGTACCTGTTCTGACGGGGCGCCAAGCCGGGGCGGGGGGAACGGGGCGTCTTTGCGGCTGAGCTGTGACATCCCCTAGGGGGTCCCGGAGGGGAGGCGGGCGGGCGGCCCGGCGGGCTCAGCCCCAGCCGCCCGTCGTGAACGTGACCAGGGGTTTCTCCCGTACGCCGGGGTCTCCTCCCGCGTACACCGCCACCAGGTCGCGCGTCTCGCCCAGGTGGACGCGGACCGCCACAGCGGCGTCCTCGCGTACACGACAGCGGCCGGTTCCCGCCTCGGGGGCGGAGACCGGCCGCTGTGGGTGGCGCTGTGGTGCGGGCCGTCGCGGGCCGGTTACCTCACCGGCTCGGGGCGGTTCCTCACCGGCTCGGGCCGGTCACTTCACCGGCTCGGGCTCCGGGGCCGACTCCGCGTCCTCGGAGGCCGTCGGGTCCGCCGGCGTCTTCACCGAGTCGAGCAGCAGCTGCGCCACGTCCACGACCTGGACGGACTCCTTCGCCTGGCCGTCGTTCTTCTTGCCGTTGACCGAGTCGGTCAGCATGACCAGGCAGAACGGGCAGGCCGTGGAGACGATGTCCGGGTTGAGGGAGAGGGCCTCGTCGACGCGCTCGTTGTTGATGCGCTTGCCGATCCGCTCCTCCATCCACATCCGCGCGCCGCCGGCGCCGCAGCAGAAGCCGCGCTCCTTGTGGCGGTGCATCTCCTGCTGGCGCAGGCCCGGGACCTTGTCCATGATCTCGCGCGGGGGCGTGTAGACCTTGTTGTGACGGCCCAGGTAGCACGGGTCGTGGTACGTGATCAGACCCTCCACCGGGGTCACCGGGATCAGCTTGCCCTCGTCGATGAGGTGCTGGAGCAGCTGGGTGTGGTGGATGACCTCGTACTCGCCGCCGAGCTGCGGGTACTCGTTGGCGATCGTGTTGAAGCAGTGCGGGCAGGTCGCGACGATCTTCTTCGACGACTTGGGCTTCTTCGTCTCCGGCTCGACGCCGCCGTCCTCGTCGAGGGTCTCGCCGAACGCCATGTTCAGCATCGCGACGTTCTCCTGGCCGAGCTGCTGGAACAGCGGCTCGTTGCCCAGGCGGCGCGGCGAGTCACCGGTGCACTTCTCGTCGCCGCCCATGATCGCGAACTTGACGCCCGCCATGTGCAGCAGCTCCGCGAAGGCCTTGGTGGTCTTCTTGGCGCGGTCCTCCAGGGCGCCGGCGCAGCCGACCCAGTAGAGGTAGTCGACCTCGCTGAGGTCCTCGATGTCCTTGCCGACGATCGGGACCTCGAAGTCGACCTCCTTGGTCCACTCCACGCGCTGCTTCTTGGCGAGCCCCCAGGGGTTGCCCTTCTTCTCCAGGTTCTTGAGCATCGTGCCCGCCTCGGACGGGAACGCCGACTCGATCATGACCTGGTAGCGGCGCATGTCGACGATGTGGTCGATGTGCTCGATGTCGACCGGGCACTGCTCGACACAGGCGCCGCAGGTGGTGCAGGACCACAGGACGTCCGGGTCGATGACGCCGTTCTCCTCCAGCGTGCCGATCAGCGGGCGCTCGGCCTCGGCGATGGCGGCGGCCGGGACGTCCTTGAGCTGCTCGGGCGTCGCCTTCTCGTTGCCCTCCATGTCCTTGCCGCCGCCCGCGAGCAGGTACGGCGCCTTGGCGTGCGCGTGGTCGCGCAGCGACATGATCAGGAGCTTGGGGGAGAGCGGCTTGCCGGTGTTCCAGGCGGGGCACTGCGACTGGCAGCGCCCGCACTCGGTGCAGGTGGAGAAGTCGAGGATGCCCTTCCAGGAGAAGTGCTCGATCTGGGAGACGCCGTAGACGTCGTCGTCGCCCGGCTCCTCGAAGTCGATCGCCTTGCCGCCCGAGGTCATCGGCTGGAGCGCGCCCAGGGCCGTGGAGCCGTCCGCCTCGCGCTTGAACCAGATGTTGGGGAAGCCGAGGAAGCGGTGCCAGGCCACGCCCATGTCGGTCTTGAGGGAGACCGTGATCATCCAGATGAAGGAGGCGGCGATCTTCAGGCCCGCGACCGCGTAGGTCAGGTTCTGGATCGTCGTCAGGCTCAGGCCCTTGAGGGCCAGGATGAGCGGGTACGAGGCGAAGAACCCGGGCTCGTAGCTGTCCACGCCGTGCTGGACGCCCTCCAGGGCGCGCAGGGTCATGATGCAGACGCCGACGATGAGGATGATCGTCTCGACGAAGTACGCCTGGCCGGTGTTGGAGCCGGCGAACCGGGACTTGCGGCCCGGCCTGTCGGCCTTGCTCAGCTGGCGGACGGTGATCAGCGTGAGGATGCCGAGCGTCGTCATCAGGCCGAGGAACTCGACGAAGATCTCGTACGGCAGCCAGTCGCCGATGACGGGGATCAGCCAGTCGGCCTGGAAGAGCTGGCCCACCGCGTTGACGATCGTCAGCAGCAGCGAGAAGAAGCCCACCGCCACGAACCAGTGCGCGACGCCGACGATGCCCCAGCGGTTCATCCGGGTGTGGCCGAGGAACTCCTTGACCACGGTCACGGTGCGCTGCACGGGTTCGTCGGTCCGGGTGCCCGCGGGAACCGGCTGGCCCAGCCGCACGAACCGGTAGATCTGCCAGATTGCACGGCCGAACAGCGCTACGCCGACCGCGATTAGGACCAGCGACACGATGATCGCGGCGAGTTGCATGTGGGGGCTCCTCGGGCCTGCCAGGGATTACTAAGCAGTAACTTATCGAGCTCGTCTGAGCGTACCCATTTATCCGGCGGCGCTGTAGCCGCGCACGCGGTGATCTGTGTCGCTCAGGCGGCCCTCAGTCTGGACGGGGTTTCGGTTCTTTTGAAATGTCCATCGTGTTATTCAGCCCATACACGGACATAACAATCTAACTTGGTTCGCATGATCTCCGGGCTCACCGCCGCCGTCGCCGCCCTGCTCTGCACCGCCCTGCTGGCAGCGGTGGTCCGCGCGGCCGTCCTGCGCGCCGGGGCCGGGGGCACGCACCCCGCCCGCACCCCGCATCCCACCCGGACCCCGCACCCCGCCCGGACCCCGCACATCGGCGGGATCGCCGTCGCGGTGGGCACGCTCGCCGCGGTCGGGGGCGGGCCGGTGCTCGGGCTCGCCGAGCTCGGGGACGGCGTGGGGCCGCTGATCGGGGCCGCGGGGGCCGTGGCGCTGCTGGGGCTCGCCGGGGATCTGCGCCCGCTGGGCGCCCGGGTCATGATCGGGGTGCAGACCGCCGCCGCCACCGTGGTGGTCGCCCTGGCGTCGGGGCTCTCACCGGGGCCCGGCACCCTCGCCGTGCTGTGGATCGTGCTCGTCACCAACGCCTTCAGCCTGCTGGACGCCTCCGACGGGGCGATGGGGACGGTGGCCGCGGTCATCGCGCTCGGACTCGCCGTCTGCGCCATCGAGGACGCGCTCCCCGGGCTCGCGCTGCTGCTCAGCGTGCTGGCCGCCTCCCTCACCGGGTTCCTGGTGCACAACTGGCACCCCGCCCGGATCGTCCTCGGCCACTGCGGCTCGCTCTTCACGGGGTTCCTGCTCGCCTGCGCCGCCGTACTGGTCCACACCGAGGCCGAACCGGCCCGGGCCACCGCCTCGCTGTTCGCCCTCACCGCCGTGGTCCTGGCCGACGCGGTGCTGGTCCTGGTGTCGCGCCGGCTGGCCGGGCGGTCGCTGGCCGAGGGCGCGGCCGACCACATCGCGCACCGGCTGCGCCGGGGCGGTCTGACCGTGCAGGGCACGGCCGTCGTCCTCGGGCTCGGCGCGCTGGTCGGGACCGTCACCTCGCTGCTCGTCCACGACGGCCGCCTCGCCCCGCCCGCCGTGCTGCCGCTGGTGCTCGGCACGGCGGTCGCGGTGGTGGCCCTGCTGCGGGTGCCGGTCTACGGCGACGCGGCCCTGCGTACCGAACCGGCCCCCGGGGCCGCCCGCGAAGGAGCACCGGCGTGAGCATCGACATGATCGCGATGGGCGACCGCGCCCGTACGGCCCTGCGCCGCCTCGCCCGCCCGCTCGGCGCGCCCGGCCGGTCCGCCGACGACGACGGCGCGCGCCTGGTGCGGCTGCTGCGGCGGTACGAGATCGACCTCGTGCTGGACGTGGGCGCCTACAGCGGGGCGTACGGCACGATGCTGCGGCGCTGCGGCTACGAGGGGCGGATCGTCTCCTTCGAGCCGCTGCGCGAGCCCCGCGCCGAGCTGCGGCTGCGGGCCGCGGAGGACCCCTTCTGGTCGGTGCTGCCGTACGCGCTCGGTGACCGCAGTGGGCCGCTCACGCTGAACATCGCGGGCGACGCGGGCGTGAGCAGCTCGGCGCTGCCGATGCTGCCCCGCCATCGCGCCGCCGCGCCGCACACCGCGTACACCGGCAGGCGCAGCGTCGACGCGCACCGTCTGGACGCCCTGTGGGAGGGCGTCACCGCGCCCGGCGAGCGGGTCTTCGTACGGCTCGCGGTGCAGGGGTACGAGCACGAGGTGCTGCGCGGTGCGGGGGCGTACGCGGACGAGATCGTCGGGCTCCAGGCGGGGGCGGCGCTGGTGCCGCTGTACGAGGGGGGCGCGGGCTTCGACGACGTGCTGGCCCACGCGCGCGAGGAGCTCGGGCTCTCGCTCATGTCGGTGCGGCCGGGGCTCGTGGACCCTCGGGACGGCCGCCTGCTCCAGTGCGAGCTGATCCTGCTCCGGGAGGACGCCCCGGCCCCGTCGGAGCAGGTCCCGCCCCAGACGGCACCCGCCGACTGACGCCCCCGGAGGCCGTGAGAAGCCCGCCCACCTGCGGTCGGAGACCGGGCGCCAACATAAGCCGCACATAAAAGTTGAGCCTCCTCGACTCAGCTCTGTTGACTGCTCGGGGCGAGTCATGCATCCTTGAGTCAGTTCCACTCAAGATGTCAGTTGGAGGAATCGAAAATGGCACGTGCGGTCGGCATCGACCTGGGCACGACTAACTCCGTCGTCAGCGTTCTCGAAGGCGGCGAGCCCACCGTCATCACCAACGCCGAAGGCGCCAGGACCACGCCGTCCGTCGTCGCCTTCGCCAAGAACGGCGAAGTCCTCGTCGGTGAGGTCGCCAAGCGGCAGGCCGTCACCAACGTGGACCGGACCATCCGCTCGGTCAAGCGCCACATGGGCACCGACTGGAAGATCGACCTCGACGGCAAGACCTTCAACCCGCAGCAGATGAGCGCCTTCATCCTGCAGAAGCTGAAGCGGGACGCGGAGGCCTACCTCGGCGAGAAGGTCACCGACGCGGTCATCACCGTCCCGGCGTACTTCAACGACTCCGAGCGTCAGGCGACGAAGGAGGCCGGCGAGATCGCGGGCCTCAACGTCCTGCGCATCGTCAACGAGCCGACCGCGGCGGCCCTGGCGTACGGCCTGGACAAGGACGACCAGACGATCCTCGTCTTCGACCTCGGCGGCGGCACCTTCGACGTGTCCCTCCTGGAGATCGGTGACGGCGTCGTCGAGGTGAAGGCCACCAACGGTGACAACCACCTCGGTGGTGACGACTGGGACCAGCGCGTCGTCGACTACCTGGTGAAGCAGTTCCAGTCCGGCCACGGCGTGGACCTCTCCAAGGACAAGATGGCGCTCCAGCGCCTGCGCGAGGCCGCCGAGAAGGCGAAGATCGAGCTGTCCTCGTCCACCGAGACCTCGATCAACCTGCCGTACATCACGGCGTCGGCCGAGGGCCCGCTGCACCTGGACGAGAAGCTGACGCGCGCCCAGTTCCAGCAGCTGACCGCGGACCTCCTGGAGCGCTGCAAGCACCCGTTCCACAACGTCATCAAGGACGCGGGCATCCAGCTCTCCGAGATCGACCACGTCGTTCTCGTCGGTGGCTCCACCCGTATGCCCGCCGTCGCCGAGCTCGTCCGCGAGCTGACCGGCGGCAAGGACGCCAACAAGGGCGTCAACCCGGACGAGGTCGTCGCCATCGGCGCCGCCCTCCAGGCCGGTGTCCTCAAGGGTGAGGTCAAGGACGTCCTGCTCCTCGACGTGACCCCGCTGTCCCTCGGCATCGAGACCAAGGGCGGCATCATGACCAAGCTCATCGAGCGGAACACCACGATTCCGACGAAGCGCTCCGAGATCTTCACGACGGCCGAGGACAACCAGCCGTCCGTCCAGATCCAGGTCTACCAGGGCGAGCGCGAGATCGCGGCGTACAACAAGAAGCTCGGCATGTTCGAGCTGACCGGTCTGCCGCCGGCCCCCCGCGGGGTCCCGCAGATCGAGGTCGCCTTCGACATCGACGCCAACGGCATCATGCACGTGACCGCGAAGGACCTGGGCACGGGCAAGGAGCAGAAGATGACCGTCACCGGCGGCTCCTCGCTGCCGAAGGACGAGGTCAACCGCATGCGCGAGGAGGCCGAGCAGTACGCGGAGGAGGACCACCGCCGCCGCGAGGCCGCCGAGTCCCGCAACCAGGGCGAGCAGCTCGTCTACCAGACCGAGAAGTTCCTCAAGGACAACGAGGACAAGGTCCCGGGCGAGGTCAAGACCGAGGTCGAGACCGCGGTGACCGAGCTCAAGGAGAAGCTGAAGGGCGAGGACACCGCGGAGATCCGCACCGCGACCGAGAAGCTCGCGGCCGTCTCCCAGAAGCTCGGCCAGGCGATGTACGCGGACGCCCAGGCCGCCCAGGGTGCCGCCGGAGCCGAGGGCGCCGAGGCCCCCAAGGCCGAGGACGACGTCGTGGACGCCGAGATCGTCGACGACGAGAAGCCGGGCGACGCGAAGGGTGGCGCGGCCTGATGTCTGAGGAGACCCCGGGCTTCGAGGAGAAGCCCGACGTCCCCTCCGGCGCACAGGAAGACGCCGAGCCGAAGGCCGCCGACTCCTCGAAGGAGGAGAAGGCGGCCCCGGCCGGGGACGCAGCCAAGGAGATCGCCCTGCAGGCCCAGCTGGACCAGGCCCAGACGGCGCTCGCCGAGCGCACGACGGACCTCCAGCGCCTCCAGGCCGAGTACCAGAACTACCGCCGCCGCGTGGAGCGGGACCGCGTCACGGTCAAGGAGATCGCCGTCGCCGGCCTCCTGACCGAGCTGCTGCCCGTGCTCGACGACATCGGCCGGGCCCGTGAGCACGGCGAACTGACCGGCGGCTTCAAGTCGGTGGCCGAGTCGCTGGAGACGGTCGCCGCGAAGATGGGCCTCCAGCAGTTCGGCAAGGAGGGCGAGCCCTTCGACCCGACGGTCCACGAGGCCCTGATGCACAGCTACGCCCCGGACGTCACCGAGACGACGTGCGTCGCGATCCTCCAGCCCGGGTACCGGATCGGCGAGCGTACGATCCGCCCCGCGCGGGTCGCCGTCGCCGAGCCCCAGCCGGGCGCGGCGAAGGAGGGCAAGGAGGCCAAGGAAGGCAGCGGCGGCAAGGCCGAAGAGGAGAGCGGTGGCCCGGACGAGGGCTGACGTGACGGTCATGGGTGAAGTGGTCGTCCGGGAGGAGGGACGTCGATGAGCACGAAGGACTTCGTCGAGAAGGACTACTACAAGGTCCTCGGCGTCCCCA
This sequence comes from Streptomyces sp. NPDC031670, assembly GCF_055580545.1. Taxonomy (NCBI): domain Bacteria; kingdom Bacillati; phylum Actinomycetota; class Actinomycetes; order Kitasatosporales; family Streptomycetaceae; genus Streptomyces; species Streptomyces sp. NPDC031670. Next base: position 331,517 of record NZ_JBVILC010000002.1, on the reverse strand, counting down.
AGGACGCCACCGAGGCCGAGATCAAGAAGGCGTACCGCAAGCTCGCCCGCGAGTTCCACCCGGACGCCAACAAGGGCGACGCCAAGGCGGAGGAGCGCTTCAAGGAGGTCTCCGAGGCGAACGACATCCTCGGTGACCCCAAGAAGCGCAAGGAGTACGACGAGGCGCGCGCCCTCTTCGGCAACGGCGGCTTCCGGGCCGGTCCCGGCGCCGGCGGCGGCAGCTTCAACTTCGACCTGGGCGACCTCTTCGGGGGCGCCCAGGGCGGGGCTGGAGGAGGCGGCGGCTTCGGCGGCGGCCTCGGCGACGTGTTCGGCGGGCTCTTCAACCGGGGCACCGCCGGTCCGGGCACCCGGGGCACCCAGCCGCGCCGCGGCCAGGACCTGGAGTCCGAGGTGACGCTCAGCTTCACCGAGGCGGTCGACGGGGCCACGGTCCCGATCCGGCTCTCCAGCCAGGCCCCCTGCAAGGCCTGTTCGGGCACCGGCGACAAGAACGGCACGCCCCGGGTGTGCCCGACGTGCGTCGGCACCGGGCAGGTCTCGCGCGGCACCGGTGGCGGCTTCTCGCTGACCGACCCGTGCGTGGACTGCAAGGGCCGCGGCCTGATCGCGGAGAACCCGTGCGAGGTCTGCAAGGGCAGCGGCCGTGCCAAGTCCTCGCGGACCATGCAGGTCAGGATTCCGGCGGGCGTCTTCGACGGCCAGCGGATCCGGCTGCGCGGCAAGGGCGCGGCGGGCGAGCGCGGTGGTCCCGCGGGCGACCTCTATGTGGTCGTCCATGTGGACAGCCACCCCGTCTTCGGCCGCAGGGACGACAACCTCACCGTCACCGTGCCGGTCTCCTTCGTGGAGGCGGCGCTCGGCGGCGAGGTGAAGGTGCCCACCCTGGGCGGGCCCCCGGTCACCCTGAAGCTGCCCGCGGGCACCCCCAACGGCCGTACCATGCGGGCCCGTGGCAAGGGTGCGGTCCGCAAGGACGGCTCGCGCGGGGACCTGCTGGTCACCGTGGAGGTCATGGTGCCCAAGGACCTCGACGACAAGGCACGCGAGGCCCTGGAGGCGTTCCGCGAGGCGACCGCGGAAGTCGATCCGCGGGCAGAACTGTTCCAGGCCGCGAAGGGAGCATGAGATGGACGGCCGACGACGCAATCCGTTCGAACTGACCGATGAATCGCCGGTGTACGTCATCTCGGTCGCCGCTCAGCTCTCCGGTCTGCACCCGCAGACCCTGCGCCAGTACGACCGCCTCGGCCTGGTCTCGCCCGACCGCACGGCCGGGCGCGGCCGGCGCTACTCGGCCCGCGACATCGAACTGCTCCGTACCGTCCAGCAGTTGTCGCAGGACGAGGGCATCAACCTGGCCGGTATCAAGCGCATCATCGAGCTGGAGAACCAGGTGGCCGCGCTCCAGCAGCGCGTCGCCGAGCTCTCGGCGGCGGTGGACGGCGCGGCGGCGGCGATGCGGCAGCGCGAGGCCCAGGTCCACGCGTCGTACCGGCGCGATCTGGTGCCGTACCAGGACGTGCAGCAGACCGGCGCGCTGGTGGTCTGGCGGCCCAAGAGACCGACGGACTGACCGCGCCCGTCGGACCGTCCGCGTCCACCGGCCATGTCCACCGGCCATGTCCACGGCCATGTTCACCGGCGATGTCCGCCGACCGCGCGCCCGTTCGGGTGCGGGCGGGCGCGCGGTTCCCGGCGCCGGCTCACCGGCCGGCGCCCTGCCACAGACTCACCACCAGCGCGGCGGCCGAGGTCAGCGCCGCCAGCGACGGCAGCGGCCAGCGCCCGCGTTCCAGTGCCTCCAGGCGCTTGTCGTGTTCTCCCAGGGTCTTGTCGGTCTGGTCGGCGCGCTGGAGCAGCAGCGCCAGATCGCCCCGGGTGGTGGCGAACCCGACCTCCACCGCGCGCCGCAGCCGCTCCAGTTCGATCGCGACTCCTTCGGCCTGGCCGCTGGTCACCATGACGGCTCCTTCGGTAGATGGCGGATCAGGACCGTAAGACGGCGGGAGGAGAGCCGTCCGCGGTGCCAGTCCAGGAGGTCCACGCCGTAGTGGCGCAGGAGCGCGGCTTCCAGCGCCTCGGCGTTGTTCTCCACGTACACGCCGAGGCGCAGCCTTCCCCCAGGCCGAGCCCGGTGTCGCGGCCCCAGGACGCGAGGACCGCCCCGGCGTCGTGCGGCGAGGGACGGTGGCGGCGCAGCCGCGCGGACTGGGCCTCGCCGAGGAGGAGTTCGAGCGAGGCGGAGAGGTCGTCGCCGCCCAGGGCGCGCAGTGCGCGCGCCGTCGCGCGGGTGAGTTCGCGGGGCAGCTCGAAGAGCTCGCCGCCCAGCTCGAAGGCCCAGGAACGGCCGTGCGCCTCCAGACGCTGGGCGCGGGCCGCGTCGATCCGGGGGGCGCCGGGTGCGGGTGTGGCGGGTGGTACGGCCATGGGACCTCCATCAAATGGCCTGTTCCGTAACGAGGTTGAGGGCCGGATCGCCGTACCCGCGGGGCGGGTCAGCGGATACAGTCGGTGTCACCTCTACGGGTGAGGCAGGGGAACAACGTGACCGTGAACGTGGACGAGGGCGAACGGCTGGCCGAGCGGTTCGAGGCCAACCGCACCCACTTGCGGGCCGTCGCCTACCGGATACTCGGCAACCTCAACGAGGCGGACGACGCCGTCCAGGAGGCCTGGCTCCGCCTCAGCCGCAGCGATGTGGCGTGCGTGAAGAACCTCGGCGGCTGGCTCACCACCGTCGTGGGCCGGGTCTGCCTGGACATGCTGCGCTCACGCGACTCCCGGCGCGAGCTGCTGTACGACGAGCCCGTGCCGGTGCACACGCGCGGGCACGAGGAGCCGCGCGACCCGGAGCACGAGGTGCTGCTCGTTGACTCGGTGGGCTTGGCGATGCTGGTCGTCCTGAACACGCTGGCGCCCGCCGAGCGGATCGCCTTCGTCCTGCACGACATGTTCATGGTGCCCTTCGACGAGATCGCCCCGGTGGTGGGCCGTTCCACGGTCGCCACCCGCCAGCTCGCCAGCCGGGCCCGGCGCCGGGTGCAGGAGTCCGCACCGGTGCCGGACGCGGATCTGGCGCGCCAGCGGGAGGTCGTCGACGCCTTCTTCGCCGCCTCGCGCGCCGGGGACTTCGACGCGCTGCTCGACCTGCTCGACCCGGACGTGGTGGTCCGGGCCGACCGGGCGACCGTGGAGGTGGGCGCGATGGGTGAGGTCCGGGGCGCGATGGCGGTGGCCGGCACGTTCAAGGGCCGCGCCCAGACCGCCCAACTCGCCCTGGTGGACGGCACCGTGGGCGCCGTGTGGGCGCCGGGGGGCGAGCTCAAGGTGGTCATCGGCTTCACCCTGGCCGAGGGCCGGATCACCGAGATCACGCTGCGGGCGGACCCGGACCGGCTGCGCCGGCTGGACCTGGCGGTCCTGGCGGCGTAAGAGGCCCGGGCCGGGCCCACGGCCGGCGTTCGCGGGACGGCCGTGGGCCCGGCGGTCGCGGTGCGCCACCGTGCCCGAGGGCGCGCGGGAAGGCGCGATGGGCCGGGCACGGCCCGCGGACCCGGGGGCGGTGGATCAGAAGGCGACGAGCCCCTCCGATCCCGGCGCCAGCCCGCCCGCGCTGGGCGCGAGCACGCCGGGGCTGACCACCCGCGGCGGGTCGTCGGCCACGCCGAAGCCCTTCAGGGTCGTGAGCCCGGCGCTCGCCTCGATGCGGTAGGCGCTGATCGTCATCCTGTCGCAGTACGGCGTCCCCTCCACGTAGGTGGGGAGCCGGGGGTCGGCGATCTTCTCGTCGATCCCGGCGGTCAGCACGTACAGGTACAGGCCGTCGTCGGTGATGGCCATGTCCTGGGTCGCGTGCGAGTTCTTGCTGACGGCGAGGTGGCCGTCGGCCGGGAAGAGCGTGATCTCGCCCCGCTCGTTGATACGGAAGCCGCCGATCGAACCGCTCTGGGCGTTCGCCACGTACACCACACCCGGGTCCAGGACGCTGTTCGCCGTCCAGCAGGTGGTGAGTTCGGTGGTGGTCACGGACGCGCTGATCACCTGGAGGGTGCCGTCGCGGTTGACGTGGTACGTGGACATCGAGCCCAGGAAGCCGGGGGCGCCGATGATCTCGGTCACCATCAGCACGTCGCCGTGGAAGGTCGCGGTGAACGGGGCCAGGCCGGCCGACTGGTTGCGCACCGGCTCGCCCACGCGGCCGTAGGCGTCGACGGGGAAGACGTCGATGATGTTCGTCTGCCGCTCCGTGACGATCAACTGGGTGCCGTCCGGGGTGAACTGGATCTGTGAGGGGCCCGCCCCCGCCCCGCCGATCAGCGCCCGGCGGGAGCCTTCGACGGGAGTGAGCGAACCGTCGTCGCCTACGCGGAAGCCGGAGATGGACCCGTCGGTGGCGTTCACGGCGAACAGGAGGTTGCCGTGCACGGCCACGCTCACCGGACGGACCCCGCCGGTGGCGACCCGGCTGACCAGCCGCAGCCGCTCGCCCTCGACGGCGAGCGAGGAGACCTCGTCGCTGCCGGAGTCGACGCCGAACAGGAACCGCCGGTCCTCGGAGGCGATCAGCGAGCCCTGCGACACCAGCGGGTCGGAGGTGTCCTCCAGGTCGTAGCTGCGGCCGACGCCGAGGCCGCCGGTCGGGTAGGTGCCCTTGCGGGTCAGGTTGCCGTAGACGTCACGGGCGAAGACCGTCACCGAGTTGCCGGTCTCCTGGTTGCTCATCACATAGACGAAGCCGCCGCGCCGCGCCGGGGGCGGGGGCGGGTTGTCGCCGGGGTGGCCGGAGCCGGACCCGGTCACGGCGCCGGTCGACGCGTCGGAGGTCTCGTTCGTACCCATGGGGGACTCCTTCTTGTTGGCCTTCTCGACATGCGGCTTTCGGCCGCGGGGCAGCAGATGCATGGCGTACGGGCCCTAGGCCGCGGGACCGGCCGCGCGGGAGGCACGCAGACCGTGGGCGGCGATGTCGTCCGCGATGTCGAGGCCGAGCCGGACGCCGCCGATGTTGAGGCTCAGGTCCATGTCGCCGGAGGCGTTGGGGACCCAGCCGTCGTAGTTCCAGTGCACACCGAGGAAGACCCGGCTGAGGCTGTTCTCGCGGATCATGTCCCAGAGCCCGCCGGGGAAGGTGCGGACCACCCGGGTCCGGGCGATCCCGTTGGTGTCGGTGGCCGTGCCGTTGAGCTCGTCGGAGACGAACTCAAGACCGGCGGCCAGGTTGTCCGGCCCGTACGAGCCGTGGCGGTAGAACTGCCGCACCGACTGGAAGGCCGCCGCGCCGAAGGTGGCGTGGCCCGAGGGGTAGGACGGGAAGTTCGGGGTCCGGTTGACCCTGCCGCCGGGGTTGTTGGTGTTGGGCGCGCCCAGCGGCAGCCACTCGGGGTCGGCGTCCGCGCTCAGCGCCGCGCGACCGGTGCCGGCCGGGCCCGAGGAGGGGTCGTGCTCGCGGATGCCGACGACCGGGCGCCACAGGTCGTAGACGTACTTGTCGGTCCAGGCGAGGATGCCCGCGTCCGCCATGGCCGCGTTGAGCAGGGCGAACAGCCGGGCGTTCTGGGCCGTGTCGTTCCGCTGCGCCTCGGCGACCTTGCGGACGATCATGTTGTACAAGCGGGGCGGTGTGCCCAGGCCGATGACTCCGTCGTACGCCCAGAACATGCCGATGGCCGTCTCCTGCGCGGTGCGCCGGCCGGCCCGCAGGTCCTCGGGCAGCGCGCCGGTCAGATGCGTCGCGATGCCCTTGGCGCGCACCTGGCGCAGCGCCGACTCGTAGCGCGGAGTGCCCGGCCGCGGCGGGGCGTCCAGGTGGTGGCGGGTGGTGGCCGCGAAGAGGTGGGAGCGGGCGCCGTAGTAGGCGGCGTAGACGCTCTGGCCGGGGTCGACCGGGTCGGGCCGGTGGTGCCCGTGGTCGGTGGAGTAGACGTAGCCGTCGTCGCCGAGGCCGGGGTCGCTGCCGCGCAGTGACAGCAGCGCCCGGGCGACCCGCAGGCCGAAGGCGTGGCCGGTGCCGGTGCCCGGTCCGGCCGGGAGCCCGGCGGCCCGGTGCTGGGCGGTGAAGTACTCCTTCTGCGTCGGGTAGAGGGCGCTGAGCGTGGCGTGCGCGGCGGCGGCGACGGCCGCGTCGGAGGAGGCGCCGGCCGGGGCCTCGGGCAGCGAGTCGCCGAGGTAGCAGTCGTGACCGGGGTGGATGGCGAAGTAGGCGTCGTGCATGGCGAGATGGGTCAGTGCCAGCGCCCGCGAGGCGCCGCACGGGCCCCGGGTGCCGGCCTCGGCGGGGGCGCCCGTGGTGTGGGTGGTGCGGTCGGCCTCCAGGGCCACCGCGTTCCAGAACAGGATCTGGTCCACAGGGGGACTCCTTTCACGGTGGTGTGCCGCACGGCATGGCCGAGGCGCCCGGCTCCTGTGCGGAGGGGGCGTGGAAGACGGCCGGAGCAGCACGAAGCGGCAGACCCGTCGCCCCGGATGTGGGCGCGGTTCTGCCGCTGCTCCAAGTGTGATCCGGGGTGCCCGATCGCGCAACAAGCCTGCTCGGAGCGGTGGTTGGCGCCCGCGCCGGAACAGCGCAAGGGCCCCACCCGGGGTGCGGGTGGGGCCCTTTGGGGAGGCCACGGGGGGCTGTGGAGCAGCTCCGGCTAGCGGTGCGGGATCTCGGCGCGGTGTACGGAACGCTCCGCCGCGAACACGTCCTCCAGCCGGTAGAGCAGTCTGCGCCCCTGCCTGCCGGCGGACCGCAGATGGCCCAGCTGGACCCACTTGCGCAGGGTCGCGGGCGAGACGGCCACCTCGGCGGCGGCGAGTTCGCCGGAGACCAGGCCGGACACCGGGGGCGGGGTCACGACGCCTCCTCCAGGGCCGTGCGGACGACATGGCGGCACACGGGGTTCACACAGAGCACGGCGCCGCGTTCGGGGAAGATGCGCAGCGACACCGAGTCGCAGGCGGGGCAGCGTCCGCCGATCCGGATCATCTGCTCCGGGTCCCCCAGCTCGCGGGCGCAGCGCCGGGCCATGCGCCGGGTCTCCTCCCGCACGTGCGCGGCGAGGTCGGGCAACTGGGCAATGGAGGGGCCGAGTCGGGCGATGCGGCCGAGTCGCGCCACCACGGGGGCGGGGGCCGCCGGGCGCAGGCCGAGCCGCTCCCGTACCGCCTCCTCCAGCTCGACCACGCCGTCGGTGATGTCCCGTACGGCGTCGGAGATGTGCAGCCGGATCGGGGCGGTGGTGGAGCGCGGGGAGCCGCCGGGCCGTTCGCGCGGTCCCACGGGGGACGGGGCGAGCTCGGCGAGGAGGTCGGGGAAGCGGCGGGCCAGCGACTGGAGCCACATCGTGTCGGCGCTCTCGCCGCTCATCGCTCGGCCTGCCCGGGCGTGTGCGCCGAGGGCCGCCTCACCTCGCGGCCGTTGCGCCAGAGCCGTCCGCCGCTCACCCCGTCGAAGAAGGTGTGCGCGGGGTCGACGACCACCTCGCACTCCCTCCGGATGGGACACTGATTGCATGCTCGCAATACCGGTTCCGCGTCGGAGGGGACGCGGGCGAACACGGAGTGTTGTGGGAGGTTCGCGCAGGCGGCGGCCCTGCGCCAGTCGAGGTCGTCCACCGCTCGGGATAAGTCCGAGGTCAAGGGTGTCTTTGGGATGGTCAGGTGTGCGGGCATGTGCAAACCCCTCCCCACGTATGGGAACACGAGTTCGGCAAATTGCGAACGCGTGATCAGGGTGACATGGTGCGTGCGCGTACGCAAGCGACTCATGCGTGCGGGCGCGCACCTACTGTCGCGCGAGCGCGCCGGGGGTACGCTGTCTCCCGCGACGAGGGAGAGCGACCACATGGGTTCGAGCGCACGGGCCGGCGCCCGCAACGAACAGGGCTACCGCGGTGACGGTGGTCGCGGCCACGCGGACGGGCTGGAGGAGTTCGCCGCCTGGATCGAGCGCCTGATGCGGCTGCGGAACTACGACATCGACAGCCCGCGCGGCGGCGGCAAGTCCAAGCTCGCGGACGACGCCGGGGTCCACCGGGCCGCCGTGAGCAGGCTGTTGCAGCGCCAGAGCATGCCGGACCTGGAGACCATGCGCAGACTGGCGGCCGTGCTCGGCGTACCGCTGCGGGACATGCTCATCCGCTCCGGCAGGCTCTCCGAGGACGATCTGCCGATCGCCGTGAGCCGCGGCGGACAGGACGGGGAGGGCGCGACGCCGCTCAGCCCCGAGGAGGCCGCCCGGCGCATGGGGGTGCCCGAGGAACTGCGCGAGCTGTTCGTACGCGTGACGAAGGCGTTCCTGCCGGACGGACGCGAGGGGGCCGGCAGCCCGGGGGTGTGAAGGAGGGCGGGGGATGGCGGACGGCGACGGTTCAGGAGGCGAACAGGACGCGCTGGCCCAGGTGGTGGGCGGCCTGTTGATCGAACTGGGGGAGAAGGTCCGGCGCGCCGGCCTCGACGGTGTACGGGTCCTGACCGACCAGGAGCTCCAGCACGAGCAGCTCCGCTGGTTCCGGGAGGGCTGGGAGGAGCACGCCCGCGTCAGCCGCGCGGCGGACGGCGGCGGGCGCGCCGACGGACGGGGCGGGGACGGGCCGCGGGGTCCGGTGGAGGAAGGCGCCCATCCGCAGGGCGACGGCGGGCGGGACGCGGCCGGGCACCCCGAGGCGGGCCGGCCGCCGGCGCCGGGACGGCTGTTGCGGTTCCCCCAGACGCCCGACGGCCGCCCCGCCCATCCGCTGCCGATCGTCGGCACCGGCGAGGCGCGCGGCAAGGATCTGATGCCACACCGCCCGCGCGGGCGCCAGCGCGGCCGTCCCACGGACGACGACGACCCGCCGGGGAGCCATCCGCACGTATAGAGGGGGCGGCCGGCGCCTTCAGTCGTCCTGCTCCAGGATTCCCGACTGGGCGATGAGATAGCCGAGTTGGGCCCGGCTGCCGCTGCCCAGGGCGGCGTTCAGTTTGGCGATGTGGGCGCGGCAGGTGCGGACGTTCATCCCGAGCCGCCGCGCGATGGAGTCGTCCACGTGCCCCTCCACGAGGAGCTTGGCGATGGAGCGCTGGACGCCGGTGATGCCCTCCGCCTTGGAGGAGCCGTACGGGACCTCCTCCTCCCACGGCACCGCGTGCAGCCAGAACTGGTCGAAGACGCCGACCAGATACTGCACCAGGCCCTCGTGCCGCAGCTCCAGCGCGACGCGGCGGTCGCTGCGCGCGGGGATGAAGGCCACCCGGCGGTCCACGATGATCAGCCGGTCGATGATCTCTTCCAGCGTGCGGACCTCCAGGCCGAAGGGCGCGATGCGCTCCACGTACCCGATCGTCGCGGAGTGGTGGCGGGCGGTGTGCTGGTAGAGGGTGCGCATGCCCACGCCCCGGTCGAGCAGCGGCTGGACCCGGCGCAGGCCCGACTCCAGGGTCTCGGGTCTGCGTCCGCTGCCGGGCTGGATGGTGAGCAGTTCCTTGGTGCACTCGTCGATGACGCGGTCCAGCGTCGCGTTGATGAGCTCCAGGCCTTCGAGGACCGTGATCGCGTGGGTGCTCGCCGCGTCCTCGCTGGTGATCGCCATGAACGGCTCGAAGGTGCTGGCCAGTGACATCGACAGCTTCCTGCGCTCCTGGATCTCGCGTTCCAGGGGCTGCACGAGCTGGTTCAGGACGACGGAGGGCGGAACCGGCCGCAGCTGCTCCGCGTCGTCCGCGTCGGGCCGCAGCAGCGCGAGATCGATGAGACAGGGAGCGGCCTGGGCTTCCGTGCGAGTTATTCCGCCGGTACGCAACGCGGTGGCGTAGAGGGTCTTGCCCATCTCGCACAGGTCTGTAGGGCCATGACTATGTCCGAAGTGCCCCTGATACAACCGGATTACACCCCCCTCATACTCCTGAATTACAGGAACATGATGCCTGGCCTCGCTGGTGGAAGCGCTCAGAGTGAGCCATCGTCTTATGCGCGGGGGGAGGGAATGATCATAAAGAGGTGGAGATCGGCCATGAGCAGGATGGTTCGAGCACTTAGCGCTATAGCCGTTGTCGCGGCTGCTCTTTGCGCTCTCGCCGCGAGTGGGGAACCCACGTGGGAGAGCAAGCCGTCCCACGGAACCGTGGCGGCTCCGGGAGAGCCCACCTGGGAGCACAAGCCGGCGACGCGGGTCCTGGCGGCTCCAGTGGAGCCTACCTGGGAGGTCGCGCCCGCGGGTGTAAGCGCATGAGCCTCCCGCCGGACGACCGGGTCTTCCGGCGCGAAATGGCCACGGCCTACCGCTCGGGGTGGCACTTCATCGACCTCGTCACGGCGATCCCCCACCGTGGCGATTCGTTGATGGTCACCCTGTTCGGCGAGCCGATCCTGGTCGCGCGTGAGGACGACGAGGACGTCCGTGCCTACCGGTGCCTGCGTCGGCCGCGCGGGGCGCCGCAGCCGATTCGCTGTGCCGTTCGCTACGGCATGGTGTTCGTCAATCTGGACCAGCGAGACCACCAACTGTTCGACCCCGAGTCATCTACCGCCACCCCCCGCAGTGCCTGAAGCGATTCCCCCGTCGTTGTAAATCGCTCAGGCGCTTCCCCCACACAGCGGCGCCATCGTGGACCTGAACACGGTGGCGCCGCTGTGCTGCCCGGGTACGGCCACGCGCGCGTACCCGCGCGCGCGTGGCCGTACGCGGCTCAGCCCTTGCCCATCGCCCGCTCCAGGACGATCTCGATCAGCACCCGGTCCGGGTTCTCGCGCGGCGTCCGGCCGTACCGCTCGGCGTAGCGGGCCACCGCGTCGGCGATCGCCCCCGCCTCGGTACGTACGTACGCCCGGCCCTCCAGGGTGGCCCAGCGGCGCCCGTCCACCTGGCAGACCGCGGCCCGCGCTCCCTCCTCGCCGGCCGCCAGTACGTTGCGCACCTTCCTGCTGGACCGGTTGGCGATCACCCGCGCCACGCCCGCGTCCGGGTCGTAGGTGACCCCCACCGGCACCAGGTGCGGGCTGCCGTCCGGGCGCGGGGTCGTCAGCGTGCACAGGTGCCGCTCGCGCCAGAAGGCGAGATAGGCCGCGTCGGGCTGCCGGGGGTCCACAGGGGTACGCGTGGGGGAGGCCGGGGCGGCGCCCGTGTCCGTGCTCGTGGTCATGCGTCGAAACCTACGCGGAACTCGTCCCCGTCACCTTGAGCGGAATAGGCTCAACTTTATGTACGCTGGATGAGTCATGGAGTTCGTACCCCCTGCGCCGAGGAGGAGAGACCGCACGTGGACGCCGAGCTGACCAACAGGAGCCGGGACGCGATCAACGCCGCGAGCAGCCGGGCCGTGTCCGACGGACACCCCGACCTGACGCCTGCCCACCTGCTGCTCGCCCTCCTGACGGGTGAGGAGAACGAGAACATCGTCGACCTGCTGGCCGCCGCCGGGGCAGACCAGGCCGCCGTCCGGTCCGGGGCGGAGCGGCTGCTCGCCGCGCTGCCCAAGGTGGCCGGTTCCACCGTCGCCCCGCCGCAGCCCGACCGCGACCTGCTGGCCGTCATCGCCGACGCCGCGCAGCGCGCCAAGGAGCTGGGCGACGAGTACCTCTCCACCGAGCACCTGCTCATCGGTCTCGCCGCCAAGGGCGGCCGTACCGGCGAGCTCCTCTCCCAGCAGGGCGCGACCGCCAAGAAGCTCCTTGAGGCATTCGAGACAGTACGAGGAGGACGGAGGGTGACCACCCCCGACCCGGAGGGCCAGTACAAGGCCCTGGAGAAGTTCGGCACGGATTTCACGGCCGCGGCCCGCGAGGGCAAGCTCGACCCGGTCATCGGCCGGGACCAGGAGATCCGCCGGGTGGTGCAGGTGCTCTCCCGGCGCACCAAGAACAACCCGGTGCTCATCGGTGAGCCGGGCGTCGGCAAGACGGCGGTCGTCGAGGGCCTGGCCCAGCGGATCATCAAGGGCGACGTCCCGGAGTCCCTGAAGAACAAGCGGCTCGTCTCGCTCGACCTGGGCGCGATGGTGGCCGGGGCGAAGTACCGGGGCGAGTTCGAGGAGCGCCTGAAGACCGTCCTCTCCGAGATCAAGGAGAGCGACGGCCAGATCATCACCTTCATCGACGAGCTGCACACGGTTGTCGGCGCGGGCGCCGGCGGCGACTCGGCCATGGACGCGGGCAACATGCTCAAGCCGATGCTGGCCCGCGGCGAGCTGCGGATGGTCGGCGCCACCACGCTCGACGAGTACCGCGAGCGCATCGAGAAGGACCCGGCCCTGGAGCGCCGCTTCCAGCAGGTCCTGGTCGCCGAGCCCACGGTCGAGGACACCATCGCGATCCTGCGCGGCCTCAAGGGGCGCTACGAGGCGCACCACAAGGTGCAGATCGCGGACAGCGCGCTGGTGGCCGCGGCCACCCTCTCCGACCGCTACATCACCTCCCGCTTCCTGCCGGACAAGGCGATCGACCTGGTGGACGAGGCCGCCTCCCGCCTCCGTATGGAGATCGACTCCTCGCCGCTGGAGATCGACGAGCTCCAGCGGTCGGTGGACCGCCTCCGTATGGAGGAGCTGGCCCTGTCCAAGGAGACGGACGCGGCGAGCAAGGAGCGGCTGGAGAAGATCCGCCGCGACCTCGCCGACAAGGAGGAGGAGCTGCGCGGTCTGACCGCCCGCTGGGAGAAGGAGAAGGAGGGCCTGAACCGGGTCGGTGAGCTCAAGGAGCGCCTCGACGACCTGCGCGGCCAGGCCGAGCGCGCCCAGCGCGACGGCGACTTCGACACCGCCTCCAAGCTGCTGTACGGCGAGATCCCGACCCTGGAGCGCGAGCTCGAGGCCGCCTCCGAGGCCGAGCAGGAGGCCTCCGGGGACACCATGGTCAAGGAGGAGGTCGGCCCGGACGACATCGCGGACGTGGTCGGCTCCTGGACCGGCATCCCGGCCGGGCGTCTGCTGGAGGGCGAGACGCAGAAGCTGCTGCGCATGGAGGACGAGCTGGGCCGCCGGCTGATCGGCCAGTCCGAGGCGGTCCGCGCGGTCTCGGACGCGGTCCGGCGCACCCGGGCGGGCATCGCCGACCCCGACCGCCCCACCGGTTCCTTCCTCTTCCTGGGCCCCACCGGCGTCGGCAAGACGGAGCTGGCCAAGGCGCTGGCCGACTTCCTCTTCGACGACGAGCGGGCGATGGTCCGCATCGACATGTCGGAGTACGGCGAGAAGCACAGCGTGGCCCGTCTGGTCGGCGCCCCGCCCGGGTACGTGGGGTACGAGGAGGGCGGCCAGCTCACAGAGGCCGTCCGCCGCCGCCCGTACAGCGTGGTGCTGCTCGACGAGGTCGAGAAGGCGCACCCGGAGGTCTTCGACGTCCTGCTCCAGGTCCTCGACGACGGCCGCCTCACCGACGGCCAGGGCCGCACGGTCGACTTCCGCAACACGATCCTGGTCCTGACGTCGAACCTCGGCAGCCAGTACCTGGTAGAGCCCCTGACCTCCGAGGAGGAGAAGAAGCAGCAGGTACTGGAGGTGGTGCGGGCGTCCTTCAAGCCGGAGTTCCTCAACCGCCTCGACGACCTGGTGGTCTTCTCGGCGCTCACCAGGGACGAGCTGGCGCACATCGCGGAGCTCCAGATCGCCCGCCTCGCCAAGCGCCTGGCCGACCGCCGCCTCGCCCTGGACGTCACGCCCGAGGCGCTGGCCTGGCTCGCCGACGAGGGCAACGACCCGGCCTACGGCGCCCGCCCGCTGCGCCGCCTGATCCAGACCGCCATCGGCGACCGGCTCGCCAAGGAGATCCTGGCGGGCGAGGTCAAGGACGGCGACACGGTCCGCGTCGACCGGGTGGGGGACGGTCTGATCGTGGGCGCGGCGACCGGAAAGACGCTGTAGCCGTACGTATCGGGCTGTGGACAGGCCCGTCACCCTCGTGGGTGGCGGGCCTGTCTCTGTTCGCGAACGGGGGTTACGATCGCCCTGAGCCGATTTTCGCGATTCACTTGTTCACAAGCGGGTGTGGGAGGGATGAGCACATGCTCTTGAGCTTCCGTGTCGCCAACCACGGCTCCCTGCGCGAACCGCAGGAACTGAACTTGGTCCCGGCGTACGAGGACGACCGGCCCGCCGTGACGGTCGTGGCGATCTACGGAGCCAATGCTTCCGGGAAGTCCACGGTGGTGGACGCGTTCCGGTTCTTCACGGAAACGGTGGAGGACTCCCAGGCGAAGTGGCTGCCCGGCGCACCCGTGCCGAGGCGTCCTTTCCTACTCGACCATGTGAGTCGCGAGGAGCCCGCGTCGTACGCGGCCGACCTGCTCGTCGACGGAGTGCGCTACGTGTACGGCTTCAGCGTCACGGATGCCGCTGTGGGCGAGGAATGGCTCTACGCGTACCCCAAGGCGCGCAAGCGCGTCCTGTTCGAACGCAACGGAATGAAGATCGATTACGGTGCGACGCTGAGTGGCGAGCGGGTCGCCGCCGAACGGATCATGCGGCCGAACAGCCTCTATCTGTCGGCGGCTGCGCAGTCCGCTCACCGGTTGCTCAGCAGGATTTGGAAGGCTCTGGCGAGCAAGTCGGCAGTGGTCACCGATGACCACCGGCAGACGATCACGCACGCCGCCGTGGGGGCGCTCGTGGCAGAGGGCTTCGAGGAACTGCGGCGAGTGGGGCTGCCTGTCGGTGCGGAGGTGCTCGCCGCTGCGGACCTCGGGGTGCACGGTGTCCGTCCGGCGGCGGGGCGCAACGCCGCGTTTGAGGGAGCGAGGGTCCCCGAGACCATTTCCGCCGGGCTGGCGCAGGCGATGTCGAAACCGCTCGAGTTCGTCCATCGCGTCGGCGACGAGGAATTCGTCCTGCCGGTCGAAGCGGAGTCGGCCGGCACCAAGACGTGGCTGAACCTGGTGTTCAGGGCGCTGTTGGCCGTTCTCCACGGGGACCAGCTGTGGATCGACGAGATCGACGTGAGCCTCCACCCCCTGCTCACCGCCAAGCTTCTCTCCCTCTTCCAGAACCCCGAGCTCAATCCCCTCGGCGCCCAGCTCGTCTTCACCACCCACGACGCCACCCTCCTCGGCACGATGCTCGGTGAGCAGGTGCTGCGCCGGGACCAGGTCTGGTTCGTGGAGAAGGACGCCAAGACGGGCACCTCCGAGCTCTATCCGCTGAGCGACTTCAAGCCGCGCAAGGGCGAGAACTTCGAGCGGCGCTACCTGGCGGGCAGCTACGGCGCGGTACCGCTCCTGCCGGAGACGGCGTTCGAGGACATGGTCAGGAAGTACTGGGGGGCGCATGGCAAGGCAGTTCCCGCGTGAGGGATCGGGCCGCCGACGTCGCCCGGTCCGCCAGTCGTCCCGCACCCTGCTGATCGTCTGCGGGGGCAAGGAGACCGAGCGCCAATACCTCCAGGGGTTACGGGACCATCTGCGCAACCCGGCGATCTCCCTCGTGGTCCGGGGCAAGGCCTGCTCCCCGACGCAGCTCGTCGCGTACGCCCGCCAGCAGCGGGACCTCAACCGGGGCGGTTACGACGAGGTGTGGTGCGTCTTCGACGTGGACCAGTACGCCGATGTCGCGGAGGCCGTCACAGCCGCCCGTCGCAGCGGCATCAGGGCCGCCGTGTCCAATCCGTGCTTCGAGCTCTGGCTGCTGCTCCACTTCGCGGACCACCGCGCGTACGCCGCCACGTACAAACAGCTCCTGCCCCACCTGCAGAAGCACCTTCCCGGGTACGACAAGACCCGGCTCGATTTCGCCGCCTACCAAGGTCGTCATCAGGAGGCCGCCGAACGGGCGCGGAAGCTGGACCCCACCGGTGCGGACCACCTGCTCAATCCCTCCACCGGGGTCTGGCGCCTCACCGATCGCATGACGAAGCGCTGACGCGCTTACGCCACACGTGAGGGGATTCGGTCAGCCGTCAGCGGATACCCGTGGCGGGGGTTGCCAGCCCCCGCCCGGCATGGGAGAGGATGACCGGAACCGTACGAAGGAAGATTCACGATGAGCATCGACCCGTCCTCGATTCCGAATTTCGGGGCTCAGCCCGGCCCGCAGCCCACCGGTGGACCGGCCGGGCCCGTCGTACCCGACCAGGATCTGGTCAAGCAGCTCCTGGACCAGATGGAGCTCAAGTACGTCGTGGACGACGAGGGCGACCTCGCCGCGCCGTGGGAGGAGTTCCGCACGTACTTCATGTTCCGCGGCGAGGAGGACCAGCAGGTCTTCTCGGTGCGGACCTTCTACGACCGCCCCCACAGCATCGACGACAAGCTCGCGCTGCTGGAGACGATCGACGACTGGAACCGCCGCACCCTGTGGCCCAAGGTCTACACGCACACCCACGACGACGGCGCCGTCCGTCTGATCGGTGAGGCGCAGATGCTGATCGGCACCGGCGTCGCCCTGGAGCACTTCGTCTCCTCGACGGTCAGCTGGGTCCGCGCCTCGATCGAGTTCGACAAGTGGCTCGTGGAGCAGCTCGGCCTGGAGAAGGCCGTCGACGGCGCCGAGGGCGACGAGGGCGACGCGGGCGACACGCCCGGCGACGACGCCTGAGGCACGGCACTCACAGCGCCATCGGGGCGAGCGTCAGCAGATACGCCCCGTACGCGAACGACAGCCCGGCCAGGGCCGCGGTCACGGTGACCGCCGCCCCGGTCCGGGCTTTCGTCAGCGCCGCCGCCAGCGGCAGCAGCAGCGGGAACGCCGGCAGCAGGAACCGCGGCTTGGACTCGAAGAACCCCGAGCCGCCGACCGTGATCAGCAGCAGTACGGCCGTGTAGACGAGCAGCGGCAGCGGCGGGCGCTCCAGCACGAACAGGGCGAACAGCAGCAGCGCCGCCACCGTGATCAGGAACGCCATCGTGTAGCCGAGGTCGAAGGGCCCGGTGGCCAGCTTCCGCACGAAGCGCAGCGAGCCCCGGCCGAAGTCGAAACGGGACGTCCAGGCGGCCTGGACCGCGAAGTAACCCCCCAGCGGATCACCCCTTCGGGCGCCGACCGACAGGACGTACGCGCACCAGCCGAGCGGCGCCACCGCCCCGGCCGTCCACACCCGCCAGTCGCGCCGTGCGCCCCGCTCCCCGTCCCACAGGGCCGCCGCCGCCGCGGCGGTGACCGCCGCGGCCACCGCGATCGCGTTGGGCCGCGAGAGGCCCGCCAGGACCGCCAGCCCGCCCGCCCACAGCCAGCGCCGATCCAGGACCGCCCGGAGCGACCAGGCGGCCAGCGCCGTCATCACCGGTTCGGTGTACGCCATCGACAGCACGATGGAGTGCGGCAGCAGACCCCACAGCAGCACCAGCGCGGTCGCCGTGCGCCGGCCCGCCAGCCGCTCCCCGACCGCGTGGATGCCCCAGGCCGCGGCCCCGGCCGCCGTCCAGGACACCAGCAGCCCGGCCGTGCCCCCCGCCACCGGCAGCGCCGTCGTCACCAGCCGCATCAGGCTCGGGTAGAACGGGAAGAACGCCAGGTCGCTCTGGACCGTCCCGTCCGGCCAGTACAGGGTGCGCCCGTAGCCGTGCGCCGCGATCTTGATGTACCAGTCGGCGTCCCACGCGGTGGCGAGCAGCGCGCGCGGCGAGCGCCCCAGGTGCCAGGCCCAGCCCGCGAGGAACAGCATCCCGGCGAGCCGGGCGGCGGCGAACAGCCCGAGCGCGGGGGCCGCCCGGCGCAGCGCGGTCAGCCGGCGCGGTGTGGACAGGGCGTCCGCGGACCGGCGTACGAGGGCGGTGATCTCGGCGGACAGGGTGCACCTCCGGGCGCGCGCGTGGTCGGTCCTCCCCGGCCTCTCGCGGCGCCTCGTCCCGCGAGCTCAGCCCGCGAGCGCCTTCAGCCGGGAGACGGCCTCTTCGAGCACACTCTCCCTCTTGCAGAAGGCAAATCGGACGAAAGGCGCGCCCGCGTCCCGGTGGTCGTAGAAGACGGCGTTGGGAATCGCCACCACCCCGCAGCGCTCCGGCAGCGCCCGGCAGAAGGCGAAGCCGTCGCCGTCGTGCGAGAGCTCCCGGCCGAGCGGACGGATGTCGGTGGTGACGAAGTACGTGCCCGCCGGGCGGTACACCGCGAACCCGGCCGCCGCGAGCCCCGCGCTCAGCAGGTCCCGCCTGGCCCGCATCTCCTCGCGCAGGGTGTCGAAGTAGGCGTCGGGCAGCCGCAGCGCCTCGGCGACGGCGTACTGGAAGGGGCCGGAGGCCACGTACGTCAGATACTGCTTGGCCGAGCGCACGGCCGCCACCAGCTCGGGCGCGCCCGTCACCCAGCCGACCTTCCAGCCGGTGAACGAGAACGTCTTGCCGGCCGAGCCGATGGTGAGGGTGCGCCCGCGCATCCCCGGCAGGGTGGCGATGGGCACGTGCTCGCCGTCGAAGACCAGGTGCTCGTAGACCTCGTCGGTGACGACCAGCAGGTCCCGCTCGCGGGCCAGCTCCGCGATCGCGGTCAGCTCCTCGCGGCTCAGCACGGTCCCGGTCGGGTTGTGCGGGGTGTTGAGCAGGATCAGCCGGGTGCGCGGGGTGACGGCGGCGCGCAGCTCGTCCAGGTCCAGCCGGTAGCGGTCGCCGTCCGGCCGCAGCGTCACCGGCACCCGTGTGCCGCCCGCCATGGCGACGCAGGCCGCGTAGGAGTCGTAGTACGGCTCCAGCGCGATCACCTCGTCCCCCGGCTCCACCAGGGCGAGCAGCGAGGCCGCGATCGCCTCGGTGGCGCCCACCGTGACCAGCACCTCGCGGTCCGGGTCGAGCGTCAGCCCGTAGCGCCGCAGCTGGTGGTCGGTGATCGCGGTGCGCAGCTCGGGCACGCCGGGACCCGGCGGGTACTGGTTGCCGCGTCCGTCGCGCAGGGCCCGCACGGCGGCCTCGCGGACCTCCTCGGGGCCGTCGGTGTCGGGGAAGCCCTGGCCGAGGTTGATGGCTCCGGTCGACACCGCGAGGGCGGACATCTCGGCGAAGACCGTGGTGCCGAACTCGGCGAGGCGGCGGTTGAGGTGAGGACGCGCGCTGGAGGTCATGGCGGCCATCCTGTGGGCAACCTCTGGAGTTGCTCAAGTCTGCTTTCGCGCGCGCGGGGCGAGGGCATCCCCCTGTCACACACAGGAGAAGGACGGTGGGGGAGATGGGATATGTCGTCGCGGGGGCCGTACTGGTACTGATCTGGTACGTCGTCGGCAAGGTGACCAGGGGGAGCCGCGGCCGGCGGCGGCGGGGGTGGTACTCGTCCGGGGCGGGCGGCTCCTCCGGCGCGGCGGGCTCGTCCGGCGCCTGGTGGGCCGGTGACAGCGGGGGAGGCCACGGCCACCACGGCGGCCACTCGTGCGGCGGCAGCCACTCGTGCGGTGGTGGCCACTCCTCCTGCGGCGGCGGTTCGTCCTGCGGGGGCGGCGGCTGCGGCGGCTCCAGCTGACCGCGTGCGGCGGTCGCGGCTGACACGGGGCAGCCGATTCCGTCCGCACGCCTCATCCACGCGCCCGGCGGGGTCTCCACCCGCCGGGCGCCCTCACGCGCGCCTTCGCAGTGAACAGGTGAACCGTGTTGCCTCCCAGGGATGGAAACCCCGTCAAGTTGGGTAAAAACGCTGTGAGTGCGGCCCACTTCATGATTGCCTCGCTGTTGAGAAACGCAGCCCACGGACCTCCCCCACCGGGCGGACCCGAGCCGACGGTCCCCCCTTCCCCGCACCGGTTCCGGGGCGCCCCCGGTCGTCCACCCTCCCCATGTGTGTTTTGCGGAGCCCACCCATGCTCACGACTCTCAAGACCGCCTACACCGACACGCGTGCCAGCGACCTCGCCTGGGCTCTGGGGCGGGAGCCGCTGCCCGCCCTGGCCGTCCTCGACCTGGAACTCACCGGCGCCAGACTGCAGTTGAGGCTGCTGGGCGCCTCCCACCAGGTACTCCTCGAAGAGGAGCAGGGCTCCTGTTCGGAGACCGTCGCCTGTATGCCCGGCAGCAGCACCCCGCTCCCCCTCGGGGTGGCGAAACGTCTGGGGGAGTGGGAGTACGAGTTCGCCGCACGGGTGGAGACGCTGTCCGAGGGGTCGTTCGCGGGGCGCGCCCAGGAGCTGCTGGCGCTGGTCGCCGACCATCCCAACGGCCTCGCGGGGACGTTTCCCGGCTCGCCGCACGCCTTCACCGCGATGCTCGCGCAGCGCGGCGAGGGCCAGGTGCGGTGGCGGACCTGGCACGCGTACCCGCAGGAGGGGCAGTTGGTGGTGACCCGAACGAGGGTCGGTGTCCGGACGGCGGTACCGGCCGCGCGGTGAGAATGCGTGCAGGTAGGAGGGGGCGCACCGCCACTGAAGGAGCCGTAATTCCCTCCGCCGTGCGCGAGTTGCACCCTTGTGGGTGACAAGATGC
The DNA here is from genome assembly GCF_055580545.1 of Streptomyces sp. NPDC031670. Classification (NCBI taxonomy): domain Bacteria; kingdom Bacillati; phylum Actinomycetota; class Actinomycetes; order Kitasatosporales; family Streptomycetaceae; genus Streptomyces; species Streptomyces sp. NPDC031670. The sequence continues at coordinate 311,236 of NZ_JBVILC010000002.1, read as the reverse complement.
GAGCGAGTCGTGACGTAGCGTTCCCATCATGATCGAACCGTCTGTGCCCGTCCTGCCCAGTGGCATCCCGCCGCCGGTGCCCCGGCGCAGCACCGCGCGGTTCATCGTGCTCGGCACCGTGTTCATCTGCGCGGCCTGCGGACTCGTCTACGAACTCGAACTGGTCGCCCTCGCCTCGTACTTGATCGGCGACTCGGTCACCCAGGCCTCCGTCGTGCTGTCCGTGATGGTCTTCGCCATGGGCATCGGCTCCCTGCTCGCCAAGCAGCTGCGGCTGCACGCCGCCGCCGGCTTCGGACTGATCGAGGCGGCCCTCGCGCTGGTCGGCGGCTGCTCGGCGATGGTGCTGTACGCGACGTTCGCCTGGCTCGGCGGCGCGCGATACGCCCTGGTCGCCTTCTCGCTCGGGATCGGTGTGCTCATCGGCGCCGAGATCCCCCTCCTGATGACGCTGATGCAGCGCGTCTCGCGGCAGGACCCGGGCGGCACCGTCGCGGACCTGTTCGCCGCCGACTACGTGGGAGCCCTCGTCGGCGGCCTCGCCTTCCCCTTCCTCCTGCTGCCGCTGCTGGGCCAGTTGACCGGTGCGCTGCTGACCGGCGCGGTCAACGCGGTCGCGGGCGGGGCGCTGGTGCTGTGGCTCTTCCGGCGCGATCTGACCCCCCGCGCCCGCTGGTGGCTCCTGGCGGCGAACGTGCTGGTCATCGCGGTCCTGGCGATCACCACCGCGCTGGTCGGCGCCTTCGAGCAGGCGGCGCGGCGCGCGGTGTACGGAGGGCAGGTGCGGGTCGCGGTGCAGACCGGTGTGCAGGAGGTCGTCCTCACCGGCAGCCGCACCGGGCACGGCCCCGGCGGTCCGCTCGACCTGTTCCTCGACGGCCGGCTGCGCGTCAGCGGCCGGGACGAGCACCGCTACCACTCGGCGCTGGTGGGCCCCGCGATGGAGTCCGGGCGGCACCGGCGGGTGCTGGTCCTGGGCGGCGGGGACGGCCTGGCCGCCCGCGAGGCGCTGCGCTTCACGGACGTGCGCTCGGTGACCCTGGTCGAGCTGGACGCGGGCGTGGTCGGCCTGGCCCGCCACGACCCGGCCCTGTCGGCCCTGAACGGCCATGTGTACGAGGACCGGCGGGTGCGGGCGGTGGTCGCGGACGCCTTCGGCTGGCTGCGCGGGGCCGGCCGGACGGCCGGGCCCTTCGACGTGGTGATCTCCGATCTGCCGGACCCGGGCATCACCCCCAGCACCAAGCTGTACTCGCAGGAGTTCTTCGGCCTGGCCGCGCGCGTGCTGGCGCCGGGCGGCCGTCTCGCGGTGCACGCGGGGCCGGTCGCGACGCGGTCGCACACGTACTGGACGGTGGAGTCGACGGTCCGGGCCGCCGGTCTGTGGACCGTGCCCTACCGGGCGACGGGCCGTCTCACCGGCTTCACGGCGGGCCCCGACCGCGCCTCGGGCGCCACCGGGGCCCCGCACGACTGGGGCTTCGTCCTCGCCTCGCCCTCCGGGCCCCCGGGCGTCCCGCTCGCCCCGGAGCTGGAGCCGCTGGGCGAGGAGCGCCCCCGCGAGGAGCTGCCGCCCTCGACCCTGGTCCATCCGCGCTACTCGGGCTGACGGCGGGCCCGGGGCCCCGCGCGGGGCCCGGACGGGCGGGTTCGGTACGGCTCGGCGCGTCGGTTGCGGAGACGGGACGGCCACCCCTGAGTAGGCTCGTGACTCATGGAGCATGAGGTGTTCGTTCCGGTTGAGGTCCAGTCCCTGCGTCGGACGCTGCGCGACCCGGCGCGGGTCGCCCGCTGCGTCCCCGGGCTCCAGCAGGACGCGGGCGAGCCACCGGTGGCCGGGCGGCTGAAGCTCCGCGTCGAGGGCCACACGATCACCTACCGCGGCACCATGCGGATCACCGAGCTGGACGAGGACACCTTCGGCGTGGAGGCCGAGGGCACCGAGGCGCGCGGCACCGGCGCGGGCAGGTTCTCCCTCACCCTCCGGCTCGCGCCCCAGGACGAGGGCACCCGGATGTCCGTCACCGCCACGGCGACCGCGGACGGCCGGGTGGCCACCGCGACCCCCGAGGGCACCCGGGCCGCCGCCGCCCGCCTGCTGGACCGTTTCGGCGCGGCGCTGGCGGCGGACGCGCAGGGAGCCGGGGAGGAGACCGGCGGCCCGGCCGAGGGCGCCGGCGAGCCGGACGCGACGGAGGGCGGGGCGGCCGTCCAGGGCGTGGAGGCCTCCGGACCCGACGCCGCCGCGCCCCAGATCCCCGCGCCCGACAGCGCCCCCCACGACGCCGCGCCCCGCGCCGCCACCGGGCCCGCCGCGCCCGGGGAGCCCGAGGCCGGACCCGCCGGGCCCACCACCTCCGGGTCGGGGTCGGGCGCGGCCCCGGACGCCACTCCGGACGCCGACGCGGACGTGGACGCCGAGGCGCGCGGCGAGGACCCCGCCGAGGACCCCGGCCTCGGCCACTCCGTCTTCGACGCCGCCGTCCCGCCGCCCTCGCTCGACCCGCTCGCCGAGGACGAGTTCGACCTCTCGGGGGACGCCGACTACCTGCCCGCCGAGGCCGCGCACGCCCGCCGGACGATGATCGGCCGCAGCGCCGAGGAGGTCGACCACGCGCCGCCGCGCGGGCGGTACGCGCCCGTGCCCGCCCCGGCCGGCTCCGGCGCGGGTGCCACCCTGCGGTGGGCCGCCCCGGCCGCCGCGCTCGCGCTCGCCTCCGCGGTGGTGGTCGGCCGCGCCCTGCGCCGACGCCGCTGACACGCCACCCGCCCCGGACACGGCGACGCGCGCGCCGGGGGACGCGCCGACGCAAGTAGTGTCAGGGGCGTGAGTAGCGACAAGAGTGTCCGGCTGGCGGCCGGCGAGGTCGAGTTGACGGTCCGTCCGGACCTCGGGTGCCGGATCGAGAGCCTGCGCATCGGCGGTACGGAAGTGCTGCGCCAGGGCGACAAGTACGGCTCGTTCCCGATGGTCCCCTGGTGCGGCCGGGTGGAGAACGGCGAGTTCCGCAACGGCGGCACCAAGCACCGTCTGCCGCTGAACGCCGCGCCGCACGCCATCCACGGCACCGGCCGCGACACGGTCTGGAAGGGGGTGCGCACCGGCGAGACGGAGACCGGCCACGCGGAGGCCCACTTCACGTACGACCTGGCCGAGCCGTGGCCGTACACCGGACGCGTGACGCAGATCTTCGAGCTGTCCGAGAGCGCGCTGACGATCACCATGGGCGTGGAGACGTACGGCGACTCCTTCCCCGCGCAGGTCGGCTGGCACCCCTGGTTCCGGCGCAGCCTCGGCGGCGAGGACGTGCGGCTGGAGTTCAGCCCCGGCTGGCAGGAGGAGCGCGGGGACGACCACCTGCCCACCGGCCGCCGCATCGACCCCCTGCCGGGCCCCTGGGACGACTGCTTCGGCATGCCCGACGGCGTCGACGTCACCCTCACCTGGCCGGGGCAGCTGGAGCTGAAGGTGGCCAGCCGCAGCGAGTGGGTGGTGGTCTACGACGAGCAGGAGGAGGCGGTGTGCGTGGAGCCGCAGTCCGGCCCGCCCAACGGCCTCAACACCCTGCCGCGGCTGGTGACGCCGGTGGACCCGCTGGAGCTGGCGACGACCTGGAGCTGGCGCCGCCTCTAAGCTGGCGGGCATGACTGACGTACGAGCCGACCTGCTCCAGCAGATCAAGGACAAGGCCGTGGTGCACGGCAAGGTGACCCTCTCCTCGGGCCGGGAAGCCGACTACTACATCGACCTGCGGCGGATCACGCTGGACGGCGAGGCCGCGCCGCTGGTCGGTCAGGTCATGCTCGACCTCACCGCCGACCTCGACTTCGACTGCGTGGGCGGGCTGACCCTCGGCGCAGACCCGGTGGCGACGTCGATGCTGCACGCCTCCGCCGCGCGCGGCCGGCGCCTGGACGCCTTCGTCGTACGCAAGGCGCAGAAGGCCCACGGTATGCAGCGCCGGATCGAGGGCGCGGAGGTCAGGGGCCGCCGCTGCCTGGTGGTCGAGGACACCTCCACCACCGGCGGCTCGCCGCTGACGGCCGTCGAGGCGGTGCGCGAGGCGGGCGGCGAGGTCGTCGCCGTGGCCACGATCGTCGACCGGGGCGCGGCCGACGCCATCACCGGAGCGGGTCTGACGTACCTCACCGGCTACCAGCTCGGTGACCTGGGCCTGGCCTGACGGGTCCGGCGCTTGTGGGCACAACGCCCCGGAGGCCACCGTGGGCGTAACCGGTCCGGGGTACTCGGCATGATCGACTGACGGGCACTCCGAAAGTGGTGGTCCGAGCCAAGGTGCTCATGCCTACCCGCTCTGACCTGCGCTTTCGACGAGGGGGCGGCTGTTTCACGTGAAACAGCCGCCCCCTCCTCCGTCCGCAGGGTGGAGCCGGGCGCAGAGTCTGGAAAGATGGGCCGCGACGATGACGTCGCCCCCAGGTCAGGGCCAGCACATATCGCACACCCCGCACATCACAAGGAGCGGACAGATGCCCATCGCAACCCCCGAGGTCTACAACGAGATGCTCGACCGGGCGAAGGCAGGCAAGTTCGCCTACCCGGCCATCAACGTGACCTCGACCCAGACCCTGCACGCTGCCCTGCGCGGCTTCGCGGAGGCCGAGAGCGACGGCATCATCCAGATCTCCACCGGCGGTGCCGAGTTCCTGGGTGGCCAGTACAAGAAGGACATGGTCACGGGCGCGGTCGCGCTGGCCGAGTTCGCGCACATCGTCGCCGCCAAGTACGACATCACCGTCGCGCTGCACACCGACCACTGCCCCAAGGACAAGCTGGACGGTTACGTACGTCCGCTCCTGGAGGTCTCGGCCGAGCGCGTCGCCAAGGGCCTGAACCCGCTGTTCCAGTCGCACATGTGGGACGGCTCCGCCGAGACCCTCGCGGACAACCTGGCCATCGGCCAGGAGCTGCTCGCCAAGGCCGCCGCCGCCAAGATCATCCTTGAGGTCGAGATCACCCCGACCGGCGGCGAGGAGGACGGCGTCAGCCACGAGATCAACGACGAGCTGTACACCACCGTCGACGACGCGCTGCGCACCGCCGAGGCCCTGGGCCTGGGCGAGAAGGGCCGCTACCTGCTGGCCGCCTCCTTCGGCAACGTCCACGGCGTCTACAAGCCGGGCAACGTCGTGCTGCGTCCGGAGCTCCTCAAGGACCTCCAGGAGGGTGTCGCCGCCAAGCACGGCAAGGCCGGCAGCCAGCCCTTCGACTTCGTCTTCCACGGCGGCTCCGGCTCCTCCGAGCAGGAGATCGCGACCGCGCTGGAGAACGGCGTCGTGAAGATGAACCTGGACACCGACACCCAGTACGCCTTCACCCGCCCGGTCGCGGACCACATGTTCCGCAACTACGACGGTGTCCTGAAGGTCGACGGCGAGGTCGGCAAGAAGTCGACGTACGACCCGCGCACCTGGGGCAAGCTCGCCGAGGCGTCGATGGCCAAGCGCGTCACCGAGGCGTGCGCGAACCTGCGCTCGACCGGCACGAAGCTGAAGTAACGGGCGCGCGGGCCCGCCGCCCGCGCTCCCCCGTCCGGGCCCGGTATCCCCCTCGCGGGGGGTGCCGGGCCCGGTGCGTTCGGCGAGAGTGGAGTCCATGAGCGTGACGATGGGGACTGCGGCGGGGCGGTGGGTGCTGTTCACGACCGTGCTCGGGTCCGGGATGGCGATGCTCGACTCGACCGTGGTCAATGTGGCGCTGCCGCGCATCGGGGCGGACCTGGACGCGGACATGGCGGTGCTCCAGTGGACCGTCAACGCGTACATGCTCACGCTCGCCGGGCTGATCCTGCTCGGCGGGGCGCTCGGCGACCGGTACGGCCGCCGCAGGGTCTTCGTCGTGGGCGTCGTCTGGTTCGCCGCCGGCTCCCTGCTGTGCGGGCTCGCACCCGACGCGGGCGTGCTGATCGCCGCCCGCGCCCTCCAGGGCATCGGCGGTGCGCTCCTCACCCCCGGCTCCCTCGCCCTCATCCAGGCCAGCTTCGATCCCGGCGACCGGGCGGCGGCCGTGGGCGTCTGGTCCGGGCTGGGCGGCGTCGGGGCGGCCGTGGGGCCGTTCCTGGGCGGCTGGCTGGTGGACGGCCCCGGCTGGCGCTGGGTCTTCCTGCTGAACGTGCCGCTGGCCGCGCTGTGCGTACCGGTGGCGCTGAAGCACGTCCCGGAGTCCAGGGACACGCGCGTGCACACGGCCCGCTTCGATGTGACGGGCGCGGCGCTGGGGGCGCTGGCGCTGGCGCTGGTGACGTACGCGCTGATCGAGGCGTCGGGGCAGGGGGCGTCGCCGCTGGTGCTGGGCGCGGCGGTGGCGGGCGTGCTGGCCGGTTTCGCCTTCCTGCGGCTCGAACGGCGGCTGCCCGACCCCATGCTGCCGCCGGAGATATTCGCCTCGCGCCAGTTCACGGCGGTGAACGTGGTGACGGTGTGCGTGTACGCGGCGTTCGGCGGATTCTTCTTCCTGGCGGCGCTCCAGCTCCAGGTGGTGGCGGGGTACTCGGCGCTGGGCGCCGGCGCGGCCCTGCTGCCCACCACGGTCCTGATGCTTCTGCTCTCGGCCCGCTCCGGAGCCCTGGGCGAGCGGATCGGCCCGCGCCTGCCGCTGACGGTGGGGCCGCTGCTGTGCGCGGGCGGGATGCTGCTGATGCTGCGGGTGGGGGTGGGCGCGTCCTATCCGCGGGACGTGCTCCCCGCGGTCGTCGTCCTCGGCCTGGGCATGGTGACCCTGGTCGCGCCGCTCACCGCGACGGTGCTGGGGTCGGTGGACGCGGGGCGGGCAGGGCTGGCGAGCGGTATCAACAACGCGGCGGCGCGGGCGGCGGGTCTGATCGCGGTGGCGGCGCTGCCGCTGGTGGCGGGCATGTCCCCGTCGGCGTACCGCTCGGCGGCGGAGTTCGGCTCGACGTTTCGCCGGGCGATGCCGGTGTGTGCGGGGGTGCTGGTGGTGGGGGCGGTGCTGGCGTACGCGACCGTGCGGCATCCGCGGGCGGGATGCCATCCGGAGTGCCGGGTGTCCTGCGGGGTGACGGGTCCGCCCCTGGAGCGCAACCGGGAGGGGTGACCGGGGTGGTGCGGGGCCCGCTCGGGGGCTGCGCCCCCGAACCCCCGAGCGGGGCTGCGCCCCGAACCCGCTTGTCGTCTGGGGACCGTGGTGGGCTGGTCGCGCAGTTCCGCGCGCCCCTGGAAGACCGGGGAGGGAACGGGCAGCGTGGGGGAGAAGGCCCGGTTGTCGGTCGGACGCGGCAGACTGGCCCCATGTCCATTCACGAGAACCTCCTCGGCGGCCCCGCCCCCACCCACCTCCCCGACGACCCCGAGCCCCGCGAACTCCTCGCGCAGGGCACCGCTCCCGCGGACGTCGCCGCCAAGTACCCCACCTCCTCCCTCGCCTGGGCCCAGCTCGCGGACGACGCGTTCGACGCGGGCCGCACCGTCGAGTCGTACGCGTACGCCCGCACCGGCTACCACCGCGGCCTCGACTCGCTGCGCCGCGCCGGCTGGAAGGGCCACGGCCCGGTGCCGTGGGAGCACGAGCCCAACCGCGGCTTCCTGCGCGCCCTGCACGCCCTGGCCCGCGCCGCCCAGGCCATCGGCGAGCAGGCCGAGTTCGAGCGCTGCACCGCGTTCCTGCGGGACTCCTCCCCGCTCGCCGCCGACACGCTGAGCTGACCTGCGCGGATTCGTACCGTCCGGACAATTCTCGTGCGGACGGTACGATCGCACGCACCATCGAATACCGGACAATCGAACGCCGACACCGCACGCCGACATCGCACACCGCACGTCGACATCGATGTCGGACACCGCAAGACGGCGCTGGCGCACGAGGCCCCACACCTCTCCCCCCAACTCCAGCCGTGAGCAGGGGAGAAATCTGTCTTGGGCAAGCGAGCAGCCCGCAACGGAGCCCGTCGTGGCCATGGCCACACCCGACCCCGTAGCGGTGAGAGACGCTCGGCCCCGCTCCGTCCCCGCGCCCTCCTCCTCGCGGGCGGCCTCCTCGGCCTCGCCCTCGTCTGCGGCGCCGCGCTGACCCAGGGGCGCGGCGGCGACAACGATGCCGCCCGGCCCGGGTACGCCGCCGAGACGCCCCTCGGCTCCCGCGCGCCCCTGCCGGCCGACGACGACAAGGACGTGCCCGCCGCCGGGCCCGGCACCTTCACCCCCGCCCGTGCCTCCGGCGCCCCCGTCGGCACCGGTGGCCCCCTGCGCCGCTACAAGGTCCTGGTCGAGGACGGCGTCGACGTCTCGCCCGCTCAGGCCGCCACCGAGATCCAGGCGATACTCGCCCACCCCCGCGGCTGGGCCGCGCACGGCCGCGCCCGGTTCCAGCTGGTCTCCGGCGACGGCGGTGCCGACGTGACGATAAAGATCGCCACCCCCGCCACCACCGACAAGCTGTGCGCGGCCAACGGCGACACCCACGGCGAGCTGAACTGCGAGGTCGCCGACGGTGTGGTGGTCAACCTCAAGCGGTGGGTCAAGGGCTCGCCGCAGTACGACGGGCCGCCCGCCGAGTACCGGCATCTGATCATCAACCACGAGGTAGGCCACATGATCGGCTTCCGTCGGCACATGGCCTGCCCGGGGCCGGGCAAGGCCGCCCCGGTGATGCAGCAGCAGATCAAGGGCCTGAACGGCTGCAAGTCCAACGCCTGGCCGTACACCGAGTCGGGCAGCTTCGTGGAAGGCCCGTCCGTGCCCTGACGACGGGGGAGGGGGCGTGTTTATGATGCGGGTGGGGACCGGGGCTCCGATGCCGATGAAGGAAGGGGCGGACCGCTACCCGGACACGTCGAGGAGACAGCGATGTCATCAAAGATGTCCGAACCGGCCGACGCCCCCCATCTGGACTTCGCGGGCACGACTCCGTACGAGGACTACGTCCAGGCGGACGTCCTCACCCACCTCCAGCATCTGCGCTCGGACGACCCCGGCGAGATGGTCTTCCTGGTCACCACCCAGGTCATGGAGCTGTGGTTCACGGTCATCGTCCACGAGTGGGAGACCGCCACGCGCGCGTTGCGCGAGGACCGCGTGCAGGTGGCCGTGGACGCGCTCAAGCGGTCCGTACGCGAGCTGGAGGCGCTCAACGCGTCCTGGACGCCGCTCGCCCAGCTGACCCCGGCGCAGTTCAACTCCTACCGTTCGGCGCTCGGCGAGGGCTCCGGTTTCCAGTCCGCGATGTACCGGCGGATGGAGTTCCTGCTGGGCGAGAAGTCGGCGTCGATGCTGGTGCCGCACCGGGGCGCGCCGCGTGTGTACGCCGAGCTGGAGAAGGCGCTCCAGGAGCCCAGCCTGTACGACGAGGTGCTTGCCCTGCTCGCCCGCCGGGGGCACGCCGTCCCGGCCGCGGTCCTGGAGCGCGACCTGTCCCAGCGGTACGAGCCCTCCCCCGAGGTCGAGGCCGTCTGGGCGGAGCTCTACACCGGGGACCAGAACGGGGAACTCGTACGCCTGGGTGAGGCGTTGACCGATGTGGGCGAGCTCGTGTGGCGCTGGCGCAACGACCACCTGGTGGCGACGAGGAGAGCGATGGGCGCGAAGACCGGCACGGGCGGCTCCGCGGGCGTGGCCTGGCTGGAGAAGCGGGCCACGAAGAGCGTGTTCCCCGAGCTGTGGACGGCGCGCAGCCATGTCTGAGTCGCTGGCCGCCAAGGCCGCGGCGCTGGACGCCGCAGACGAACTCGCGGGGCACCGCGAGCTGTTCGCCCTCGACGACACCACGGTCTACCTCGACGGGAACTCGCTGGGCGCACTGCCGCGCCACGTCCCGGCGCGGATGCAGGAGGTCATCACCCGCGAGTGGGGTGAGCTGCGCATCCGCTCCTGGGACGAGAGCGGCTGGTGGACGGCGCCGGAGCGGATAGGCGACCGGATAGCGCCGATCGTCGGCGCCGCGCCGGGGCGCGTCGTGGTGGGCGACTCCACGAGTGTGAACGTCTTCAAGGCCCTGGTGGCGGCGGTGCGCCTGGCGCCCTCGGACCGGGACGAGATCCTCGTCGACGCGTCGACGTTCCCGACGGACGGGTACGTGGCGGGGTCCGCGGCGCGGATGACCGGCCGGTCCGTCCGGGCGGTCGCGCCCGGCGAGATGGTGTCGGCGCTGGGTGCGCGCACGGCGGCGGTCCTGGTCAACCACGTCGACTACCGCACGGGCCGGCTGCACGACCTGCCCGGCATCACCGCCGCGGCGCACGCGGCGGGCGCGTTCACCGTGTGGGACCTGTGCCACAGCGCGGGCGCGCTGCCCGTCGGCCTCGACGCGCACGGGGTGGACTTCGCGGTCGGCTGCACCTACAAGTACCTGAACGGGGGGCCGGGTTCGCCGGCGTATCTGTACGTACGGGGCGACCACCAGCCCTCGTTCGACTCCCCCCTGCCCGGCTGGAACTCGCACGAGGATCCCTTCGGGATGCGGGCGGAGTACGAGCCGGGGGCGGGCGCCGTGCGGGGCCGGGTGGGCACACCGGACATCCTGTCGATGCTGGCCCTGGAGTCGGCCCTCGACGTCTGGACGGGCGTCTCCATCGACTCCGTCCGCGCCAAGTCGCTGGCGCTGACGGACTTCTTCCTGGAGTGCGTGGCGGCGTATGTGCCGCCCGGGCGGGTGGAGTCCGTGACGCCGTCCGCGCACGCGGAGCGGGGGAGCCAGGTGGCGCTGCGGTGTGAGGGGGCGGGGGATGTGATGCGCGCGCTCATAGCGGCGGGTGTGGTGGGGGACTTCCGCCGGCCGGATGTGCTGCGGTTCGGGTTCACGCCGCTGTATGTGGGGTTTGGGGACGCGGAGAGGGCGGCGCGAGCGGTGTCGTCGGCACTGGCTTAGCCCCACGACCCCCACACCCCACGTCGGGGCCGCGCCCCGGCCCCCTTCTTGCGTCTGCCGACCGTAGCGGGCCGGCCACGCGGTTCCCCGCGCCCCTGAGGCGGTCGGCCGCAGCCAGAACAATTGCCCCGGCCACCGGCTTTCAGGGGCGCGACCGGCCCCCACGGCCCGCAGGCAACCCCGGTCCCCGAAGGGGGCGCGGGGAACGGCGCGAGCAACTCAGCTCGACCGGCAGCCAAAGTCCGGGCCCTTAAGGGGCGCGGGGAACTGCGCGACCAGCCCACCACCGGCCCGCAGACGCCCCCCGGCACCAGCAGGGGCGCGGGGAACGGCGCGAGCAACTCAGCTCGACCGGCAGCCAAAGTCCGGGCCCTTAAGGGGCGCGGGGAACTGCGCGAGCAGCCCACCACCGGCCCGCAGACGACCCCCCGGCCCCCCAGGGTCGCGGGGAACCGCGCAAAGCAACCCACCCCTGGCCCACACACACCCCCCCACCAACCAGGCCCCGCCCCTGATACCGTCCCGCCCGCCACCCCAAGAGAGGTGCCCCATGCAAGACCCCACCGCCCGGGACGCCGCCGAAGTCGCCTCGGCCTTCTCGCACCCCCACGTCCCCCCGGACACCACCGCCCCCTACGGCCCCCACCCCGACCAGGTCATCGACTTCTACCGCCCCCGGGGCGACACCCCCCTCGTCGCCACCCCCCTCGTCGTCGCCCTCCACGGCGGCGCCTGGCGCGAGCGGTACGACCGGGCGCACCTCACCCCCTTCGTGGACTTCCTCGCCCGCCGCGGATTCGCCGTCGCCAGCGTCGAGTACCGGCGCGGCGGCCTGCTGCCCCGACAGGGCGGCGGCCCGCCCGTCGCCGGACGCTGGCCGGAGACGTTCGACGACGTGGCCGCCGCACTCGACGCCCTCCCGGGCCTCGCCCGCACCCACCTCCCCACCGCCGACCTCCGCCGTACGGTCCTCACCGGCCACTCCGCCGGAGGCCACCTCGCGCTGTGGGCCGCCGCCCGCCACGTACTGCCGCCCGCCTCCCCGTGGCACACCCCCGCCCCCGTCCCCCTCCGCGGCGTCGTCGCCCTCGCCCCCATCGCCGACTTCGCCACCGCCCTGGCGCTGGACGTGTGCGAGGGAGCCGTGCTCCAGCTCCTCGGGGGCGAGGGGCCGGGAGGTGAGGGGAAGGCCGAGCGGAGGGTCGCGAGTGCGGACCCCGCCGCCCTCCTGCCCACCGGCATCGCCACCACCCTCGTCCAGGGCCGGGACGACATCGTCGTGCCGAGGGCCGTCGCCGAGGCGTACGTCGACGCCGCCGCCCGGGCCGGGGAGCCCGTCGGGTTCACCGTGCTCGACGGCGTCGGCCACTTCCCCCTCATCGACCCCGCCGCCGACGCCTGCGCGGTCGTGGCGGAGGAGATCGCGCAACTGGCGTACTAGCGCGGCCGGACGCGTCGGCCGTACTACCTGCCGTACTACCTGCCGTACTACCTGCCGCAGCATCTGCCGCAGCACCCGCCGTAGTACCTGAGAGGGACCCCGACGGATCCGCAGCGCAGGGGACGCCCCGCCCACCCGCCCCCGCCTACCGTGGTCACGTGAACGAGACCCTCAGCCCCCCGCCGGGCGGTACGCCGGGCAGCGGCGGACGCAGCCCCGAGTTCCTGCTCGCCATGGACCTGTTCGCCGGGCTCCGCCGGGACCTGTTCCGGGACGCCTTCGCCTACCGGCCGCTGCCGCCGATGCGCACGGACGGCCCGCTCGTCCGCCATCTGCCCGCCCGGCTGCGCCGGTACGCAGCCTGGAGCCGGCACGCGGCCGTGCTCTTCGTCGCCTTCTGCGCCGCGATGATCACGTACACCGACCGGGCCCAGGGCTCGGGCCCGTGGTTGGTCATCTGGATGGCCACGGGTCTGCTCACCGCGCTCCCCGTCGCCATGACGCTGATACGGCCGGTCGGCGCCTGGTGGACGGTGTGCGCGTGCACGGTCGTCATGGCCGTCATCGGCGGGGGCGGGAACGGTTCCTCCGTCTGGCCCTGGGGGCCGGGCGGCTTCCTCTCGCAGCTCGCGGTGATGGTCGTGGTGGCGCTGCGCACCCGGCCCCGCACCGCCGCCTGGATGTGGCTCCTGACGCTGCTGCTCGGCTCCGTGCTCCAGTTCCCCACCGGAGTGGGCGACTACGGCGGCTACGGCGCGTCGGACGAGGGACCGATGGCCGTGACGTCCGCGATCCTGCTCCTGATCGCCGTCCTCGTGAACGTACGCCGGGACGCCGAGCGGAAGATCACCGTCGAGCAGTCGGTCACCGCCGTCGAACGCGACAAGCGGACCGTGCTCGAAGAGCGCACCACCATCGCGCGCGAGCTGCACGACGTGGTCGCGCACCACATGTCGGTGGTCGCGATCCAGGCCGAGGCGGCCCCGTACCGCGTCGAGGACCCGCCCGCCGAGCTGACGGCGGCGTTCGCCACCATCCGGGAGAACGCGGTGGCCGCGCTGACCGAGCTGCGCCGCGTCCTCGGTGTCGTACGCGCGGAGGACTACGAGGCGCCGGACGCGCCCCAGCCCACCCTCGCCGACCTCGACCGGCTCCTCGCGAACGTACGCGACGCGGGGCTTGAGGTGACCAAGGCGGTCACCGGCGCGGTGCGCGAACTCCCGCAGGGCGTCGAGCTCTCGGCGTACCGCATCATCCAGGAGGCGCTCAGCAACGCCCTGCGGCACGCGCCGGGGGCCGCCGCGCGGGTGGAGGTCGGCTATGTGCTGGGCGGGGTGGGCCTGCGGGTCGTCAACGGCCCGCCGACCGGCGCGGCCCCCGCCTCGCCCGGCAGCGGTCACGGGATCACCGGGATGCGGGAGCGGGTGGCGATGCTGGACGGCGAGATGACGGCGGGCGAGACGGCGGACGGCGGCTACGAGGTCGCGGTCTTCGTCCCGGTCGCGCGGGACGCGGCGGCGGAGCGGGTGGAGCAGGTGGAGGCATGAGCGTGAGCGCGAGCGTGAACGCCGGTACGGGCATCCGTGTCCTGATCGTCGACGACCAGATGATGGTCCGGGAGGGTTTCTCGGTCCTGCTCAACGCCCAGCAGGACATCGAGGTCGTCGGCGAGGCGGTCGACGGCCGGGAGGCGGTGGCCAAGGTCCGCGAGCTGCGCCCGGACGTCGTCCTGATGGACATCCGGATGCCCGAGATGAACGGGATCGAGGCGACGCGGGAGATCGTGGCGGCGGACGCGGGGGCGCGGGTGCTGGTGCTGACGACGTTCGACCTCGACGAGTACGTGTACCAGGCGCTGCGGGCGGGCGCCTCCGGCTTCCTCCTGAAGGACGCGTCCGCGCGGCAACTGGCCGAGGGGGTACGGGTGGTGGCCTCCGGGGACGCGCTGCTCGCCCCGTCGGTGACGCGCCGCCTGATCACCGAGTTCGCCCGGGCGGCACCGGCGCGGCGGGGGCCGGCGGGTCCGGCGGGTCCGGCGGGGGCGGTGCAGGTGGAGGAGCTGACGGACCGCGAGACGGAGGTCCTGGTCCTGATCGCCCAGGGCCTGTCCAACGCGGAGATCGCGGACCGGCTGGTGGTGGCGGAGTCGACGATCAAGACGCATGTGAGCAGGGTGCTGGTGAAGCTGGGGTTGCGGGACCGGACGCAGGCGGCGGTCTACGCGTACGAGTCCCGCCTGGTCACCCCGTCGTAAGCCCGGCCGTGCCCCCCTCAGCGGCGGGACCACACCGGGGCTCCGCCCCGTGAGCCCCGCTTTCGTCTGCGGCCCGGCGGTGGGCTGAGCGCGCAGTTCCCCGCGCCCCTGAGGGGGTCGACCGCCCCCCGGACAACAAGGCTCAGCCAGGCTTTCAGGGGCGCGGGGAACTGCGCGCTCAGCCCAGCACGGTCCGCGGTCGAAGTCCGGCCTCCTAGGGGCGCGGGGAACTGCGCGAGCAACGCACGACAGCCCGCGGTCGAAGTCCGGCCTCGCAGGGGCGCGGGGAACTGCGCGATCAGCCCACCCACCGCCGGCCCGCAGACGAACCCCCGTCCAGGACAGGCCCGGCCGCCCGCCCAGGGCTTACGGGAAGGGGCGGGGTGGGGAAGAACCCCCCATGAGCACCCACCTCTTCCACCCCACATCCCCCCACTTCGTCGCCAACCCCTACCCCGCCTACCAAGAACTCCGCCGCACCGGCCGAACCCACCACCACCCCGACACCCACCAGTGGCTCATCCCGCACCACGCCGACGTCTCCGCGCTCCTCCGGGACCGTCGCCTCGGCCGCACCTATCTCCACCGCTTCACCCACGAGGAGTTCGGCCGTACGCCCCCGCCCCCCTCCCAGGAGCCGTTCCACACCCTCAACGACCACGGCATCCTCGACCTCGAAGCCCCGGACCACACCCGTATCCGGCGCCTGGTGGCGAAGGCGTTCACGCCCGGGCGGGTCGCGGAGCTGGGGCCCGTCGTCGAGCGGATCGCCCGCCGGCTCGTGGGCGACTTCGTCGCGGCCGGCGGCGGGGACCTGCTCGCGGAGGTGGCCGAGCCCCTCCCCGTGGCCGTGATCGCCGAGATGCTCGGCATCCCCCAGGCCGACCGGCATCTGCTGCGGCCCTGGTCGGCCGACATCTGCGGGATGTACGAGCTCAACCCGGACGAGGAGACCGCCGCCCGCGCGGTCCGGGCGTCCGTCGAGTTCTCCGCCTACCTGCGCGAGCTGATCCGGGAGCGCCGCCGCGCCCCCGGCCCCGACCTCGTCTCCGCCCTCATCGCCGTCCACGACACGGAAGGCAACGCCGGCGACGACGCCACCCCCACCACCCATGCCGGCCCCACCACCCTCACCGAACAAGAAATGATCTCCACCTGTGTCCTGCTCCTCAACGCCGGCCACGAGGCCACCGTCAACACCACGGCCAATGGCTGGTGGACCCTCTTCCGCCACCCCGAGCAGCTCGCCCTCCTGCGCTCCGACCCCGCCCTCCTCCCCGGCGCCGTGGAGGAACTGCTGCGCTACGACACCCCGTTGCAGCTCTTCGAACGCTGGGTGCTCGACGACATCGAGGTGGGCGGCACCGTCATCCCCCGCGGCTGCGAAGTCGCCCTGCTCTTCGGCTCCGCCAACCGCGACCCCGCGGTCTTCACGGACCCGGAGACCTTCGACGTACGTCGTCCGGCCGCCGCCAACCGCCACGTCAGCTTCGGTGCCGGCATCCACTACTGCCTCGGAGCCCCCCTGGCCCGTCTCGAACTGGCCACGTCGTTCGGTCTGTTGCTGCGCGAGGCCCCGCGTATGCGGCTGCTGGCCGAGCCGGAGTGGAAACCGGGGTACGTGATCCGCGGCCTCACCGCCCTCCAGGTGGAGGTCTGACCCGCGCCGCCGCGGGCCGCCTCAGCCCCCGGCCGGCAGTGTCAGCGCCCAGGACCCCGCCGTCCACGTACGGCTCCGCACCGGCCCGACCACCACCGGCCCCACCCGGTACCGGAACCCCTCACCGCCCCCGGGGTCCCCGCCTCCGTACACCGTCGGTCCCGCCGACACCGACACCACCGACGCCCGTCCCCGTACCACCAGCCCCCCGCACTCCTCCACCATCACCTGCGCCACCCCGTCCCGGCACCCCACCGACACGCCCGTGAGGGGACGGTCGAGGTCGGTCAGGAGGGTGCCGTCCGTCTCGATCCGCAGATGGTGCGCCACCGCCGCCGCCACCGGCGTCGGCGCTCCCACCAGCGTCCGGACGAGCGAGCGGCACGTCCCCCACACCGTCGGCCCGGTGGCCCGCACGGGTGCCGGCGGGGGCGCGGGGATGCGCACGTCCCCCAGCACCACGCCGCCGCCGTCGTCGACCAGCAGGCCGAGCCGGCGGGGGGTGCCGTCGAGCACCGCCCGGGCCGCCGCCACCGCGCCCATCGGCACCCCCAGTGACCTGGTGATTTCCACACAGGAGGCGGTGCCCACGGGCACCGCGGACAGGGCCGGGGCGGCCGGCCCGTGTTCTTGTTGCAACAAGGTCACGGTACGTAGCAGGGCCCGGTCGTCACCCACCACCACCAGCCGCCGATCGCCCCGTCTGGCCAGTGCCCGGGAGAACTCCGCCACCCCCTCCGGCCAGCATATTTTCGCCTGTGCACCCGCACACAGCACATCTTTCGCGATCCGTACGGACTCGCCGTCGATACGGCGGGCGACCGGGTCGATGACCACCAGTAGCCGGTCGGCAGCCGACACGTCGGTCCTTCCTCGGGTAGCATCTTTGTGCAAGAGCCCCTTGCGCTATTGCGCCAGGGGCTTCGTCTATTCCGGGGCACATTGGTGAGGCGGCGACACGCCCCTGACCTTGGACATGCCCCGCCCGGAAGGGGTGTACGCCTGTGCCCGCACTTGTGCTGCTCGGTGCTCAGTGGGGTGACGAAGGCAAGGGAAAGGCCACCGACCTCCTCGGTGGATCCGTTGACTATGTAGTGCGTTACCAGGGCGGCAACAACGCCGGCCACACCGTCGTCGTCGGCGACCAGAAGTACGCGCTGCATCTTCTCCCTTCCGGGATCCTCTCGCCGGGGTGTACCCCGGTCATCGGCAACGGAGTCGTCGTCGACCCGGCGGTCCTGCTCTCCGAGCTGAGCGGGCTGAACGAGCGTGGCGTCGACACGTCCAAGCTGCTCATCAGCGGAAACGCTCACCTGATCACGCCGTACAACGTCACTCTCGACAAGGTGACGGAACGGTTCCTCGGCTCCCGCAAGATCGGCACCACCGGTCGCGGCATCGGCCCGACCTACGCGGACAAGATCAACCGCGTCGGTATCCGCGTCCAGGACCTGTACGACGAGTCGATCCTGACGCAGAAGGTCGAGGCGGCGCTGGAGTCGAAGAACCAGCTGCTCGCCAAGGTCTTCAACCGCCGCGCGATCGAGGCGGAGAAGATCGTCGAGGAGATGCTCCAGTACGCGGAGCAGATCAAGCCGTTCGTGGCCGACACGACGCTGATCCTCAACGACGCCATCGACGAGGGCAAGGTCGTCCTCTTCGAGGGCGGCCAGGGCACGCTCCTCGATGTCGACCACGGCACGTATCCCTTCGTGACCTCGTCGAACCCGACCGCCGGCGGTGCCTGCACGGGCGCGGGCGTGGGCCCCACGAAGATCAGCCGCGTGATCGGCATCCTCAAGGCGTACACGACCCGCGTCGGCGCCGGTCCGTTCCCGACCGAGCTGTTCGACCAGGACGGCGAGGACCTGCGCCGCATCGGTGGCGAGCGCGGTGTGACCACCGGCCGCGACCGCCGCTGCGGCTGGTTCGACGCGGTGATCGCCCGTTACGCCACCCGGGTCAACGGGCTGACGGACTTCTTCCTCACCAAGCTCGACGTCCTCACCGGCTGGGAGCAGATCCCGGTCTGCGTGGCGTACGAGATCGACGGCAAGCGCGTCGAGGAGCTCCCGTACTCGCAGACCGACTTCCACCACGCGAAGCCGGTCTACGAGATGCTGCCGGGCTGGTCCGAGGACATCACCAAGGCGCAGACCTTCTCCGACCTGCCGAAGAACGCGCAGGCGTATGTGAAGGCGCTGGAGGAGATGTCGGGCGCGCCGATCTCTGCGATCGGTGTCGGCCCCGGCCGGACCGAGACGATCGAGATCAACTCGTTCCTGTAGGGCGGACGCTCGTCCCGAGGGGCCTGCCGGTACGTACGTACCGGCGGGCCCTTCGGCATAGGCGCCCGTGACCGCACGCGGCACAGGCGGCCCACCCCGGCCCAGACAGCCCATGCGACCCAACATGCTCACGCGCCTCACGCGAGCTACTGCGCCTCGGACTGCCTGTCGTACGTGAGCTGCTCGCCGGTGTCGTCGTTCTCGCGGCGCAGCCGGCCGTCCGCGAGGAGCGTGACGGTGGTGGCGGCGCCCGGGGAGCAGGTCGTGGCCGGGCCGGACTCGACGGTCGACGGGCCGAGCTTCAGCGGGTCGTCGGGTCCGGCCGGGGCGGCGGCGAGCTTGGCGCGGAAGACGCAGTGGTACGTACCGCCGGAGTCCAGCGGGCCGTCGGCCGTGAGCGTGAGCACCGTGTCGCCGACCTTGCCGGGCTCGATGACCAGTCGGCGGCTGTTGGACCCGGACCCGCCCTCGATGGCGCCGGCCCAGGTGCCGAGGTACTTCCGGGGGATGTCCCCGGCCGCGCTCTCACTGGGACCGGGGCTGGGCGTCGGGCCGCTGGTGGTCGGGCCCGAGGTCGGCCCTTCGGCGGAGGGGGTGGGTGAGGCCGAGGAGCCGCCCGCTCCCTTGGGCTTCCCGCTGTCGCCGTTCATGTACGCGTACACCGAGCCGCCCGCGCCGACCGCCACGACCAGCGCCACGACCACCAGCGCGATCGTGGACCGGGTGCTGCGGCGCGGCTCCTCCTCGGGGGGCGGGGGCGGGCCGTAGCCGTACGCGGGGTGGGGGTGGGGATAGCCGTAGGCGGGGGACGGGTGGGCGTTCTGGTACGGATTCGGGGTGGGGTTCGGGTTCGCGTTCGGGTGGGGGTACGGGTGCAGGTGCTGGGGCGGGTAGCTGTGGCCGCCCCCGTTGACGAAGGGCGGCGGGAGCGCGGGCGGCGGTGTGCCCGTCCCGTGGGGAGGGATCACGGTCGGCGTGGGGACGGGCGCGGGGGCCGCGGGCGGGGGGCCCGGCGGGAGCGCGGGCATGGGGGGCGGGACGGGAGCGGGTGCCGTGCCGCCCTCGGGGTTCTCCACGTCCAGCAACTGCACGGCCCGGCTGCCGAGTTCGGCCGTCAGGGGCCCGGGGAGCCAGGGGCCCGTCGAGGCGTCCTCGGGGCCGAGGCGCTCCAGGATCTCCGCGAGCGAGGGCCGCGACTCGGGGGTCTTGTGCAGACAGTCGCGTACGAGGTCGCGCAGGGACTCCGGGACGCCGTCGAGCTCCGGGGGCTCCTGGGCGATCCGGAACATCAGCGCGTGCACACCGCTGTCGCTGCCGCCGAAGGGGAGCGTGCCGCTGGCCGCGTACGCCAGCACGGAGCCCAGGCAGAAGACGTCGCAGGCCGGGGTGATCCGGTCGCCGCGCACCTGCTCGGGGGCCATGAACCCGGGCGAGCCGACGAGCGCGCCGGTACGGGTCAGGCCCTCGCCGGCCGTGGTCTCCAGGGCGCGGGCTATGCCGAAGTCGATGACGCGGGGGCCGTCGAGGGTGATGAGGACGTTGGAGGGCTTCAGATCGCGGTGGATCAGCCCGGCGGCGTGGATGTCCTGGAGGGCGTGGGCGAGGCCGCGGGCCAGGACGCGTACGGAACGTTCCGGCAGGGGGCCGTGGTCGCCGCCAACCACGGTGTGGAGGCTGGGGCCGGCGACGTACCCGGTGGCGACCCAGGGGACGGGGGCGTCGGTGTCGGCGTCGAGGACGGGGGCGGTCCACCGGCCGCCGACGCGCCGGGCGGCCCGCACCTCCTGCCGGAACCGGCCGCGGAACTCCTCGCGGGCGGCGAGGTCCTCGCGCACGAGTTTGACGGCGACGGTGCGACCGCGGTCGGAGCGGGCCAGATAGACCTGGCCCATGCCGCCCGCGCCGAGGCGCGCGAGCAGCCGGTACGCGCCGATCCGCTGCGGATCCCCGTCGGTAAGCCTCTCCATGGCGCCCGCCGCCCCCCTCGCTCGAACGAGCTCAACGGCCTGAGGATAGTGCGCGGCGGAGGAGGGCCGTCCCGGGCTGAGCGAATTTGGCTCGGCTGCGGGTTGTCGTTGGGGGCGCGGGTGACGGTGAAACGTGTCTTTCGTGTGCGGCCCGGTGGTGGCTTGCTCGCGCAGTTCCCCGCGCCCCTGGGGGGTCGGGCGTGGCCGGGAATGTTGGCTCGGCCACGGGTTGCCGTTTGGGGGCGCGGGGAACTGCGCGATCAGCCCGGGACGGTCCGCGGGTGACCGTGAAGCCTGGCTCCCGGATGCCGCCGGCACGGGAACGCCCCGCAGGGGCGACACCCTGCCGACCCACGGACCTCACGGCAGACAACCTGGCCATCCCCACCCCCACCCCCCACTCCTTAACCTGAGCCCCATGACCCCTCATGTCGACCCCGACCCCCGGACCGGCGCGGCCGTGAAGGCCGCCGACCGTGCGCACGTGTTCCACTCCTGGTCCGCCCAGGGACTGATCGACCCGCTCGCCGTCGCCGGCGCGGAGGGTTCGTACTTCTGGGACTACGACGGCAACCGCTACCTCGACTTCTCTAGCGGCCTCGTCTTCACCAACATCGGCTACCAGCACCCGAAGGTCGTCGCCGCGATCCAGGAGCAGGCGGGCAAACTGGCCACCTTCGCGCCCGCCTTCGCCGTGGAGGCCCGCTCCGAGGCCGCGCGGCTCATCGCCGAGCGCACCCCGGGCGACCTCGACAAGATCTTCTTCACCAACGGCGGCGCCGAGGCCGTGGAGAACGCCGTCCGGCTGGCGAGGCTGCACACCGGACGCCACAAGGTGCTGAGCGCGTACCGCTCGTACCACGGCGCCACCGCCCAGGCCATCAACCTCACCGGCGACCCCCGCCGCTGGGCCTCGGACACCGGCTCGGCGGGCGTCGTCCGCTTCTGGGCCCCGTTCCTCTACCGCTCCCCCTTCTACGCCACCACCGAGGCCGAGGAGTGCGCCCGCGCCCTCACCCACCTCGAGGACACCATCGCCTTCGAGGGCCCGGCCGGTATCGCCGCGATCATCCTGGAGACGATCCCCGGCACCGCCGGCATCATGACCCCGCCGCCGGGCTACCTCGCGGGCGTCCGCGAGATCTGCGACCGGTACGGGATCGTCCTCGTCCTGGACGAGGTCATGTCCGGGTTCGGCCGCACCGGATCGTGGTTCGCGGCGGACCTGTACGGCGTCACCCCCGACCTGATGACCTTCGCCAAGGGCGTGAACTCCGGGTACGTCCCCCTCGGTGGCGTCGCCATCTCCGCCGAGATCGCCGCCACCTTCGACAAGCGGCCGTTCCCCGGCGGACTCACCTACTCCGGGCACCCCCTGGCCTGCGCCGCCGCCGTCGCCACCATCGGCGTGATGGAGGACGAGGGCGTCGTCGGCCACGCCGCCCACATCGGCGCGACCGTCCTGGAGCCGGGTCTGCGCGAGCTGGCGGCCCGCCACCCCGCCGTCGGCGAGGTGCGCGGCACCGGCGTCTTCTGGGCGCTCGAACTGGTGAGGAACCGGGAGACCCGCGAGCCGCTCGTCCCGTACAACGCCTCCGGCGCCGACGCCGCCCCCATGACCGCCTTCGGCGCGGCGTGCAAGAAGAACGGCCTGTGGCCCTTCATCAACATGAACCGCACCCATGTCGTCCCGCCCTGCAACATCACCGAGGCGGAGGCGAAGGAGGGCCTGGCGGTGCTGGACGAGGCGCTGTCGGTGGCGGACGAGTACACGGTCTGAGCCCTCCGGGTCCGCGCCCGGGCCCCCTTTCGTCCTTCGCCCCCGGGCCGGTGGGAACCGTGCGGCAGGCCCCCACCGGCCCGCGGGCGAAGACGCGGCTCACCCCGCCCCGCCGCCCGCCCAGGGCCCCCTGGCCTATCGTGTGCGGAACACCGACGAGGGGAGGGGCGCCCGTGCCCGCGAGTGGCGGCGTGACCCGCAGTACGCTGCGGCAGCAGATCGCCGACGCGCTGCGCGACGAGATACTGGCCGGGCGGCTCCAGCCCGGCGAGGAGTTCACCGTCAAGCAGATCGCCGAGCAGTACGGGGTGAGCGCCACCCCCGTGCGCGAGGCGCTCGTCGACCTCACCGCGCAGGGGCTGCTCGACTCCGACCAGCACCGCGGCTTCCGCGTCCACGAGTTCTCCGTCGACGACTACCGGGGCATGGTCGAGGCCCGGTCGGTCGTGGTCAACGGCATCTTCCGGAAGATCACGGAGCTGGGCGCCGGGCACGGCCCCGCGCTCGTCTCCGTGCGGCGCCGCGCCGAGGAGTGCGCCCGCGCCGCCCGCAGCGGGGACCTGAACATCCTCATCGGGTACGACCTGCGGTTCTGGCGGGAGCTCGGCGCCCTCGCCGGGAACCCCTACATCTCGGACTTCCTGCACCGGCTGCGGATGCAGTGCTGGGTCTTCGCCGTGCCGTATCTGCGGGGCCGCTCCGACCTCTGCGACTGGCTGTGGAACGGGCACGGCGACCTCGTCGACGCCGTCGTCCAGGGGGACGGGGACGCCGCGTACGCCGTGATCAGCGCGTACAACGACCACTCCCTCACCTGGGCGGAGCGGCTGCAGCGGTGACCGACGGCGGCCTGCTCGACCTCTCGGTCGTCGTCCCCGCGTACAACGAGGAACGGCGCCTGGGCCCCACCCTGGACGCGATCCGGGACCACCTGCGCGACGCCCCGCTCTCCTGGGAGCTGATCGTCGTCGACGACGGCTCCCGGGACGGCACGGCGGACGTGGCACGGGACGCGGCCGGCGCCGACCCCCGGGTGCGACTCGTCGCCGCCGACCGCAACCACGGCAAGGGCCACGCCCTGCGGCTCGGTGTCGCCGCCTCCCGGGGCGCCCGGGTGCTGCTCACCGACGCCGACCTGGCCACCCCCGTCGCCGAGCTCGACCGGCTCACCAAGGAGCTCGACGGAGCCGAGGCCGCCGCCGCGATCGGCTCCCGCGCCCACCCCGACGCCGACATAGCCGTCCACCAGAGCCGCGTCCGCGAGTGGCTGGGGCGGATGGGCAACCGGCTGATACGTGCCGTCGCGGTCCCCGGCATCCACGACACCCAGTGCGGCTTCAAGCTCTTCGACGGCGACAAGGCGCGCGCGGCCTTCGCGGACGCCCGCCTCGACGGCTGGGGCATCGACGTGGAGATACTCCAGTACTTCCGCCGCCGCGGCTGGGCCGTGGCCGAGGTCCCGGTCCGCTGGTCCCACCAGGAGGGCTCCAAGGTCGGCCCCGCCGACTACGGCCGGGTACTCCTCGAACTCGTCCGCCTCAAGGCGCGCTCCGCCGGCCGGGCGAACCTCGCCCTGTTCGGGCTCTTCCTGCTCTCTTCGGTCCTGCTCTACAAGGACCTGTGGAGCGACCTCGGCCACGGCTACCTCGCCGACTCCGGGCAGGACCAGAACCAGTGGGAGTGGTTCTTCTCGGTCACCGCCGACAACGTCCGGCATCTGCGCGACCCGCTCTTCACCACCCTCCAGGGCTTCCCGGACGGGGTGAACCTCATGGGCAACACACCCATGCTGGGTCTGTCCGTACCGCTCGCGCCGGTCACGCTGGCGCTCGGCCCGACCGTCACCTGGGCGCTCGTCCTCACCCTGGGCCTGACCGCCACGGCGTACGCCTGGTACCGGCTCTTCGCGCGGTGGGTGACCGACAACCCTTGGGCGGCGGGTCTCGGCGGCGCGCTCGCCGCCTTCGCGCCGCCGATGGTCTCGCACGCCAACGCGCACCCCAACTTCTGCGTCCTGTTCATGATCCCGGTGATCGTCGACCGCGCCCTGCGGCTGTGCTCACCGGCCGCGGACGTGCGCCGCGACGGTGTGCTGCTCGGGCTCTTCGGCGCGTACCAGATCTTCCTCGGCGAGGAGGTGCTGCTGCTCGCCTCGCTCGGCATGCTGCTCTTCGCCCTGTCGTACGCGCTGGCCCGTCGCGAGGTGATCGGACAGGCCGGACCCGCCCTCGCCAAGGGCCTGGGGGTGGCCGCCCTGGTCTGTCTGGCATTGGTCGCCTACCCGCTGACCCGGCAGTTCTTCGGCGAGCAGAGCTACCACTCGGTGCTGCACGGCGACGCGGCGGGCAACAGCCCGCTGTCCTTCTGGAAGTTCTCCGGACGGGCGCTGCTCGGCGACGAGGCCACGGCGGACAGGCTGGCGCTCAACCGGACCGAGCAGAACGCCTTCTACGGCTGGCCGCTGATCGCCCTGGCCCTCGCCATCACGGTACGGCTGTGGCGGCACGCCCTGGTCAAGGCGCTCGCGCTCACCGCGGTCGCCGCCGCGCTGCTCTCGCTCGGCCAGAAGATCCGCCTCCCCCACACGGACGTGGTGCTGCCCGGCCCCTGGCGCGCCCTCGCCCACCGGCCGCTCTTCGAGTCGGTCATCGAGGGCCGGGTCGGGATGATCTGCGCCCCGGCGCTCGGCGCGCTGGTCGCGCTCGCGGCCGGACGGCTGGCCACGGCCGGCCGGGTGAACCGCCTGGTGGGCCTCGCGGCGGTGGCGGCAGCGCTGCTGCCGATCGTCCCGACCCCCTTCCCGGTGACCGAGCGGACTCCGGTGCCGTCGTTCTTCGCCGACGGGCTGTGGCGGACGTATCTGGAGCCCGGCGAGTCCGTGGTGACCGTGCCGCTGCCGGACCCGGCCGCCGCCGACGCCCTGCACTGGCAGGTCCGCGCGGGCCTCGGCTTCCCGCTGCCCGGCGGCTACTTCAACGGCCCCTGGGGCCCGGACCGGATCGGCATCTACGGCGCCTCGCCGCGCTGGACCTCCAATCTGCTGCGCGATGTGCGCTACGGCGCCGCGATCCCCGACATCGACGAGGGCTGGCGCGCCCGGGCGCGGACGGACCTGGCGTACTGGAGGGCCGGGCTCGTCGTCCTGCCGCCGCAGGACAACGAGGAGGCGCTGTACACGACGGTGTCACGGCTGCTCGGCAGGGAGGGCCGCCGGGTGGACGGGGTATGGATCTGGGACGTGGGCCGTTGAGCTCCCGCCGCCATGGGTATGCGTCCCCACGGGTCTTCTGAGGCGTGTGGGACTGCTGAGTCGATGCCCGGGCGGCGCGTTGACGCGTACTCCGCACGGGAGTTGACGGGCGAGCTTCGCGGAGCGTGCTCGGCGGACTACGCTGTCCCGACCATCGCGACCTCGTAAGGAGCCCCGTGGCCTGTGACTTGTGGCTGGTCCCCCTCGTCGACGTGCTGTGCCACAGCCCCGACAACCCGTTCGCCGAGGAGATCGCCTCGTACGACAAGGCGCTCGGTGAGGCAGGGCTGCCGCCCGTGCCCGTCTTCGCGTACATGCCCGGCCTCTCGGGCGATGTCGCCCCGGTCGCGGGCTTCGACTACGACGCGCTGCACTTCCTGCGCCGCGCCTACCTCCTCCAGCTCTGCCGCCTCGCGGTGACGCCGGTGGACGAGCTCGGCGGCGACTACGAACAGCTCCTGGAGATGTTCGAGACGACGGCCCAGCAGTCCCATCTGGTCTGGCACTACGACCACGCGGGCGCGTATGTGCCGGTGGACTTCCGCACCCCGCTCGCCAACGAGGAGCTGCTGGCCGGGGGCGGCCCGCTGGGCTCCACCCACGGGCTGCTGCGGGAGCTGGAGTTCGTGGCCCCCGCGATCGGCATAGACCCGGTGAACCCGCCGATGGCGCCCGCCCCGCCGGACCGCCCGACCTCGCTGGAGGAGCCGGCCGGGCCGATTCCGTACGACGAGAGCCCCTTCGCCCGGGAGCGGCATGTGTGGCTGGGGCTGCACGCGGCGGCGACGCGGTCGCTGGCGCAGGGCTCCATGATCATCTTCAGCTAGGGCCCGGTCGGCGGGGGGATGTCGCCGGGGCACCACCCGCCCCACCCCTCGCCGTAAACTCCGCGCCATCGGGCGGGAGTAGGACCGGGTCCATGGCACAAACGACGAGCGCCCCGAGCGCCGCTCCGGCCCGCTTCTCCGACGTCAAGGGGTGGTTCTGGCCCGCCGACCAACTGCTCTTCGACTGGTTCCTGGCCCGCCAGGAGCGCCAGGAACTCCGTGGTGACCTGCTGGAACTCGGCGCGTACCTGGGCAAGAGCGCGATCTTCCTCGGGTCGTACCTGCGGGCGGGCGAGACGTTCACGGTCTGCGACCTGTTCGACTCGCCCGCGCCGGACGACCCCAACAGCGAGGAGATGGACCGCTCGTACGCGACCCTGACGCGGCGGGCCTTCGAGGCGAACTACCTCGCCTTCCACGACGAGCTGCCGGTGGTGGTCCAGGCCCCCACATCGGTGATCACCTCGCGGGTACGGCCCGGCAGTTGCCGCTTCGTCCACGTGGACGCCTCGCATCTGTACGAGCACGTGTACGGGGACATCGAGGCGGCGCGGGAGCTGATCGCGCCGGACGGGATCGTGGCGTTCGACGACTTCCGGGCGGAGCACTGCCCCGGGGTGGCGGCGGCGGTGTGGGGCGCGGTGGCGACGCACGGGCTGCGGCCGGTGTGCATCACGGGCACGAAGTTCTACGGCACGTGGTCGGATCCGGAGCCGGTGCGGTCCGAGCTGCTCGCGTGGCTGGGGTCGCGTCCCGACCTGTGGCACGGGGTGGAGGAGGTGGCGGGGGCGCCGCTGATCCGGATCTCCGGCAAGAAGGCGGTGGCGCCGGAGCACCCGCGATCCCGGCACGCGGCCGTGACCCCGCGGCCCGAGCCCGAGCCCGGGCCCGCGCCGGTGGCGGCGACGCCGAAGCCGCGCGCCCCGCTGACGCGCCGCTTGGCGAGGACGCTGTTGCCGCGCCGCTGAGTCCCCCCACCCCGCCCCTTCCCTGAACCCTCCGGGGGTGGGGGCGGGAACGGTCTTCCCGGGGGCTCCGCCCCCGACCCCCCAGGCGGGGCCCGCGGCCCCTGCACCCCACCCGGGGCTCCGCGCCCGCCCCCCGGCGGGGCCTGCGGCCCCTGCACCCCGCCCGGGGCTCCGCCCCGGCCCCCGCTCCTCAAACGCCGGAGGGGCTGGAGGTGCCTGGCCCCGGATATCGCCCCACCGCCCGAGGGCTTGGAGTTGCCCGGGCCCGTACCCCCCAGGGGCGCGGGGAACTGCGCGACCAGCCCACCACCGGAGCCGCTGACAAAAGAACAAAGAAGGGGGCCCGGGGGCAGGCACCCGCGGCAGCCCACCCCACCTCACCCCCCCACCCCCCGGGTAACCGCTACCGCGGCGACTCCGGCGGACGCTGCCGCGGCATATTCGGCCGGGTCCCCGGCGGAAGCGGGAACCGCCCGGGCCCCGGCACCACGTCCGGCCGGGGCGACGACGACGCCAGGGACTGCGTCACCAGCGGCGCCGGCCCGGACCGGAACTCCACCATCCAGTCCGCCGTCTCCGACCGCACCAACTCCGTCACGTCCTCCGAGAACCGCCGCAGCACCGACAGGCACCGCTCCGCGGCCTCCCCCGCCGTCCCCTCCGTAGGCCCCAGCACCTCCCGCACGCTCTCCGACGCCCAGTCGAACTGGAGACCCTGCAGCCTCCGCTGCACCGCCTGCGCCGTCGCCACGTCCCGCATCCACCCGGAGGTCAGCCCGAAGTAGCGGTCGCAGGCCAGGCAGGCCGCGCCGAGCAGGAGGAAGACATAGCCCCAGCCGGCGGCGCCCGACAGCGCCCCCGTCACATCGAGCAGCGGCAGCGCGGCCCCCGCGATCGCGCCTCCCGCCGTGCACACCCGCAGCACCCGCGCCCCGCGCCGCTTCCACAGCCGGTCCGCCAGGTACCACTCCGCCGTGCGCAGCGCCCCCGCCTCGACCCACCGGTACAGCTCGTCCAGCCGTTCCGCGGGTTCGCCCCAGTCGCCGAGCGGGAACGGGCGTCCGGTCAGGTCGCGCTCGTCCCGGGGCGGTCCCGGGGGCCCCTCGGGCTGCATCTCCGGCTGGCTCACCCGGCGCTCCCTCCGCGGTGCGTATCGACATCCCACGTCACCGCAGACGGACGGCGACAGTGACGGTGACGTAACGTACAGTTACGTCTTTCGGCCTTTCCCGAGACGTGACGGCCCTTCCTACCGCCGAATGGTGGGAGCCAGGGCCGATATCCCGGGATTTCACCCCGTAAGTGGGTCTTGATCAGGTCGGAGAACCTCCGTCGAGTCACTCGAAAGAGTTGCGGAGCAGGGCGCGGGGAGACCACGTAGGCTCGGAATGCCGGACCCTTCCGGCGGTGCCGGACCCTTCCGGCACCGAGCAGACAGCAGTAGTCGACGCGAAGACGGAGTGCACCGTGATCCCTGGTGGTGGCCAGCCCAACATGCAGCAGCTGCTCCAGCAGGCGCAGCAGATGCAGCAGGACCTCGCCCGCGCGCAGGAGGAGCTCGCCGCGACCGAGGTCGACGGCCAGGCCGGCGGCGGTCTCGTGAAGGCGACCGTGACCGGCTCCGGCGAGCTGCGCGGCCTCGTCATCGACCCCAAGGCAGTCGATCCGCAGGACACCGAAGGCCTCGCCGACCTGATCGTCGCGGCCGTCCGCGCGGCCAACGAGAACGCCCAGCAGCTCCAGCAGCAGAAGCTCGGCCCGCTGGCGCAGGGCCTCGGCGGCATGCCGGGCCTGCCCTTCTGAGCCGGGGCGCGCCCCGGCCGTCCGTACCGCCCATGTGAACAGTGGTGAACAACGCGGGTCCGCCCTTCTGCGGCGCCCGCCCACCAACTACCGTAAGCACCCGGAAGACCCACGAGAGGCAGTCCGTTGTACGAAGGCGTGGTCCAGGACCTCATCGACGAATTGGGCAGGCTGCCCGGCGTCGGTCCCAAGAGCGCGCAGCGGATCGCCTTCCACATCCTCCAGACCGAGCCCACCGATGTGCGCCGCCTCGCGCACGCCCTGCTCGAAGTGAAGGACAAGGTCCGGTTCTGCGCGGTGTGCGGCAACGTGGCGCAGGAGGAGCGGTGCAACATCTGCCGCGACCCGCGCCGCGACCAGGCCGTCATCTGCGTGGTGGAGGAGCCCAAGGACGTCGTGGCGATCGAGCGGACCCGTGAGTTCCGGGGCCGCTACCACGTGCTCGGCGGAGCCATCAGCCCCATCGAGGGGGTCGGCCCGGACGATCTGCGCATCCGCGAGCTGCTCGCCCGGCTCGCCGACGGCACGGTCACCGAGCTGATCCTGGCCACCGACCCGAACCTGGAGGGCGAGGCCACGGCGACGTACCTCGCCCGCATGATCAAGCCGATGGGCCTGCGGGTCACCCGGCTGGCCAGCGGACTCCCCGTCGGGGGAGACCTTGAGTACGCGGACGAGGTCACGCTCGGGCGGGCCTTTGAAGGAAGGCGACTTCTCGATGTCTGACGCAACGCTGCACGCGGTCAACCAGGATCCGGACTCCTTCGCGGTCCAGATCGCCGACCAGGTCGAGTCCTTCATCGTCGCGGTCACCGAGGTGGCCAAGGGCGACGAGCCGGACAGCGCCGTGCCGTTCCTGCTCCTGGAAGTCTCCCAGTTGCTGCTCGCCGGGGGCCGCCTCGGCGCGCACGAGGACATCGTCCCGGACGAGCGGTACGAGCCGGACCTCGGCCCCGAGCCGGACGTCGACGACCTGCGCGAGCGGTTCGCCGCCCTGCTGGAGCCGATCGACGTGTACTCGGAGGTCTTCGACCCGTACGAGCCGCGCAAGGCGCCCGTCCCCTGCCGGATCTCCGACGACCTGGCCGATGTCGTCACCGACCTGCGCCACGGCCTCGCCCACTACCGCGCGGGCCGGGTCAGCGAGGCCCTGTGGTGGTGGCAGTTCTCCTACTTCTCCAACTGGGGCTCCACCGCCTCCGCCACCCTGCGCGCCCTTCAGTCCCTGGTCGCCCATGTCCGCCTCAACCAGCCCCTGGAGGAGCTGGACGGCCTGGACACGGACGAGGACCTGTCCGAGGAGTCGCTCGCGGACGCGGCGGGCCGGGTGATGGCCGAGGAGATCGCGGGCCCGCTGGGTCTGCGTACGGTCAAGTAGCCCGCGGTCTGTGAGCCGTCCCACACCGTGCGTATCCGCGAGGTGGAGGGGCAGGTGCGCCTTCACGAGCGGACCGGATCCGACCCCCCCTCCCGGGACTCGCCGCATCGCGAGCGGGACATCTCACGATGTGGCACCTCCCGGGCGGATCCGGCCCGCTCGTTAGACTGAGCCGACCGCAGTAATGGACTGAGCGAGGAGCGCACGTGGGCCTTGTCGTGCAGAAGTACGGAGGCTCCTCCGTTGCGGATGCCGAGGGCATCAAGCGCGTCGCCAAGCGGATCGTGGAAGCCAAGAAGAACGGCCACCAGGTCGTTGTCGTGGTTTCCGCGATGGGCGACACGACGGACGAGTTGATCGATCTCGCCGAGCAGGTATCCCCGATGCCTACCGGCCGTGAGTTCGACATGCTGCTGACCGCCGGAGAGCGGATCTCCATGGCCCTGCTGGCCATGGCGATCAAAAACCTGGGCCACAACGCCCAGTCGTTCACGGGCAGCCAGGCCGGCGTCATCACGGACTCGGTCCACAACAAGGCGCGGATCATCGACGTCACGCCGGGCCGCATCCGCACCGCCCTCGACGAGGGCAACATCGCGATCGTGGCCGGGTTCCAGGGCGTGTCCCAGGACAAGAAGGACATCACCACGCTCGGCCGCGGCGGTTCCGACACCACGGCGGTCGCCCTCGCGGCGGCGCTCGACGCCGAGGTCTGCGAGATCTACACCGACGTCGACGGGGTGTTCACCGCCGACCCGCGGGTGGTCAAGAAGGCCCGGAAGATCGACTGGATCTCCTTCGAGGACATGCTGGAGCTGGCCGCGTCCGGCTCCAAGGTGCTGCTGCACCGCTGCGTCGAGTACGCACGCCGATACAACATCCCGATCCATGTGCGCTCGTCCTTCAGCGGACTTCAGGGCACCTGGGTCAGCAACGAACCACGTACCCGGGCGGAAGGTCAGCAGGTGGAGCACGCCATCATCTCCGGAGTCGCCCACGACGTCTCCGAGGCGAAGATCACGGTCGTCGGGGTCCCCGACAAGCCGGGCGAGGCCGCGGCCATCTTCCGGACCATCGCCAACGCCGAGATCAACATCGACATGGTCGTGCAGAACGTGTCGGCCGCCTCGACCGGGCTGACCGACATCTCGTTCACGCTCCCCAAGTCCGAGGGCCGCAAGGCCATCGACGCCCTGGAGCGGGCCAAGGCGACCATCGGCTTCGAGTCGCTGCGCTACGACGACCAGATCGCCAAGATCTCGCTGGTCGGCGCCGGGATGAAGACCAACCCGGGTGTCACGGCCGGGTTCTTCGAGGCGCTCAGCGACGCCGGGGTCAACATCGAGCTCATCTCGACCTCCGAGATCCGTATCTCGGTGGTCACCCGCGCGGACGACGTCAACGAGGCCGTCCGCGCCGTGCACACCGCCTTCGGCCTCGACTCCGACTCCGACGAAGCGGTGGTCTACGGGGGCACCGGACGATGACCCGCAAGCCGGCGCTCGCGGTCGTCGGTGCGACCGGGAGCGCCGGCGCGGTGCTGCTCCGGATCCTGTCCCAGCGCGCGGACGTCTGGGGCGAGATCAGGCTGGTCGCCTCCGCGCGCTCGGCGGGCCGCAAGCTCGCGGTGCGCGGCGAGGAGTGCGAGGTCCTCGCGTTGGACGAGGAGGCGCTCGACGGCGTCGACGTCGCCCTCTTCCTGGTGCCCGAGCAGGTCGCCGCCCAGTGGGCGCCGGTCGCCGCGGCCAAGGGCGCCGTGGTCGTCGACACCTCGGCCGCCTTCCGGCTGGACCCGGACGTGCCGCTGGTGGTGCCCGAGGTCAACCCCCATGCCGTACGGCTGCGTCCGCGCGGGATCGTGGCCTCCCCGCACTGCGTCACCCTCGCGCTGATCGTGGCGGTGGGCGCGCTGCACGCCGAGTACGGCCTGAGCGGGCTGGTCGTCTCCACGTACCAGGCGGTCAGCGGCGCCGGCCGGGCCGGTGTCGCGGCCCTGCGCGGACAGCTCTCCCTCGTCGCCGGTACGGAACTGGGCACCGCGCCCGGCGATGTGCGCCGGGCCGTGGGCGAGGACACCGGGCCGTTCGCGGCGCCGGTGGCGCTCAACGTGGTGCCCTGGTCCGGGGACCCGGCCGGGGACGGCTGGTCCAGCGAGGAGCTGGGGCTGCGCGAGGAGACCCGCAAGGTGCTCGGCCTGCCGCGGCTCGCGGTGGCCGCGACCTGTGTCCGGGTCCCGGTGGTCACCACCCACTCCGTCTCCGTCCACGCGACCTTCGAGAACGAGGTCGAGGTGGCGCGGGCCCACGAGATCCTGGCGACCGCGCCCGGCGTGGTGCTCCTGGACGACCCGGCCGCGGGGGAGTTCCCCACGCCCGCCGACGCGGTCGGCACCGATCCCGCCTGGGTGGGACGGGTCCGGCGCTCGCCCGACGATCCGTGCGCGCTCGATCTCTTCGTCTGCGGAGACAACCTCCGCAAGGGCATGGCTTTGAACGCCGCTCAGATCGCCGAGCTGGCGGCCGGCGAATTCCCCCGCTGAACACCCGAGCGATTTCCCGGCGGAGAAGGCCACAGAGTTTGTACGATCTGTGAACGCTCTGTGAGCAAGTCGCTGGTCTGTACCACTTGAACTGCGCCGTTGCCCTGTTACACGATTCATTTCCGTGTCCCTGCAACCGGCAGCCCGGCATGGAGCGTCTATGCGGTCGCCCATCAAGGTGCCGTAAATATCGGGGCATTGGGGAAGAGCGAGTACGCATGAGGGCATTTGTCGCACTGTCAAAAACGGTGTCGTACGCGTACAACCCTGACGGGGGGAAGCGTGTCCAACTGGCGTGGCAGAGGTTCTCGATATCACCGCGATTCCGGTACGCGGCGCAGTGGTCCGTCCGCTCCGGCGGCCGTGGCCTGCCGGCGGCATGCCGGTGATCGCCCCCATGCCGACCGCGCGCCCCACCCGCGTCCCCGCGCAGCCGACGTCGGCCCGCGAGGGCACTGACGACACCATGGCCGCAGGGACCACCGTCGACCATCTCACCGAGACCTACCGCGCGCACTACCGCTCGCTGCTCGGGCTCGCCGCGCTGCTGCTCGACGACACGGCCTCCTGCGAGGACGTCGTCCAGGAGGCCTTCATCCGCGTGCACTCGGCCCGTTCGCGCGTGCGTGAACCCGAGAAGACCCTCGCGTATCTGCGCCAGACCGTCGTCAACCTCTCCCGCTCCGCCCTGCGCCGCCGCATCCTCGGGCTGAAGCTGCTCTCCAAGCCGATGCCCGACATGGCGAGCGCCGAGGAGGGGGCGTACGACCAGCTGGAGCGGGACGCGCTGATCAAGGCCATGCGCGGCCTCCAGCGCCGCCAGCGCGAGGTGCTCGTGCTGCGGTACTTCGCGGACATGACCGAGTCCCAGGTCGCCGAGACGCTGGGGATATCCCTGGGCTCGGTGAAGGCATACGGCTCGCGCGGTATCGCGGCCCTCCGGATAGCCATGGAGGCACCGGTATGAGCGCCAAGTGGAATGCGGGATTCGGGGACAGGGAGGACCGACGGGGAGACGGCGGGGAGCGCGGCGACCACCGCGACCGCCGCGACGACTACGCACCTGGCGCCCTCGGCGCCGACGGCGCGGCCGGGGCCCGGGGGGAACACGGGCACCACGGCGACCGCCATCACGGGGAGAGCACATACGGGTCCGACCGCCCTTGGGACGACCGGACTGGAAACGGCATTGTGAACGACCCCTTCCCACCTGGCCTCACACCCGACGAGGACGCGCTGCGCCGGCTGCTGCACGGCGCGGTGGACGGCCTGGAGCCGTCCGACGGGGCCCTGGACCAGCTGCGCCGGGCCGTCCCCGCCCGGCAGGCGCGCAAGCGGCAGGCGGTGGTCGGCGCGGTCGCCGCGGCACTGCTCATCGGCACCGCGATCCCCGCCTTTCTGCACGTCGCCAACACCGGCGGGACGCCCGAGGAGCGGCCCGCCATCGCCGGGCACGGCAGGCAGACCCAGGGCGGCACCGGCACCGCGCCGGGCGTGGAGGACGGCGGGCGGGCGGCCGGCCGGCCCTCCGGCCGCAGCACCCCCGCCCCGGCACCGAGCGGCACCGTGAAGTCCCAGGAGCCCGGCCCGACCGCCGCCGGCGGCACGGCGGGGGGCCCGAGCGCACCCGTCGGCGGGCCCGTCGAGGTCGACTCACCGGCCTGCGACGCCACCGAACTCGGAGTGAAGTCCGCGCGCGTCAGCAGGCCCGACGCCGACGGCAAGGTGTACGGCACGTTCCGCGTCGCCAATGTCTCCAAGAAGCTCTGCCAGGTCAGCGGGGCCGGCAGGGTCGACTTCCAGGCGCTCGGCGCGGCCGACGCCTCCCGGATCACCGTCGTCGACCACGCCACCGGCGACCCGGCGGCCGGGCTGCCCGACCCCTCGCTCGAAGCCACCGGCCTGGTGCTCAAGCCGACGGCCGCTTACGAGATCAAGTTCGCCTGGGTGCCGTCCGAGACGTGCCCCAAGCCGCAGCCCTCGCCCGACCCCTCGCCTTCGACGGCCGGCGGAGGGGGCGGCGGCGGGGCGACCGCGGGCACCGGCACCGTGACGGCGACGACCGGCACCCAGCCCCAACTGGCCGCGGTCGACCCGGCGACGCCGGCCACTCCGGCGGACGGCAAGGTCGCGGTGACCCACGTGGCGGAGCCCGGCGCCCCGACGGCCGAGGCGACCATTCCCAACGCCTGCGCCGGAACGATCTACCGCACAGGAGTCCTGGCGGCCCCGGCCCCGGCCACGCCCTGAGGGGACGGGGGTGGGGGTGGGGCCGCCGCCGCCTGTGGTCCGCCCGTACCGCTCGGCTCGTACCGCTTGGCTCGTACCACTCAGCCTGTAGGGCTCAGCCCGTACCGCTCGGTTCGGGCGCCAGCCCCAGCTCGGCGTCCTCCGCCGCCTCGGCCTCCCGCCGGAGCAGCCGGAACCACATGAACACCACGAACCCGGCGAAGACGAACCACTCGCCGGTGTACCCGAGGTTCTGGAACGCCTTCAGATCCAGCCCGGTGTTCGGCGGCTTCACGGCCGGCACCGCCGTCATCCCCGGGTCCGCCGTCGTCAGCGTGACCCACGCGTCGTAGACCTCGTACGGCACCAGGTTGACCAGCGACGCCGCGCTGATCATCCCGAGCTGCCCCCGGGGCAGCCCGCCCGAGGCGTTCACCCCGTCCGTCCCCGGTGTCTCGGACGCCTGGAGCGCCCCGGTGACGGTGACCTCGCCGGTGGGCGGCGCGGGCGCCGGGCGCCCCTCGGGCAGCCATCCGCGCACCACCGGCAGCGCCTTGCCGCCCTCGGTACGCAGCAGGGTCAGCACATACGACCCGTCGTGCCCGTCCACCTGCCGGTCCGGCACCAGGAACTGCTCCCCGTACCGCCCGGTCGCGCTCGCCGTGCGGCCCGAGGTCTTCTGGTCGACGGGCAGCAGCTCGCGCAGCGGCGCGGCCTGCTGCCCGGCGGGGTCGGGCCGCTCCTCGGCCGCGTTGTGCGACTGCACGCGGTCCTCGAAGCGGCCGAGCTGCCAGGACCCCATGAACACGCAGAAGGGGATGGCCAGCACGACGAAGACGTTGATCCCCCACCAGCGGGGCGTCAGCAGGAACCGGTACACACCACCACGGTACGGAACCCCCCGGGGGTCCGGGGCCGCGGGGTGCCCGTGGTGTGCGGGTCGCGGTGCGCGGGATCGGGGTGCGCGGGTTGGGGGGTGTGCGGCTCCGGCGTGTGCGGGGGCGCAGGGTCCGCGCGTGCGGGGTCCGGGTGTGCGGGCCCGCAGGTGCGGGGGCCGGGTGCGCGGTGCCCGGGGCCGGGGTCAGCTCCCCAGATGCCTCCCCGCGAACTCCAGCTCCAGCCGTACCTGCTTGATCCGCTCCTCCACGACCAGCGAACCGTGCCCCGCGTCGTAGCGGTACACCTCGTGCACCGCGCCGCGCGCGGCCAGGCGGTCCACGTAGTTCTCGACCTGGCGGATCGGGCAGCGCGGGTCGTTGACGCCCGCCGAGATGTAGACGGGCGCCTTCACCGCGTCCACATACGTCAGCGGCGACGACGCCTCGAAGCGCTCCGGCACCTCCTCCGGCGTACCGCCGAGCAGCGTGCGGTCCATCGCCTTGAGGGCTTCCATCTCGTCGTGGTACGCCGTCACATAGTCCGCGACCGGCACCACCGCGATCCCGAGCGCCCATACGTC
The DNA here is from genome assembly GCF_055580545.1 of Streptomyces sp. NPDC031670. Lineage (NCBI taxonomy): Bacteria > Bacillati > Actinomycetota > Actinomycetes > Kitasatosporales > Streptomycetaceae > Streptomyces > Streptomyces sp. NPDC031670. The sequence continues at coordinate 274,553 of NZ_JBVILC010000002.1, read as the reverse complement.
CGGCTGGGTGCCGAGGCCGAGCAGGGTCAGATAGCCGCCCCAGGACGCGCCCGCCAGCACGAGCCGCGACGGGTCGGCGAGGCCGGACGACACCGCCCACTCCCGGACCGCCGCCACGTCCTCCAGCTCGATGAGCCCGACCCGGTGCTTGAGCGCGTCCGTCCACTGTCTGCCGTAGCCGGTGGAGCCCCGGTAGTTGACGCGGACCACCGCGTATCCATGGTCGACCCAGGCCGCCGGGCCCGCCGCGAACGCGTCGCTGTCGTGCCAGGTCGGCCCGCCGTGGAGCTCGAAGACCGTCGGGAACGGGCCCGCCCCGGCCGGCTTCTGCACCAGCGCGTGGATACGGCCCCCGGGCCCCTCCACCCACGCGTCCTCCACCGGAACCGAGGCCGGTGCCTTCATCCCCGGCGGGTCGAGGACGACCGCGCCCGTGGTGGACCGCACCTCGGACGGGCGGGCCGCCGAGGACCACAGGTACTCCACGGTCCCGTCGGGCCGGGCCGTGGCGCCCGAGACCGAGCCGGCCGGGGTCTCCACCTCGATCAGCTCGGCCGCCGCCAGGTCGTACCGGAACAGCTCGCTGCGGGCTTCGAAGCTGTGCACGACGAGCAGCCCCGACCCGTCCGGATACCACTCCGCCACCACGTCACCGGGCAGTTCGAGCGCGAGGTCGGTCTCCTCGCCGGACGTCACGTCCCACACCATGGGCTCCCAGCGGCCCCGGCGCTGGTGGGCGACGAGCAGCCGGGTGTCGCCGGGCAGCGGCGCGAAGCCCAGCACCTCAAGACCGAGCTCCTCGGTGCCGCCCTCGCTGTCGTCGAGCTCGGCCGCCGTGGAGCCGTCGAGCCGGACCACGCGCAGCGCCGAGTGCATCGCGTCGCCGTGCTCGGTGTGCTCCAGGGCGATCAGCGTGCCGTCGTACGAGAGGTCGCCGACGCCCGCCGACTCGCGGTGCCGGTAGATCTCGACCGGAGCGGTCCCGGGCCGGACGACGTGGACCGTGGTGCCGTCCTCGTCGGTGCAGCGGCCGACCACCGCCGTGCCGTCCCGGCCGAGCGCGAGGCCCGCCGGATAGGACGGCTCAAGACCGGGCACGGCGGGCTCGTCGGGGCCCCCACCGAACGGCTGGCGCATCCATACGCCGAACTCGTCGCCGTCCTTGTCGTTGAACCACCAGATCCATTCGCCGTCCGGGCTCAGCACCCCGTCCGTCGTCCCGTTCGGCCGGTCCGTCGCCTGACGCTGGGCGCCGCTCGCGCGGTCCCATGCGTACAGCTCGTACGTCCCCGTCGCGTTGGACACGAACAGCGAGCGGTCCGGGGCGTCCTCCGCCCAGTCGGGGAGCCCGACCCTGGGCGCCCTGAACCGCTTCTCCCACTCCGGCATCTCGTTCATGGACCCCATCATGCGCCGCCACGCCGACAACCCGCCCACACCGTCCGCAGCCTGTGGACAACTATGGGCGTGTGCATGTCGAAGGGTGCCGGTGGCGGCGAGGGGGCGGGGCGTCCGGCCGGGAGCGCTCAGGGGTGCGGGGGCTCCGGCCGGGAGCCGGTCACAGGTGCGAGGCGTCCGGCTGAGGAACGTCCGGCCGGGGGGTGTTGGGCTGGGCTGCGTCCGGCCGGGGGGTGCCGGACTCGTCCTTCATCGCCCGCGTCTCGCTCTTGAGGATCCGGAGCGACTTGCCCAGCGCCCGCGCGGTGTCGGGCAGTTTCTTGGAGCCGAAGAGCAGGATCAGCACCACGGCGACGATCAGCAGATGCCAGGGTTCCAGTCCGTTGCGCAGGAACATCCCGTCGTCCTTCCACTCTCGGCGACACTCTCAGCAAGACTTGCTACATTGCGCAACTGTACAACCAATCGGACACGGACAGGGCGTACGGATGGCAGGCAGCCACAAGGCGGGACAGGCACGCGGCGGGAGCCGGAGGGGCGCCCCCGGCGCGCCCCCGGCCGGGCGGCGCGGACACGGCAGGCTGCGCCTGGTGCTGGCCGTACCCGTGGCCCTGCTGGTCCTCGCGGCGGCCGGGCTCGGCTGGGTCTACTTCCAGCTCAACGGCGACATCCGCACCTTCGACGACGGCGGGATCTCGGGCGAGCGCCCCGCCGCCTCGGCCAAGGGCCAGAACGTGCTGGTCATCGGCTCGGACTCACGCGCGGGCGACAACGTCCAGTACGGCCACGGCAGTGGTGACATCGGCCGCTCGGACACCGCCTTCCTGATGCACGTCCACGCCGACCACAAACACGCCACGGCCGTCTCCCTGCCCCGCGACACCCTCGTCGACGTACCGCCCTGCAAGCTGCCGAACGGCGACTGGACCAGGACGCAGCACAACGTGATGTTCAACTCGGCGTTCTCCGTGGGCGCCACCGCCCAGGGCAACCCGGCCTGCACCCAGAACACCGTGGAGAAGCTGACCGGGCTGCGCGTCGACCACACCGTCGTCGTGGACTTCGCGGGCTTCGCCAAGATGACCCGGGCCGTCGGCGGCGTCCAGGTCTGTGTGCCCAAGGACATCTACGAGGGCGACCTCAACCCCAACCGCCACGCGCGCGGGGAGCGGCTGTTCACCAAGGGCGTCCAGGAGGTCTCCGGTCAGAAGGCCCTCGACTACGTACGCATCCGGCACGGCATCGGCGACGGCTCGGACATCGGCCGCATCCAGCGCCAGCAGGCGTTCATCGGCGCCCTCATGAAGAAGGTCAAGCAGCAGGGCCTCAACCCGACCACCCTGCTCCCGCTCGCCAAGGCCGCCACCAGCTCCCTGACCGTCGACCCGGGCCTGGGATCGGCCGACAAACTGATCTCCTTCGCGATGTCGATGAAGAGCGTCGACCTGCACAACACCAAGTTCGTCACCCTGCCCTGGCGGTACGAGGGCGCGCGCGTGGCGATGGTCCGGCCGCAGGCCGACGCGCTCTTCGCGGCCCTGCGGGCGGACCGCACGGTCGACGGCAAGTACGCGGGCGGCAAGCAGGAACCGGACCGGCCCGCCCCACCCGGCCCGAGCGCCCCGCCGCCCGGCGCCGGAGTGGCCGTCGCCGTCTACAACGGCACCACCACCACGGGCCTGGCCGCCCGCGCGGCCGACTCCCTGAAGGCGGGCGGCTACCGGGTCACCGGCACCGCGACCGCCGCCACGCAGGACTTCGTCCACACCGTCATCGAGTACGGACCGGACGACCGCACCCACGCCGACACGCTCGCCCGGCGCTTCCCCGGCGCGCTGCTGCGTCCGGCCCGCGCGGCTGGCCTCACCGTCATCCTCGGCTCGACGTACGCGCAGGCATCCACGGACTCCGCCTCCACGGACACCGCGCCCACGGACGACGCCCCCGCCGCCGTCCCCTCCGAGGTCGCCCAGAAGGCCCGCTCGGCGGACGCCGACATCTGCTCGGGACTCTCGTACGGGTGAGGGAGGGGCACGGGGGCGGGGCGTGGCGCTACGACGCAGGGCCAGGGCCAGGGCTGGGGCCGTCGCTGAAGGCCGTCGGTCGTGGCATCGGCCGATACGCCACCGTGGAAGGGCGCAGGCGTTCGTCCGCCGTACGCCCGCGCCTCACAACTCGTTCATTTTCGGCTCATAGCTTCGCGGCCATGAGATCCATGGGACACAAGCGCCGCAAGGCACTGACGGTGGTGGCGCTGGCCTCCGCCGTCGCGGCGGGCAGCGCCGTCACGGCCAACTCCGCCCCGCAGCACGGCGGCCGGCCTTTCCCGGGCCACGGCCAGGAGATACACAACGTCATCTACCTCCTCGGCGACGGCATGGGCCGCACTCATGTCACCGCCGGCCGCGAGCGCTACTACGGTGCCCAGGGCAAGCTGAACATGGAGCGCCTGCCCTACACCGGCGCGGTCGCCACGTACGCCGTGGAGAAGGGCACCGACCAGCCCGCGCTGGTCACCGACTCGGCCAGCTCCGCGACCGCCTGGTCCTCCGGTGTGAAGACGTACAACGCCGCGCTGGGCGTGGACGCGTACGAGAAGCGCCGAGTGACGCTGATGGAGCAGGCCAAGAAGGCCGGGTTCGCCACGGGCAACGTCTCGACCGCCGAGATCACCGACGCGACCCCGGGCGCCCAGTTCAGCCATGTGCTGCTGCGCGGCTGCCAGGGCCCGGTGTACTCGGACGCGGCCTGTCTGCCGAAGAACGCGGACGGCTCGTACGAGAAGGCTCCCGAGGACAAGACGCTGATCACTCCGGTCGCCGAGCAGATCGCCCGCAACGGCACGGCCGACGTCGTGCTCGGCGGCGGTCTCGCCCGCTTCGAGCCGGACGACCAGAAGGCCCTTCAGGCCCAGGGCTACCAGGTGCTCGGCAGCTTCGGCGACCCGAGCCTGCCCGCCCAGAGCGCCGCCAGCCAGAAGGTCGCCACCAAGGCCGACCTCGACGCGGTCAAGGCCAAGAGGGTCGTCGGCCTCTTCAACCGGGGCAACCTCACCGTCGAGCAGGCCAAGGCCGGTCTCCCGGCGGACGCCCCGCAGAAGCAGGAGCCGACCCTCGCCGACATGGCGAAGAAGTCGATCGACCTGCTCAACGGGCGCTCCAGGAAGGGCTTCTTCCTCCAGATCGAGGGCGCCCAGATCGACAAGCGCTCGCACGCCAACGACGCCGCCCAGACGCTGGCCGAGGTCAAGGCGTTCGACGACGCGGTCAAGGCCGCGTACGACTTCGCCCGCAAGGACGGACACACGCTGGTCGTCGTCACCGCCGACCACGAGTGCGCGGGCTTCAACATCATCGAAAAGGGCACCTACACCAACGCCGAGTCGGTCGCGCCCCCGGCCAACACGGACGCCGGCAACCCGGCGAACAACTCCACGCCGTCGCGTGACAAGTCGGGTGCCAAGGACCCGGTCCGCTCGTCCGGCATCCTCAACGGCGCCGGCTCCGGTGACGCCAAGAACTTCGCCCCGGCGACCTTCCGTACGCCGGACGACCCGGCGGGCGTCAAGGACGGCAGCCCCGAGGCGAGCCTGTGGCTGACCTACCTCTCCGGCAACCACACCGGCGCCGATGTGCCGATCTACGCGTACGGGCCGGGCGCCGAGAAGTTCGCGGCGAGCCAGATCAACACCGAGCTGTACACCAAGATGTACGGCTCGCTGTTCGGCCGGGCACCGCGCGGCTGATCCGACGGGACGGTTGAGGGCGCACTGTTTCACGTGAAACGACGCACCGCTGTTTCACGTGAAACCTGACCCCAACGCCCGCCACGACATAGGCGGTTGATCACCAGCACCGCCCCACCAGGGGCCGGGGGACCACCCTCCCCCGGCCCCGCACCGCCACTTCAGGAGTACGCAGTGAACCGCTCGATCCGGCTGGCCGCTCTCGCCCTGACCGTCCTGGCCCTCACCACGGCCTGCGGGGGCTCCGGGGACGACACGGCCGACGCCGGGCAGCGGCCCGCCCGGGCCGAACAGGCGGCGGCCCCGGCCGTCACCTTCCCCGCGCCGCGCGGCGCGCCCGCGCCCGCCACGACCCTCGCCAAGGCCCCCGCGAAGGGCGAAGTACAGCTGGAGCAGGGCCCGTTCACGGACCGGGTCCGGATCACGAAGCTGGCGCTGTCGGAGCGCAAGCCGTCCGTCACCGGCCACTTCACCATCACCTCCGACGTGAGCGACGTGCTCGCCCTGGAGCTGCGTGCCGCGTTCTACGACGAACGCGGCCGTCTGGTCGGCACCGGCTCCTTCCAGTACGCGGAGGAGGGCGAGGCGGGCGAGGCCGCCCACGGCACCGCCGGACACGCGAAGCCCCGCGCGGAGGGCGCCGGCATCGACTTCACCGCAGCCCCGAAGACCGCCCTGACGGGGACCCCGGCGAGCGCGGTCCTGTCCGTCCCGGTCCTCGTCAACGAGTGACCCACAGGCACCTGGCCGTCCCGGTCCTCGTCAACGAGTAGCCGGCAGGCACCTGTTCGCGGCGGCCACGGGGCCGTGGGGTCACGCCAGCCGGCGGGCCAGGGCCCGTCCGGCCGCCCGGCCCGAGAAGATGCAGCCGCCGAGGAACGTCCCCTCCAGCGCGTTGTAGCCGTGCACCCCACCCCCGCCGAACCCGGCGACCTCCCCGGCCGCGTACAGCCCCTCGAACGGCGTCCCGTCCGGGCGTACGACCTGGGACTCCAACGTCGTCTCCAGACCGCCCAGCGTCTTGCGCGTCAGCACATGCAGCCGTACGGCGATGAGCGGGCCGTGCGCCGGGTCGAGCAGCCGGTGCGGTTTGGCGACCCGGGAGAGGCGGTCCGGCCAATACGCACGCGCGTTGCGCACCGACATGGCCTGGAAGTCCTTGCCGTAGGCGTTGTCGATCTCGCGGTCGCGCGCCTGGATCTCCCGTCGCACCTGGTCGAGTTCGAGCTTGGGGCCGGGTGAGATCGCGTTCATGCCGTCGACGAGGTCGCGCAGGGTACGGCGGACGACGAAGTCCTCGCCGTGGTCGAGGAAGGCCTGCACGGGGCCGGGGGCGCCCTTGCGCACCCGCGACAGGGCCAGCTTCAGGTCCTTGCCGGTGATGTCGGGGTTCTGCTCCGAGCCGGAGAGCGCGAACTCCTTCTCCACGATGGAACGCGTCAGCACGAACCAGGTGTGGTCATGGCCGGTCCCCACGATGTGCTTGAGCGTGCCGAGGGTGTCGTGGCCGGGGAAGAACGGCGCGGGGAGCCGCCGCCCGGTCGCGTCCAGCCACAGCGAGGAGGGCCCGGGGAGGATCCGGATGCCGTGGCCGGGCCAGACCGGGTCCCAGTTCTTCAGGCCCTCGGTGTAGTGCCACATCCGGTCGCGGTTGACGACCGAGCCGCCCGCCTCCTCGGTGATCCCCAGCATCCGCCCGTCGACGTACGCGGGCACACCCGTCACCATCGAGCGCGGCGCGGGCCCCATCCGCTCGGCCGGCCAGTTCCTGCGGACCAGTTCGTGGTCGCCGCCGATACCCCCGGAGGTGACGACGACGGCCTGCGCGCGCAGCTCGAACTCGCCGTGTGCCTCCCGGGAGGAGGCCACTCCGCGGGGCTCCGACGACGGCACCAGGACGGCGCCGCGCACCCCGACCGCCGCCCCGCCCTCGACGACCAGCCCGTCCACGCGATGGCGGTACTTGAAGGTGACGCGCCCGCGCGCGGCGGCCTCCAGGACCGGTTCACGGAAGACCCGGACGACCTCGGGGCCGGTACCCCACGTCAGATGGAAGCGGGGCACCGAGTTGCCGTGCCCGCCCGCCGTACCCGTGCCGCGCTCGGCCCATCCGACGGTCGGCGTCAGACGCAGCCCGAGCCCGTGCAGATAGCTCCGCTTCTCCCCGGCGGCGAAGTTGACGTACGCCTTGGCCCACTGGCGCGGCCAGTGGTCCTCACGCTCGCGGTCGAAGGCCGCCGAGCCCATCCAGTCGGCGAGGGCGAGATCGTACGAGTCCTTGATGCCCATCCGGCGCTGCTCGGGACTGTCCACGAAGAACAGTCCGCCCAGCGACCAGAAGGCCTGGCCGCCGAGGTTGGCCTCGTTCTCCTGGTCGACGACGAGCACCTTGCGGCCCGCGCGGACGAGTTCGTACGTGGCGACGAGCCCGGCGAGGCCGGCTCCCACGACGATGACATCGGCGTCGTCACTCACGGCGGTCTCCTGGGGGTAGGGGTTACGGGGTGCGGGGTTACGGGGCGGCGGTGTTCTCGGAGCTCTCAGTACTTCGGGTGCTCTCCGTGTTTCCGGTGTTTCCGGCGCTTTCGGTGCTTGCGGTGTTTCCGGCGCTTTCGGTGCTGTAGGCGTGCAGAACGTGCAGGAAGAGCGCCTCGCGGCGGGCGCGGACGGTCTCGCTCGCGGGGTCGAGCAGGACCTGTACGGCGGTGCCGTCGTGGACCGCGACGAGCGCCTGACCGAGCGCGTCCTCATCGGTCACCCGGCGTCCCGCGCGCCCGAGCGCGGCCACGACCACGGGCAGCACCGCGTCCTGGATCGCCTGCTCCCGGGCGGCCATCACCCGCCGCAGGGCGGGATTGCGCAGGGCGTGCGCGGTGAACTCGGCAGTGACCCGGTACCAGGCGTCGTCGACCGGGATGGCCCGCAGCGCGGCCCGCACGGCGTCCTCGGGCGCCGCAGCCGACACCTCGGCCAGGGCGCCCCGCACATCTGTGAGCAGCCGCTCCGAGCGCTCCTCCCACATGGCGAGGAACAGCTCGTCGAGGGAGGTGAAGTTCGAGTAGAAGGCGCCCCGGGTGTATCCGGCGCGCTCACAGACCTGCTCGACGGTGGACCGGCCGAACCCCTCCTCGGCGAACACCTCAAGCGCGGAGTCGAGCAGCCGCCGCCGGGTACGGGCGCGGCGGCCGGTGACGCGCTTGGGGGCGGCCGGGGAGACGGGCTGGGAGGTGGGCGGAGACGCGGGCGGGTGTTCCGGGGCGGCGGCTGGGGCCATGGGGTCCTCCTCTTGGATACGGGAACGTATCGGATACGTGAATGTATCCACAAGGGGTCTGACCAGGCAGACCGCGACCGTCCCGAGCCAAGCGGACGGTCCGACCGGGACCCTCGTACGCATCAGGCGGGTTGTCCGATACCACCCCCAAGGATTCGGCCGCGTCCGGCGTTCCCCGCCCTTTGTCGCGTTTGCGTCCTGTACAGCTCCCGCTCCCCGCAGCAGGGTTCTTCCCGGCGGCAGGGCCGCGGCGCCCGGGGGAGCGCGTACCGAGACGCGACGGATGGGAGGCGAGCCATGGGCGACTCGCTCGGGGCGGCCGGTCCGGCCGGGGCGCAGGACCCAGGGCCCGAGGGTGCGGGTTTCGCGTACCACCCCGTCGAGCGGGAGCTGATCGTCGTCGCGCTCCCCGAGCTCACCGCGGGCGGCTCGGCGCCGGACGGGGAGCCCCCGGGTTCGCGGGCCCTGGACATGTTCCTGATGGACCAGCAGCTGGCCCTTGAACCGCTGTTCGGCAGTGAGGCCAGGGTGCGGGAGGCGCTGGCGCTGCTCCCCCGGCACGGTGTCGACGTACCCGACCTCACGCTCTTCCACCGGGTCCGCGGCGGCGAGGACCGCCTGGAGGAACTCGCCTGCCGGCTGGCGGGTCTCCCCGGAATCGACACGGCGTATGTGAAGCCGAGCGCGCTCCCGGCGACGGGCCCGTTCGGCGGGAGGGAGGAGAACGACGGAGGTCCCGACGACCGCGCCGGTGAAGGGCGGCGCGAGAAGGAGGGGGCCGCGACCCCCGACTTCAGCGGACGCCAGGGTTATCTGGGGCCCGCGCCCGGCGGCGTGGACGCGGCATGGGCGTGGCTCCAGGCGGGCGGCTCGGGCGAGGGCGTGAGCATCGTCGACGTGGAGGCGGCATGGCAGCTCGGCCACCGCGACCTCGGCCCGAAACTCGCCGGGATGGTCGCGGGCACCCCCGTCGAGGACCTGGCCTGGCGCAACCACGGCACCGCCGTGCTCGGGGTGCTCGGCGGCAGCCGCGACGGCAGCGGCACGCTGGGCATCGTCCCGGAGGCCGTCCTCGCGGTCGCGTCGATCCACGGCATCGGCACGGCCCGGGCCGTCACCCGCGCCGCCGACCGCCTCGGCGCGGGCGACATCCTGGTGATCCCGCTGCACCGCCCCGGCCCGCGCTTCGGCTACGCGACCGACGACGACCAGCGCGGACATATCCCGCTGGAGTGGTGGCCCGACGACTTCGCGGCCGTACGGTACGCGACGGCCCGCGGCGTGGTGGTCGTCGAGGCGGCCGGGAACGGCGCGGAGAGCCTGGACGACGCGCTGTACGAGTCGCGCCCGGACGGCTTCCCGGGGTGGTGGCGCAACCCGTTCGACCCGGCGGCCCCGTCCTCCGGCGCGATCGTGGTCGGCGCGGGCGCCCCGCCCCCGGGCACCCACGGCCGCGACCACGGCCCGGACCGCTCCCGCCTCGGCTTCTCCAACTTCGGTACGCGCGTGGACGCCCAGGGCTGGGGCCACGAGGTCACCACGGCGGGCGGCTTCTGGAACCGACCGGGCGAACTCCAGGGCGGTCAGTCGGAGGACACCTGGTACACGGACGCGTTCTCCGGTACGTCACCGGCGGCGGCGCAGGTCGCGGGCGTACTGGCCGCGCTCCAGGGGATGCTGCGCACGGCGGGGCTCGCGCCCCTCGCGCCCGAGCCCCTGCGCGCGCTGCTGCGCCGCACCGGCTCGCCCCAGCGGGAGGCGCCGGGCCGCCCGTCCTCCCAGCACATCGGCACCCGCCCGGACCTGCGGGCGATCGTGGCCGACCTGGTACCCCGCCGGACCACGGAGGGCCTGGCGGAACGCTTCCGGGACGACCTGCTACCCGACCCACGGACCGGCCCCACGCGGCTGCACCTGTACGTAAACGGTGCCTGGCGCACCCTGACCGACCCCGAACCGCACGTGCGCATCGCGGTCCACACGGCGTTCGCGGGCGCCCGCCATGTCGTACGCGTGCGGTACACGGATGACGACGAGGTGGTGGGGGTGAGGGTGACGGGGGAGAGGTGAGGGGGTTGGCGGGCGCGAGGCGGCGGGGACGAGACGCCAACGGGAGGAAAGGGAACCCGAGATGAACGGGTCACAGGACTTCGATCAGGGCGGGGCCCATGGCGTCGGTTCGGGCCATGGCGTGGGCGGGGGTGGGGGCGGTGGGATGGAGGGAGGGATGGACGGTGGGATGGGCGGTGGGATGGGCGGCGGTGGGATGGACGCCCGGCCCCACATCCAGCAACAGCTGCACCAACTCCACCAGCTCCACCAGCTGCACCAGGTGAACCAATGGGGCCGACAGCAGCCGTTCCAGTCACTGCTCCAGCAGCAGTACCCGCCGGGCGCTGAGCCGCAGCCGCCACAACCCGCACCCGCACCCCAAGTCCCAGCAGCCCCCGAGTACTCCGTGGCGTACGCCACCGCCGTGCAGGCGCCGATCGCCGCGTTCCCGGGAACCGAGGCCGAGATGACGCTGAGGGTCAACGGCCGCGAGGTACGCCTGCCACACCCAAGCCAGTTCGTGATCGAGCGAGTCCTGAGCGCGTTCCGGGACGGACAGTTCGTGCGGGTGGCGTACGACGACCGGATGATGGTGAAGGGGATCGAGGTGGAGGCGTCGCGGCCGGTGCGGTAGGGGGTCGCGAAGAGTTCAACGGGCGGGCGTGCGCGAAGGTTCCCCGGCCGGCGCCCCCGGACCGGGGCGCGGGCTGCCCCGGAAGACCTGGCGGGTGTGCCAGGAGCGGTGCCGCGCCGCGACGGGCAGTGCGCCGGGCTGCGGTCCCGTGAGCGGACGGCCGGCGAGGGCGGTGACATTCTCGCGAGCGGCTCGGCTGCGGCCGATGAACTGCTGCGAGACCAGGACGCGGTGGCCGGCGTCCAGGCCGAGGACGCCCTTGTCGAAGAGCTTGTGGTGCAGCGAGCACAGGCACAGCCCGTTGTCGACGTCGTCCGGACCGTCGAAGGCCCACCAGCGCACATGCGCGGCCTCCAGCCCGACGGGCGCGGCGCCGATCATGCCGTCGTAGCCACAGAAGGCACACTGGTATTCGTACGCGGTCAGCACCATCTCCCGCATCCGCCGGTCCCGCTGCCGCCTCCCGGCCGCGCCCAGATCACCGGTTTCGGCCAGCTCCAACTCCAGGCCCACGGCGGCGCAGAGGTCCTGGTGCAGCGACACCGGAAAGTGCAGATCGAGCAGGACCCGTGCCATGCGGCCGAGCAGCGAGGGCTCCCGCCGGAGCGCGGCCTGAAGTTCCGGCGCAAGCCGCCCGGTGGCCCCGTGGGCGCGCAGGTCCCGCACCCCGGTGCCAGGGCTGCCGACACCGCGCCGGGTCCGCACCTCCCACACCCCGTCGCTGACCAGATGGTGAAAGGGGTAGGCGGGCGTGGTCCCACGCGGCGGACCGTACTCCGCGAGCAACCGCTTCAGATCCCCCTCCACGGCGCTGTACGGCAACTCGTCCGCGGCATCGGCCTGAAAACGCCCCAGCGCGTACAGCAGCAACAACGGCTTGTGCGGCGCGCGCACCCCACCGCGACTCCACTGCCTGAGCTTGGCGGCCCGCTCCAGCCAGTCCATGAGGGGGATCGTAGTGAGGGGGCGAGAAAGGACCGTGCGCGGGCGGCAACTCCTCGCCCAGCCTCGAACCTTCGGCAGTCACAGTGCCTCTCCGGTGGCAGAGGCGCGACGCCCGATAGCGCTGGTGCCTGCCTGCTCCTTTACTCAGGCCCTCCGAACGATCACCGAAGACGCAGCAAGGCCCTGATTGTCAGTGAGGAGCGGGCCCTTGACCTGGTATTTCAGCTGTCCGGGTGGCGGGAATTCAACCCACGATTTCTTCGTCCCGAAGCAACTTCGGAAGGGCCTTGACCTGGGCTCGGTAGCCCTCTCGGCTGCCCTGAGGTCCGTAGACGTACGTCCTAGTGCGGCTGTGGATGGGCAAGCCGCTTCGGGCGGTCTTGCCGAGGGCATGGGCGGCTGGTCCCATGTCGGAAGGGGCAACCGCAGCCACGTTGGGGGGCCAATGAGTGAGCTCACGGTGAAGCCATGGAAGCGGCACGGCAGGGATCGGCTCTACGTGAACCTGCCTGACGGCACCACCGTCGCGTGGGCGGACCGTCAGACCAAGGTCATCACGATCAAGATTCAGAAGTACCGGCGCGAAGCCGTGGCGCTGCTTCGGCGGCATCTGGGCGAGTCGGCGACGGTGCGGTCCAGTCCTCCTGACACCAAGGCGAATCCCCGATCAACGCCGATGCAGACTCCGATGCGGCGTTCCTCATCTCCGGTCCCCCCACCTCACCGCAATCGCCCTGCCAAACTTCCCGAGTTGACAGCTGCTGACGACCTGGGGAGAAATCCTCCCGGAGCCGGCTTGTTGGAACCTCTCTCCGTCCGAGGGCCCTCTCGCCTCCAGCGCGCATGGTCCAAGGTGCGCGGACGCCGCTCTGAATGGGATACCTGGTACGCCGGACTCGACGGCGAGCGTCGCGTCGGTCGAGAGCTCCAACGCCTATCAGCCCAGGGGTGGCGCGTCCTGCACGGTGTACCCAAGAGCAATGGCGGGGACATCGACCACCTGTTGATCGGGCCTGGTGGGGTGTTCAGTATCAACACCAAGTCCCACGGCGGCGGCACGGTCTGGGTCGGCGACGAGATGGCCAGGGTCAACGGCGGGCGCCCCGTGCCGTACGCGGCGGCGAGCAAGGCAGAAGCCGCATACGTGCAAAGGGTGTTGGAGAGGTACTGCGACTTCGCAGTGCCGGTGGAGCCCGTTCTCGTCTTCGTGGGTGTAGCCACCCTGGACCGTGCCGCTACGCAGTGCACCGTTCGGATATACCAAGAACGAGAGGTCGCGACCCTCGGGCCGATCAACGGGAAGCTCACCCCGGAACGAGTGGAGCAGATCTACGCCGTGGCGCGGCATCGGCGCATCTGGTTACGAGCCTGAGCCGCTCGTCTCGACGAGTCGGCGGCCGTCATGGGGCGGTCGCGGGGCCCGTGCTCTCTCAGGGAATCGAGGGCGATGACTCATCCGAAAGCTGTTCGCTTCCACCCTCGAGGCGATACCGGAAGACCAGGGCGACGATTCCGCGAGCCATGTTCTTGTAGACCCCGCTGAGCTGCTGGCCCTCGGCCTTCATCCGGTCTCTTCGTGGACCTCGCGCCGGACGCATTCCTCTGGCGCCCCGCTGAGCTCCAGGACTCCGCCCGGAGGTCCTACGTCCCGCCCTGTCCGCCGCTCCGGCGCCACGAAGACCCGGAAATCCCGTCGCGCGCTCGCGCTGTCCGGCCGGGCTATCGACGCGCTGAAGATCCAGCGGAAGCGTCGGGGCCGGCCGGGCAGCGTGTCGCGGCTGGTGACCAGTGGCAGGAGACGGGCTACCGGAAGCAGATCCGCCCAGCGATTCAAACCGGGGCCACCGCCATGAACGGGATCTTCGGCACCCCGGTGCCTCCGAAGCGGTAGTCACGGAGTTAGACACGCAGCAATGGCCAGAGGCCCTCTCCCCGAAGGGAAAGGGCCTCTGGCCTTGTACTTAGCTGTCGGGGTGGCGGGATTTGAACCCACGACCTCTTCGTCCCGAACGAAGCGCGCTGCCAAGCTGCGCTACACCCCGATGTCACCGGTTGTCGCGGCGACGTCGTTTACTTTAGCCCACCGGCGGCTGGAGACGAAATCCGGTTTCGGGGGGCGGGGTGAGCGCGGTGTGGTGGCCCCGTTGGACGCGGTCCCGCCGTACGCGAGCCCCCGGACCCAGCCCCCCCGTACCCCTGCGCGCTCAGCCCCGAGGCGTAAGCGTGAGGAGCGTGGCTTCCGGGGGGCAGGCGAAGCGGACCGGGGTGTAGCGGTTTGTGCCGCAGCCCGCTGAGACGTGCAGGTAGGAGCGGTGGCCGCCGGACTCGTGGGTGGAGAGGCCCTTCACCCGGTCCGTGTCCAGGTCGCAGTTGGTGACCAGGGCCCCGTAGAAGGGGACGCACAGCTGGCCGCCGTGGGTGTGGCCGGCCAGGACCAGGGGGTAGCCGTCGGCCGTGAAGGCGTCCAGGGCGCGCAGGTAGGGGGCGTGGACCACCGCGATCGAGAGGTCCGCGTCCTTCTCCGGGCCGCCCGCCACCTCCGCGTACCGGTCGCGCTTGATGTGCGGGTCGTCCAGGCCCGTGAACGCCAGCTCCAGACCCTCCAGCTTCAGCCGGCCCCGCGTGTTGCTCAGGCCCACCCAGCCCGCCGTGTCGAACGCGTCCCGCAGGTCCTCCCACGGGTTGTGGACCACCCCGACCGCCGGCGGGTTGCCGTTCAGGCCGTGCTTGCCCTGGACCTTCTCCAGCAGATAGCGGGCGGGGTTGCGCAGCTTGGGGCCGTAGTAGTCGTTCGAGCCGAAGACGTACACACCGGGGAACTCCATCAGCGGGCCCAGCGCGTCCAGGACCTCCGGCACGCCCTCCGTGTCCGACAGGTTGTCGCCGGTGTTCACCACGAAGTCCGGGCGCAGCCCCGCCAGAGACTGGAGCCACGCCCGCTTCTTGCGCTGGCCGCTCACCATGTGGATGTCCGAGACCTGGAGCACGCGCAGCGGCCTCATCCCGCTCGGCAGTACGGGGACGGTCACCCGTCGCAGTCGGAACGAGCGGGCTTCGAAGCCCGCCGCGTAGGCGACGCCGACCGCGCCGATCGCCGTGAGAGCCGCCGTTGCCTTCAAGGGAATCCCGTATCGCGCGTGCATGCGCTCCATCGTCGCAGACGCGCGGAGGGAGGTACGTACGCCCCGGGCCGCGCCCGCGCGCGCCCGGGGGCCGCGCTCCCCGCGTGAAACTGGCACGCGCCCCGGGCGGGCCACCTGCCACACTGGGCGCATGACCACGCTCAAGGCCACGCTCAAGGACGACCTCACCACCGCCATGAAGGCGCGCGACGAGCTGCGCTCGTCGACGCTGCGACTGACCCTCACCGCCATCGCCAAGGAGGAGGTCGCGGGCAAGAGCGCCCGCGAGCTCTCCGACGACGAGGTGCTGCAGGTGATCGCCAAGGAGGCGAAGAAGCGGCGCGAGGCGGCCGAGGCGTTCGAGCAGGGCGGCCGTACGGAGTCGGCGGCCAAGGAGCGGGCCGAGGGCGAGATCCTCGACGCGTACCTGCCCAAGCAGCTGTCCGACGACGAGCTCAACGCGATCGTCGCCGAGGCTGTGGCGGAGGCGAGGGCCGCGGGGGCGGAGGGGCCGCGGGCCATGGGGGCCGTGATGAAGATCGTGAAGCCGAAGGTGGCGGGGGTGGCCGATGGTGGACGGGTCTCGGCGGCCGTCAAGGGGCTCCTCGCGGGCTGACCCGCGAGCCCCCGTTGGGCCGGCCGTGCCCCGGACTCCCGCTGGGCTGCGCCCCGCGAGCCCCCTGGGCTACCTCGCTGGGCTGAGGCCCGGACCACCTCGCTGGGCTGCGCCCTGCGAACCCCCTCGGGGCTTCGCCCCGCAACCCCGTTGTCGGCTGCGGACCGTGGGCCGTTGTGCCCACCCGTTCCGCCCTGCGGAACGCCTGCCCACAACGAGGGGGGGAGCCGGGAGCTAGCCCAGGGGCATCTGCCCACAACGGGGAGCCGGGGGCTAGCCCAGGGGCATCTGCCCACAACGGGGGGCCGGGGGCTGGTCCCGGGTCACCTACCCGCAACGGGGGGCCGGGGGCTGGTCCCGGGTCACCTACCCGCAACGGGGGGCCGGGGGCTGGTCCCGGGTCACCTACCCGCAACGGGGGCCGGGAGCTAGCCCCGGGGCAGAGGCCAGAGGTTGTGCATGTCTGACCGCAGCGAGGAGGGGGCGCCCGGATCCCGGGTGCCCCCTCCTCGCGTTCAGCCCTGCCGCACGGTCACACCGCACCGGCCCACGGCCAGTCCCCCACGCCCGCGCCGGCCCTACGGCCAGTTCCCCCCGATCGTGTCGCCCGCCCCGCCGATCACTCCCGGCGGGAGCGAGATGCCCGGGTTCGGCGGGACCGTCACGCCTCCGCCGCCGCCCGGCTTGTTGTCGCCGCCGCCGGGGCGGTGCTTCTTGCCGCCCTTGTTCTTGCCGGGGGTCTGGCCCTTGGCGCTGTCCGGGTCCGCCGGCGGTTCCTTCGACTGCTGCGGGTCGGGGATGTCCACCCGTACGAACTCGGGGGCCGGCAGTCCGGAGAGGGCGCCGGTCATGGCGTCCTTCCAGATGGGGCCGGGGACCTCACCGCCGTACACCTTCTCCTTGTAGACGCCGCCGATCGTGATGTTCTCCATCTCGACGTTCTGCAGCGGGCTGCCGACCCACACCGCGCCCGACATGTTCGGCGTGTAGCCGACGAACCAGGCGTTCTTGCGCTGGTCGGTGGTACCGGTCTTGCCCGCGTTGTCGCGGTCCGACAGGCCCGCCAGCACACCCGTACCGGAGTCCGTCACACCGCGCAGCAGGGTGTTGATCGCGTCGGCCGTGTTCTGTGACATCGCCTGGCTGCACGTGGACTTCGGCACCCGCAGCGCCTTGCCGTCCGCCTTCTTGATCGACTCGATGGCGACCGGCGTGCAGTAGGTGCCCCGGGACGCGAAGGCCGCGTACGCGCTCGCCATGTTCAACGGCGAGATACCGGTGGAGCCCAGCGTCAGGGCCGACGGCACCATCGGGAGCTTGGCGCCACTGCCCTGCACCACATGCAGCTTGTCCGTCATCTGCGACACCGGGCACATGCCGATCTCGCCGAGCATCTGCACGAAGTACGTGTTGACGGACTTCTCCATCGCCTTCTTCAGCGAGTACGGCCCGTGCTCGGACTCGTTCTCGTTCTCCAGCGACTCGTGCCTGGTGTTCACCCACGGCTTGGCGCCGCAGGTCTGGACGGTCTCCGGGTAGTCCATCTCGTACGGCGACGGGTACTCCTGCGTCGGCGGCTTGCCGCCCTCGATCGCCGCGGCGGCCAGGAACGGCTTGAAGGTCGAGCCGACCGGGAAGCCGAAGTTCGAGCCGCCCATCTGCTTGTTGACCGAGAAGTTGATCTGCGTCTCGTGGTTGCCGAAGCCGTACGGCCGCGACTGGCCCATCGCCATGATCTTGCCGGTGCCGGGCTGGACCAGCGTTACGGCGGTGGCGACCTTGTCGGACTGGTAGACGTGGTCCTTGATGGAGGCCTGGGCGGACTGCTGGGCCTGCGGGTCCAGGGTCGTACGGACCGTCAGTCCGCCCTGGTTCCAGAGCTTGGCCCGCTCCTCCTTGGTCCTGCCGAAGACCGGGTCCGAGAGGAAGACCTCGCGGACGTAGTCGCAGAAGAAGCCCGCGCCGCTGACGGCCGTGATGCAGCCGTTCTTCGGCTTGGAGACCTTCAGCCGGATCGGCACGGCCTTGGCGCGGTCCGCCTCGGCCTGCGAGACGTCCTTCTTGTCAGCCATCCGCTGGAGGACCACGTCACGGCGCTTCTTGGCCTCGGCGGCGTCGTTGACCGGGTCGTACCGGCTCGGGGACTGGACGATGCCCGCCAGCATGGCGGCCTCCTCCAGCTTCAGGTCCTTGGCCGGCTTGGAGAAGTAGCGCTTGGCGGCGGCCTCGACGCCGTACGCCTGCTGCCCGAAGAACGTGATGTTGAGGTAGTTCTCCAGGATCTTCTTCTTGCCGAGCTCCTCCTCGACCTGGATCGCGTACTTCAGCTCCTTGACCTTGCGGCCGAGCGTCTGCTGGGTGGCCTCGGCGACCTTGTCGGGGTCGTCGCCGGCCTCCTCCACGAAGACGTTCTTCACGTACTGCTGGGTGAGCGTGGACGCGCCCTGGGCCACCCCGCCGGACGTGGCGTTCTTGTTCACGGCGCGCAGTACGCCCTTGAGGTCGACCGCGCCGTGCTCGTAGAACCTCGCGTCCTCGATCGCGACGATCGCCTTCTGCATGTACGGCGAGATGTCCGCCAGCGGGACCACCGTGCGGTCGCGCGAGTACACCGTGGCGATCTGGCCGCCTCTGTTGTCCAGGATCGTGGTGCGCTGACTCAGCGGCGGGGTCTTCAGATTGGCGGGGATCTCGTCGAATCCCTCGACCGTGCCCTTGGCCGCGAGCCCCAGCGCGCCGAACGCCGGCAGCGCGATGCCGGCGAGCACCGCTCCGGAGAGCACACTCACCCCGACGAACTTGGCGGCCTGCTGGGTCCCGGTCAGACCACCGCCCGAGCGCTTCTTTGCCATGGGGGCAGCCTACGTTCTGATTCGCCGGACACGGGTCAATGCTCTGGCCTAAGCTGCTGTCAACTGTCACAGCAGTGCGGTCGCGCACCAAGTCGATACCCGCGTCGATACCCGCCGGTGTTCGCAAAAATTCGTCGGGTGCCGGTCGATGCATGTAGTCCGCTCCAACCCGCTGTATCCCGCTGTTCGGCTCTCGCAGGAGGGCGGCTGTCCCGGATTCGCCGCCCGATTACGCCTCATGCGTCACCCGGCGTCCGTTCTGGCTCAACTGAAACGTCCCCCTATATCGGGTTTCTGACGTTTGTCCCCCGCTCACTCCGTTGGGTGATCTGCCGCGTACGCATAGTCCGTTCGGGCCATTCAAGATTGGGCCCGAAGGGGGTGTTGCGCTGTGCCCACCTTCCGTAACGTCCTCAACTGGCAGCGGTGAATATGCCGCTGCCGCCGTGGGGGAGCCTCGATTCGGGAGAGGACGGCGCCGGCATGGGCTGGGTAACCGACTGGAGTGCGCAGGCAGCCTGCCGCACTACCGATCCGGACGAACTGTTCGTACAGGGTGCGGCTCAGAACAGGGCGAAGGCGGTGTGCACCGGATGTCCGGTGCGGACCGAGTGCCTCGCGGACGCACTGGACAACCGCGTCGAATTCGGCGTGTGGGGCGGTATGACGGAACGGGAACGCCGCGCGCTGCTGCGCCGGCGCCCCACCGTCACGTCCTGGCGCCGTCTTCTTGAGACGGCGCGTACGGAGTACGAGCGCAGCACGGGCATCCTGCCCGTGGGTGTGGACGACGACGAGGCGTACGCCTACCGGCACGCCGTGGAGCGCGCCGTGGAGGAGGCGTACGCGGCCGTGGGATAGGCCGCATCCGTCCGGCGCGTACCTGAGGAGACGCGTCGGCCGTGCTCAGAGCGCTCCGGCCGCCTCTTCCTGGGCCGCGAGCCGTTCCCCGATGGCCCGGAGCCCGGCGAGATCGTGGACGTCGCCGGGCAGGGCGGCCACTTCGGCCACCGGAACCTCGGGGTGAAGCGCGGTGAAGCGATCACGTGTGCGCTGTTCACGCGCGAGCACCCGCATCCGCTCGGCGTGCAGACGCAGCAGACCGGCGGTCAGCCGGTCGACCGACACGCCGTCCTCGGGACCGGTGGGGGAGAGAGCTTCGGGAGAGGAACCACCGGTGCCACGATCCTCAGCCTTCCCGTACCCCTGATCGACAATGCGGCCGTCGGCAAGATTTTCCCCGGCGCTCTCCTCAAGGTGTCCGGCGCCCTCCTCCAGGTGTTCCGCCGCCGCGAGCGCCCGTTCGGCCGACAGCCGGGCCGCGCCGCTGCCGTGCACGCGGTTCAGTACGAGACCGGCGAGCGGCATCGAGTCGGCCGCCAGGCGCTCCACGAAGTACGCGGCCTCGCGCAGTGCGTCCCGCTCGGGCGCGGCGACCACGAGGAACGCGGTGCCGGGAGCCTGGAGCAGCCGGTAGGTGGCGTCGGCGCGGGTGCGGAAGCCGCCGAACATCGTGTCCATCGCCGCCACGAACGTCTGTACGTCACGCAGCAGCTGGCCGCCGAGGAGCTTGCCCAGCGTGCCGGTCATCATGGACATGCCGACGTTGAGGAACTTCATCCCGGCCCGGCCGCCCATCTTCGCGGGGGCCATGAGCAGCCGGATGAACTTGCCGTCCAGGAACGACCCCAGCCGCTTCGGCGCGTCGAGGAAGTCGAGCGCCGAGCGTGAGGGCGGGGTGTCCACGACGATCAGGTCCCACTCGTCGCGGGCCCGCAGCTGGCCCAGCTTCTCCATCGCCATGTACTCCTGCGTGCCCGCGAAGCCGGCCGACAGGGACTGGTAGAACGGGTTGGAGAGGATCGCCCGGGCGCGCTCGGGGTCCGCGTGCGCCTCGACGATCTCGTCGAAGGTCCGCTTCATGTCGAGCATCATGGCGTGCAGCTCGCCGTCGCCCTCGACGTCCTTCACCCGGCGCGGGGTGTTGTCCAGCGAGTCGATGCCCATCGACTGGGCGAGCCGTCGCGCCGGGTCGATGGTCAGGACGACCACCTTGCGACCGCGCTCGGCGGCCCGCAGCCCGAGCGCCGCGGCCGTGGTCGTCTTGCCGACGCCGCCGGAACCGCAGCACACCACGATCCGCGTCCTCCGGTCGTCGAGCAGGGGGTCGATGCCGAGCGGCGCCGCCGCGTCCATGGTCACTGCCCCACCCCGAGCCCTCGCAGTCGTACGGCCAGGCGGTAGAGCCCGGCCAGGTCCATTCCCTCACCGAACAGGGGCAGTTCGTACGCCGGGACTCCCAACCCGGCGACCACCGCCCGCTGTTCGCGCTCCAGCTCCACCCGCTCGGCGTGCTCCGCGGCCTCCTGGAGCAGCGGGGTGACCAGCTTGGCCGAGCCGGTGACGCCGGCCCGGGTGAGCGCCTTGGTGACGTCCTTGCGCCGGTCGCCGGTGACGCCCCGGACCGCCTCCTCGTCCAGCAGGTGCGGGCGGACCATGTTCACGATGACGGCGCCGACCGGCAGCTCGGCGGCGCGCAGCTCGGCGATGCCGTCGGCGGTCTCCTGGACCGGCATCTCCTCCAGGAGCGTCACCAGGTGCACGGCCGTCTCGGGGGACTTCAGCACCCGCATCACGGCCTGCGCCTGGTTGTGTATCGGGCCGATCCTGGCGAGACCGGCGACCTCGTCGTTGACGTTGAGGAAGCGGGTGATCCGCCCGGTGGGCGGTGCGTCCATGACCACATGGTCGTACGCGTACCGCCCCTGCTTGTCCTTACGCCTCACGGCCTCGCACGCCTTGCCGGTCAGCAGGACGTCGCGGACGCCCGGGGCGATGGTGGTGGCGAAGTCGATGGCGCCGATCTTCTTGAGCGCGCGGCCGGCCGAGCCCAGTTTGTAGAACATCTGGAGGTAGTCGAGCAGGGCCCGTTCGGCGTCGATCGCCAGCGCGTGCACCTCCCCGCCGCCGGGCGCCACGGCGATCTTCCGCTCCTCGTACGGAAAGGCCTCCGTCTCGAAGAGCTGCGCGATGCCCTGTCTGCCCTCGACCTCGACGAGGAGCGTGCGCTTGCCCTCTGTCGCGAGGGCGAGCGCGAGGGCTGCGGCGACCGTGGTCTTGCCGGTACCGCCCTTGCCGCTGACGACCTGGAGCCTGCTCACGTCGTCGAGCCTAACCAGTCCCCGGGCGGCCTACGCATGAGGCTGCCCTCGCCAGCGGATACAGTCGGCCCATGACCAAGTGGGAATACGCGACCGTGCCCCTTCTCGTGCACGCGACCAAGCAGATTCTGGACACCTGGGGCGAGGACGGCTGGGAGCTGGTCCAGGTCGTCCCCGGGCCGAACAACCCCGAGCAGCTGGTGGCCTACCTGAAGCGGGAGAAGGCATGAGCGGCGCGGGTGCGGCTGCGGGTGTGGCGGAGGCGAAGCTCGCCGAGCTCGGCCTGACGCTGCCGGAGGTCGTGCCGCCGCTGGCCGCGTACCAGCCGGCCGTGCGGTCCGGTGTGTACGTGTACACGGCCGGGCAGCTGCCGATGGTCGAGGGCAGGCTGACGCTGACGGGCAAGGTCGGGGCGGAGGTCACGGCCGAGGAGGCGAAGGACGCGGCGCGGGTGTGCGCGTTGAACGCGCTCGCGGCGGTGAAGTCCGTGGTGGGTGATCTCGACCGGATCGTGCGCGTGGTGAAGGTCGTGGGGTTCGTCGCCTCGGCGAGCGACTTCACGGGCCAGCCGGGCGTGATCAACGGGGCGAGTGAGCTTCTGGGTGCGGTCCTGGGTGACAAGGGTGTGCACGCCCGTAGCGCGGTGGGGGTGGCGGTGCTGCCGCTGGACGCGCCGGTCGAGGTCGAGATCCAGGTCGAGGTCGAGCCCGCGTAGGTTCTGGCCCGGGGTTCGTCTGCGGGTGGTGGTGGGTTGCTCGCGCAGTTCCCCGCGCCCCTGAAAAGACGTGTTCGTCTGCGGGTCGTGCCGGGTTGCTCGCGCAGTTCCCCGCGCCCCTAGGGGGCTGTGGCTCGGCTCTGTTCTCTGGATCCGCCGGGCCCCCTCAGGGGCGCGGGGAACTGCGCGAGCAGCCAGCCACGGTCCGCAGACGAAGGCCGCCCCACAGCGGCGCTAGCCGCAGCCGCAGGACTTGCGGATCACCAAGCGGGACGGGAACTGCTTCAGGCGTTCGCGGCGGGAGCCCGCCACCCGGAGCCCGTCGTCCAGGACCAGGTCCACCGCCGCGCGGGCCATCGCGGGGCGGTCGGAGGCGACCGTGGTGAGGGGCGGGTCCGTCAGACCCGCCTCCTTCACGTCGTCGAAGCCCGCCACCGCCAGCTCCCCCGGCACATCGATCCGCAGCTCGCGCGCCGCGCGGAGCACACCGATCGCCTGGTCGTCCGTGGAGCAGAAGATCGCCGGGGGCCGGTCCGGCCCGGACAGGAGGTCGAGGGCGACCCGGTACGCGTCGTACCGGTTGTAGGGCGCCTGGAAGAGCCGCCCCTCCGTCGGTCGCCCGGACTCCAGCATCGCCCGCCGCCAGCCCTCCACATGGTCGGCCACCGGGTCGCCGACCGCCGGGGTCGACTCGACCCCGCCGAGGCACGCCACGTACGCGTGACCGTGTTCGAGGAGGTGGCGGGTGGCCAGCTGGGCGCCGCCGATGTCGTCGGTGACGACGGCCACGTCGTCGATCGCCTCCGGGCGTTCGTGGAGGAGCACCACACGCGCGTCCCAGGCGTCGATCTCGGCCGCCGCGCGCTCGCTGGGACCCTGGCTGACCAGGATCAGACCGGCGACGCGCATCCCGAGGAACGCCCGCAGATAGTGGACCTCGCGGTCGTCCAGATAGTCGGAGTTGCCGACCAGGACCATTTTCCCGCGCTCGGCCGCCGCCTGCTCCACCGCGTGCGCCATCTCCGCGAAGAACGGCTGGCGCGCGTCCGGGACGATCATGCCTATGAGGTCCGTGCGCCGGGAGGCCATCGCCTGGGCAACCCGGTCGGGCCGGTAGCCCAGCTCCTTGATCGCGGCGAGTACCCGCTCGCGCGTGGCCGGGGCGACCGGCCTCGGTCCGTTGTTGATGACATAGCTGACGACCGCGGTCGACGTACCCGCAAGTCTCGCCACATCATCCCGCGTCACCTTGGCCACGAGCGGGAGTCTACGCGGGGTGACCTACCTCTGGGCAGGGCGTACGGAGGCTTCCTCCGGCTCCGTGGCGGCCGGGACCGGTGGGGAGGCCACGGATCGCTCGGCCGACTTGGCGCCGGCTTCCGCCGCCGCCTTCGCCTTGGCCTCTTCGGCCGCCCGTTCGACCTTCTCGGGGGTGACGAACCGGTACCCGACATTCCGGACGGTGCCGATCAGTGACTCGTGCTCGGGGCCGAGCTTGGCCCGCAGCCGCCGTACGTGGACGTCGACCGTCCGCGTACCGCCGAAGTAGTCGTAGCCCCAGACCTCCTGGAGCAGCTGCGCGCGCGTGAAGACCCGGCCGGGGTGCTGGGCGAGGTACTTCAGGAGCTCGAACTCCTTGAAGGTCAGATCCAGGACCCGGCCCTTGAGCTTCGCGCTGTACGTCGCCTCGTCCACGGAGAGGTCGCCGTTGCGGATCTCCATGGGGGAGTCGTCGGAGGTGATCTGCTGCCGGCCCATCGCCAGCCGCAGCCGCGCCTCGACCTCGGCGGGGCCCGCGGTGTCCAGGAGCACGTCGTCGATGCCCCAGTCGGCGGTGACGGCGGCGAGGCCGCCCTCGGTGACCACCAGGATCAGCGGACAGCCGGGCCCGGTGGAGCGCAGCAGCTGGCAGAGGGAGCGGACCTGTGGAAGGTCGCGGCGGCCGTCGACGAGGATCACGTCGGCGCCGGGGGTGTCGACCAGGGCCGGGCCCTCGGCGGGGGCCACCCGCACGTTGTGCAGGAGCAGGCCGAGCGCGGGGAGCACCTCCGTCGACGGCTGGAGGGCGTTGGTCAGGAGCAGCAACGAGCTCATCGCGCCCCACCTGCCCGGGTCGTCGTCGGTTTCTTCGGTTCGTGCACGGATTGCTCGCCCATGACGTCGGTTCCTCCTCGGTCCCTGCGAGGACGTTTACGGCACTGCGCATCCACAAGGCTCCCGCGCCCTGAGAGCCTTTGTTCACCTGCTCGTAACAACGATCAGGAAACGCAAAAGGACCCGGGGGCTGCGCTGCCCGGATCCTCTGCCCAGCAGAATAGCCCACATGAGTTCCGGGGCAGAGGGCCGATTTCACACTGTGGATGTTTCCTCGATCACCAGGGGACCGCGGCGCGCCACTCTTCGCACCTCGGACGGGGTGTCGGTGGAGGCCGTCCACGACCCCTGCGCGGCGGGCGGGGCGGACACCGCGATCGTGGTGGCGCACGGCTTCACGGGCTCGGTGGACCGGCCCGCGGTGCGGCGGGCGGCGGGGGTGTTCGCCCAGTACGCGGGCGTGGTCACGTTCTCGTTCCGGGGCCACGGCGGCTCCGGCGGGCGCTCCACGGTCGGCGACCGCGAGGTGCTCGACCTGGCGGCGGCGGTGGAGTGGGCGAGATCACTCGGCTACGCGCGCGTGGTCACCGTCGGGTTCTCCATGGGCGGCTCGGTGGTCCTGCGGCACGCGGCGACGCACAAGGGGCTCATCGGGGCACGGACCGACGCGGTGGTGTCCGTCAGTGCGCCGGCCCGTTGGTACTACCGGGGGACGGCCCCCATGCGGCGGCTGCACTGGATGGTGACCCGGCCCGCCGGGCGCCTGGTCGGACGGTTGGGCTTCGCCACCCGGATCGACTCCCGCCCGTGGGACCCGGTGCCGCTCTCGCCGGTCGAGGCGGTCCCGCTGATCGCGCCGACCCCAGTGCTGATCGTCCACGGCGACCGCGACCCGTACTTCCCGCTCGACCACCCCAGGATGCTGGCCGCCGCCGGGCCCGCGCAGTTGTGGCTGGAGGAGGGCATGGGGCACGCGGAGAACGCGGCCGGTGAGGCTCTGCTGCGCCGGATCGCGCAGTGGCTGTCGGTGGCGTAGCCCATCATGGGGGACGACGAAAGGAGGGTCGCCATGGCAGCGGGAACCATCCGCTTCTGGGCCGCGGCCAAGTCCGCCGCGGGTGTCGCGGAGGAGCCGTATGCGGCGGCCACGCTGGCCGAGGCGCTGGACGGAGTGCGCGAGCGGCACCCCGGTGAGCTGACCCGTGTGCTGCTGAGGTGTTCGTTCCTGGTCGACGGGAACCCCGTCGGGACCCGCGGGCATGAGACCGTACGGCTTGCCGAGGGCGGCACGGTCGAGGTGCTCCCGCCGTTCGCAGGAGGGTGACCCCCACGTCATGAGCGATCAGCAGTACCCGCATCCGTACGAAGAGCCCTATCCGCGGTTCGACCAGTACGGGCAGCCGGTCCAGCAGTACCAGCAGCACCACGAGCCGCAGCAGCCGCAGCAGTACCAGGAGCCGCAGCAGTCTCAGCAGGCCCAGCAGCCGCAGCAGTACGACGCGTATCAGCAGTACGAGCAGCAGTACGAGCAGTACGACCAGTACGGGCAGCCCTTGCAGCATCAGCAACAGCATCAGCAGCCCGCGCAGCAGCAGTTCCCGCACGACGCCTCGTACCAGGAGCAGCAGCGGTACACGCAGACGTGGGAGGGCCAGACCTGGGACACCCAGTACCAGCCCCTGGTCCAGCCGCAGGAGCAGGCGCAGCCCCAGCCGGACCGGCAGCAGTACGCGCAGCAGCAGCCCGTGCCCCAGCAGCAGCCCGCGCAGCAGCAGTACGCGCAGGCGTACGCCCAGCCCGCCGCCGACGACACCGCGTACCCCTCGCCGCGGACGGGGTCCGTGCCGCTGCCCCCGGAGGCGCCGGCGCCCGAGCCTGAGCCGGCCGCCGCGCCCATGGGCGACGAGGACGGCCCCGGCTACGGCTCGCCCACCACCGTCGGCAACACCCGGATCACGGACGCCCAGCGGGCCCGCGCCGAGGGCCGCTCGCCGATCATCGCGCCGGGGATGCGCCCCGCGGCCCTCACCGCCGTCCTGGGCGCGCTCCTCGCCGCCGCGTCCGGCGTCGGGCAGTACGCGCTGGTGGTGCCGCTGGTGCTGCTCCAGGCCGTCACGGCCGCGGGCTGGTTCCGGCTCAACGGGATGTGGCCCGCCCGGCAGGGCATCGCCCTCGCCTTCCTCGGCGGCCTGGTCGCGGACGCGGCCCTGCTCGCCGTCGGCGACGAGCACGCGCCCGCCGCGATCCTGGGCACGCTCGGGGTGTGGGTGCTGCTCACGCTGGTGCTCCAGCTGCGCAGCCACGCCGACCCGGACGAGCGGATGTACGGCCTGATGGCGACCGTGGCCTCGGCGGCGCTCGCGATCCTGGCCGCCGGCTACCTCGCGGCGATCCCGCACGCGGTGGCGGTGGGCGCGGTGGCGGTGGCCGTCGCCGTCCCGGCCCGCGCGCTGCCGCTGCCCGCCCCGGTCTCCGTCGCGGTCGCGCTGCTCGCGGCGGCGGGCGCGGGGATCGTGGTCGGCCGGCTGACGGACGTGGGCGCCTCGGGCGCGCTGCTCGGCCTCGCGGCGGGTGTGTGCGCGCTGATCGGACTGCGGGTGGCCAGCTACGACTACCCGTCGCGGTTCGTCCATATGACGGCCGGCGTGGCGCTGCCGCTGACCGCGGCTGTTCCCGCTCTGTATCTGATCGGTCGAGTGATCGGGTAATTCCGGGAGTTAGGCTCGCAGGGTCAACGACCAGCGTGGGGGGACTCGTACGCAATGCGCGCACTCCGGATTTGGCTCATCGTCGCGGTGGTTCTCGGCGGCCTCTTCGTCGCCGCGGACCGCATCGCGGTGAACGTCGTCGAGTCGAAGGTGGCCGACAAGATAAAGAGCAGTCAGGGGCTGCGGGAGACCCCTGACGTCTCGATCAACGGCTTCCCCTTCCTCACCCAGGCGATGGGCAAGGAGTTCGACGAGGTCGACGTGAAGCTGGGCGGGGTCACCGCGACGGCCGACGGCCACTCGGTCAACGTCACCGAGGTCCGCGCCAAGCTGCACGACGTGAAGGTCAACAGCAGCTACTCCTCCGCCACGGCGGTACGGGCGGACGGCTCGGCGCGTATCTCGTACGCGGATCTGACGAAGTCCGCGCCCAAGGGCGCCACGGTCGGCTACGCCGGGCCGGAGCGGGCGGCCAAGGGGCAGGTGCAGGTGAGCGGGCCGCTCGCGGACCTGCTGGAAGGGGCGGGCGTGCAGGTCCCGGCCAGCCTGAAGGTGCTGCTCGCGGGGCGGACGGTCAGCGAGTACAGCACGGTCACGACGGACGGGGGCGCGACCGTGCGGGTGCGGTCCTCGGAGCTGCCCAAGCTGCCGGTGCCCGGCTTCGACGCGAAGCTGCGCAAGGTCCTCGACTACGACCTGAAGATCGAGGGTCTGCCCCGGGGGATCAAGCTGGACAAGGTGAGTGCGGTGCAGGACGGGCTGCGGTTCTCCGGGACCGGGACGAACGTCGCGCTGGCGGGCTGATTCCCGGGTGCGCTGACTTCCGCCGAGGGCCGGCGCGGGCCGGACGGGGGCTGGGCCCGCCCATGGCGGAGGCGCGCCAGGACACGGCCTGCGCGGCCCCGAGGCCCGGATGGTGAGACGGCGGTGTCCGGCAGGCAGATACCCGCCGTGGCGAAGGCGTCCGTGCACCGCCGGGGAGCGGGTCCGAAGGGCTTCCGTCCCACTATCCGGATGATCGTGTCTCAAAATGCGACACACCGGTGACATGGCCGCCCGTCCGTCCCTACGATCGGACCCATGCAGAGCTATTCGAGCGTCCTCCGACCGCGGGGACAGGCGGATCTCACGAAGCGGCGGGCAGTCGACCTGTGCCGCGTCGCCGCCATGCTCTGTCGCCACGTCTGACCGGGACCCGTCCCTCTCTGTGAAGAGACGGCAACTCCCGTGTTCCCCGGGCCCGTTGAACGTTTCTTCAGGGCCACCCCCGTGCCGAGGCAACGCCCCGCCCGCTCGCGTGGCGTACCCCCGCACCTCCGCACCACCCGCCGCACCTGCCCCGGAGGAGAACCCGCATGAGCCGCAGCGACGTCCTGGTAGACGCCGACTGGGTCGAGGCCCACATCGACGACCCGAAGGTCGCCATCGTCGAGGTCGACGAAGACACCTCGGCCTACGAGAAGAACCACATCAAGAACGCGATCCGGATCGACTGGACCAAGGACCTCCAGGACCCGGTCCGCCGTGACTTCATCGACCAGGAGGGCTTCGAGAAGCTCCTGTCGGCGAAGGGCATCGCGAACGACACGACCGTCGTCCTCTACGGCGGCAACAACAACTGGTTCGCCTCGTACGCCTACTGGTACTTCAAGCTCTACGGCCACGACAGCGTCAAGCTGCTCGACGGCGGTCGCAAGAAGTGGGAGCTCGACTCCCGCGACCTGGTCGACGGTTCGCAGGTGCCCTCCCGCCCGGCCACCTCCTACCAGGCCAAGCCGCAGAACACCGCCATCCGCGCCTTCCGTGACGACGTGGTGGCGGCGATCGGCGCGCAGAACCTGGTCGACGTGCGCTCGCCCGACGAGTTCAGCGGCAAGCTGCTCGCCCCGGCCCACCTCCCGCAGGAGCAGTCGCAGCGCCCGGGCCACGTGCCCAGCGCCCGCAACATCCCGTGGTCGAAGAACGCCAACGACGACGGCACCTTCAAGTCGGACGACGCGCTGAAGGAGCTGTACGCGGCGGAGCAGGTCGACCTGGCCAAGGACACCATCGCGTACTGCCGCATCGGCGAGCGCTCGGCCCTGACGTGGTTCGTGCTGCACGAGCTGCTCGGCGTCGAGAACGTCAAGAACTACGACGGCTCGTGGACCGAGTACGGCTCCCTCGTCGGTGTGCCGATCGAGCTCGGCGCCAACAAGTAACCCCGCACAGCCCGGCCCCCCGAGAACACAGACCGTAAGGAAGAACCATGTGTGGAGCGAAGGCAGGCGGCCCCGACGCCTCGACGATCAAGCCCGGTGAGACCACCATCCAGGGTCAGGTGACCAAGGACGGCGAGCCCGTGGTCGGCTACGTCCGGCTGCTGGACTCGACCGGCGAGTTCACCGCCGAGGTCCCGACCTCGGCGACGGGCCAGTTCCGCTTCTACGCGGCCGAGGGCACGTGGACGGTGCGGGCCCTGGTGCCCGGCGCGACCGCGGACCGCACGGTCGTGGCGGAGACCGGCGGACTCGCCGAGGTCGCCATCGCCGTCTGACGACGGGCACGTACCGGCCGGAGGGCCGCACCCCAGGGGGTTGGACGCTTACCTGGACCGGGTGCGGTCCTCCGTGCCGTTTCCGGCCGGCCGGTACGGTCGTACGCTGGATTCATGTTGGCCCGACGCCGGCGCGAGTACTTCTGGATGATGGGCGGATGCCTGGTCCTGTTCGTGTCCGCCTGGGGCTTCGTGCGGCTGTGGTCCGTCCCGGCCGCGGTCGCCATGTGCGTGGTCGCCATGGTGATCCCACCGGTCGCGGCGATGGTGGCGAACCGGCGCGGCCCGGACGACCGCTGGTGGGACGACCCGTCCGGGGACCCGAAGTCCGACGAGTGGTGGGACGAGCTGGACGGCAAGAAGAAGTACTGAGCGGACCGGCGTGGGGCGCGGGGCCCGGGGCGGGCCGCCCGCCCACGGCTGCCGGTACGCGCCCGTGCCGTCCGTACTCATAGACCCGTCCGTCCTAATAGACCAGCGCCTGCGTCTCCTCCGCCATCGCCTCCTGGACGAAGACCTGCGCCCCGGCGATCCGGGCGCCCGCGATCAGGTCCGCCTCGGTGATGTCCCGCCGGGCCGCGCACTGCGTGCACACCGTGATCGTGCCGCCGCCCGCCAGGATCCCGTCGATCAGGTCCGGCAGCGGGGCCGCGTGCGGCAGCGTGAACTCGGCCGCCCGCCCCGGCAGCGCGAACCACGACGACTCGCCGGTCAGCCAGAGCGAGACCTCGATCCCACTGGCGACGGCGACCGCCGCCACGGTGAACGCCTGCGAACACCGCTCGGGGGCGTCGGCCCCCGCGGTCACCTTCAGTACGAGCTTTTTGGCCATAACCCGAACTGTAATGCGCGCCCCTACAACCCCTCCGGTCACCGGCGAGTCAGTTCTGTGCACGGGCGATCGGGCCCGTACCGAGGTCTCGTGGGGGGACCCTTTGGAGACGACACACGAGCCGCGCCCCCGGCGCGGCCGTACACCGCTGCTCATCGCGGGCGGCGCGCTGCTCGGCGTGGTGGCCGGGCTCTGCACCGGCTACGCGGTGCAGGCGAGCGGCGCGCCGACGCCGCTGCCGCCGCTCTCGCAACCGGTGCTCGCCCAGGCGAAGGGCAGGGCGCCCGCGCCGCTCTCCGCCGCGCGCGACCGCAAGGCGGCGACCGACGGCGATCTGCGGACCATGCTGCTGAAGCGGCCCGCCGGGGCATCGGACATCGAGAGCCCGGAGGGGCACGACGGCTGGATGTCCATGACCGAGTACGCGCAGCAGTTCACCCGCCCGGCCCAGGCCTTCGCGAATCTGCTGAGCGAGGAGTTCCGGCGCGCGGCCGTGGCCGACTGGCGCGAGGGGGGACTCGACGTACGGATCCGGCTGATCCAGTTCCGCGACGAGCGCGCGGTCGCCTCACAGGAGGTTCTGGACGACCAGCACAAGTGGGCGGGCAGGGACAGCGGCCACAGCACGGCGATCCCGGGCTCCGGCAACGGCCGCCTCTACACCGGCGGCGACCTGGACTCCCGGGGCCGCCACCGGGCGGAGGCCTTCGCGCGGCGCGGGAACGTCTACATGGAGGTGTGGCTCGACAGTGACGAGCCGATCGCTCCACAGAAGGCCATGGACCTGGCACGGCGGCAGTGGGAGCGGATGTGAACGGGAGCGGCGGAAGACGGCGGGGTGTCGCGCTCGCGGTGGGCGGGGCGCTGTTCGCGCTGGTCGCGGGCGGGGTCGGTGCCACGGCCGTCGTGGTGGACCGGGCCGACCGGGCGCCGGGCGCGCCGGACTGGACGTTCCCGTCGAGCGGCCCGGAGGCCGCCGGCGCCGACCGGAAGGACCCGGCCACCGGGTCCGGCGCTCCCGCCTCGGAGCTGTCGCGGATGCTGGTGCCGCTGGGCACCGACGGATACAGCCGGGGGCCCGACATCGACGGCTTCGGCGCCGACGCCGATCTGACCGGCGCCCAGGCGGTGGCGCTGCGCAAGGACGCCCTGCGCGGCCTGCCGTCCGCCCAGCGGCGCAGGATGGCGGAGGTGATCGACAAGGAGCGCGTCAAGGGGATGGCGATGCGCAGTTACGTCAGCACCGACGACGCGCCCGTCTCCGCGCCCGCCGCCGACGCCGCGTTCACGGTCGAGATCGTGCTCTCGCGGATGGAGAACACCCGGGCCGTTCGGGGGCTGGCCACGTTCCAGAACGCGTTCTTCGACTCCCTGGACTTCCTGCGCAAGGGCCCCGAGGTCAAGGGGCACAAGGAGGCCCGGTGCTTTCTGGGTCCCGACGAGAAGGACGAGAAGCTCGACATGATGATCTGTTCGGCCTACCGGGGCGAGATCCTGGTGAGCGCCGTGGCGGAGGGCCCCAAGCCCCTGAACGCCAGGGGCGCCGCGCTGCTGCTGAGCAAGCAGCTGGACCGGATCGGCGCCCCCGGGGAGTCGGTGTGAGCGAGCCCGGGGCGCAGCCCCCCGAAGCCGGCCCGCGGGCCCCTGAGGCCGAGCCCGGCACCGACCCTGGCACCGACCCCGGCACCGACCCCGGTTCCGACCCCCGCCCCCGCCCCCGCAGGGCCCGTGCCGTTCTTCGCTGGGCCGCCGCCGTCCTCGCCTTCCTCTCCGTCGGCGCCGGCACCGCGTACGCCGTCGTGGACCGCACCCGTACCGACGTGCCGGGGCTCGCCACCGAGTCGGACGGGCGGTGGCGGTATCCCGAGATCGCGCTGCCGCCGCTGCCCGCCGGCGCGCCCCGGCCGCTCGCGGCCTCGAACACCGCGCAGACGCACTACGCCGATCTGCGCGCGCTCGTCCTGCCCGCCCCCGAGGGCGCCAGGCCCGACCCCGCGCTGAAGGGGGACGACGGCTGGCTGCCGACCTCGGTCTTCCTCGCGCAGTACGAGAAGGAGGACCGGGCGGCTTTCGGCCAGTCGCTCGTCGACAACGGGCTGCGGCACATCGCGGCCCGGGGCTGGGTGATGCCCGACGGCACCCGGAGCCGGATCTTCCTGCTCCAGTTCGACACGCACGCCCTGGCCGAACGGGTGCAGTCGCGGGACGTCACCCGCTACAGCACGCCGTACCACGCGCTCATCGGCGCCCACTACGCCGAGCTGGACCAGTCGTTCCCGATCGAGGCCCAGGTCGAGGGCGTCTCCCGCTATCCGTACGACGAGGTCCAGCCGTACGGGGCGGAGCAGCTGCGCCAGGCGTACGTGCTCGCGGGCGACGTCCTCGCCCTCGTCGTCCAGTCCCGTCCCGGCACCGCGAAGGCCGTCCCCTTCGAGCAGACCGTCGTCCTCCAGAACCAGCTGCTCGGCTGACGGGGCGCACCTCACAGAGAAGGCCGTGGCCGAACCCATTAGGCTGGGGTTCGGCCCTTTACTGCCCACACGCTCATCCGAGGAGCACCCCGTGCTTGAGGCTTTCTTCGAAACCCTGCTGGTCCTGGTCTGCGTCGGTGTCCTCGCCTTCGCAGCTCTGGCCGTGAAGAAGCTGTACCAGGGCCAGCGCTGAACCGCGCCCCAGCCGCAGACGTAACGAAAGACTGATCGAAGCCTCATGATCGAGATCCCGTCCGACCTGAACCCGGACCTCGTCCCCCTCGCGTTCCTCCTCGGTACCTGGGAGGGCGCGGGTGTCACCGACTTCCCGGGCGCCGAGAAGGCCAATTTCGGCCAGTCCGTCACCTTCAGCCACGACGGCCGGGACTTCCTGGAGTACGTCTCGCACTCCTGGATCCTCGACGCCGACGGCAACAAGGTGAAGCCGCTGGAGACCGAGTCCGGCTTCTGGCGCATCGACAAGGACCGCAAGGTCGAGGTCGTCATGGTCCGCGACCAGGGCGTCGTGGAGATCTGGTACGGCGAGCTCGCCGACCAGAAGCCGCAGATCGACCTGGTCACCGACGCCGTCGCGCGCACCGCCGCCTCCGGTCCGTACACCGGCGGCAAGCGTCTGTACGGATACGTCAAGAGCGACCTCATGTGGGTCGGCGAGAAGGCGACCCCCGAGGTGGAGCTGCGGCCGTACATGTCCGCGCACCTCAAGAAGGTCGTCACGCCCGAGGAGGTCGCGGCGATGGCCCGGGGCCTGGGCGACCTGCCGGACGACGGGATCGCCTTCTTCAAGTAGGAAGACCGATACCGCCCCGTACGGAGATCCGGGGGAGATCCGTTCCGCGCGGGGGCAATCCCGCGGTGGCTCCTACACTGGGCGTGTGGTGACCACCGACTGGCAGAGCGACCTCCGCAAGCGCGGGTACCGGCTGACCCCCCAGCGCCAGCTCGTGCTGGAGGCCGTCGACGTACTGGAACACGCGACGCCCGACGACATCCTCACCGAGGTGAGGAAGACGGCGGGCGGCGTGAACATCTCCACCGTGTACCGGACCCTGGAGCTCCTGGAGGAGCTGGGTCTGGTCTCGCACGCCCATCTGGGACACGGCGCCCCGACCTATCACCTGGCCGACCGCCACCACCACATCCATCTCGTCTGCCGGGACTGCACCTCGGTGATCGAGGCGGACGTGGACGTGGCGGCGGAGTTCACCGCGAAGCTGTGCTCGACGTTCGGCTTCACGACGGACATGAAGCACTTCGCGATCTTCGGCCAGTGCCAGGACTGTGCCAAGAACGCCGCCCAGGACGCCGCCGGGGACGCGAGCACCGCGTCGTAGGCTTGCTGTCATGCAGCGACATTCCACGATGAGCCCTCTGCTGGCCCTGCCCGGCGCCGTCCCCGCCGAGGGACCCGACGAAGGTGTCGCCGCGCACTACGGCGACCTCTTCCGCGAGCAGCGCGCCCTCGCCGCCGGCACCGGCCTCGTCGACCTCTCGCACCGAGGCGTCATCACCGTCACCGGCGACGACCGGCTGAGCTGGCTGCACCTGCTGCTGACCCAGCACGTCAGCGATCTGCGGCCGGGCCTGGCCACCGAGGCGCTGATCCTCTCCGCGCACGGGCACATCGAGCACGCGCTCTACCTCGTCGACGACGGGACGACGGTGTGGGCGCACGTCGAGCCCGGTACGCAGGACGAGCTCGTCGCGTACCTGGAGTCGATGAAGTTCTTCTACCGCGTCGAAGTCGCCGACCGTACGGCGGAGTTCGCGGTGGTGCACCTGCCCGCCGGATCGATCGCGCAGCCGCCCGCGGGCACGGTGGTCCGGGAGACCTCGCACGGGCGGGACCTGTTCCTGCCGCGCGAGGAGCTGGCGGCCTTCGCCGCCGAGGAGGGCCCCGCGATCGGGATCCTGGCGTACGAGGCCCTGCGGGTCGAGGCGCACCGGCCCCGGCTCGGCCTGGAGACCGACCACCGCACCATCCCGCACGAGCTGGGCTGGATCGGCACCGCCGTGCACCTCCAGAAGGGCTGCTACCGGGGCCAGGAGACGGTCGCGCGCGTCCACAATCTGGGGAAGCCGCCGCGCCGGCTGGTCTTCCTGCACCTGGACGGCAGCGATGTGCTGCTGCCGGGGCACGGGACGCCGCTGCGGGTCGCCGCGGACGGCGCGGAGGGCCGCCAGATCGGCTTCATCACCACGTCGGCCCGCCACCACGAGCTGGGGCCCATCGCGCTGGCGCTGGTGAAGCGGAACGTGGCGGTGGACGCGGAGCTGCTGGCGGGGAACACCGCCGCCGCACAGGAGGTCGTGGTCGAGCCGTAGTCCCTCGCGGGGCCCCGCCGGGGCGCACCGCCGTGGGGGGCCGGCCGTACGCGGGTCGGGGGCTACACCTCCACCAGCACCGTGAACGGGCCGTGGTTGGTCAGGGACACCCGCATGTCCGCGCCGAAGCGGCCCGTCTCCACCGTCGCGCCGAGCTCGCGCAGCCGCGCCACCACCTCGTCCACCAGCGGCTCGGCCACCTCGCCGGGGGCCGCCGCGTTCCAGGTGGGGCGGCGGCCCTTGCGGGCGTCGCCGTAGAGGGTGAACTGGGAGACGACCAGCAGCGGGGCGCTCACGTCCGAGCAGGACTTCTCGCCCTCCAGGATCCGCACCGACCACAGCTTCCGGGCCAGTTGCGCGGCCTTCTCGGGGGTGTCCCCGTGGGTCACCCCGACCAGGACGCACAGGCCCTCGCCCGTGATCTCGCCGACCGTCTCGCCCGCCACCACGACGCTCGCGCCGTCGACCCGCTGTACCACCGCTCGCATGGAACCAACCTATTCCACGCACCAATCCGGCCCCACGGGGGCCGAACGGGTGGTGCGGGTCTGCATATGCACCACGGGGAGTGGCACGATGCTGACAGTCGGTGCGCCCCATCCCGCACCGGTCGAGGGGACGGTTAAGACACATGAGCACTCCTGGCGCCGGGCAGCAGTCGCCCGGCCCCGTTTCGCTGATCCGGACGAGCGCGTCGGCCGGGCGGGTGGCCGTGTCGCGACCACCCGTACAGCGTGCCGGTGACCACCTCTCCGTACCCACGGAGCACGATCTGACCGCGCTGCGGCTGCCGGAGCTGCGCGGGCTGCGCCGCCGGTCGCAGAGCGACGAGGCCGACCTCAGCTATGTGCGGCGGCTGCTGCACGGCCGTATCGACATCCTGCGGGCCGAGCTCGCCCGGCGCACCGGACCGCACACGCCCGTCGTGGAGCGGCTCTCCGAGATCCTGGCGGACGCGCCCTCGCCGCACCGCGCCTCCGCCCGCCACGTCACGCTCTCCACGCCGCGCAGCGCCGAGTACCGGCGCCTGGCGGCCGAGATGGACGCGGAGGTCCAGCTCTCCGACCTCGACGCCCGCACCGACGAGGAGCTGCACACCGCCATGGGGCGCCTGATCCGGTACGAGCAGCATGTCTCGCGGCGCCGCCAGCACCTCCAGCGGACCGCCGACGATTGCAGCGCGGAGATCGCCCGCAGGTACCGTGAAGGGGAAGCACAAGTAGACGACCTGCTCATCTGACCGACGAATCGAAGGTCACCGGGCGGTCCAGCCCCGGAAGGCCTGCGCCATGAGCACCGACACCGTCATATCCCCGGTCCTCGCCGAAGTCGTTCGTTCCGGTTTCGTCGAGGGCCACCATCGGGGCTCGCTGGTGGTGCTGGGGGCCGACGGCGGCGTGGAGTTCGCGCTCGGCGACCCGGCGGCGCCGGTCTTCCCGCGCTCCAGCAACAAGCCCATGCAGGCCGCCGCCGTGCTGCGGGCCGGGCTCGACCTCACCGGGGAGCGCCTGGCGCTCGCCGCCGCCAGCCACTCGGGCGAGGGCTTCCACCTGGACCTGGTCCGCAAGATGCTCGCCGAGCACGGGCTCACCCCGGA
The DNA here is from genome assembly GCF_055580545.1 of Streptomyces sp. NPDC031670. Taxonomy (NCBI): domain Bacteria; kingdom Bacillati; phylum Actinomycetota; class Actinomycetes; order Kitasatosporales; family Streptomycetaceae; genus Streptomyces; species Streptomyces sp. NPDC031670. The sequence continues at coordinate 237,455 of NZ_JBVILC010000002.1, read as the reverse complement.
CGACCTCCAGACCCCGCCCGACCTGCCGCTGGACCCGGCCGAGGCCGAGACGTACCTGGCGGCCGGCCAGGTCCGCGACCGGGTCACCATGAACTGCTCCGGCAAGCACGCGGCCATGCTCGCCGCCTGCCGCCTCAACGGCTGGGACGAGCGGTCCTACCTCGACCCCGCCCACCCGCTCCAGCGCCTCGTCCACGACGGGGTGGAGGCGGCGGCGGGCGAGCCGGTGGCGACGGTCGGCACGGACGGCTGCGGGGCGCCCCTGATGGCGATCAGCCTGACGGGTCTGGCCCGCGCCTTCCGTACGTTCGTCCTGGCCGACCCCGGGACGCCGGAGCGCCGGGTGGCGGACGCGATGCGCGCGCACCCCGAGTACGTGGCGGGCACCCGCCGCCCCGACACCTGGCTGATGCGCGAGGTGCCCGGGGTGCTGTCCAAGATGGGCGCGGAGGCGGTGCAGGCGGTGGCGCTGCCGGACGGCCGGGCGCTCGCCTTCAAGGTCGACGACGGCGCCGCCCGCGCGCTGGGCCCGGTCCTGGCCCGCGCCCTGCGGCTGCTGGGCGTGGACGGCCCGGTCGTGGAGCGCATCGGCAGCGCGCCGCTGCTGGGCGGGGCCGAGCGGGTGGGGGAGGTACGGGCGGCGTTCTAGCGCCTCCCGGGCCCCGGAAATTGGCGCGACAGACGGGCCGGGGCGTGCCTAGCGTGGCGGCCATGAGCCCGACGCGTCCTGACGGCGCCCCCGTGCCCGTACCCGCCCCCGCGCCCGCCCTCGACCCCTCCCTCGAACTGCGCCCCGTCACCGAAGCCGAGTTCGCCGACTGGCTGCGTGCGGTGAACATCGGTTTCCTCCGGCCGCCGGCGGTGAGCGAGAACGACCGGGCGGCCCGGCTGGCCAACAGCGACCTCTCGCGTACGCAGGGCGTCTTCGACCGGGGCCGCTGTGTGGCGACCTTCCGCTCGTTCGCCCAGGAGCTGACCGTGGTGGGCGGCGCGGCCGTCCCGTCGAGCGCGGTCACCAACGTCGTCGTCGCCCCGACCCACCGTCGGCGCGGCCTGCTCAGCCGGATGATGGAACGCGACCTGAGGGCGGCGAAGGAGCGCGGCGACGTCGTCTCGTCACTGATCGCCGCCGAGTACCCGATCTACGGCCGGTACGGCTACGGCCCCGCCACCTGGACCGCCGAGTGGGAGATCGACACGGGCCGGGCGGGCCTGGACCCGCGCTGGTCGGGCCCCGAGGACGGCGGCCGTATCGACCTCGTCGCCTCCGAGGACGTACGCAAGCTGGGCCCCGAGCTCTTCGAGCGCTTCCGCTCCCGGCAGCCCGGCGCGGTCACCCGCGACACGCGCTGGTGGGACCTGAGCACGGGCGCGGCCACCCGCGACGACCACCCCTGGAGCGAGCCGTTCTGGGCGGTCTACCGCTCGGCGGCGGGCGAGGTGGAGGGCCTGGCCGCCTACCACGCGGACGAGACGTGGACCGACGCCAAGCAGCCGCTGAACACCGCGACGGTACGCCAGCTGTTCGGCCTGAACCCGGCCGCCGAGCGCGCCCTGTGGCACTTCGTCTGCTCGATCGACTGGATAGCCAGGGTCCGCACCGGCTACCGCGCCCCCGACGACCTGCTGCCCCTGCTCCTGCCGGACCCGCGCGCGGCCCGGATGGTGACGCACGCGGACTTCCTGTGGCTGCGGGTGCTGGATGTCGTACGGGCCCTGGAAGCGCGTACGTACGCGACGGCGGGCACCCTGGTCCTGGAGGTCACGGACGCGTCCGGCCTGGCCTCGGGCCGCTACCGCCTGGACGCCGACGCCTCCGGCGCGTCCTGCTCCCGCACGACGTCGTCCCCGGATCTGACCCTGGACGTACGGGAGTTGGGGGCGCTGTACCTGGGAGACGAGTCGGCGGTACGACTGGTCGCGCTGGGCCGGGCCGCCGAGGAGACGGCGGGGGCAGCGGCACGGGCGGACGCCCTCTTGCGGACGGGGCGGCGGGCTTGGTGCCCGGACATGTTCTGAGAGCGGCGGGCGGGGTCACTTGTCGGTCTTCTGCGGGATGAGCGCGGCCAGGACGGCAGCCGCGCCGATGAGACTGAAGGTGGTCTCGCCGGTCTGCTGACCGACGGTCAGCAGGACGATTCCCAGGCTGCCGACGACACCGAGCCGGTGGTGGACCAGCTTCTCGGCGGCGATGACGGCGAGGGCGAGCAAGAGAGCGGTCATGGGCATGGAGTCCCTCCCCCGAGAGGTCCGCCTGGCGGAGGTTCCGCGCGAACTTCACCAAGTTGGCGGACAACTTGGTGAAGTTGTCCCGCTACCTCAAGAGCCATAAACCAACTTCAGAACAACTCCCTTTGGCTGTCGGATAGTTGTAGCGTGCGGGTGTGACGTCGGAACCTGAGGTGACGGACGACGGCGATGCCAGGCGCACGCCCGATGATGTGGCCGCCTCGCTGCGGGCCCGGATCCGGGCGGGTGAGCTCAAGGTGGGGGACAAACTGCCCACCCAGGCCTGGCTGGTGGAGCACTACGGGGTGGAGCGGACGGTGGTGCGCCAGGCCCTGCTGCAACTGCACGGCGAGGGGCTGATCACCGAGGGCCGCAAGGGCGCCCCGGCGCGGATCGCCAGCGCCGCGCCGGCCCCCGTCCGCCCCGCGGACGAGGAGCCGAAGCGGACGGCGGCCGTGCTGAGCCCCCGGGTGGCGGAGGCGTTCCGGGCCGAGGAGGTGCGGATCGACGCGGTGTGCCTGACCACGGAGACCCTCAACCTGGCGCTGGGCGAGCCGCTCGCCGCCATCCACGCGGGGGTGTTCCGCCCGGCCTCGGTCCACGTCCGCGTCCTGCTGCCGGACCGGGGCATCAACCTGGCCTTCCCCCGGCCCGTGCGCCGCTCGGCGGCCGACGACCGGCTGGTCCACGAGCGGTGGCTGAGCCAGCGCAACACCCAGGGCATCGTCCTGCGGGACAACCTGGAGGCGCTGCACATCGTCGAGGGGATCGACGTCCACATCGAGTTCCAGGCGCTGCCGCTGACCTCGCCGATCAAGCTGTATCTGCTGAACGGCTCCGAGGCGCTCTTCGGCTACTACGACATCACCGAGCGCGAGCAGCAGATCGCCGACACGTCCGTGGAGATCTTCGACTCGCTCGGCAACCAGTCGATGCTGTTCCAGTTCCTGCGCAGCGCGGGAGCGCGGGACGCGGCCTTCGTGGACCGTTCGCAGCGGTGGTTCGACAACCTCTGGGAGACCATCACCACCAGCCTCGACCTCGGGCGCTGAGGAAAGGCGCGCCCGCGAAGTGGCGGCGGGCAATGGGAAGTTGCGTGGACGGGGCAGTATGGGGGACGGGGTGACGCTATTCTGCCCTCCTCCTTGACGGACGGAGTGCTGTGGACGACCCGCACGATCTCCTCGACGCCGCCCAATGCGTCATCTTCGACTTCGACGGGCCCGTGTGCGATCTCTTCGCGAAATACACCGCGGCGGATGTGGTGGAGGACCTCTGCGAATGGCTGGAACGGGTCCTTGACGCGAGTGTCCCGCCCGGCGAGTTCGCGGCGGATCCGCTCGGATATCTCGGCCTGGTCGAGCGGAGCCTGCACGGCGGACGGTGGGTGCGAGAGCTGGAGAAACGTCTCACTGAACAAGAGGAACGCGCTGCGGAGTCGGCCCAGCCGACGGAGGGAGCAGCCGACCTGATACGGGAACTCGACGCCCTGGAGACCCGGCTCGGCATTGCCACCAACAATTCCGCCGAAGCGGTGGGGGCCTATCTCAGACGCATGGATCTGACCGAGAGTTTCGGCACGCACGTCCACGGCCGCGGGGCCGACATCGCCAAGCTGAAGCCGGACCCGGACTGCCTGCTGCGGGTCCTCGGCTCGACGGGGTCCGCGCCGGAGGAGGCCGTCATGATCGGGGACTCGGAGAAGGACCTCGGCGCCGCCGCCCGGCTCAGGGTGCCGTTCATCGCCTTCGTGCCGCACGCCAGGGAGAGCCGGGAATCCGGCGAACACGATCCTGAGAGCCGATGGTACGAGCGAGTGCCGGTCGTCGAGTCCCTCGGTGAGCTTCTGAGCAGGTGAGGGGGCCGGCGCCGGGGCGGCACGGGTCTACCGAGGCACCGGTCCGCACGACACCCCGGTCGAAAAAACCGGATCCGCGCCTTCCGGCACCGGTGGCCCTGTAGCGTCCCGCTCCGGCCCCTCTGTCCTCCCGCGGCACGACCCGCGCCGCACTCTAAGGCTCGCGATGGCAACGGAAACGTCCCCGGCACGGCTGACGGCGGCCGGGCTCAGCCGGGACGGCGACCGGGGGGTGACCGGCCCGCTCCAGGGGCACCACCACGAGGCGTACGCGATCGTGCTCCCGCCGGGGCACCCGCTCGGCGCGGACTACACGCGCGGAAAACTGCGGGTGCGCCGGGAGAACCTGCGCTGGTTCGACCGGCGTACTTTCGCCTCCGAGGAAAAGCTTCTGATGGCACTCAGGGGCCGCGTTTCCCGTATTCCCCGATGCGTCGAATTCACCGAGGGGCTGTTCCTCCAGGGTTTCGTCGAAGGACGCACGCTCCCTCGTGCCCGATTCGGGCTCGGCCGCCTCTCCGGCCGCCACGTACGCCAGCTCGGTGAGTTATTCGGGCAGCTGGCCACCATCAAGCACGGGGAACTCTCCCTGGAATTGCTGCCCGAGGAGCCACAGGGCCCCGAGGGCGGTTCCCGGCCACCGGTCCGGGACGGGGACAGCGCCGGCTTTCTCGGCAGGCTGATCGACTTCACGCAGTTCCAGGTCTACGGCAAGCATGTCGGCGAGTTCGGTGCGCTATTCGAAGGCCTGAATGTTTCGGCCACCTCGCTGAAAGGGCTGCGGGAACGGTCCGTGGAGTTGACCGAGCGGCCGTTCTCCCTCGTCCACGGCGATCTGCACCGCCGGAACCTGATCGTCGACGCCGCCGGTGATCTCTGGTTCATCGACTGGGAACTCGCCATGATCGGCGACCCGTTGTACGAGCTGGCGACCCATCTGCACCTGATGGACTACCCCGAGTGCGACGCGCGGCGGGTCAAGAGGGTGTGGCGCGAGGCGGTCGAGGCCGCACGGCCCGGTGCCTGCGACGGCTGGGAGCGGGACCTGCCGCAGCTGCTGGCGTTCAAGCGGGCGCAATCGGTCTACACGGACGTGATCCGTACGGCCGTGGCGCTGATGGCGGGCGCGGGTGCGCTGGCTCTGGTGGCGGGCGCGGTCGCGGGCTCGCCGGGAGCCACCGCCGGGCCGGGCCCGAGGTGTCTGCGGCTGGCCCGGGCGGCGGGCAGGATCCAACGGGTGCTGGCCGGGGCGAAGGAGGCCCTCGGCCTGCCCGCGGTCCCCACCCGCGCCCGGATCCGGGCGGTGTACGGGGACTGGCTGCGGGAGTGGGCCGAACGACGGGGGTAGGAGGGCCGCCCACTCCCGCACGCACGCGTCGGCGGCCCCTCACCCCTGCGGCCCGAGCACCCCCCTGCTCTGAAGCACTCCGCTTACGCTCCCGCTCGGGCGCTCCTGCTCGGGCGCTCCCGCGATGAAACGCCCCGCACCCCCCCACCCCCTACGCCCTGAGCAGCACCTTCCCCACAACCCCCCGCCCCTCGACAGCCGCATGAGCCTCCCCCGCCCGCTCCAGCGGGTACACCGCGCCGATCACCGGGCGCAGCCGGCCCGCCGCCGCCTCCGCCAGGGCGCGGGTGGCCAGGGTGACGCGACGGTCGGGGGTGAGCTGGACGTCCGCTATGCCGAGTACCGTGACGGACCGGGCCGCCGCCCGGTCCGGGTCGATGGGCGCGAAGCCCCGGCCCGTGGGGGCGCCGTGGGCCGAGAAGCGGCCCCCTTCGGCCGTCAACGGGAAGGCCGCCGCGCCGAGTTCGCCGCCCACACCGTCCAGGACCACGTCCGCGCCCGTCCCGCGCAGCACCTCGGCCGCCCGCTCCGGCCAGTCGGGGGACGCCGCGTCCACGACCTCGTGGGCGCCCAGGTCCCGTACCAGCGCCAGCTTCTCGTCGCCCCGCGCCACCCCCACCACCCGCGCGCCCCGCGCACGGGCCAGCTGGACCAGGAGCGTGCCCATGCCTCCGGACGCGCCCGTGATCAGGACCGTCTCGCCCGCCTTCAGGGCCGTCAGCTCCAGCAGGGCCAGTGCGGTCACCGCGTCGTGGATCAGCGCCGCCGCCTCCCGCAGGCCCAGTCCCTCGGGGACCGGGACGAGGTGGGCGGCGGGGACGGCCGCCAGCGAGGCGTAGCTGCCGGCGTCCACGGCGGCGATCACCCGCCGCCCCGCCCACACCGCCGCGTCGACCCGCGCCCCGGTCGCCGTCACCGTGCCCGAGACACCGCCGCCGGGCACGTACGGCGGCCGGACGTCGAAGTACTCGCCGAACGCGCCCGCCCGTATCTGTGTATGTACGAAGAGCGTGTCCACGTGGTCGACCGCGACCAGCACCTCGTCCGGTCCGGCCACCGGGTCCGGCAGCTCCACCGGAACCAGTACCTCCGGGCCGCCGAACTCCCTCACCTGTGCCGCGCGCATACCGCTCACCCATCCCCGTCGTTTGCCGTTTCCTTGATCCGGTCCTTGATCCGGAGTCTTCGGCCTCAAGCGCGGTTGAGGTCAAGCGCGGGCCGCCCCGCCTCCCCGTACGCTCACCCCATGGGTTTGCGGGAACGGAAGAAGCAGCAGACGTACCAGGCCGTCTCGGACGTGGCGATCGCCCTCTTCCTGGAGAAGGGCTTCGACAACGTGCCGGTCGCGGAGGTGGCCGCCGCCGCCGGGATCTCCAAGCCGACCCTCTTCCGCTACTTCCCGGCCAAGGAGGATCTCGCGCTGCACCGGTTCTCCGACCACGAGGACGAGGCCGCGCGGGTGGTCGCCCAGGGGCGTACGGAGGGGCTCGCGCCGCTGCCCGCCCTGCGCCGCCACTTCCTGGCGGGGCTCGACGGCCGCGACCCGGTGACCGGGCTGAACGACGATCCCCGGGTGCGCGCCTACCACGGGCTCCTCTACGGCACGCCCAGCCTGGTGGCGCGGCTGTTCGCCTACCAGAGCCGGGCCGAGGGCGCCCTGGCGGCGGCCCTGGGCACGGACATCGGGGCGCGCCTCGCGGCCGGTCAGATCATCGCCGTCCAGCGGATCCTCGCGGACGAGAACTGGCGCCGCATCCAGGCCGGCGAGAGCGCCGAGGAGGTGTACGGGGACGCGGTGAGGACGGCGGAGGAGGCGTTCGCGCAGCTCAGGGAGGGGTTGGAGCGGTACGCCTGAGGGGTTGGGGCCGGGGGCCGGCGGCCGTGTGGCGCCGGGGCGCCCGGGGGTCGGGGGGCCCATGGGAGAGGCCCGATGTCCTTGGTCTCCTGGACGCCGCCCCAGATTTCGTTACCGGGTAAAGAATGTAACCAAGTTGCGTTACGCTGGATCCATGACGCCACTCGACCGCGAACTCAGCCGGGAACGGGCCCACCACGAAGCCTGCCGCGCGGCCCTCGCCGCCATGGTGGAGGGCGCGGACGAGCGGGTCGTGACCGGCGAGAACGCCTTCGCCTCCGGCGCGGACGCGGAAGTGCTCGGCTACCAACTGCGCAGTTGGGCCAAGGAGCTGCGGCAGGACCCGGCCGGCCCGCTGTTCTTCGGGCGGCTGGACTTCGAGGACGGCGAGGCCCCCGGCGACCACGCCGGGCAGCGCTACTACATCGGCCGCCGCCGTATCAGCGAGCACCCCTCCGCGCCGCCGCTGGTCGTGGACTGGCGGGCGCCCGTCTCGCGGACGTTCTACCAGGCCGGGGCCCGCGACCCGCTCGGCGTGGCCGTGCGCCGCCGCTTCGGCTGGGCCCCGGGCAGCCACGGCGCCCCCGAGGACCTCACCGGCATGGAGGACGAGCGGCTGGGCGCGGCCGGCCCGGCCGAGGGGGACGGGCCGCTCGGCGGCATCCTCGCCGCCGAGATCGAACGCCCCCGCGTCGGCCCGATGCGCGACATCGCCGCGACCATCCAGCCCGAGCAGGACGACCTCGTACGGTCGGAGCTCGGCCGTTCCCTGTGCGTCCAGGGCGCCCCGGGCACCGGCAAGACGGCGGTCGGGCTGCACCGGGCCGCGTATCTGCTCTACACCTACCCCCAGCGCATCCAGCGCGGCGGCCTGCTGGTCCTCGGCCCCAACCGGACCTTCCTCCACTACATCGCCCAGGTGCTGCCCGCCCTCGGCGAGATCGACATCCGGCAGTCCACGGTCGACGACGAGGTCGCGCGCACTCCCGTGAGGGCCGTCGACGACGGCACCGCGGCGGCCCTCAAACACGACGTCCGGATGGCGCGGGTGCTGCGCCGGGCGCTGTACGCGAGGGTCGGCGGCCCGTCCGCGAAGTTCGGCGCGGTCGAGGTGCCCGACGGCTCCTACCGCTGGCGGGTGGGCGACTACGAGCTCGCGCGGATCGTCGCGGAGGTACGGGCCGAGGCGCCGCCGTACGGGGTGGGGCGCGAGCGGGTGCGCAGCCGGGCCGTGCGCGTCATCCAGCTGGAGGCCGAGCGCCGGGCCGGGCCGATGAACAACACCTGGCTCCAGCGGATCTCGCGGGCCCGCCCGGTCTCCGCGTTCGTCGACGCGGCCTGGCCGAAAGTCTCGCCCGAGGAGGTGCTCGCGGCGCTGTTCACCGACCCGGACGCGCTGGCGGAGGCCGCCGACGGAGTGCTGACGGCCGAGGAGCAGAAGCACCTGCTGTGGAGCCGGGCGCCGCGCTCGTACAAGTCGGCCAGGTGGTCGGCGGCCGATCAGTTCCTGCTCGACGAGCTCGCCGGGCTGATCGAACGCCCTCGGGGATACGGCCACATCGTCGTCGACGAGGCCCAGGACCTCTCCCCGATGCAGTGCCGGGCCGTCGCCCGCCGCTCCGGCTTCGGCTCGCTGACCGTGCTCGGCGACCTGGCGCAGGGCACCACCCCGTGGGCGGCCCGCGACTGGTCGCGGCACCTGGCGCACCTGGGCAAGCCGGACGCCCCGGTGGTCCCGCTGACCACCGGCTTCCGGGTCCCGGCCGCGATCGTGGCCCTGGCGAACAACCTGCTCGGCGCGCTCGACGTCGCCGTACCCCCGTCCCGCTCGCTGCGCCGGGACGGCGAGCTGACGGTGCGGCGGGTGGCGGACGTACGGGCCGCGGTGGCCGAATCCGTAAGGGCGGCCCTCGCGCACGAGGGGTCGGTGGGCGTGATCGCGCGCGACGCGGACGTACCGGAGCTGCGCGCGGCCCTCACGGCGGCGGGCGTGGCGACGGCCGAGCCGGACGAGCTGACGGCGGCGGCCCGGGTGACGGTGCTGCCCGCGACGATGGCGAAGGGCCTGGAGTACGACCATGTGGTGGCCGTGGAGCCGACCGCGATCGCCGAGGCGGAGGAGCGCGGCCTGCACCGGCTGTACGTGGTGCTGACGCGGGCGGTGTCGCGCCTGGAGGTCCTGCACAGCGGACCGCTGCCGGACGCGCTGCGCTGAGCGGTCGCCCCGCCCCGGACCCGCGCGGCGTCTCAACGCGCGGATTCCCTGGGGGAGTCGGCTGCGCGGACGGCCGCGACTCACTATGTTGTCGATGGTTCAAGCAGGAGGCCGAGCCCTACGGAGGGTGAGGCCCGCCCCGCGCGGGGGTGCGGGGCGGTGGACGGCGACGCGTACGCCGCCACTCGACGCATACGTCTTCAGGGGGTCACCAGCCATGTCCACCACTTCCGCCACCTCGTCCGCGTCCGACGAGCCGGCCGTCTCGGCGGCCGATCTGCCCGGCTACGAGAGCGGCACCTGGGCGATCGACGCGGTCCACTCCGAGATCGCCTTCTCCGTACGGCACTTGGGCATCGCCAACGTCCGCGGCCGGTTCGACGACTTCGAGGGCGAGATCGTGCTCGCCGAGAACCCGCTGGAGTCCTCGGTCCGCGCCACGATCAGGATCGGGTCGGTCTCCACGGGACACGACCAGCGCGACGCCCACATACGGTCGGAGGAGTTCCTGCACGCGGAGGGGTTCCCCGAGATGACCTTCCGCTCCACCGGGATCCGGCGCGGCGACGGGGACGGCTTCCTGGTCGACGGCGAGCTGACCGTGCGCGGCGTCACCCGTCCCGTCACGCTCGACCTGGAGCTGAACGGCTTCGGCAAGGGTTACGAGGGCCGCTCGGTGGCGGGCTTCTCCGCGACGACCCAGATCAGCCGCAAGGACTTCGGTGTCACCGGCGGCCCGACGGGCGCGGCGCTCGGCGACACCATCAAGATCACCCTGGAGGTGGAGGCGGGGCGGGTCTGAGGTGGGGTGGGGCTTGGGTGGGGTGGCTCCGGGGTGGGGCGGCCATGGCCCGTTGGAGTGGCGCGGCGCACTTTTGCAAGCAGTCGCTTGCAATAGTTAGCAGTCAGGGGGCAGTATCGAGGCATGGCATCGCTCAACGTCGGCAATCTCGGTGAGTTCCTGCGCGAGCAGCGGCGTTCCGCCCAGCTCTCGCTGCGGCAGCTCGCCGATGCCGCCGGGGTGTCCAATCCGTATCTGAGCCAGATCGAGCGCGGGCTGCGCAAGCCGAGCGCGGACATCCTCCAGCAGCTCGCCAAGGCGCTGCGGATCTCCGCCGAGACGCTGTACGTGCAGGCCGGGATCCTCGACGAACGCGAGCCGGAAGCGGCCGGGACACGTAGTGCCATCCTCGCCGACCCCTCGCTCGACGAGCGGCAGAAGCAGGTGCTGATCCAGATCTACGAGTCCTTCCGCAAGGAGAACGGGCTCGACGCGGACGCATCTGCTCCGGCCGCGGGCCCGGGGCCCGGCGAGAACGGCGACACGGGCGATGCCGCCTCGGCTCCCAAGAGCTGACCCACGTACCGATCCGGGAGGAAACCAGCATGGCTGTCACCGATGAGCTGCGTAATGCCCTGACCGACCCCAAGCCCCTCTTCTTCGTCGCAGGCGCGCTCGACCTCGGCGCCAAGCAGGCCGCGAAGGTCCCGGAGAAGATCCCGGGCCTGGTCGAGCGGATCCAGAGCGAGGTCCCGGCGCGGCTGGAGGCCGTACGCAGGACCGACCCGAAGGTCGTCCAGGACAAGGTCGTCGCCCAGGCCAAGGAGGCCCAGGCCGTCGTCACCGCCAAGGTGACCGAGGTCGTCGGCGCGCTCGACGGCGATGTGAAGAAGCTCGGCGACTCCGTCCAGCACCTCGCGCTCCAGGCGGTCGGCCTCGCGGTCGAGTCGCTGGTCAAGGGCCGTGAGGGGTACGAGAAGGTGGCCGAGCACGGTCAGGCCGCCGTCAAGAAGTGGCGCGGCGAGGCCGCCGAGGAGATCTTGGTGGTCGCCGAGGCCGTCGAGGGTCCGGCGACCGCGTCGCCCTCCGGGACCGGGACCACGGCCGAGGCGCCGGTCGCCCCGGCCGCTCCGGTCGACCTCACGAGCGAGCCGGCTTCCGGGACCGCGTCCGGGACCGAGACCGCCAAGAAGCCGGCCGCGCGCAAGAGCACGGCCAAGAAGACCGCGGTCAAGCCCTCCGAGTGAGCCGGGTCCGTCGCCGCGGCGGGCACCCTTGCGGTGTCCGCCACGTCGGACGGGTACCTTGGCCGCGTAGGGACGATCCCGGGAAAGGTGGTGGACGACCGTGCTGATGCAGGGATTCACGGGGTTCATGTGGCTGCTGAGTACAGCCCTGACCGCACTGAGCCTGTTCGCGCTAGTGGACGCGGCCTTCCGCCGGGAAGACGCGTACCGCGCGGTGGACAAGCAGACCAAGCCGTTCTGGCTGATCATCCTGTCCATCGCACTGCTGGTCAGCGTGTTGTTCCCGGTGCTGTCGTTCCTGCCGGTCATCGGCGCGGTGGCGGTGATCGTCTACATCGTGGACGTCCGTCCCGCCGTCCGGCAGATCAGCGGTGGGCGCGGGCGCGGCGGCCGTCGTGGCGGATCGAGCAGCGACGGTCCGTACGGGCCGTACAACGGCGGCCGATAAACCGGATCCGATCCGGTCCAGCTCGGCCCCGGCCGGTCCAGCTCGGTCCGGTCCGGGTCCCGGTCCGGCTCAGGCCAGTCCGGCTCGGTGCGGCCCGGCCCAGCTCGGCTCGGTCCAGCTCGGCTCGGTCCAGCCCGGCCCCGGTACCCGGAGCTTCCCGGCCCCGGCCGGGTCAGCCGCCCGGCCGGGCCCGTTCCAGCAGCACCACCGCTACGTCGTCGGTGAGTTCACCGCCGTTGAGCTCGCGGGCCTCGGTGACCGCCGCCTCCAGCAGTGATTCGCCGCGCAGGCCCTCCGTCAGCAGACGGTTGACCATGTCGGTCATCCCCTCCTGGCCCAGCCGCTGGTTGCCGACGCCGGTACGGCCCTCGATCAGCCCGTCCGTGTACATCAACAGGCTCCACGTCTCGCCCAGTTCCACCCGGCGGCGCGGCCAGCGGGTCTGCGGCAGCAGACCGAGCGCCGGGCCGCCGCTTTCGTACGCGAGCAGGCCCGCCGGTCGGTCCGCGCGGGCGATCAGCGGGGCCGGGTGGCCCGCCAGGCTCAGTTCGGCGCGGCGGCCGTCCGGGGCGATGTCGACCGTGCAGAGCGTCGCGAAGATCTCGTCGTCGTCGCGCTCGTGCTCCAGGACCTGCTGGAGCGTGGTCAGGAGCGCGTCGCCGCTGAGTCCCGCCAGCGTCAACGCCCGCCAGGCGATGCGCAGTTCGACGCCGAGCGCGGCCTCGTCGGGGCCGTGGCCGCAGACATCGCCGATCATGGCGTGGACGGTGCCGTCGGGGGTGCGGACCGTGTCGTAGAAGTCGCCGCCGAGCAGGGCGCGGGACCGGCCCGGCCGGTAGCGGGCGGCGAAGCGCAGCTCGGAGCCCTCCAGCAGGGGCGTGGGCAGCAGCCCGCGCTCAAGGCGGGCGTTCTCCTGGGCGCGCAGCCGGGACTCCGCCAGCTTGTACTGCGCGGTGTCGGCGCGCTTGCGCTCCACCGCGTACCGGATGGCGCGGCTCAGCAGCCTGCCGTCCAGCTCGTCGCGGAAGAGGTAGTCCTGCGCGCCCACGCGGACGGCCTCGGCGGCGCGCTCGGCGTGGGTGGAGGCGGTGAGGGCGAGGACCGGGTGCCGGGGGGCCAGGCGCAGCAGATGCCGCAGCGCCGCGAGCTCGTCGTCGGGGTCGCGGCCGGGCAGCGCGAGGTCGAGGAGGATGCAGTTCACGTCGTCGGTGAGCAGCCGCTCGGCCTCGGTGAGATTGCGCGCGGTACGGATACGGACCCGGGTCCCGGTGCTGTCGAGCAGCTCGGAGACGGTGAAGGGGCCGCCGGGGTCGTCCTCGATGACGAGCAGGTTGAGGGCGGTGGCGGGCTGTGCGGCGGTGGGGTGCGCGGTGGCGGGGTGCGCGGCGGCGCCCGCGGCGTCCGCCCTCGGTCCGGGACCGATCGCGCCGCGTGTGCCGTGGGTGCCGCTGGTGTGCGGCGAAGCGGGCAGGACCGCCCCGCCCGCGCCCGTGAAGGCGTCCGGGCCGTCCGGGCCGCCCGGCCGGCCGGGTGTCCGCGTTCCCGGCAGAGCGGGGGCCGCAGTGGACGGGCCGGCGGCGGACGAGGCGGCCGGGACCGGTTCGTCCGGCCCTCGCGGGGGCGTCAGGGGGGACTCCATGTGCGGTGCGGGCATCGTTCCGGTCTCCCTCCTCCCGAGGGCGCCGCGGAACGCCGGGCTGCGTTGCCGCCAGTCCGGGACCCTAGCCGCAGTGGGCCGCGCAGCGGAATGGCGTTCGGTGTCTGTTCGGCAAATGGCGCATGGCATATGCCACATTGCCTCACTTGTCCGGGCGGACCACTCCCAGGATCGGCATGGTGCCCGCGCCCGCGACCGTCACGTTGCGGCCCGGCCGGGGGGCGTGCACGATCGCGCCGTCGCCGATGTACATCCCGACATGGGTGGCGTCCGCGAAGTAGATGATGAGGTCGCCCGGGCGCATGTCCTTGATGGCGACATGCGGCAGTTGTGCCCACTGCTCCTGCGAGGTGCGCGGGATACCGCGGCCCGCCGCGAGCCAGGCCTGCGAGGTCAGTCCCGAGCAGTCGAACGAGCGCGGCCCCTCGGCGCCCCACACATACGGCTTGCCGATCTGGTCGGTCGCGAACTTGACCGCCCTGCGGCCCTGCTCGCTCGCGCTGCCGTTGATCTCCTTCAGTATTCCCGAACCGAGCCAGTCCGTCTGCGCCTTGTACTGCTGGCGGCGCTCCAGCTCGGCGAGCCGCTCGCGCTCCTTCGCCTCCAGCTGGGACTCCAGCTTCTCGGCGGCGGCGATCTTGCCGGTGACCTCCTTCTTGGCGGTCTCCTTCTTGACCCGGTTCGCCTCCAGCCGCTTCCACTGGGCGGAGGCGTCCTTCGAGTACTGCGCCAAGTCCTGTTGCGTACGGTTCAGTTCGGCCAGCATGCCCTGGGCGGCCTGCTGGCCCTGGCGCAGCCGGTCGGCGCCGTCGAGGAAGCTGTCCGGGTTGCCGCTGAGCATCATCTGCGCCCCGGCCGGCAGCCCGCCCGTGCGGTACTGCAGCCGGGCCGTCGCGCCCGCCTGGTCCCGGAGCCGCTTGATCCGCTCCTCGCCCTTGACGATCTCCTGGGCGATCTTCACGATCTCGGCGGACTGGAGCTTGGTCTGCTCCTGGGCCTGGTTGTACGCCTCGGTCGCGACCGCCGCCTGCCGGTAGAGCTCGTCTATCTGCTTGCGCACGTCCTCCAGGCGCTCCGAGGAGGCGGGCGGGGCGGCCGGGGGAGCGCTGGAGGCGGTCGGGTCCGGCGTCGGATTCGGCGCGGCGAACGCCGTGGCCGGCATCGCGAGCACGGTCAGGGCGCACACCACGGTGATCGCGGTGGCCAAGCGGCGCGGCTGCACTAAGTCTCCCCCTCCGGACAACCGGACAACACCAGGCAATACGGTAGGTGATTTACCGTCAGTAACATTCTGGCGACGTCGTGATGGTGCCATGCCGTCCCCCAAAACGACAGGGGCGGACGGCTGCCTCACGGGTCACCCCCCGCGTGTGGGACGAACGGAGGGGGCGGTGCGTTCCCCTCGGCGGTGATCTGCTCCCGTATTCACCCGTGCGAGGTCAAGCCGCCCCGGGAGTGCCCGGGACGTGCCCGAGGGCGCTCTCACCCCCGCGGCGCCAGCGCCCCCCACTCCACGGTGACCTCGCCCTGCCGCCAGCGCCGGGGCCCGTCCCGCAGCGGCCAGTCCGCCGCCAGGTCCCGCACCGCCCGGATCCAGCGCTGGCGCGCGCCCAGCGAGGCGTACGGCGCCGCCGCCGCCCACGCCCGGTCGAAGTCGCGCAGGAACGCGTGGACCGGCTCGCCCGGCACGTTCCGGTGGATCAGCGCCTTCGGCAGCCGCTCCGCCAGGTCCGAGGGGCGGTCGAGGGAGCCGAGCCGGGTGGCGAAGGTCACCGTGCGCGGGCCCGAGGCGTCGAGGGCGACCCACACATGCCGCCGCCCGATCTCGTCGCAGGTGCCCTCCACCAGCAGCCCGCCCTCCGCCAGCCGCCCGCACAGTCGCGCCCACACCGCCGCGACCTCGCCCTCCTCGTACTGCCGCAGCACGTTCGCCGCCCGGATCAGCAGCGGCGGGCTGGGCAGCGGCACCTCGAAGCCGCCGTGCAGAAAGGTGAGGCCGTCCCTCTCGTACGGCTTGGCGGCGGCGACCCGGGCGGGTTCGATCTCGATCCCCACCACGGAGACGGCGGGCGCGGCGGTCCGCAGCCGCTGGAGCAGTTCGACGGCCGTCCAGGGGGCCGCCCCGTACCCCAGGTCCACCGCGACGGGCGCCTCGGCGCGGCGCAGCGCGGGCCCGTGGACCTCGGCGATCCAGCGGTCCATACGGCGCAGCCGGTTGGGATTGGTGGTGCCGCGCGTGACGGTGCCGACGGGGCGCTTGGGTGGAGCCATACGACGAGGGTAGGCGCCATGGGAGGGCGCGCCGGGTGGCGGCCCGACGGGCAAGTTTTCGGCAAAAGAGCGGGGAAGCGGAAATGAAAAGAAGGGTTCCGGTGGTTACCGGTCACTGAGGGCGCGCGCGTGCCCTCCATGAGCATGTCCGGGCATGTCCGAGCATGTCCGGAGCGCAGCGCCACCCGCCTTCCCCGGCCGAGAGGACGTCGACGTGAGCCAGTACGTGTCCCGGTTCACCGGCACCCTGGCGGGGCCGCCGCGGCTCCGGCTGCCCGGTGCCCACCGCAGGCCGCGCCGGATCGCCATGCTCAGCGTCCACACCTCCCCGCTGCACCAGCCCGGCACGGGCGACGCGGGCGGGATGAACGTCTACATCGTGGAGCTCGCCAGACGGCTCGCCGCGATCAACATCGAGGTCGAGATCTTCACCCGGGCCACCACCGGCGGGCTCGCCCCCACGGTCGAGATGGCGCCGGGCGTGCTGGTGCGGCACGTGGACGCGGGTCCGTACGAGGGCCTGGCCAAGGAGGAGCTGCCGGCCCAGCTGTGCGCCTTCACCCACGGTGTGATGCAGGCCTGGGCGGGCCACCGGCCCGGCCACTACGACCTGGTCCACTCCCACTACTGGCTCTCCGGCCACGTCGGCTGGCTCGCCGCCCAGCGCTGGGGCGTGCCGCTGGTGCACGCCATGCACACCATGGCCAAGGTCAAGAACGCCGCGCTCGCCGACGGCGACACGCCCGAGCCCGCCGCGCGCGTGATCGGTGAGACGCAGATCGTGGACGCGGCGGACCGGCTGATCGCCAACACCGCCGAGGAGGCCGACGAGCTCGTCCGCTTCTACGACGCCGACCCCGGCAAGGTCGCGGTCGTCCACCCCGGGGTGAACCTCGACCGCTTCCGCCCCGGGGACGGCCGGGCGGCGGCCCGGGCCCGGCTCGGCCTGCCGCAGGACGCCCTGGTCCCGCTCTTCGCGGGCCGCATCCAGCCCCTGAAGGCCCCCGACGTCCTGCTGCGGGCGGTGGCGGTCCTGCTCACCGAGACCCCGTCGCTGCGCTCGCGCCTGGTGGTGCCGGTGATAGGCGGCCCCTCGGGCAGCGGTCTGGCGAAGCCGGAGGGGCTGCACAAGCTGGCGGCCCGGCTCGGCATCTCGGACGTGGTCCGCTTCCACCCGCCGGTCGGCCAGGACCGGCTCGCGGACTGGTTCCGGGCGGCGTCGGTGCTGGTCATGCCCTCCTACAGCGAGTCCTTCGGACTGGTGGCGATCGAGGCGCAGGCGGCGGGGACGCCGGTGGTGGCGGCGTCGGTGGGCGGTCTGCCGGTCGCGGTGCGCTCCGGCGAGACCGGCTTCCTGGTGGCCGGCCACGATCCGGCCGACTACGCGCGCGCCCTGCGCCGCTTCGTGGACGAGCCCTCGCTCGCGGACCGGATGGGCGCGGCGGCGGCCCGGCACGCCGAGTCCTTCGGCTGGGGCACGGCCGCGTCGGCCACGGCCGACGTCTACACCGCCGCCATGCAGGAACACCGGCGTCGCGTACGCTCGCACCATGGCTGACGCACGCGCGGTGATCGACGCGTACCTCAAGGACGCGGAGCTGGAGTGGGAGTCCCCCGAGCCGGACTCGTACGTGGTGAAGCTCCCCGGTACGAGGAAGCTGTCCACGACCTGCTCGCTGCGGGTGGGGCGGCACTCCCTGTCGGTCAACGCCTTCGTGGTCCGCCACCCCGACGAGAACGCGGCGGGAGTCCACCGCTGGTGCCTGGAGCGCAACCTCCGTCTGTACGGGGTGGGTTACGCGATCGACAGCCTCGGGGACGTCTACCTCGCGGGCAAGCTCCCGCTCTCCTCGGTCACGTCCGAGGAGCTGGACCGGCTGCTCGGGACGGTCCTGGAGGAGGCGGACGGGTCCTTCAACACCCTGCTGGAGCTGGGGTTCGCGGGGGCGATCCGGCGGGAGTACGAGTGGAGGGTGTCGCGGGGGGAGTCCACGCGGAACCTGGACGCGTTCAAGAGCCTGACCCACCCGAAGGGCTAGCCCTGCGGCGGCTCGCTGCGGCCGAGGTTCGCCTGCGGGCCGGTGGGTGGCTGGTCGCGCAGTTCCCCGCGCCCCTTATGGGGCCGGTGTCTGTCTGCGGGTCGGTGGGTGGCTGGTCGCGCAGTTCCCCGCGCCCCTTATGGGCCCGTCCTTTGTCTGCGGGCCGTCTGTGGCCGCTCGCGCAGTTCCCCGCGCCCCTGGGTAGTTAGGGGCGCGGGGAACTGCGCGATCAGCCCCCACCTTGCCGCAGGTGAACGATCGGCCGCCCGCCCGAGGGCTTTTGGGAAGGGGCGGGGTGGGGGAGTCCCAAGGGGTTCCCGCACCCCCCACCCGCATGCCATGCTCACCTCCGCGCAACACGCACACCTGAACGCAGTTCATGTATATGGATGACAGGTGACGGAGGCCAGTCCATGAGCACACCCCGGCCAACCCTCGGCAGACGCACCCTCCTCGGCGGCGCCCTCGCCGCCACCGCGGCCACCACCCTCCCCCCGGCCCAGGCCCAGGCCCACACGGCCCAACCCCCCACCCCCACCCTGTGGCACGAGTTCACCCGCACCCCCTTCACCCACCCCCAAATCCCCTACATAGGCCGCGCGGGCCGACACTGCGGCGAACTCCGTCCGCCCCGGCCCCGCCCCGTCACCCACCTCTCCCCGGACTCGGACCCCGCCGCCGACGCCGCCCCCGCCATCAACCGCGCCCTGGAAGAGGCCGGCCGGGCCGGCGGCGGCACCGTGGTCCTGCCGCCGGGCACCTTCCGTATCGACGGGCTGATCCGTATCGCGCACAGCGGCGTCACCCTGCGTGGCGCCGGCAGCGCGCGCACCACGCTGTACGCCACCAAGCACCTCACCGAGCTGATCGGCCCGTACGGCTCCCGCTACGGCGGCGACAAGTCCTCCTGGTCCTGGGCCGGCGGGCTCATCTGGCTGGCGCCACAGGCCCGTTGGGACGCGCTCACCGACGCCATCCGGGCCCGGGCGTGGCCCTTCGAGGGGTGGACCGGCAACAGACGGGACGAGTGGAGCACCCTCGCCACCGTCTCCGCGCCCGCCCCGCGCGGCTCCTGGTCCGTGACCGTCGCCGACGGCTCCCGGCTGCGCCCCGGCGCGCTGGTGCTGCTGCGCCTCGCCGACGACAGCCGCCACACCCTCCTCCAGCACATGTCCGGCGACGGTCCGGGCCCGGCCGCGTACTCCTGGGCCGACAAGACCAAGCTGACCTCGTACGTCCCGTACGAATGGCCCGTGCGGATCGCGCACGTCGCACGCCACGCGCGCGGTCACCGCATCACCCTCGAACGGCCGCTGCCGCTCGACGTGCGGCCCGAGTGGGACCCCCGGCTGACCACCCACGTCCCCGCCCTCACCGACTCCGGAGTGGAGGGCCTCACCCTGGAGGCCGTCGAGACGCCGCAGTCCCCGCACCTCCTGGACAAGGGCTACAACGGCGTCACCCTCCAGTGCGCGTACGACTGCTGGGTCGACGACGTCGTCGTCCGCCATGTCGACAACGGCTTCGGGCTGGTCGCCGCCTCCGCCTGTACGCTCCGGCGCACCCGCGTGGAGGGGCGCGGCTCGCACCACCCGTACTTCTGCCGGGAGGGCTCGCACGACAACCTGGTGGAGCACTTCGCCATCGTCCGGCGTACGGTCCCGGCGCGCCCGGACACCCAGCTCCACGGCATCAACGTGGAGGGGCTGTCCAGCCACAACGTCTGGTCGCGCGGCCGGATGGAGATGGGAACCTTCGACTCCCACCGCGGGCTGCCGTTCGCCGACGTACGGACCGAGATCGTGGTGGAGAACGACGGGCGGCACGGTGGTGACGCCTCCGCCGGGCCCCTCTTCGGCGCCCGGTTCACCCACTGGAACATCACCGTCACCAACCACCGCGCGGGACTGGTGAAGATCGACGGTCTCGCCCCCTACAGCGCGACCGTCGGGATCAGTGAGGTCCGGGAGTTCGACCAGATCGACGTGCCCGACTTCACCGGCGACCCGCACTCCCGCCTGGAGGCGTACGGCGCCCCCGACGCCGTCAGACCACGGAACCTGTACGAGGCTCAGCGCGCTCTGGGGCGCTGACCTTGGCCACCACGTCCTGTTCGCTCGTCAGGCCGCGCATCAGCAGCGCGTACCCGGCCGCGGCCACCGTCCCCAGCACCGCGCAGGCCGCCCACAGCCAGTCCGCGCCGAAGCGGTCGACGGCGAAGCCGGAGAGGAGCGGGGCAACCAGGGCCGCCACCGACCAGGACATCGTGTACACGCCCTGGTAGCGGCCCCGGCCGTGGACGGGGGAGAGACGTACCACCAGGCCGGTCTGGGTGGGGGAGTTGACGATCTCGGCCAGCGTCCAGACGCAGATCGTCAGCGCGTACGCCGCCACCGAGCCGGCGAACGCGGTGAGCCCGAAGCCGTATCCCGCCAGGAGGGCCGAGACGATCAGCAGCCGGCGCGGGTCGCGGTGTTCGATGGCCCGGGTGACCGGGATCTGCAGGGCGACGATGAGGACGCCGTTGACCGCGATCGCCAGACCGAAGTCCGCGCTGGAGAAGCCGTCCGCGCCCATCGCCACCGGCAGGCCGACGTAACCCTGCTGGAAGATCAGGGAGATGAGGAAGGAGAGGCCGACCACCCCCATGAAGCGGCCGTCGCGGAAGACCGTGCCGAGGCCGATCTCGGGCGCGCGGTCCTTCTCCCGTACCGTCGCGGTCGCCTCGGGGCGGGACTCGGGCAGCTTGAGGAAGACCAGGACCGCGCAGACCAGCGTCAGGGCGGCCTCGCCCAGGAAGCCCGCCCGGTAGCTGTGCTGGGCGACGAAGCCGGCGCCCGCCGAGGAGACCGCGAACCCGAGGTTGATCGCCCAGTAGTTGAGCGAGAAGGCCCGCATCCGGTCCTCGGGCTTCACGATGTCCGCCATCATCGCCTGCACCGCGGGCCGCGAGGCGTTGGAGGCCATCCCGACCAGGAAGGCCACCGCGACGATCGCCGCCGGGTCGGTCATGAAGCCGAGCAGCGCCACCGAGAAGGCCGTCGAGGTCTGGGCGATCATCATCGTGGGGCGGCGGCCCAGCCGGTCGGTCAGGACGCCCGCGCCGAGCGAGGAGATGACCCCGCCCAGGCCGTGCAGCGAGACCACCAGACCCGCGTACGAGGCGGAGTAGCCGCGCTCGTGCGTCAGGTACAGGGTCATGAAGGTGGCGACGAACGCCCCGAGCCGGTTGATCAGCGTGCTCGTCCACAGCCACCAGAACTCCCGGGGCAGACCCGAGACGCTCTCCTGCGCTGCTCGTCTGAGACTGGCGACGGACATCGGTTTCCCCCCGGAGCGACGAACGGACAGCACCTGGCGGTGTAAGTGGCGCTGTGGACAACCGCAACTTACGATTCCGGGGCTCCCGGCCGCCACTCAATTGACGGCGACCGTCAATCGTCCACCTGCCGAGACGTCCGCGGGAGCTCGGCGCCCACGCGCGCGAGGGCCCGGTCACGTCGATTACGCTCGGACGCATGGCCGACGCACCGTACAAGCTGATCCTCCTCCGCCACGGCGAGAGCGAGTGGAACGAGAAGAACCTGTTCACCGGGTGGGTGGACGTCAACCTCACCGCGAAGGGCGAGAAGGAGGCGGCGCGCGGCGGTGAGCTGCTCAAGGACGCCGGCCTGCTCCCCGACGTGCTGCACACCTCCCTCCAGAAGCGCGCGATCCGCACGGCTCAGCTGGCGCTGGAGTCCGCCGACCGCCACTGGATCCCCGTGCACCGCTCGTGGCGCCTGAACGAGCGCCACTACGGCGCGCTCCAGGGCAAGGACAAGGCGCAGACGCTCGCCGAGTTCGGCGAGGAGCAGTTCATGCTGTGGCGCCGCTCCTACGACACCCCGCCGCCCGCCCTGGAGGACGGCACCGAGTTCTCCCAGTCGGACGACGCGCGCTACGCGACGATCCCGCCGGAGCTGCGTCCGCGCACGGAGTGCCTCAAGGACGTCGTCGTCCGCATGCTGCCGTACTGGTACGACGGCATCGTCCCGGACCTGCTCGCGGGCCGCACGGTCCTGGTGGCGGCGCACGGCAACTCGCTGCGCGCCCTGGTCAAGCACCTCGACGGCGTCTCCGACGCCGACATCGCGGGCCTGAACATCCCGACCGGCATCCCGCTCGTCTACGAGCTGGACGCGGACTTCAAGCCGGTCAACCCCGGCGGCACCTACCTCGACCCGGACGCGGCGGCGGCGGCGATCGAGGCGGTCAAGAACCAGGGCAAGAAGAAGTAAGCGCCCACGGGTAAGCCCCCTGCCTGCGGGTTCTCCGCGGGGAGGGGGCTTCTCGCTACCTCTGGGCTTCTCGCTACCTCTGGGCCGTCCCTGGGCCGTCAGGGCGATAGGGCCGTACGTCTCCGGGCTCCGGCTCTTGTCTCCACTCCGCTCTGGCCCCGGCGCCTTGGAGCACAGCGACAGCGGACTGGGCCCTATACGCCGACAGACCCCCACGGAGGGTGATGGGCGCCTGGCGCGCCAGAACCCGGCTGTGCCACAAGCTCTGCCCGGTCACCTTGCGCACCGCCAGGGTCACATCCATCTCGCGGGGCCCACAGTCGACGAGCACCACCTCGTAGGCCGGGTCGTCGCAGAGCAGCGTGTAGTACTCGGTGGACTCTTCGTCGGACATCTCGCTCCATGACAGAGCCGTACGGACCAGGAGCCGGGCCGTCGGCAACGGTAGGGCCGGCCGCCAGGGAGACCGGAAGACCAAGGGTCGGGCCCCGGTGGCGCCGCTTTCCGGGACGGTGACCTCGATCAGAGAGGACCCTCCAGGACTTCACGAACCAGTCCATGCTTCGTGTAGGCCCAACTCGCCTGCCAGGGCCCGAAGCTCCTCGGAAGGCGGCTGGCTCATGGTCAGCAGGTCCGCCACGATCTGCTTGACCATCGGCAGGGCCCGCACCATCTCAGAGGACAGTCCATGTGCCTTCACCAGTGCCGCTACAGCGTCAGTAACCTGTCGTCGCTGCGCATGGGCCCTCGCCACGTCGATCTGGAACCGTGTCTGCCGCTCTGCGGACAGCCCGGACGCATCGACCGATTGAGCAGCCCGGAGAGCGACGCCGGCGTCGCCGAGGTCGACCGCTACGGCCACTTCGTGCAAGCCGACGTTGGTCGGCCCGAACTCGGTGTTGTAGTCGTTGCGTCCGTCGCCGACCTGTTCGGCCATGGCGCGAGCGTCGCGGAGATAGCCGTACGCCTCGTCGGCCAGGTTCAGCCGTGCAGCGGCAGCGGCCCGTTGCAGGGTCAGCGCTCCGCGGAGCGCCACCGCCTCGACCTGGCCGGAGTCCGCCAAGGGCCCTAGCGCGTCAGCCGCAGTGCCGGACGCCTGAGCTGCTTGCTCGAAGTGTCGTGCGCCGAGGAAGACGATCGAAAGCCGGAATTCACCGGCCGCCATCAGGAGCGGATCGTCGGCCCGCTCGGCGGCGACCACGGCACGATCGACGGCGATCCAGGCCGCCTCAGGCTCTCCCATGTTCGCGAGCGCGCCGCTGCACGTGTGGTACATGACGGCCAGGAGACGGAACAGCTCGGGACGGTCCGCCTCAGGAACGGACCGGGTGGCCGCCTCCAGCCGGGGAACGAGCCCTTCGAGCAGCTCGGCCAGGCCGGCGTAGTTGCCCTGGTGCGTCAGCTCCCAGGCACGGTCGACCTCTGCGCCAAGCGCCGGCACATCTGGGGAAGTGTCCTGCCGATCGAGGACGGCCTTGAGCGAGTGCGCGGCGCTCAGTACGAGCCGGAGTCGGCCGGCTCCCGGCGATTCTTCCTCAGCCACCGACGCGACGATGGGCGCCTCGGCCGCCAGCTCCGCGAGGGGCAGTTCCAGCACCTGGGCGACCTTTTCCAGCACGGTCATACGGTCGATGCGGCGTACGCCCCGCTCGACCTGGGACACCCATGCTTCGGATCGCTCCAGCAGGCCGGCGAACTCCTTCTGCGAGAGTCCGCGCCGCTTGCGATGGAAGGCGATCTTGCGGCCCAGCGCTTTCTGGTACTCAGTGCTCAACGTCCACGCCCTTGCCGGACACGAAGTCCAGACGGTCGACCTCTGTCGCCGCAAGGTACTGGTCCCGCTCGGAGAGGAAGGCTCGCACGTAGTCCTTCGACTCGTGCTCCTCGAAGGCGTCCTCGTCCCGGTACAGCTCGTAGAAGATCCGCTCCAACGGGCGCCCGTCAACGCGGTGCACGGTGTAGATCACTGTTCCGGGCTCATTCGCGCGGATCAGCTCTCCGGTCCGTGCCACAAGGTCGTCGAAGGCCGCCGCCGGCGCCTCGTCCTTGCAGGTGAAACGCACCATGAGTCCGAACATGCGAGGTCCTCCCTCTATCGGCATCCAGGCCAGCACCAGACCACTTGGCGAACGCTATGTGCTGACCGCCCGTACGAAAAGTACGAACCCGCACTCTCCTTACGCGCACATTGGGTACGGTGCTAGTACTAATTGTACGGCTCTGCATGGTCCGTGTCAGTCAGCCGGCCGGGCCGACCCGGAGGACAGCAGGTCACCGCCTGGAGGACGCCATGCCCACCCACGGACGCACCTTCCCCGGGGATCCTCAAGAAGTCAGCGCCGCACGCCGCTGGACCCTCGCCACACTGGACGGCCACCCGCACTCGGACGATGCCGCACTGATCGTCACGGAACTCGGCACCAACGCGCTCGCCCACACCACCAGCGGCGACTGCGACGGCACCTTCCACGTCCGGCTCACCGTGTCCGAACGGACGATCACGATCACGGTGACGGACTCGGGCGGCACGCGGACAGCTCCCGAGGTCCAGCACCCAACCCTCAACTCCACCCACGGCCGCGGGCTCGCCTTGGTCACCGCACTTGCAGACAGCGTCACGATCCAGGGCGACGACTCGGGCCGGACGGTCACCGCCGAACTACGTGTCCGCGCAGACGTCGAGGAGCCGGCGCGATGCCTCTGAACCCTGAGCGGGACGCCCACTGGGCCGACGTGCCCAAGGGGAGCGACGGAAACAACGGCGGGCCCACGGCCGCCGCAGGAGGCCACGGGTGCCCATGAAGCAACCCGCGTGCGAGAAGGGCCCCGTCCGTGGACCGGACGGGGCCCTTCTCGTGCCGCTCGCTCAGCAGCCGCCGCCGCACTGGCAGGCGCCGCCCGACTGGCAGCCGCACTGGCAGTTGGGGCCGCAGCTGCAGTTCGAGGCGGTGGGGGTCGGGGTCGGGGTATCGGTCATGGTCCCTCCCGGGGTTGGGGTAGGCGCACACCTCACTCCATTGGATGCCCAGGGGGGCAGGCGCATCAACGGCGCGCGCACATCCCCTTCGCGCGCCGTGCGTGCTCCGGGACGCCCCGAAACCGGTGCTACGCGCCCTCAGCGTCCGTGGCGCCGGCAGCGCCGGCAGCGCCGGCAGCGCCGGCAGCGCCGGCAGTGCCGACAGCGCTATCGATGGGGTGTGTCTCGACCTGCACCGGAGGCTGGAGCTCGTCCGCGTGCTCGCCGGTGACCAGGTACACGACCCGCTTGGCGACCGAGACGGCGTGGTCGGCGAACCGCTCGTAGTAGCGGCCGAGCAGCGTCACGTCGACGGCCGTCTCGATGCCGTGCTTCCAGCGGTCGTCCATCAGGTGCTGGAAGAGCGTGCGGTGCAGCAGGTCCATCTCGTCGTCGTCCTGCTCCAGCTGGAGCGCCAGGTCGACGTCCTTGGTGATGATCACCTCGGCGGCCTTCGCCATCAGGCGCTGGGCCAGCTGGCCCATCTCCAGGATGGTGGCGTGCAGGTCGTGCGGGACCGCCCGCGCCGGGTAGCGCAGCCGGGTCAGCTTCGCCACGTGCTGGGCCAGGTCGCCCGAGCGCTCCAGGTCGGCGCTCATCCGGAGCGAGGTCACCACGATCCGCAGGTCGGTGGCGACCGGCTGCTGGCGGGCCAGCAGGGCTATGGCCCGCGCCTCCAGGTCGTGCTGGAGGTCGTCGACCTTCTGGTCGGCGGCGATCACACTCTCGGCGAGCTTGAGATCGGCGTCGAGCATGGCCGTCGTGGCGCGCCCGATCGCCGACCCGACGAGACGGGCCATCTCGACCAGGCCCTCGCCGATCGAGTCCAGTTCCTCGTGGTACGCGTCCCGCATGGGTGTCCCTCTTTCGATGACTCCGGGCTATGGCTCCGGGGGAGGCGGGGGATGCCGCGCTCCCCACGCTCCCACGGTCCGTGGGCTACGCGTCCGATTCGGCCACACCAAGTGAACCAGCACTATCACCATGGTGAACTCTGGGCGACGAACGTTCGAGCAGGCACCCGGATGGCTGGGAGAGTGTCCGCGCACCCGCATAACCTGGGGGCATGGACGTGAACGCGGCGGTCGCCGCAGCTGCAGCGATCGCCGGGTTGTGCACCGGCGTCATCGCCATGCTGGCGTTCCGCTGGAGCGAGCGCGACCAGGCGCGGCCCACCCGGACATCCCTGCACACGGACGCGGTCCTGCCGCCCGGCGTGGACACCGTGCTCTCGGTGCTCCGCTCCTCGGCGGTGGTCCTCGACGAGAGCGACTCGGTGGTCAAGGCCAGCTCCGCGGCGTACGCCCTGGGCCTGGTCAGGGGCGGGAAGCTGGCCGTGGAGCCGATGCTCCACATGGCCCGCGACACCCGCCGCGACGGTGAGATACGGCAGGTGGAGCTGGATCTGCCGCGCCGGGGCACCGGCCGGGGCGAGGCGCTGGCGGTCTCGGCCAGAGTCGCGCCGCTCGGCTCCCGCCTGGTGCTGCTCCTGGTCGAGGACCTCACCGAGGCGCGCCGCATCGAGGCGGTCCGGCGCGACTTCGTCGCCAACGTCAGCCATGAGCTCAAGACCCCGGTCGGCGCGCTCTCCCTGCTCTCCGAGGCCGTCATGGACGCCTCGGACGACCCCGAGGCGATCACCCGCTTCGCCGGCCGGATGCAGATCGAGGCGAACCGGCTGACCAATCTGGTCCAGGAGCTCATCGACCTCTCCCGGGTGCAGAACGACGACCCGCTGGAGGACGCCGAGCCGGTCCGGGTCGACGAGCTGGTGGCCGAGGCCATCGACCGCTCCCGCCACCCCGCGTCCACCAAGCAGATCACCATGGCCGCGGGCGGCACGGCGGACCTGTACGTCTGGGGCCACCGCGGCCAGCTCGCCGCCGCCCTCGGCAATCTCGTCGAGAACGCCGTCAACTACTCCCCGGCCAGGACCAGGGTCGGCATCGCGGGCCGCCGGGTCGCCGCGCCCGGCGGGGACCTGATCGAGATAGCCGTGACCGACCAGGGCATAGGCATCTCGGAGAAGGACCGGGAGCGCGTCTTCGAGCGCTTCTACCGCGTCGACCCGGCCCGCTCCCGCGCCACCGGCGGTACGGGCCTGGGCCTGGCCATCGTCAAGCACGTGGCCGCCTCGCACGGCGGGGAGGTCACGGTGTGGAGCTCCGAGGGACAGGGCTCCACCTTCACCCTGAGGCTGCCGGAGGCCGGCGCCGTACGGGACCGCGCCGCCCCAGACCCGGCTGGACCGGACGACGACGCCGTCGACGAGCCGCCGTACGACACCTTCCCCACCGCGCACGACTCCACCACTGTGCCCCATGCCCCGGAGGTCCTTCCGTGACCCGAGTGCTCGTCGTCGAGGACGAGGAATCGTTCAGCGACGCCCTGTCCTACATGCTCCGCAAAGAGGGCTTCGAGGTCGCCGTGGCGGCCACCGGGCCCGACGGGCTGGACGAGTTCGAGCGCAACGGCGCCGACCTCGTACTGCTCGACCTGATGCTGCCGGGGCTGCCCGGCACGGAGGTCTGCCGCCAGCTGCGCGGTCGCTCCAACGTCCCGGTGATCATGGTCACCGCCAAGGACAGCGAGATCGACAAGGTGGTGGGCCTCGAAATAGGAGCCGACGACTACGTCACCAAGCCCTTCTCCTCCCGCGAGCTCGTCGCCCGTATCCGCGCGGTGCTGCGCCGGCGCGGGGAGCCCGAGGAGGTCACCCCGGCGGCACTGGAGGCGGGCCCGGTCCGGATGGACGTGGACCGCCACGTGGTGACGGTCTCCGGCGCCAAGGTCGACCTGCCGCTGAAGGAGTTCGACCTCCTGGAGATGCTGCTGCGCAACGCGGGCCGCGTCCTGACCCGTATGCAGCTGATCGACAGAGTCTGGGGCGCGGACTACGTCGGCGACACCAAGACCCTCGACGTCCACGTCAAGCGTCTGCGCGCCAAGATCGAGCCGGACCCGGGGGCGCCGCGCTACCTGGTGACGGTGCGGGGGCTGGGGTACAAGTTCGAGCCGTAGGCCGCCCTTTCGGGGCGCGCGGCGGCGGCATCCGGGCCGTACGCGCGCGTCCCGGGCGCCACACGCGGGAGGGGCCCCGGACAGCTGTCCGGGGCCCCTCCTCGCTGCGTACGTGTACGTCAGTGGGCCGCACCCGTGCTCGCGGTGCCGGACGGCTTGACGCCCTTGGCCGGGGTGTTCGACGGCTTGCCCGACGGCTTGCCGCTCGTGGTGGCACCCGGCGTCGTGCCGGCCTCCGGCGAGGTGGCCGAGCCCGGCCCGGCCGGCGTGGCCGCCGGGGGCTTGGGGAGCTGGTTGGGGCCGTAGCCCTCGAAGTAGCTGGTGGACGGGACCACGAAGGCGCGCAGCGTCACGTCGCCGGCCTTGCTCAGCTGGAAGGTGACCGGCTGGGCGTCGCCGTTGCGGGCGGCCTCCTTGCCGTTCTCGACGACGGCGGACGCGTTGTCCTTGCCGCCGAGGATCAGCGAGCCGTGCGGGGGCACGGTGAGCGCCGTCTGGCCCTTGCCGGGGGTGAGCTTCACCGTGGCGCCCGAGGACGCGAGCTTGACCGCGTCGAGCGTCTGCGGCTCGGCGCCGTTGTTGAAGAGGGTCGCCGCGATGACGGCCGGCCCGGCGGCGTCCGCCTTCGGCTGGGTCAGGACGGTCGCGTTCTGGATCTTGATGTCACCGACCTTGACGGCGGCGTTGTCCGGCTTCACTTCGAGCGTCTGCGCGTCGTTGCCCGCCGAGCAGGCGGCGAGGGAGGCGAGCGAGAACGCGATGGCAGAGGCGGCGAGGGCGCCGCGTCGAAGGCTGCGGCTCACGGCGGCGGCAACTCCTTGGACGTAAGGACATCTAAAGGACGGCAAAGTCTGTGTCAGCTGGCTTAGGTTACCGAGCCGTCCCGGCGAGCCCGCACCCGACCCGCCCCTGTGCGCCGGTGGGCCGCGCCGGGAGCCGTACGCCGTTCCCGGCGCGCCCGCCGAGCGCGCCTCCACAACTCTCCCCACAACCTCCTCCGGACCTCCGCACCCGCTCTGATCTCGATGTTTCCCGTGCCGTTCACATATCGCGGGTGATCAATTCCCCGGACCACCACGTATTCCTTACCGAAAACCTCCCGGTCCGCCCCCGGTGATCAATTCGCGAAAAAGTCGCGGTCCCGCCGAACGGGTGACCGATCACCGAACGGAGCAGTGGAAGTTCACCGCTTGGAACCCGACAAACCGGGATGTTCGGGGCAACGGAAGGGGGTTGCGAAGAGTGTGACGCGCATGTTTCCCTGCCCCCGCACAGCCGCTCCGACCTGCGAATACCCCTTCCCGTGAGCCCTCCGCAGCACGTTCCTGTTGCTGTTGTCAAGCCCCGAGATATGCCCTGACCTGCGAAAACGCCATTCAGAACAGGCTGTTCTCGTGTTACTCTGGATAGCCACGGAAGGGGTACCTGTCACATGACGTTCAAGGTTGGCGACACCGTGGTCTATCCCCATCACGGGGCCGCGCTGATCGAGGCCATCGAAACTCGCCAGATCAAAGGCGTGGACAAGACCTACTTGGTGCTCAAGGTCGCCCAGGGCGATCTGACGGTGCGCGTACCCGCGGACAATGCGGAGTTCGTAGGCGTGCGCGATGTGGTCGGGCAGGACGGGCTGGACCGGGTCTTCGAGGTGCTGCGCGCACCTTACGCGGAAGAGCCCACGAACTGGTCCCGTCGCTACAAGGCGAATCTGGAGAAGCTCGCCTCCGGCGATGTCATCAAGGTCGCGGAAGTAGTGCGCGACCTGTGGCGTCGTGAGCGCGAGCGCGGACTCTCCGCAGGTGAGAAGCGCATGCTCGCCAAGGCGCGGCAGATCCTGGTGAGCGAGCTGGCCCTCGCTGAGAACACCAACGAAGACAAGGCCGAGGCCCTCCTCGACGAGGTTCTCGCGTCCTGACACGGCCGACTCCGGGGGCTGCGCCTCCCGGCCGGCCAGTAATTGCCGCGGTGCCCGCTGACCAGCAGTGACCCAACTGCTGCGTCGCCGGGCGCTGCGGCATGTTCGGACATCATTCGTACGCCCACGAACGCCCCCCCGCGGCGCGCCGCGCCGGGCAGAGCGCCCGACCGATCGTCACGGAAGGGGCCGGTCAGGGGCGTCGCGCCCGGCTTGCTGAGGCCATACCCATGTCGCCGAAGGACACAAACCTTGTCTGAGGAAACGCGCGTTTTCCGCACCGCGGCCGTGATCCCCGCAGCCGGCCGCGGCGTGCGGCTCGGCCCGGGCGCCCCCAAAGCGCTCCGCGCGCTGAACGGCACGCCCATGCTCATCCACGCCGTCCGCGCGATGGCCGCCTCCCGCGCCGTCTCGCTCGTGGTCGTCGTGGCCCCGCCCGACGGCGCCACCGAGGTCAGGAACCTGCTGGCCGAGCACGCCCTGCCGGAGCGGACGGACTTCGTCGTGGTGCCCGGGGGCGAGAGCCGCCAGGAGTCCGTGCGCCTGGGCCTGGCCGCGCTGGCGCCCGGCATCGACGTCGTCCTCGTCCATGACGCGGCCCGCCCGCTGGTGCCGGTGGACACGGTCGACGCGGTGATCGAGGCGGTACGGGACGGGGCCCCGGCCGTCGTCCCCGCGCTGCCGCTGGCCGACACCGTCAAGGAGGTCGAGCCGCGCACCGACGGCACCCCCGAGCCGGTGCTCGCCACGCCCGACCGGTCCCGGCTGCGTGCGGTCCAGACCCCGCAGGGCTTCGACCACGCCACGCTGGTGCGCGCCCACGAGAGCGTCCGCGGCGAGGTCACGGACGACGCCTCCATGGTCGAGCGGCTCGGCCTGAAGGTCGTCGTCGTGCCCGGCCACGAGGAGGCCTTCAAGGTCACCCGCCCGCTGGACCTGGTCCTGGCGGAGGCGGTCCTGGCGCGCAGGAGGGCCAACGATGGCTTCTGAGACGACTCCGGCGGCCCCGGCTCCGGCCCCGGCCCCTTCCCCGCAGCCGCCGGTGATCCCGCAGGTCGGCATCGGCACCGACATCCACGCCTTCGAGGAGGGCCGCGAGCTGTGGTGCGCGGGCCTGCTCTGGGAGGGCGAGGGCCCCGGCCTCGCGGGCCACTCCGACGCCGACGTCGTCGCGCACGCCGCCTGCAACGCGCTCTTCTCGGCGGCGGGCCTCGGCGACCTCGGCGCCCACTTCGGCACCGGGCGCCCCCAGTGGTCCGGCGCCTCCGGGGTCACCCTCCTCACCGAGGCGGCCCGGATCGTCCGGGCCGCGGGCTTCGGCATCGGCAACGTGGCCGTCCAGGTCGTCGGCCCCCGCCCGAAGATCGGCAAGCGGCGCGACGAGGCGCAGAAGGTGCTCTCCGACGCGGTCGGCGCGCCGGTCTCGGTCTCCGGCGCCACCACCGACGGCCTGGGCTTCCCCGGCCGCGGCGACGGCCTCGCCGCGATCGCCACGGCGCTGGTCTACCGGACCGGCTGAACGGGCCCGGCTGAACAGGCCCCGATGAACGGGCCCGGCCGACCGGCGGACAGCCCGCGGCACGGACCGAAAGCCCGCGGCCGGGCCCGCCGCGACGGCCGTCCCGGCCCGCCGGAAAAGCTTCTGTCACACTTCGGTGCCCCGTGGCCCAAGGGTCGCGGGGCACCGCCACGGGCCCACTACCCTGGACCCGTGACTATTCGCCTGTACGACACCAGCGCCCGGCAGATCCGTGATTTCACCCCGCTCGTGCCGGGCTGTGTCTCGATCTACCTCTGTGGCGCGACCGTGCAGGCCGCCCCGCACATCGGGCACGTCCGCTCCTACCTCAACTTCGACATCGCGCGCCGCTGGTTCCAGTACCGCGGCTACGACGTCACGTTCATCCGCAACGTCACCGACATCGACGACAAGATCATCGCCAAGTCGGCCGAGCAGGGCCGCCCCTGGTGGTCGATCGGCTACGAGAACGAGCGCGCCTTCAACGACGGCTACCAGGCACTCGGCTGCCTGCCGCCCACCTACGAGCCGCGCGCGACCGGGCACGTCCCGGAGATGATCGAGATGATGCGCGGTCTGATCGAGCGCGGCCACGCGTACGAGGCCGACGGCAGCGTCTACTTCGACGTGCGCTCCTTCCCCGGCTATCTGGAGCTGTCCAACCAGGACATCGACGACCTGCGCCAGCCCGACGAGGGCGTCGCGGGCAAGCGCGACCCGCGCGACTTCGCCATGTGGAAGGCGTCCAGGCCGGGCGAGCCCGACTGGGAGACGCCCTGGGGCCGCGGCCGTCCCGGCTGGCACCTGGAGTGCTCGGCGATGGCCCACAAGTACCTGGGCAGCGCCTTCGACATCCACGGCGGCGGCCGTGACCTGATCTTCCCGCACCACGAGAACGAGATCGCCCAGGCCAAGGCGTACGGCGACGACTTCGCCGCGTACTGGATGCACAACGCCTGGGTCACCATGGCCGGCGAGAAGATGTCCAAGTCGCTGGGCAACTCGGTGCTCGTCTCCGACATGGTCCAGCGGTGGCGCCCCATCGTGCTCCGCTACTACCTGGGCACCCCGCACTACCGCTCCACCATCGAGTACAGCGAGGAGGCCCTGCGCGAGGCCGAGTCGGCGTTCGCGCGCATCGAGGGCTTCGTCCAGCGCGTGGTCGAGAAGGCGGGGGGCGTGGTCGAGCCCGCCGCCGAGGTGCCGCCCGCGTTCGCCGAGGCGATGGACGACGACCTGGGCGTCCCGCAGGCGCTCGCGATCGTCCACACCGCGGTCCGCCAGGGCAACAGCGCGCTGGCCGCCGACGACAAGGAAGAGGCCGTCGCCCGTCTCGCCGAGGTCCGCGCCATGCTGGCCGTCCTCGGTCTGGACCCGCTGGACGCCCACTGGGCGGGCGAGGCCGACCGGGGCGACGACCTGCACGGGGCAGTCGACACGCTCGTACGGCTGGTGCTCGAACAGCGCGAGGCGGCCCGTGCCCGCAAGGACTGGGCCACCGCGGACGCCATCCGCGACCAGCTGACCCAGTCCGGCCTCGTCATCGAGGACAGCCCCAGCGGCCCCCGCTGGACCCTCGGCCCCCGCTGACGGGCAGGCGCGATGTGCCGCCCGGGCGACTGGGCGGCACACTTCATATACGTACGTACGCAGGACCCGCGGAAGCCACGACGCCCCGTAGGTCGCTCAATCACGGAAACAGGTAGGTCATGGCCGGGAACAGCCAGCGCAGGAACCGCCGCACGTCCAACAAGAAGGGCGCGACGGTCGGCAGCGGTGGCCAGCGGCGCCGGGGCCTGGAGGGCAGGGGCCCGACGCCGCCCGCGGAGGAGCGCAAGAAGCACAAGAAGAACCGCATCGCCACCGCCAAGGCCAAGCAGGCCGCGACCCGCCGCCCCGCCCCGCGCCGCGGCGGTCCCAAGGGCACGTCCGAGATGGTCGTGGGCCGCAACCCGGTCTTCGAGGCGCTGCGCGACGGCGTCCCCGCGACCACGCTCTACGTGCAGCAGTACATCGACAACGACGAGCGGGTGCGCGAGGCGCTCCAGCTCGCGGGCGAGCGCGGCAACATCAACCTGATGGAGGCCCCGCGCGCCGAGCTCGACCGGATGACCAACGGGCTCAACCACCAGGGCCTGGTCCTCCAGGTCCCGCCGTACGAGTACGCGCACCCGCAGGACCTGCTGGAGGCGGCGTACGACAACCACGACGAGCCGCTGATCGTCGCCCTCGACGGCGTCACCGACCCGCGCAACCTCGGCGCGATCGTCCGCTCCACCTCCGCCTTCGGCGGGCACGGCGTGGTCGTGCCCGAGCGCCGCGCGGCCGGGATGACGGCCGGCGCCTGGAAGTCCTCGGCCGGCACCGCCGCCCGTACGCCGGTCTCGCGCGTCACCAACCTGACGCGCGCCCTGGAGGACTACAAGAAGGCCGGGGTCACCATCGTCGGCCTCGCCGCCGACGGCGAGCACACGGTCGAGCAGCTGGAGGCGCTGGCGGGTCCGGTCGTCATCGTGATCGGCAGCGAGGGCAAGGGCCTGGGCCGTCTGGTCGGCGAGACCTGCGACTACCGGGTGCGGATCTCGATGCCGGGCGGCGCCGAGTCGCTGAACGCCGGTGTCGCGGCGGGCATCGTGCTCTACGAGGCGGCGCGCCGGCGCAAGGGCTGACGCCGATCCGCCGGGCCGCCCGTCCGGAGTAGGTGATCTTGACGGGCCTCGGACAGATCGCAGCTGTCAAGGCAGTGTCCTAAACCACCATCACTCGGTTAGATGAGTGTGGACACCAGAACGCCCCGGCCCGGGTTCGACGATCAGCCTGCCCTGAGTATGGTCAAGGTGGACTCCGACCCGGCGCAGGTCATCGTCAACCACGCCAGTTTCCGGGTGCACTTCGCCCCGAAGGCCCAGTCGAAGCGCCCTCCGAGGGATCCGGCGAGGATGCCGGGCGCCCCCGGGGCGGCCCGCCGCCGGGCCCCGGTGGTGTGGAGCGGCCGGGCGGCGCCCGGGGCGACCGGCCTGTTGCAGGCGGTGCGCGGCCTGGACGCGCCGGCGGCGCCGGGCGAGGCGCTCGACGTGGGCAACACCCAGGTCATCCCGCGCGTCGACGAGGACACCAGGCCGACGCCGGTCGTGGTGGGCCCGCGCGCGCCGATGTCGGACTCCGGGGGCGGCGCCGAGACGGCCCTGTTCCAGGCGGTGCGCCAAGGGGCGTACGGGGACGGCGGGTTCGAGGAGTTCGAGCGCGGCTACGGCTACGGCGACGGCGCCGAGGGGACCGACGGGCCCGACGGGTCCGAAGGCTCCGGGCAGCGCGGCCAGCGGCACGCCGGGGACCAGGTCCGCCACGCGTACTACCCGGGCCGCCGGATGAACCTCGGCGTGGTCCTCCTCCCGCTCCGGGTCTTCCTCGGCTTCATCTCCGTGTACGCGGGGATGGGCAAGCTCTGCGACCCCGTCTACTTCGACGGCGGCGAGCGCGGCTCGATGATGAAGTGGCTGAACTCGCTGCACCCGTGGGCCCTCGCCGAGCCGCTGCGCACCTTCGCGCTCCAGCATCCGGTCGGGGCGGGCCTGTCGGTGGCCTTCCTCCAGATCGTGGTGGGCGTGCTGACCATGCTGGGCCTGTGGCAGCGGGTCGCGGCGGTGTTCGGGGCGCTGCTCTCGGCGGCCCTGCTGCTGACGGTGAGCTGGCAGACGGTCCCGGCGTACGACGCGCCGGACTTCATCTACCTCGCCGCCTGGTCCCCGCTGATCACGGCCGGCGCGCCGGTGTACTCGCTGGACGCCCGTCTCTCCGGCGAGGCCTGGCGCCGTCTCGGCCCGCGCTCCACACTGTGGGAGCTGCGGCGGCGGGTGCTGCGGCGGGGCAGTGTGATGGCGACGGTGGTGGTCGGGCTGACGCTGCTGATCGGCTCGCTGCTGGGCGGGGCGGTGCGCTCCACCGAGATGGTGACGGTGCCGGGTCCGCACTCCGACCCCACCAACTACCTCCCGGGCACGCCGCTGGCGCCCACGCCGCACACCCCGTCCGTCCACCGCCCCGGCCCGCCCAAGCCGTCCGTGAGCGGCTCGGCCAAGCCGTCGGCGAAGCCGTCGAAGCGGGCGGCGTCGAAGTCGGTACGGGAGTCGGGGACGGTCGGGGGTGTGCCGAGCCAGACGTCCCAGGGGACGACGGGCCACAAGGCTCCGGCACCCCACCACAAGCCGGCCCCGGTCGCGCCGCCGTCGACGACGTCCGGGCCGACGTCCACGGGGGGTGCGTCGACTCCGTCGGGTGGGTCGGGGGGGTCCACGGGGGGTAACCGGAACCCGATCGGGGGGCTGCTGGGCTGACGGGGGTTCGCCCCCACCCCGCCCCTTCCCCCAACCCCTCCGGGGGCGGGGGGAGGGGCGGAGGCGTTCTCCAGGGGGCTGCGCCCCCTGCACCCCCGGGCGGGGGCTGCGCCCCCTGCACCCCTCTTGTGCCTGCGGGCCGTCCTGGGTCCTCGCGCGGTTCCCCGCGCCCCTGAAGGGGCCGGACGACCCCAACCCCCTAGGGGCGCGGGGAACTGCGCGGGCAACCCGACACGGTCCGCGGACAGAAGGGGGGTGCGGGGGCGCGGCCCCCAGGGGGAGCAACCCCCGGGGGAGCACGGCCACAGGCCTCAGTGCCGCGCCGCCGCCAGTTCCTTCGCCGCCTCCGTCAGATCCTTCGCCGTGTCGATCGCCCGCCAGTACGCCCCGTGCGGCAGCGGAAAACCGGCCAGGCGGCGCTCGCGGGCCAGGCGCGGGAACGTGGTGCGCTCGTGGTCGCCCCGGTCGGGGAGCAGCCCCGTGAAGGCGGACGAGAACACGTACACGCCCGCGTTGATCAGATACGGCGACGGCGGGGACTCGATGAAGTCCGTGATGTGGCCGAAGGCGTCCGTCTCGACCGCGCCCCACGGGATACGGGGACGGGCCAGCGCCAGCGTGGCCGTCGCGTCGCGCTCCCCGTGGAAGGACGCCATCTCGCGCAGCGAGAACCGCGTCCAGATGTCACCGTTCGTGGCGTACCACGGCTGGTCGCCGTGCGGCAGGTGCGCCGCCGCGTACTTGAGGCCGCCCCCGCGCCCGAGCGGCTCGCTCTCGACCACCGTCGTGACGCGCAGCGGAAGGTCCGCCGAGTCCAGCCACTCCTGGAGCACGCCGGCGAGATGGCCGCAGGAGATCACGGCGTCGGTGACGCCCTCCGCCGCGAGCCAGGCAAGCTGATGGCCGATGATCGGGGTCCCGGTGCCCGGGATCTCGACCATCGGCTTGGGGCGGTCGTCGGTGTACGGACGCAGTCGTGAGCCCTGGCCGCCCGCCAGGACCACGGCCTGCGTCGGGAAGGTCGAAGTCGTGCTCGCAGTCATGCGGTGAACCCTATGCCGTGGACCGGATGCGGTACGGCCGGGCTGCCCGCGCTCAGGACTCCTGGGCCACGCCCGAGGCGAAGGACGTGTCGCAGACCGGGCGCGAGTACGACTGGGCCTTGGCGGGGCCGTACTGCTCCACGGCGGCCCGGCCCAGCGCACGCGCGATCGACATGCAGTGCTTGGCGAGCGAGGGGCGCTGCTCCACCTCGCGCTGGAGGTGGGTGAGGGCGGTTCCGGGGCCCTTCTCCTGGAGCTCGACGAGGAGCGCGTCGCGCAGGAGGTCCTGCGGTGCGCGTGGCTTCGCGCGTACGGAGACGTCCTGGGAGGAGGCGGTCAGCAGCTGCGAGTCGCTGGTCCCGGCCCAGTTGACCCGGGTGACCGCGAGCGTCCCGGAGAGGACGAGGACGACGGGCAGGACGAGAGCTAGGGTGCGGCCGATTCGGCGGGCTGTGTGCGTCACGGAGGCGAGCGTAGCGGGGGGTAATGATTTGGCGACATTTAGTCACCCGGTCGGGGGATGGTTCGAGGCGGCGTTTCGAATCCCGTGTTGACGAACACTGTTCGAAATGGCCGGTCCGCCGGGGTATTTGTCGACAGGTGACAGCAGGTGGGCCCGGCCGTGGGCAGGGAAAAGCCCCGCACCCCGGTAGGTGGGTGCGGGGCCGGCTGACGTGCCGCCGTACGTCAGTCGCTGAGGCGCTCGCCCGTCGAGGTCGAGAAGACATGCGTCTCGCCGGGCCGCGGGACCACGTGGAGCTGGGAGCCCTTCTCCGGGACCGAGC
This sequence comes from Streptomyces sp. NPDC031670, assembly GCF_055580545.1. Taxonomy (NCBI): domain Bacteria; kingdom Bacillati; phylum Actinomycetota; class Actinomycetes; order Kitasatosporales; family Streptomycetaceae; genus Streptomyces; species Streptomyces sp. NPDC031670. The sequence goes on along the minus strand of NZ_JBVILC010000002.1, from coordinate 199,594 downwards.
GGCCGTTCACCCGGACCACGAGGTCCTTCTGCTCGCCGCCGACCTCGGCCGTGCCGTACACGTAGCCGTCGGCGCCGAGCTCCTCCACCACGTTCACCGTGACGGCGAGGCCCGCGGGCTCGGTGTCGGACTCCTTGGAGAGGGACGCCACGGACGAGGCGGCGCCGCCCAGTTCCACGATGTCGAAGTGCTCGGGCCGGACGCCGACCGTCACCGTGCGGTCGCCCTTGTCGGCCGCCGCGGACAGCGCCTCGCGGCTGACGGGGACCACGCTGTTGCCGAACTTCACCCCGCCGTCGGTGATCGGGACCTCGACCAGGTTCATCGCGGGCGAGCCGATGAAGCCGGCGACGAAGAGGTTGGCCGGGCGGTCGTACATGTTGCGCGGCGAGTCGACCTGCTGGAGCAGCCCGTCCTTGAGGACCGCCACCCGGTCGCCCATGGTCATCGCCTCGACCTGGTCGTGGGTGACGTACACCGTGGTGATGCCCAGGCGCCGCTGGAGCGAGGCGATCTGCGTACGGGTGGAGACGCGGAGCTTGGCGTCGAGGTTGGACAGCGGCTCGTCCATGAGGAAGACCTGCGGCTCGCGCACGATGGCGCGGCCCATGGCGACGCGCTGGCGCTGACCGCCGGAGAGGGCCTTGGGCTTGCGGTCCAGGTACTCGGTGAGGTCGAGGATCTTCGCCGCCTCCTCGACCTTCTTACGGATGTCCGCCTTGTTGACCCCGGCGATCTTGAGCGCGAAGCCCATGTTGTCGGCGACCGTCATGTGCGGGTAGAGCGCGTAGTTCTGGAACACCATGGCGATGTCCCGGTCCTTGGGCGGGAGATGGGTGACATCGCGGTCACCGATGCGGATGGCTCCGCCGTTGACGTCCTCCAGGCCCGCGAGCATCCGCAGGGAGGTGGACTTGCCGCAGCCCGAGGGGCCGACGAGGACGAGGAACTCGCCGTCCTCGATCTCGATCTCGAGCCCGTCGACCGCGGGCTTGGTGGAGCCCGGGTAGATCCGGGTCGCCTTGTCGAACGTGACAGTGGCCATGGGAGACCTGTCCCTTCACCGGCAGGAACGTGCCGGACGATCCGAGTAGAGGGAGAAGTGGTGTAGTCCACCTGAGTGGGCTGCACGAGACGCTACCCGGCGCTGTGGGATCTGTCAGCAGGTCCGGGAGGGGAACTTCGTGGAGGCCCCGATCGTGCTCTGTGTAGAGTGAGGGAGCCCTCGCCGCGAGGTGGGGGCGCCTCGCGTGCGCGGGCCCGGCGCACGTGCTGCCGCCTTAGCTCAGTTGGCTAGAGCGCTTGACTTGTAATCTTGAGGTCGTCGGTTCGATTCCGACAGGCGGCTCCACCGAAACACCGCGTCACACCGTGTCCCGGACCTTTCTGGTCCGGGACAATCGTGTCTCCAGGGGTGTGTGGGAAAGGGGCCGGGGGAGCCGTATGAGTCGTCGTTCCAGCGGGCTGGCCGGGGTGTGGGCGGAGGCGCAGCGCCAGCAGCAGCGCCAGCGGGAGGTCCAGCACCGGGCGGCGGTCCAGCAGCAGCGCCAGATGGAGCGTCGGCAGCGCGAGTACGAGCGGGACGCCGCGCGGGTCCACCGCGAACAGCGGGCCGCCTACCGCCAGAGCCGGGAGGCGGACGCCCGGCAGCGCACCCAGGAGCTGGACGCGCGCGTGGACGCGCTGACGGGACTGCTGGCGGCGGGGCGCGCACAGCCCCCGTTCCGTACGGCGGCGCTGCTGCGCGAGGAGAGCGTCGAGCCGTTCTCGCCGGGACCGCTGGCGCAGCCGGTGCCGATGCCGGACCCGGCGCGCTACGAGGCCCGCGGCGGCTGGACGGGCCGCCGCGCCGAGCAGGAGGCCCAGGCCGCCTACCGGCGGGACTGGGACGCGGCGCAGCTCGCCGAGACCGAGCGCCGCCGTCGACTCGCCGACCACCGGGCGCGGTACGAGTCCTGGGCGCGGGAGCGGCTCGCGGAGGTCCGGGGCCACAACGCGGGCGTGGCCGACCTGGTCGCCGGTCTGGGCGCGGGCGAGCCGGACGCGGTCGTCGAGTACTTCTCGGCGGCCCTGTACGCGGCCTCCGCCTGGCCCGAGGGCTTCCCGCGGCAACTGTCCTGCGCGTACGACCGGGGCGCCCGTCAGCTGGTGCTGGACTGGGAGCTGCCCGCCTTCGACGTCGTCCCCGCCGCCAAGTCCGTACGGTACGTGGCCAGTACGGACGAGGAGCGCGAGTCGGCACGTCCGCTGACCCAGCGGCGCGCGCTGTACCGGGACGCGCTGGCGCAGAGCGTGCTGCTGGTGGTGCGGGACCTGTTCGCGGCGGACGAGTACGGCGTACTGGACGCGGTGGCGCTCAACGGTTTCGTGGACGACGTGGACCCGGCGACCGGCCGCCGCGCGGAGATCGTGCTGGCCTCCGTGATGGTGGACCGGGCGACCTTCCAGGGCCTGAACCTGACGCAGGTGAGCGCGGTGGACTGTTTGGTGGACGCGGTGCGGGGCCGGCTGTCGGCCCGCCCCGACCAGCGGGCGGCGGTGGCCGCCGTGCGCCGCCCGGGGGAGATCGGCACGGGGGTGCTCACCCATGGCGCGGACTCCGGCGAGGATCCGGATCTGTTCGTGATGGACCCGATCGTTTTCGAGTCGCTGGTGGCGGAGTTGTTCCGGGCGCGCGGGATGGACGCGGTGACCACCCAGCGCTCCAACGACGGCGGCGTGGACGTGGAGGCGGTGGACCCCGACCCGATCAGCGGTGGCCGGATCATCGTCCAGGTCAAGCGCTACCGCAACACGGTCCCGCCCACCGCGGTCCGCGATCTGTACGGCACGGTCCAGGCGGCCGGCGCCAACAAGGGCGTCCTGGTGACGACTTCGGGCTTCGGCCCCGGCTCGTACGCCTTCGCGCAGGGCAAGCCGCTGACGCTGGTGTCGGGGGCGGAGCTGGTGGACCTGCTGCACGCGTGCGGGCTGCGGGGGAGGCTGGGGGAGCGGCCGGGGCGCCGGGTGCCGGAACAGAGGGGCCCCTCGGGGACGCTGGTGGACCTGCCCGCGGCGGGGGCGGACGCGGCCGACGAGGAGCCGGAGGCCCCCGAGAGCGACGCGGACTTCAACGTCCTGGGTATGACGTGGACCGGATCGGTCGTCCTGGACGTGTGCGCGCTGGTGTGCGCGGGGAGCCGCGTCCTCGACGACGACCACTTCGTCTTCTTCAACAACCGGGAGATACCCGGGGGTTCGGTGCGGATGGTGCCGGGCGCGCTGGGCGACCGGGCCGCGGTCCGGGTGGCGTTCGACGACCTGCCGGACCGCGCGGACCGCCTGGTCCTGGTCGCCTCGGTCGACCCCGAGGCGAACCCGGACGCGGACCTCTCCGGCTTCACGGACGCGGGCATCCGGCTGCGCGACGCGGCCGGTACGGAACTGGACCGCCTGGAGGTCTCGGACGGCCGCGCGGGCGAAACGGCCCTGGTACTGGGCTCGTTCCGGCGCCGCCCGGGGGGCGACTGGGACTTCGTGGTGGGCGGAAAGGGGTACGGCGGCGGTCTGGAGGAGCTGGTGGGGGACTTCGGGATCGAGGTGGAGTAGGTGGAGTAGGGCGGGGCGCCGGGCGCCCCGAGGGGGCCTTCGGCGGACCCGGGCGGCTCCGAGGGGCCATCGGGCGGCCCGACGCGGCCTTGGGCGGCCCCGGGTGGCTCCGAGGGGCCTTCGGCGGACCCGGGCCGGACGCCCCTGGTTACCGCGCCGCCCCCAGCTCCTCCAGCGCTCCGTCCGTCAGCCGGTAGATCGTCCACTCGTCCTGCGGACGGGCCCCCAGCGACTCGTAGAACGCGATGGACGGGGTGTTCCAGTTCAGGACGGACCACTCCAGCCGGCCGTAGCCGCGGGCCACGCAGATACGGGCCAGTTCCGTCAGGAGGGCCTTGCCGTGACCGCCGCCGCGCAGTTCGGGGCGGACGTACAGGTCCTCCAGGTAGATGCCGTGCACCCCGCGCCAGGTGGAGAAGTTGAGGAACCACAGCGCGAAGCCCGCGGGCTCGCCGGTGTCGGTCTCGGCGATGTGCGCGTACGCCGCGGGGTGCTCGCCGAACAGGGCCTCGCGCAACTGCTCCGGCGTCGCCCGCGCCTCGTCCGGGCACTTCTCGTACGCGGCCAGTTCGCGGACCATGGCGTGGATGACGGGTACGTCTTCGGGCGTCGCGGTACGAATCATGGCCGCAGGTTAGCCGGGCGGCGGCGGAGCGGTCGCGGGCGTTCCGCTCCCCGGACGGGGCTCAGCGGGACCGCAGCCGCAGCGCCACCTCCAACTGCTCCGGGGCGAGCGCGCCCTCGCCCTCCTCGATGTCCCAGAGGCAGTTCTGGAGCACCCGCCCCAGCGTCCAGGCGCGCGCCCGGGAGCGGTCCAGGCCCAGCACCTCGGTCAGCGCGTCGAAGCGCCACCGCACCTCCGCCGCGTCGAAACGGTTGACCAGCGCGGGCAGCAGCTCGAAGCCCGGGTCGCCCGCCAGCGGCTTGGGGTCGATGGCGAGCCACGGCTCGCGCCCGGCGGCCAGGACGTTGTCGTAGTGCAGGTCCCAGTGCAGCAGCCGGTCGCCCGGCTCGGCCGCCACCTCGCGTACGGCCGCCGCGCAGTCCTCCAGCAGTCGCCGCTCGGCCCGGTCGCGCAGCAGGCGCACCGCCCCGGGGGTCCGCTCCAGCATCCCGGCGGCGCTGTCCGCCAGCCGGCGCATCCCGGGCGGCGCGGGCACGGAGGTGAGCCGGGACAGCAGCTCCGCGATCACCCGGACCGCCGCGCGGGAGTCCGCCACCGCCGACAACGGGCGGGCGGAGTCGAGGCGTTCGAGGAGCATCGTGCCCGTGGCGGCGTCGTGACGCAGCAGGCGCACCGCCCCCGCCCCGTCCCACACCCGCAGGGCCGTCGGCTCGCCCGCGGTCTCCTCGTCGGGCGGCTGGAGCTTGAGGACCGCCGGGGTGCCGTCCTCGGCGGTCACCGGCAGCACCAGCGCGCACATCCCGTACATCGGGGGCCCGGCGCCGAGGCGCAGGCCCCAGCGCGAGAGGAACTCCTCCACCCGGCCCGGCAGCGCGGCGAGGAAGGCGCGGTCCGCCTCGTCGCCGTCCCTCCCCCTCGCGATCAGCTCATCGGGAATGTCGATCACCCGGCCGACCCTACCCCCGTGCCCGAACCGGTCCATGAGCCGATTCCCCGGGCAGCGCTCCACCAGCATCCACGAGCTGTCGGCGGCTGCGGATTCCGTATCTGGACAGGGCTCATCCGGCGGTGTACCAACAAGCCCCATGAGTACGCGGACGATCAACGGCGGCATCTCCTTCTGGTACGCGCAGGACGGCATCCCCGCCCCGCGCGAGCCCCTGACGGGCGACGCGACGGCGGACGTCGTCATCGTGGGCGGCGGCTACACGGGGCTGTGGACGGCGTACTACCTCAAGAAGGCCGTGCCCTTCCTCAACATCACCGTTCTGGAGGCCCGCTTCTGCGGATACGGTGCCTCCGGCCGCAACGGCGGCTGGCTCTACAACGGCATAGCGGGCCGCGACCGGTACGCGAAGCTGCACGGCCACGAGGCCGCCGTGCGCCTCCAGCGGGCCATGAACGACACGGTCGGGGAGGTCGTGCGGGCCGCCGCCGAGGAGTCGATCGACGCCGACGTGCATCAGGGCGGGGTACTCGAAGTCGCCTACACCCCGGCCCAGTCGGTCCGCCTGAAGGCCTTCCACGCCGCCGAGCTCGCCTTCGGCGAGAAGGACCGGCTGCTGCTGGGGGCCCGTGAGACGGCCGAGCGCGTCCGGGTCGCCGGGGCCGTCGGCTCCGCCTGGACCCCGCACGGCGCCCGCGTCCACCCCGTCAAGCTGCTCAAGGGGCTGGCGGCGGCCGTGGAGGCGCTGGGCGTGACCGTCCACGAGTCGACCCCGGTGACCGAGATCCGCCCCAAGCACGCGGTCACTCCGTACGGCACGGTCCGCGCCCCGTACGTACTGCGCTGCACCGAGGGGTTCACCGCCTCCCTGAAGGGCCTGCGCCGCACCTGGCTGCCGATGAACTCCTCCATGATCGCCACCGAGCCGCTGCCGGCGGAGCTGTGGGAGACGATCGGCTGGGAGGGCCGCGAGACGCTCGGCGACATGGCGCACGCGTACATGTACGCGCAGCGCACCGCCGACGACCGGATCGCGCTCGGCGGGCGCGGGGTGCCCTACCGCTTCGGCTCCCGCACCGACAACGACGGCCGGACCCGGCCGGAGACGGTCGAGGCCCTGCGCGACGTCCTGATCCGCTTCTTCCCCCAGCTCGCCGGGGTCGACATCACCCACGCCTGGTCGGGGGTGCTGGGGGTGCCGCGCGACTGGTGCGCCACCGTGACCCTCGACCGCTCGACGGGCCTCGGCTGGGCGGGCGGCTACGTCGGCTCGGGCGTGGCCACCGCCAACCTCGCCGCCCGCACCCTGCGCGACCTGGTCCAGCAGGACTCCGGCCAGGCCGGACCCACCGAGCTGACCGCGCTGCCGTGGGTCAACCACCGGGTCCGCCGCTGGGAGCCGGAGCCGTTGCGCTGGGTGGGTGTGCGGGGGATGTACGCGGCGTACCGCGAGGCGGACCGCCGGGAGCTGTCCACACACGCTGCGGGGACGCACCGGATCGCGGTGGTGGCGGACCGGATCGCTGGGCGTCACTGATTTCCCGGGGGGCTGCGGCGGAGGGCCGCCCGCCGGGCGTGGGACCATCGAGCGTGCTCGACATCGGCTACTCCCTCTCCAACCGCTTCCCCGACCCCCCGCAGACCGACTACCGCCGCGCGGACGTCCACGCCCTGCGCCACGACCTCTTCTGCGGAGACGTCTACCTCGCCGACACCAAGGCGGACCGCGAGGTGTCCACAGCCTGGGGATGGGTGCCGGTGCTCGACTTCGCCTGGGCGCTCTGCGACACCGTGGAGGCGCTCGACCGCGACCCGCGCGGCAGCCGCTCCTCCCGGAGCCAGTACGCCGAGATCGACTTCACCGAGTCCACCGACCGCATGCTCTTCGAGCGCCGCTTCGGCTGGGTGGACGTCGAGGCCGACTGGATGCCCGGCGACGAGCCCCCGCTCACCTTCAGCCACCGCCTGCTGCGCCGCGAGGCCCGCGACTTCCTGCACGACGTGATCGCCGACCTCAGCGACATGCACGACGACCTCGCCGAGAACCCCGTCATCTGGACGCTCCAGGCCCGCTTCCCGCGCCTGACGGACTAGGGCCGGGCCGCCGGCCGCGCGACGCCCTCACTCACGCCACCACCCGCACCCCCACCTGAGCCGCGAACGCGGGCGCCAGATCGACCAGCTGGGACGGCGTGATCACCGCGCCCGCCAGTCGGTCCACGCCCCGGGCGATGTCCAGGAGCGAGGCGCCGCGCAGGTCCACGTCCTTCATCCGGGCGCCGGTGAAGTCCGCGCCCCGCAGCTCGCAGCCCGCGAACGCCACCCGGTCGAGCCGGGCCGCCGCGAAGTCCGGCTCGGCCAGGACGCAGTTCTCGAAGACCACGTCCCGCAGGTCCGTGTCGCGCAGATTCAGGTAGTCGATCTTTCCGCCGCGGATCAGCACCCGTTCGAGCATCGCTCCGTGCAGCTGCACACCACCCATCCGGACGTCATGGATCTCCACATCGCGCAGGGACGCGCGCGAGAGGTCGGTCCCCACGCCCCGGATCCCGGAGATCACCGTGTCGATGAGACGGGACCCGGGCAGCCGCGTCCCGTCCAGCACGCAGCCGAACACCCCGCAGTCCATGAAGCGGGCCCCGGTGCCCTCCTGGCCCGACAGGTCCAGATTCCGGAACTCCAGGCCGTCGTAGTCGCCCTCCGGTTCCAGTTCCGCCGGACCGTGTGGTGCCAGCGGGGGCAGCCGTACCTCCGGACGCCGCACCGCCGTCACTTCGCTCGCCCTCTTCGCCATGACTCCATGCTGGACCACCCCACTGACAACCGTCCCACCTCTACCTGTCACATTCCCCCCTCCTCGCTCCGTCTCTAACGATGAGTGCCCGTACAGCGACAGGAGAGCAGAATGGACCGGATCACCGTCATCGGCGGCGGCCTCGCCGGGCTCACCGCGGCCATCACCGCGGCCGAGTCCGGCGCCCGGGTGAACCTGTACGAGTCGCACCACACGCTGGGCGGGCGCGCGCGCACCTCGGAGGGGCCGTACCTCACCAACGACGGCCCGCACGTCCTGTACAACGGAGGCCCGCACTGGGCCTGGCTCAAACGCCGTGGTCTGCTGGGGCAGGTCGCCTCCGTACCGCCGCTGGAGGCCGCCAGATTCCGCTTCCACTGGGACGGCTCGCTGCGGCACACTCCGCCTCTGGCCCTGCTGAAGCTGGCCCGGCAGAGTCCGGGGAGCGCCCCCGTGGACAGCGACTTCGCCACCTGGGCGGCCGGGGTCGTCGGCGCCAGGGCCGCCCGCGCCGCCGCCAACTACGCGGCCGTCGCCGTCTTCCACCACGACCCCGGCTCGCTCTCCGCCGCGTTCGTCCAGGAGCGGCTGCACCGCGCCGCCGCGCTGCCGCCCGAGGCGCGTTATCCGGTGGGGGGTTGGGGCGCGCTGGTCGACCGGATGGCCACGCGCGCGTGGGAGCTGGGGGTGCACGTGGAGACCACCGCGCGCGTGGACGCGCTCCCCGACGACCACGGGCCGGTGGTCGTCGCGACGTCCCTCGACGCCGCGCGCCGGCTGCTCGGCGACGACTCGCTGCGCTGGACCAGTGGCCGTACGGTGCTGATGGATGTCGGGCTCACCGGTCGGCGGGGCGATCCGTTCGTCGTCTCCGACCTGGAGACGCCGGGCTGGATCGAACGCTTCACGGCGGCGGGCCGCACTCTCGCGCCGGCCGGGCACCAGCTTCTCCAGGCGCAGTTCCCCATCGCGCCGCACGAGTCGAAGGCCGAGGGGGTCGCGCGGGGTGAGCGTCTGCTGGACGCGGCGTTCGCGGGCTGGCGCCAGCGGCTCACCTGGCGCCGCGACGCGCTCGCGGCGGGGCGTACGGGGGCGGTGGACCTGCCCGGCACGACGTGGCGCGACCGCCCGGCGATCGACCGCGGCCACGGGGTGTTCCTGGCGGGCGACCAGGTGGCGGCACCGGGCGTGCTGTCGGAGGTGGCGTTCGCGAGTGGGGTGGAGGCGGGGGCGGCGGCGGTGCGGGGGTTGCGGATGGCTGCGGCGTAGGGGGCCGCGGGCCCCTGTTGCCCGGGCTCCGTCTGCGGGCCGTCTGTGGCTGGTCGCGCAGTTCCCCGCGCCCCTATTGGCCGGGGGTTCGTCTGCGGGTTGTGGTGGGTTGCTCGCGCAGTTCCCCGCGCCCCTTCAGGGCCCGGACTTTGGCCGCGGGGCGGTGGTGGGTTGCTCGCGCAGTTCCCCGCGCCCCTTTCGGGGCCCGGACTTTGGCTGCGGGGCGGTGGTGGGCTGGTCGCGCAGTTCCCCGCGCCCCTTTCGGGGCCCGGACCTCGTCTGCGGGGCGGTGGTGGGTTCCCCGCGCCCCTAAAGAGGGCGGGGCGTGGGGTGTTGGTCGGGTCTGGGAGCCTGTGGCTGAGCCGACTGTTCCGGCTGCGGCCGACCCCCTGGGGGCGCGGGGAACTGCGCGACCGGCCCACCACATCCCGCAGACAAACCCCAAGCCAAAAAGGGGCGCGGGGAACTGCGCGACCGGCCACCACGAACCCGCGGACGGAAGAAGGGGTGCTGGGGCGCAGCCCCGGGAGTGGGGTCGGCGGGGGCGAGGCTCACGGCAGGAGGCGCCGCTCCTTTCCCCGCGCCACCGCCCCCGCCCGCGTCTCCACCCCCAACTTCTCGTAGATCCGCCCCAGATGCGTCTTCACCGTCGCCTCGCTGATGAACAGCGCCCGCGCGATCTCACGGTTGCCCAGGCCCCGTGACAGCTGAGCCAGGATGTCCAGTTCGCGGTCGGTGAGGGTGGGGGCGCCCGTGCCCCGCATACGTTCCATCACCCGGCTCGCCACCGGCGGCGACAGCGCGGTGCGGCCCTGCGCCGCCGCGCGGATCGCCGCGAACAGCTCCTCCGGGCGTTCGGCCTTCAGCAGATAGCCGGTCGCCCCGGCCGCGATCGCCCGGGTGATGTCCGCGTCCGTGTCGTACGTCGTCAGGACGAGCACCCGCACCCCCGTCCCCGCGATACGCCGCGTCGCCTCGACCCCGTCGATGCCGGGGCCGAGCTGGAGGTCCATCAGTACGACGTCGGGCCGTACCCGGGCCGCCGCCGCGACCGCCTCCTCACCGCTGCCCGCCTCCCCCACCACCTCGATGTCGGGCTCGCTCCCGAGGAGGGCGAGCAGCCCGGCCCGTACCACCGCGTGGTCGTCGCACAACAGGATCCGCACCACCGCGTTCACCGTTCCTCCAGGGGGACCGCCGCCGACAGCACGGTGCCCTCGCCGGGCGCCGACTCCACCGTCAGGGTCCCCGCGAGCTGCCGCACCCGCGCCCGCATCGCGGGCAGTCCATGGCCCCGGCCGTCCCGGGGCTCCACGTCCGCGAGCGCGAACCCACGCCCGTCGTCCGCCACGTCCAGCACGATCTGGTCACCCAGATAGGTGAGGGTGAGCGCGGCCGTGGCCGCCCGCGCGTGCTCGGTCACGTTCGCCAGCGCCCCCTGCGCGATCCGCAGCAGCGCCGACTCGACCCGGTCGGGCAGGGCCGTCGGCGCCCCGTCGACGTGCAGCCGTACGTCCAGGCCGGACTCGGCCGACGCCCGCGCGGCCAGCGCCCGCAGCGCCCGGGGCAGGCTGCCGCCCGCCGCCAGCTCCGCGGGAGCGAGATCGTGGACGAAGCGGCGCGCCTCGGCCAGGTTGCGTTCCGCGATGGACTCGGCCGTACGGACGTGGCGGCGGGCCGCCGCCGGGTCGGACTCCCACACCCGCTCGGACGCCTGGAGCAGCATCTGCTGACTGGACAGGCCCTGCGCGAGCGTGTCGTGGATCTCCATGGACAGGCGCTGGCGCTCCGCGAGGGTGCCCTCGCGCCGCTCGGTGGCGGCCAGTTCGCGCCGGGTGCGCAGCAGGTCGTCGATGAGGAGGCGCTGCCGGTCCCCCTGACGCTGCATATGGACGAAGACGGCGGTGGCGACGGCCGCGACGGCGGGCGGCGCGACCACCAGGTTGGGGTCGATCCCGTCGGCCAGCATCAGCTGCGCGGCCACCACGAACGCGGTCAGCAGCGCCACCAGCACCAGCGCCGCCCGCGTCGGCAGCGTCCGCAGCCCGGTGTAGAACAGCGGCACCGCGCACCACGAGAAGCTCGGCGCGAGCACCACCAGCACCATCCACACCGCCACCACCCCCCCGAGCCAGCCGAGCCGTCGGGGGGTGGGCCGTGGCCCCAGGGCGGGCCCGAGGACGTACAGCGCGGCCAGGGCGGCCGAGAGCGCGACGATCCACGCGGTGCGGCCGTCGCCGGGGTGGCGGATCAGGAAACGCGTGAGTGAAGCGCCCAGCAGCAGGAAGAAGGCGGCGTGCATCACCGCGGGCAGCCAGCGCTCCTCGGCCGTCGGCGCCTCGGTGCGCGGCTCCGCCCCTGCCTCCACTGTCCGCTCCTGACCTGCGCGTACGTACGTATCCGTACTCATCCTCACCCGGTCCGGCCGGCCCCGCATCAGCCGATCGGTTGACGGCCGGGTCGACCGGTCCGCGCCCGGGGAGCAGCCGGTGCGCCGACCGTGCGGCTGCCCCACCGGGCCCACGATCGAAGCATGGACACCAACACGAACACTCACATGAACGCCGACATGAACGCCGTCCGCCCGCGGCGCACCAGGAGGGTCGTCGTCGGCGCCCTCGCCGCGGCGGCCCTCGCCGCCGGTACCTTCGGCGCGGTCGGCGCCAGCGCCGCCGCCCCCGCCAGGACGCCCGCCGCCACCCGCGCCGACGCCGGGGACCGCGATCTGACCCGTTCCACCCACCTCACCGTGGCCGCCGCGACCAGGGCCGCCACCGCCGCCCTCGACGCCGCCCGCGAGGACGGCCGGAATGTCTCGGTCGCCGTGGTCGACCGCGACGGCAACACCGTCGTCACCCTGCGCGGCGACGGCGCCGGTCCGCAGTCGTACGAGTCGGCCGAGCGCAAGGCGTACACGGCCGTCTCCTGGAACGCCCCCACTTCGGTGCTGGCCGGCCGCCTCGCCCAGGCGCCCCAGCTCAAGGACATCCCGGGCACGCTCTTCCTCGCGGGCGGTGCGCCCGTGCGGGCCCAGGGCGCACCGATCGCGGGCATCGGCGTGGCCGGCGCCCCCAGCGGCGACCTGGACGAGAAGTTCGCCCAGGCGGGCGTGGCCGCGCTGACCAGGTAGCCGTACTGACCGGGCAGCCGCGCCGACCGAGCAGCCGTTCCCGAGCCTCGCGCCGCAGCCGCCGCCCGCCCCAGCCGCCGCCCGCCGCAGCCCCCGCCCGGTCTGCTGCCTGGCGCGAAACAGCCCCCGCGCTCCGCATCCCCAAGCCCCCCGCGCCCCCCGCCCGTAGGATCGCCGTGTGGATCACCGCAGCGCGATACGCCGGCTCACCCTCCCCGCCGCGGCCCTCCTGCTCGCCGTCGGCGGCTGTACGGGCGGGGTGGAGGGCAAACCGGGGGCGGCGGGGCTGCGGGACGGGCTCTTCCCCAAGCTGGGCAACGGCGGCTACGACGCCGAGCACTACAGCGTCGTCCTCGACTACGACCCGGCCCGCGACCACCTCACCGGCCGCGTCACCCTCGATGCCCGCGCCACCCGTGACCTCAGCGCCTTCAACCTCGACTTCTCGGGGATGGAGGTCACCTCCGCGACGGTCGGCGGTGAGCGCGCGGACGCCAACCGGGCGGGCAACGAGCTGACCCTGCGCCCGGCGGACGACATCCGCGAGGGGGAGCGGTTCCGTACGAGCGTGGCCTACTCGGGGACCCCCAGGGCCCTCACCGACCAGGACGGCTCGCACGAGGGCTGGCTGCGGACCGCCGACGGCGGCGCGCTGGCGCTCGGCGAGCCCGCCGGGTCGATGACCTGGTTCCCGTCGAACAACCACCCTGCCGACAAGGCCACGTACGACCTGGCGGTCACCGTGCCCGAGGGGCTGACGGCGGTCTCCAACGGCGAGCTCGCGTCCACGGTCACGAAGAACGGGCGCACCACCTTCACCTGGCACACCGGTGAACCGATGGCGAGCTATCTGGCGACGGTGGTGATCGGCCGGTACGACCTCGAGCCGGTCACCACGGCGTCGGGACCGTCCGTCCGCACGGCGGTCGACCGGGACGCGGAGAAGGAGTCCGCCGAGGTGGTCGGGCAGCTTCCGGAGATCCTCGCCTGGGGCAAGGAGAACTTCGGGCCCTACCCCTTCTCCTCCGCCGGTGTGATCGTGGCGCCCGAGGGGTCGGCCGAGTACGCCCTGGAGACCCAGAACCGGCCGGTGATCCCCGCCGACCAGCTCGACACCACGACACTCGTCCACGAGCTCGCCCACCAGTGGTTCGGCGACTCGGTCACGCCCCGGCGGTGGCGGGACATGTGGCTCAACGAGGGTTTCGCGACATACGCGGAGTGGCTGTGGAGCGAGGACCACGGCGGCAGGTCCGCCCAGGCGTACTTCGACGAGACCTACGCCAAGGGGGCCGACGACCAGGTGTGGGACTTCCCGCCCGCCGAACCGCCGACGGCCGCCCGGATCTCGGACCGGCCGGTGTACGAGCGCGGGGCGATGGTGGTCCACCAGCTCCGCCGGGCCGTCGGGGACGAAGCCTTCTACGGCCTCGTACAGGGGTGGACGAAGCGGTACCGGCACGCCAACGCCTCCACCGAGGACTTCACCCGGTTCATGGCGGAGGAGTCCGGCAAGGACCTGACGGAGCTGTGGAACACCTGGCTCTACGGGGAGGGCAAGCCCAAGTCCCCGTAGAGCCGGGTCGATCGGCCTACCGGTGTGTCACTTCACGTTGACGGCGGTCCAGGCAGCCGCCACCGTCTTGTACTCGGTGCTGCTCGCCCCGTACAGGTCGGCCGCCGCCTGGAGGGTCGTGGTGCGCGCCTTGGCGTAGTTGGTCGTCGACGTCATGTACGTGGACAGGGCCTTGTACCAGATCTTGTACGCCTTGGTCCGCCCGATGCCGGTGACCTTGGAGCCGTCGGAGGTCGGGGAGTTGTAGCTCACCCCGTTGATGACCTTCGCGCCGCTGCCCTCGGACAGCAGGTAGAAGAAGTGGTTGGCCACACCGGACGAGTAGTGCACGTCCTTGTTGCCGACCGTGCTCGACCAGTAGTCCGCCGACTGGCCGTCCTTGCTCGGCTTGTCCATGTAGCGCAGCGGGGTGCCGTTGCCCCGGATGTCGATCTTCTCGCCGATGAGGTAGTCACCGGGGTCACTGGCGTTGTTGGCGAAGAACTCCACCGACGTGCCGAAGATGTCGCTGGTGCCCTCGTTGAGCCCGCCGGACTCCTTGCTGTAGTTGAGCTTGGCGGTGGCGGCGGTCAGGCCGTGGCTCATCTCGTGGCCGGCGACGTCGAGCGCGGTGAGCGGCTTGAGGTTGTTCGCGCCGTCGCCGTACGTCATGCAGAAGCAGCTGTCGTCCCAGAAGGCGTTGACGTACGCGTTGCCGTAGTGGACGCGGGAGTAGGCGGCCTTGCCGTTGCCCGCGATGCCGTTGCGGTTGAGCTCGGCCTTGTAGAAGTCCCAGGTCACGGCGGCGCCGTAGTGCGCGTCCACACCGGCGGTCTCGCGGTTCTGCGGGGTGCCGTCGCCCCAGGTGTCCACCGACTTGGTGAAGAGGGTGCCGGTGCCGGAGGAGCCGTGCTTGAGGTCGTACGTCTTGTGCCCGCCGCGCCCCGCGTCCGTCAGGCTGTACGTGGTGCCGGACTTGGAGGTGCCGAGGGTGACCTTGCCGGAGTACTCGCTGGTGCCGGTCCCGGTGTCGATGGCCTCGTACGAGTAGAGCTCGGCGCCGGTCGCGGCGTCGGTGATGACGTGGCGCTCGCTGGGGGTGCCGTCGCGCTGGGTGCCGGTGCGGACGGCCTCGTACGCCAGGACGGGCCTGCCGCTCGCGGCCCAGACGACCTTGCGGGCGTGGGCGGGGGCGGCCTTGAGCGAGGCGCCCGAGGTGGCGACGGATATCCGGGCGTCGGTGCTCCTGCTGACGCCCTTGACGCTGCCGTCCTTCTTGGCGTGGACGACGAGGTCGCCGCCGAGGACGGGCAGGCCCTCGTAGGTGCGCTCGTAGCGGGTGTGGACGGTGCCGTCCACGTCCTTGATGACGTCGCGTACGACGAGCGCCTCCTTGGCGCCGAGGCCGATCCGGTGGGCGGCGGCGGGCGCGGCGGCCTGGGCGGCCTGGAGTGCGTCCGCGCGCTCGGCCACACCGAGCACGCGGGCGCTCGCGCCCGCCTCGCGGTCGGCGGCTCCGGCGCTGGTGCCGGACTGGACGCCGACGACGACCATGGCGGCGGTGGCGGCAAGTGCGGCGGCACGCAGGGAAGTTTGCACGGAGGGGTCTCCTTCACTCGATCCAGTTGCGCGGTGGGGGTGCGCGGTGGGGGGTGGTGCGAGTGGGTGGAGCGTGCCAGCAGATGACCAGTTTTTGACAGGGTACTGACAAGTATTTGACTGGAATGTGTCCGTCAGGGGGTGCGGGGTGTCCGGTAAGCGTGCGGTTCGCGGGGGTGGGAACCGGGTACGGGCGCGGGCACGCCGAAGCCCCCCGGCGCGGGGCGCGCGGGGGGGCTTCGGCGGTCGTTCTCTCAGGCGGTGGCGCCGTAGTGGCGGTGCCTGTGCCGGTGGCGGTCGCTCAGACGTTGACGCCGAAGTCCTGGGCGATGCCGACGAGGCCCGAGGCGTACCCCTGGCCGACCGCGCGGAACTTCCACTCCGCACCGTTGCGGTACAGCTCGCCGAAGACCATGGCGGTCTCGGTGGCGGCGTCCTCGCTCAGGTCGTAGCGGGCGATCTCGGCGCCGCCGGCCTGGTTGATGATGCGGATGAAGGCGTTGCGGACCTGGCCGAAGTTCTGCGAGCGGTTCTCCGCGTCGTAGATGGAGACCGGGAAGACGATCTTGTCGACGTCGGCGGGGAGGCCTGCCAGGTTGACGTTGATCTGCTCGTCGTCGCCCTCGCCCTGGCCCGTGACGTTGTCACCGGTGTGGACGATGGTCTGGTCCGGGGTGGACTTGTTGTTGAAGAAGACGAAGTGGGCGTCCGAGTAGACCTTGCCCGCCGGGTTGACCGCGATCGCGGAGGCGTCGAGGTCGAAGTCGGTGCCGGTGGTGGTGCGGACGTCCCAGCCGAGGCCCACCGTGACGGCGGTCAGGCCCGGGGCCTCCTTGGTGAGCGAGACGTTGCCGCCCTTGGACAGGCTTACAGCCATGGGAAGTCCCTTTCATCGTGATGTGCGGGCTACGGCCGTTCCCGAAGCTACCGTCACCCCTCATAACGTCGGCAGGGGATGCCGGGTTCCAGTTGTCTTTACTTTCTTTGCCGGGGTACGGGCAGACGGGTGCCGTACAAAAGAGGGTGACGCGGCGCGTCGCGCGGGGGACCATGGAGCCCATGTCCGGGCCCTACCTCATCCGCGGCTCCGTCTCCCTTCCGGAGGCCGAGCTCATGTGGCGTTTCTCGCGGTCCTCCGGGCCCGGCGGGCAGCACGTCAACACCAGCGACTCGCAGGTGGAGCTCCGCTTCGACCTCGGTCGTACGGAGGCGCTGCCGGAGGTGTGGAAGGAGCGGGCGCTCGCGCGGCTGGATTCGCGGCTGGTGGGCGGGGTGGTGACGGTCCGGGCGTCCGAGCACCGCTCGCAGTGGCGCAACCGGGAGACGGCGGCGGTGCGGCTGGCGGCGCTGCTCGCCGAGGCGACCGCGCCGCCGCCGAAGCCGCGGCGGGCGACGCGGATTCCGCGGGGGATCAATGAGCGGCGGTTGCGGGAGAAGAAGGCGCGGGGGGAGACGAAGCGGGGTCGCACGGGCCGCGACTGGTAGCCCCGTCCTCGCGACCTCCCCGCACCCCACCCCCTCGCCGGGGCCTGCGCCCCCCCGCGCCCCTCGCCGAGGCCTGCGCCCCGGTACCCCCCTTACGGGGCTGCGGCCCCACGCCCCCCTTACGGGGCTGCGCCCCGGTGCCCTCTTTCGTCTGCGGACCGTGCTGGGCCGGTCGCGCAGTTCCCCGCGCCCCTAGGGGGTCGGCCGCACCCGGAACACCCAGCTCAGCCCCAGACCCCCAGGGGCGCGGGGAACTGCGCGAGTAACCCACCACCGGCCCGCAGACGTACCCCTGGCCAAAAAGGGGCGCGGGGAACTGCGCGAGCAACCCACCACCGACCCGCAGACGAACCCCCCGCCAAAAAAGGGGCGCGGGGAACTGCGCGAGCAGCCACCTACCCGCACAGCCACCCCCACCCCCCTCACCCCAGCTGCCGGTACCGCCCCCGGAAATACGTCAGCGGCCCCCCCTCCGCACTGGGCAGCTCCACCCCCAGCACCCGGGCGATCACCAGCGTGTGATCGCCGGCCTCGACCCGCTGTTCCGTCCGGCACTCCAGGGTCGACAGCGCGCCCCCCACCAGCGGCGCGCCGCTCAGTTCGCCCCTCTTGTAGGCGATGTCCTCGAAGAGCAGGCGGTCGCTGATGCGGCCCTTCATCGCGAAGCGGCCCGCGATGTGGCGCTGGCTCTCCGAGAGGACCGAGACCGCCCAGAGGGGCTGCTCGGCGAGCAGGTCGTCCATGCGGGAGCCGTTCCGTACGCTCACCAGGATCAGCGGCGGGTCGATGGAGACGGACAGGAACGCCGTGGCCGTCATCCCGACGTCCTCGCCGCGCGGGCCCGCGTCCTCGTCGTGGGCGGTCACCAGCACCACCCCGCCGGCCAGCCGGGACATCGCGGCACGGAATTCGTCATTGCTCACCCCCTCAGCATGGGGGGTCTGCGACGGCAGGGACGGGAGAGCTCGGAGAACGTCTGTCTGCAACACGTACAGAACGCTAGTCTCCGGCCCCAACGCCGCACATCGGGCCCTGGGACCAGAAGGGTCCTAGGACCGGATGGGGGCGCGGAGGGCCCCGGGGGAGGTGCAAGCGGAGGTGAGGGGCAGGCGGAGGCGGGTGTGGGCGAGGGCGCCCTACTGCAAACCCGTACCCCGCCACACCCCACCCCGCCCCAATAACCGGCATTAACGCCTGTTTGCATTCCGTAATTCCGCGGAGCGCTCCCACCCTCCGCACGGCACCCGCCATCACCCCGTGTGACTTGAGTCACAGAGTGCAGTAATTGTTGACCCTGTGTACCGAGTGGGCAGCTCGCTGTGATTCAGTGACGGGGACGTTGCACGAAAAGCGCCCACGGGGAAGTCGGAAGCCGGGCCGGAAGCCGGAGAAGAAGCGCGCCGAATCAGGATCCTGGAGTTGCTGTCGAGGTCTCGGGGAGAGCGAGCAATGGAGACCGAGTCGGAGCCGTACGTCCGTCTTGCGACCCTGCGGCAGCTGCATCAGGTGGTCACCGACCTGAACACGGCCCGCAGTCTGGCGGACACGCTGCAGACCGTCGCCGACGGCGTCATCGCCGGGCTCGGATACGAGCTGGCCTGCGTCAATCTCGTACGCCCCGACGGGGACCTCGTCGTCGCCGCCTTCGCCGGGAACGCCGCCGCCGAGGCTCTGATCACCGGGCGCGTCGGCAGCCGCGCCTCCTGGGAGCGCCGGCTCACCATGGGTGAGGGCTGGGGCGACCTGCGGTTCATCCCGCACACCGAGGGCTGGGTGCTCCTGGAGGACGACGTCCCCCAGTGGTACACCGAGGGCCCCGAGCCGCGCTTCGAGGACGAGTGGCACCCCCAGGACCGTCTCTACGCGCCGATGTACGCCTCCGGGGGCGGGCGCGAGCTCCTCGGCGTCATCTCGGTCGACAAGCCGCGCAACGGGCGGCGTCCGGGCGCCTGGGGACGCGAAGCGCTCCAGATGTACGCCTCCCAGTCCGCCATTGCGATCAGCAACGCCCGGCTTCGCGCAAACATGCAGCGCGCCCTGGTTCGGCTGGAGCGGGAGCAGCAGGCGCTGCGGGCCAGCGAGGAGAGCTTCCGGCAGGCCTTCGAGTACGCGCCGTCCGGTATGGCCATCGCCGAGATGGGCGGTGACCAGCACGGACGTCTGCTGCGTACCAACGACGCGCTTTGCCGGCTGCTCGGCCGGCCCGCCGCCGTCATGCGGCGCTACTCCTTCGCCGACCTCGTCCACCCCGACGACATAGGCCTGCTGCTGCGCACCTCGGCCGAGGGCGGGCGCGCCGAGCTGCGGCTCGGGCGCCGCGACGGCTCGTACGTATGGGTGTCGCTGCGCAATTCCGTCGTCGCCGATACCGCCGACGGTCCCCGTTTCCTGCTCACCCACGTCGAGGACATCGAGGAGCGCAAGCGGCACGAGCTCCAGCTCGCCCACCGCGCCTCGCACGACTCGCTCACCGGCCTGCCCAACAGCGCGGAGCTGCGCGCCCGCCTCTCCGCCCGGCTCTGCCAGCGGCCGTACGCGGTGGGCGCCACCGCCGTGGAGGCGCTGGACGCGGCGTACGGGGAGGTGCACGACGGGCGGCCCGAGACCCCGGGGCACGCGGTGTGCGCCTCCGGCGGCTTCGACTTCGACCCGGCGCCGGGGGTGGGGCCCTTCGACCACCATGTGCACATGGTCGCCCCCGAGGGTGAGGTGGACGACGGCACCAAGGGGCTCGCGGTCCTCTTCTGCGACCTCGACGGCTTCAAGTCGATCAACGACCGGTTCGGTCACAACACCGGCGACGCCGTCCTCATCGAGGTAGCGCGCCGGCTCACGAGCGGGGTGCGCGACGGCGACACGGTCGCGCGGCTCGGCGGTGACGAGTTCGTCGTCCTCGCCGACGGCCTGGGCGCGGCCGACGCGGCCGACCTCGCGGTCCGGCTGCGCAACGCGATCATCCCGCCCATCAGGGTGGACGGACGGGCGGTCCGCGTCGGGGCGAGTTTCGGCATCGGCTGGGCCAGCTGCGGGATGTCCGTCGAGGAGGTCCTGCGCTCCGCCGACCAGCGGATGTACATCGAGAAGCGGTCGCGCGCGAAGGTCCACCGGCGCGCCGGTTAGCTTCCGGCGCACCGGGGGTGCGACCGAGGTCGCGGCCATGGTGTCGGCCGTTCGGGGTAGGCTCGGCCGGTCGGCGACGGCTGGCGAACAGTGAGGAGTGACCCCGGATGACGCCCGGCAACAACGGCGCGAGCACGCCCGAGGACGACGATCCGTTCGGCTATCTGTACGAGGACGGACAGGCCTCCGGCGCCACCCCGCCCCGCTCGGGCGGCTACGGCTACCCCAACCCGACGGCACCGCAGCAGCCCGGCGTGCCCCGCACCTCGTACAACCAGGTGCGGACGGTCGGCGAGCGCCAGTACGGGCAGGTCCCGCAGCAGCAGTACGCCCAGCAGTACGGCCAGCCCCCTCAGCAGCAGGGCCGGCAGCAGTACGGCCAGCCCACCGCCCAGTACGCGGCGCCCGAGACCTACGGCGGTGCCCCCGGCCGTCCCGCGCCCCCGGTCGACGGCGGCGGCGGGCGCGGCGGCCGTGGCCCCAACACCAAGGGCCTGCTGATCGGCGCGGTCGCGGTGGTCGCGGCGGTCGTCATCGGCATCGGTGTGGCGTTGGCCACCAACGGCGACGGCAAGAAGGACGACGGCGCGGCCGGGCCGACGGGCGGCGGCACCTCCACGGGCGCCCCCCAGCAGCCGTCGCAGAAGCCCTCCGACTCGGCGTCCCCCCCGGCCCAGGAGCTCCCCAAGCAGGACGCGGCGACGCTGAAGCTGGGCGGGGGCGCGGTGCTGGCCAAGGACGTGAAGGGCGCGCAGGGCACGGACGGGGCGTACGTCAACGGCTTCAACCAGATCGGCGCCTCGCTGACCTGGCAGGCCGATCTGCCGTCGTCCGGCTCGTACTACCTGTACGTGCGGTTCGCCATCCCGGCGAAGGACGCCAACGCGACCGTGACGGTCAACGGCAAGCCGAACGCCCAGCCGATAGGCCTGAGGAACTTCAGGGGGTCCACCGACCCGAAGCTGGAGAACAACTGGCAGTACTCGTGGACGCAGGTCAACCTGAAGCGGGGGCCGAACACCATCAAGTTCTCCTGTGAGCAGGGGAACCAGTGCGACGCGGTGTTCGACTGGGTCGAGATCAGCAAGACGAAGAAGCACTACTAGTCGGGCGGGTCTGTTCGCCGCGGGCCGTGCCCGGTTGCGCGCGCGGTTCCCCGCGCCCCGGGGGCCGGGGGTGCGGGCTAGCCCGTCACGCTCGTTACCCGCACCTGTGTGAGCAGCTCCTCGTACGCCCCCGTGTCGTACTCGCCCGCCACCGGCGCCAGGACCGTCGCCGCCGACAGGGCCACCGCCCGCGCCAGCCGGTCCGGCCAGGGCAGCCCCTCCACCAGGGACGACAGCAGGGCCGCCACCGCCGAGTCGCCCGCGCCCGTGGGGTTGCCCCGGACCGGGGACGGCGGGGCCGCCTGCCAGGTGCCCTCGGGGGTGACCGCCACCAGGCCCTCGGGGCCCAGGGAGGCGACCACGCCGTGCGCGCCCCGGCGGCGGGCGTCGCGGGCCGCGCGCAGGGGCTCACGGGAGCCGGTCAGCCGGGCCAGCTCGTCCGCGTTGGGCTTGATCAGATCGGGGCGGGCGGCGAGGCCGCGCCGCAGGGGTTCGCCGCTGGTGTCCAGCAGGACGGGGACGCCGGCCGCGCGGGCCCGGCGTACGAGGTCGGCGTAGGCGCCGACGGGGACCCCGGGCGGCAGGCTGCCGCAGAGGGCGACCGCGTCCGCCTCCCGCAGCAGCGGCTCGTACACCGCGAGGAACGCCTCCCACTCCTCGGCCGTGACCTGCGGGCCCGGCTCGTTGAGCTGGGTGGTGTCGCCGGTGGCCGCGTCCACGACCGCGATCGTGCGGCGGGTGGTCCCGGCGATGGGGACCAGCGCGTCCACGGGGGCCAGCGGGGCGAGCAGTTCGCGCAGGACCGCGCCGGTGCGACCGCCCGCGAAGCCCGTGACGACACATTCGTGGCCGAGCGCGGCCAGGACCCGGGCCACGTTGAGGCCCTTGCCGCCGGGGCGCTCGGTCACCTCCTCCACCCGGTGGGCGGTGTGCGGGACGAGCTCGGGGACCCGGTAGGTCAGGTCGAGTGCCGTGTTCGGCGTGACGGTCAGGATCACGGGGTGATCATGCCAAACGGACGGTGGCCGGCCCAGACCCCGCAGCCGCGGGTTCCGGCCGCCACCGTGTCCCGGGGGCTCAGCCGAGCACGGGCGCCACGATCCACTCGCCCCGGCGCATCACGCCCTTCAGCGCGAACGCCTCGTCCAGGACCACCAGGTCCGCGTCCTTGCCCGGCTCCAGCGAGCCGACCCTGTCGTACACGCCGAGCAGCCGCGCCGGGTTGGCGCAGAGCGCGCGGACCGCGTCCTGCACCGAGAGGCCGTCGACGCTCACCGCGCGCCTGAAGGCACGGTCCAGGGTCAGGGTGGAGCCCGCGATGGAGCCGCCCTCTACGAGCCGGGCGACGCCCTCCTTGACCTCGACCTCCAGCGGTCCGAGGTGGTAGAGCCCGTCGCCGAACCCGGCCGCGTCCATGGCGTCCGTGATGAAGGCGACCCGGTCGGCGCCCTTGTGGTGGAAGGCCAGTTCGAGCGAGGCGGGGTGCAGGTGCGTGCCGTCGTTGATCAGCTCGACGGTGATCCGCTCGTCCTCCAGGAGGGCGGCGATCGGGCCGGGCGCGCGGTGGCCGAGCGCGGGCATCGCGTTGTAGAGGTGCGTGGCGACGGTGGCGCCCGCGTCGATCGCCTCGACGGTCTGCTCGTAGGTGGCGTCGGTGTGGCCGATGGCGGCGATCACCCCGTGCTCGGCGAGCAGGCGTACGGAGTCGAGGCCGCCGGGCAGCTCGGTGGCGAGGGTGAACATCCTGGCGGTGCCCCGGGCCGCGTCCATCAGCTTGCGGACCTCGGCCGGGTCGGGGTGGCGCAGCAGGTCCTCGCTGTGGGCGCCCTTGCGGCACGGCGAGATGAAGGGCCCCTCGAAGTGGATGCCCGCCAGGTCGCCCTGCTCGACCAGCTCGGAGAGCAGCCCGGCCCGCTGGGCCAGGAAGTCCATCTCGCCGGTGACGGTGGAGGCCACCATGGTGGTGGTGCCGTGCAGACGGTGGGTGTGGATGCCCTTCAGGACGTCCTCGACCGTGCCGTTGGTGAAGGAGGCGCCGCCGCCGCCGTGGACGTGCATGTCGACGAAGCCGGGGAGGACCCAGTGGCCGCTGAGGTCGACGCGCTCGGCGCTCCCGGGCGCGCTTCCCGCGATCCGCGCGCCCTCGACGATCACGCGTCCGTTCTCGACGACGCCGGTCGGCAGCACGACGCGGGCGCCGGAGAGGACCTTGACTGCGGCCATCAGGCGGTTACCTCCGTGGAGTGGGTGGTGCCGGGAGGGGTCCCGGTGCCGGGAGCGGGTGCGGTGCCGGTGGCGTCGAGCAGGTCCCAGGCGAGCAGGCCCGCGCCCAGGCAGCCCGCCGTGTCGCCGAGGGCGGCCGGGACGATCGCGGGCATCTTCTGGAACGTGACGCGCTCCTCGACGGCCGCCCGCAGCGGTACGAACAAGGTTTCCCCGGCTTCGGCGAGTCCGCCACCGATGATCAGGGTGCGGGGGTCGAGCAGGGTGAGCGCGGTGACCAGGCCGTCCGCGAGGGCGGCGACGGCCTCGTGCCAGACGGCCCGCGCCGCCGGGTCGCCGGACTCGACGGCCTTGGCGCAGTCGGCCGCGTCCGCGTCCGGGTCACCGCTGGCCTCGGCCCACGCCTGGGTGACGGCGGAGGCGGAGGCGAGGCGCTCCAGGCAGCCGCGCTGGCCGCAGCCGCAGGGGATGCCGCCGGGGCGCACCACGATGTGGCCGATCTCGCCGGCGTAGCCGTGGGCGCCCGGCTCGATCCGGCCGTCGATGCCGATGGCTCCGGCGATGCCGGTGCCGAGCGGGACGAAGAGGAAGCGGTCGGCGTCCCTGCCCGCGCCGATGCGGCCCTCGGCGAGGCCGCCGGTGCGTACGTCGTGGCCGAGGGCGACGGGCACGCCGTCCAGCCGGTCGCTCAGCAGCCGCCGCATGGGGACGTCGCGCCAGCCGAGGTTGGCCGCGTAGACGGCGACGCCGTTCTCGGCGTCGACGATGCCGGGCACGGCGACCCCGGCCGCCCGGGCGCTCTCGCCGAGGTGCTCCTCGCCGTACGACCGCAGCTCGGCGGCGAAGTCGAGGATGCCCGCGACGACGGCCTCGGGGCCGCGCTCGCGGCCGGTGGGCCTGCGCGCCTCGTACAGCAGGCCGCCGTCCACCCCGATGAGGGCGGCTTTCATCCCGGTGCCGCCCACATCCAGGGCGATGACGTGTCTCACGGGAGACAGTCTCGCGCGTTCACCCATGAAAGGTCTAGTCCACTCACCGGGTGGCGGGGTAAGCGTTTTCCCAAGTGCCGCCGGGCATACGGCCGTACGGGTGGGGCATCAGGGGGAGAAGTTGTGGAAGTGATATCCAACTGGTGTAGACCTCAGCCCCGGCTGCGAGGGAAGATCGCAGCTCATGTAGACAGGACGTTGCGAACAGGACGTTCACGGGGGACCGACTGGCGAACAACGAGGGTGGGACAGAGCACGTGCAGCGGCGCTTCTTGGGTCTGACGGCGGCGGTGGCCGCACTCGGCATGACGGCGGGCCTCGCCGGCTGCGGCAGCGACAGCGGCTCCGGCAGCGTCACCCTCAAGCTGGTGGCCGCCGACTACGACATCGCGGGCGGCAGCAGCACCAAGGCGTACTGGCACGACGTCGTCAGCGACTTCGAGAAGAAGAACCCCCGTATCAAGGTCGAGGTCACCGTCCTGTCCTGGGACGTCGTCGACGCCAAGGTCGCGGAGATGGTGAAGGCGGGCAAGGCCCCAGACATCGCGCAGATCGGCGCCTACTCCGACTACGCCGCCGGCGGCAAGCTCTACTCC
Source organism: Streptomyces sp. NPDC031670 (assembly GCF_055580545.1). Taxonomy (NCBI): domain Bacteria; kingdom Bacillati; phylum Actinomycetota; class Actinomycetes; order Kitasatosporales; family Streptomycetaceae; genus Streptomyces; species Streptomyces sp. NPDC031670. The sequence continues at coordinate 174,569 of NZ_JBVILC010000002.1, read as the reverse complement.
GTCGACCAGCTGCTCTCCATCCCCGTCCAGGCGAACTTCCTGGCGCCGCTGGCCGACGCGGGCGAGATGAAGCGTGTCCAGTACGGCATCCCGTTCGTGGCCTCCACCCGGCTGCTCTTCTACAACCAGACGCTCTTCGACAAGGCGCACATCAAGCCGCCGCAGACCTGGGCGCAGCTGGCGTCCGACGCGAAGGCGCTGAAGGCCAAGGGGGTGAAGACCCCGTTCGCGCTGCCGCTGGGCAGCGAGGAGGCCCAGGCCGAGACGATGATGTGGATGCTGAGCGGCGGTGGCGGTTACGTCAACCAGATCTCCGGCTACGACCTCGACTCGCCGGAGAACATCAAGACCTTCAACTGGCTGAAGAAGAACCTCGTCGAGGAGGGCCTCACCGGGCCCGTCGCGCCCGGGAAGCTGAACCGGCAGGCGGCCTTCGACGCGTTCGCCAAGGGCGAGGTCGGCATGCTCAACGGCCACCCCTCGCTGATGGAGCAGGCCCGCAAGAAGGGCGTGAAGTTCGGCATGGTCCCGCTGCCCGGCACCGAGGGCAAGGCCAAGGCGTCGATGGGCGTGGCCGACTGGATCATGGGCTTCAAGCAGAACGGCCACCGCGAGGAGATCGGCGAGTTCCTCGACTTCGCGTTCAACGACCAGAACGTGCTGGCGTTCGCGGACAAGTACGACCTGCTGCCCGCGACCCGTACGGCGTCGCAGGCCATGCAGAACGACGGCAAGCACCCGGAGCTCAAGGAGTTCCTGACCGCGCTGCCCACCTCCGAGCTGCCGCCGGTCGGCAAGACCTCCTGGCCGAAGGTCAGCGAGACGATCAAGAAGCGGATCGGCGGGGCGGTCTCGCCCGAGGGTGACCCCCGGTCGGTGCTCGAAGGCATCGCGAAGGTCGCCACCGAGGCCGAGAACGCGGAGTAGGTCCGGGCGCCGCGGGGGGCGGTCCGGCCGCGATACGTTGGCTTGTATGACCGACGACGACCTCAGTGAGCGCGCTCGGGCCGTGCTGGCCATCGAGCGGCGGTCCTGGGCCGGGCCCGGCGCCAAGGAGCGGGCCGTGCGCGAGCGGCTGGGGATCTCGCCGACGCACTACTACCAGCTCCTCAACGCCCTGCTCGACGACGAGCGGGCGCTCGCCCACGACCCGGTCACCGTGAACCGGCTGCGCCGGGTACGCGAGACGCAGCGCGAACGCCGGGACTGACCGGGGCTTTTCCCCACCCCGGCATGGCTGTGATCCGCCCCGCGCCGTTAGGGTCGTGCCATGGGCAGCCACACGCATCCTTTGCCGACTCCTGCCACGTCCGCCGGGCGCGAGGCGCTGGCCGCGATCCTGGCCGCACCCGAGCGGGCCGTGATCGCGCTCGACTTCGACGGGACGCTCGCGGAGATCGTCGCCGACCCCGAACAGGCCAGGGCGCACCCCGGCGCGGTGCCCGCGCTGGCGGCGCTCGCCCCGAAGGTCGCCTCCGTCGCCGTGATCACCGGTCGCCCCGCCGGGGTCGCCGTACGGTACGGGGGGTTCGCGGGCGTCCCCGGTCTGGAGCACCTGGTGGTGCTGGGCCACTACGGCGCCGAGCGCTGGGACGCCGTGACCGGGACGGTCCACGCGCCCGCGCCGCACCCCGGCGTCACCGCCGCCCGCGCCGAGCTGCCGGGGGTCCTGGACGCGCACGGGGCCTGGCGGGGCACCTGGATCGAGGAGAAGGGGCAGGCGGTCGCGGTCCACACCCGGCGCGCCTCGGACCCGCAGGCCGCGTACGCCGCCCTGCACGACCCGCTCGCCGCCCTCGCCGCCCGGCACGGCCTGATCCTGGAGCCCGGCCGGCTGGTCCTGGAGCTGCGGCCCCCGGGGATGGACAAGGGGGTGGCGCTGGCGGAGTACCTGCGCGAGGTCGGCGCGGGGTCCGTGGTGTACGCGGGGGACGACCTCGGTGACCTGCCCGCGTTCGGGGCGGTCGAGAAGCTGCGCTCGGACGGGGTGCCGGGGCTGCTGGTGTGCAGCGGGGCGGGGGAGGTGCCGGAGCTCGCGGAGCGGGCGGATGTGCGGGTGCCGGGGCCGGCGTCGGTGGTGGAGTTCCTGTCGGCGCTGGCCGACCGCCTGTAGGAGCCCCCACCCCACCCCTTCCCGAAAGCCTCCGGCGGATGCCGGTCGCCTGTGGACCGTGGGCGGCTGGTCGCGCCCACGCGGCGGAGCCGCACGTCGACACGGCCCCGCGCCCCTAACCGCCTGGGGGCGCGGGGAACTGCGCGAGCGACCCAGCACGGTCCGCGGACGAAATCAGCGCCGCAGTTCCTCCAGCTGCTCCAGGAACCACCGCTGCGGCGGCAACGCGGTCGCCGCAGCCGCCAGCCGCTTCGTGCGCGCGGCCCGCTCCTCCGGTCCCATGGACAGCGCCTCGTGCAGCGCGGTCGCCGTCCCCGACACGTCGTACGGGTTCACCACCACCGCGTCCTCGCCCAGCTCCTCGTACGCCCCCGCCTCCCGCGACAGCACCAGCGCGCACCCGGAGTCCGAGACCACCGGCACTTCCTTGGCGACCAGGTTCATGCCGTCCCGGATCGGGTTGACCAGCGCCACGTCGGCCAGCCGGTATGCCGCCAGGGACCGGGCGAAGTCGTCCTTGACGTGCAGGACCACCGGGGTCCAGCCGTCCGTCCCGTACGCGGAGTTGATCGAGGCGGCCACCCGGGACACCTCCTCGGTGTACTTCCGGTACACCGGCAGGTCCTGTCGCGACGGATAGGCGAAGGCGACGTGCACCACCCGCTCGCGCCACTCGGGGTGCTCCTCCAGGAGCTGCCGGTACGCCAGCAGCCCGCGCACGATGTTCTTCGACAGCTCCGTGCGGTCGACCCGGACGATCGTGCGGCGGCCCGCGCCGATCTCCTCCCGCAGCGCGGCCATCCGCTCCTCGACGTCGCTCTCGTGCGAGCGGCGCCGCAGGAACTCGGCGTCCGTGCCGAGCCCGTGCACCCCGATCCGGGTGGTGCCCGTACCGCCGACGACGTCCTCGCAGCAGCGGGTGAACGCGTCCGCCCAGCGCCGGGTCAGGAAGCCGAGCCGGTCCGCGCCGAGCATCCCCTTCAGGAGCTGCGCGGCCACGTCGTCCGGGAGCATCCGGAAGTACTCGGGCGGCGCCCACGGGGTGTGCGAGAAGTGGCCGATGCGCAGGTCGGGGCGGAGTTCGCGGAGCATGCCGGGGACCAGCGCCAGGTGGTAGTCCTGGACGACCACGGCCGCCCCGTCCGCCGCCTCGTCCGCCAGGGCCCGCGCGAAGGCCCGGTTGTACGTCTCGTACGCACCCCACTGGCGCCGGAACTCCGCGTCGAAGGCGGGCTCAAGGGGCGTCTGGTAGAGCATGTGGTGGACGAACCACAGCACCGAGTTGGCGATGCCGTTGTAGGCGTCGGTGTGCACGGACGCGTCGATGTCGAGCATCCGCACACCGGGCTCGCCCACCCCGCGCCGCACCGCCTCCCGGTCGCCGTCGCCGAGCGCGGAGCACACCCACAGGGTGTCCGCCTCGGCGCCGATGGCGGAGAGGCCCGAGACCAGGCCGCCGCCGCCGCGGCGGGGTGTGAGTGTTCCGTCGGGGTCGAGGGTGTACGAGACCGGGCCGCGGTTGGACGCGACGAGGATCTGGGCAGCACGCGCGGAGACCATGGAGACGAACCTAGCCCGAAGCGGAATGCCTCAAACGTGCGAACCGTGTCACGGAACCCGACGGTCATGCTCGTTTACGCCGCGCGATGCACCGCGTACTCCGAGATTTCGCGCATGGGCGGCCGTTCCTCGGTGTCCACCGCGTACGTGCGCGGTACGAAGCCCTCCTCGGCCCGCTCGAACTGGGTCAGCGAGGGCCGCACCAAGTGGGCCCGGGACAGCCGCAGTTGGGCCGTGCGGTAGATCGCGGCGGCCATCCGGCCGAGCGCCTGCCCGTCCTGGTGGCGGTGTCTGCGCACGCCCACGTCGACCTGGGCCAGCGCGTCGAGACCCACGGTGTGCAGCGCGTCGACGAGCAGCCCCAGCTCCACTCCGTAACCGACGGGGAAGGGCAGCCGCTCCAGCAGGGAGCGCCGGGCCGCGTACTCGCCGCCCAGCGGCTGGACGAACCCGGCCAGCTGGGGCCAGTGCAGATTGAGCAGCGGGCGGGCCACCAGTTCGGTGACGCGACCGCCCTGACCTGGGGAGTCGCCGAACGGGCGGTCGTACATCGCCTTGACGAGGTCGACGTCCGGATCGGTCAGGAGCGGGCCGACGATCCCGGAGACGAAGCCGGGGTCGAAGTCCTTCAGGTCCGCGTCGATGAAGCAGACGATGTCACCCGTGGTGACCAGCAGGGAGCGCCACAGGACCTCGCCCTTGCCGGGCAGCGCCGGTATCCGGGGCAGGATCGCGTCCCGGTGCACTACCCGGGCGCCCGCGGCGGACGCGACCTCGGCCGTACGGTCGGTGGAGCCGGAGTCGACCACCACCAGCTCGTCCACCAGCGGCACGGCGACGGTCATCAGCTCGCGCCGGATCGCGGTCACGATCTGCCCGACCGTGGCCTCCTCGTCCAGCGCCGGCAGGACCACGCTGACCGTGGTGCCGGTGCGGCGCTTGGCGGCCGTGATCGCGTCCAGCGGGCGGTCGGCCGCCGACCAGGAACGCCTGCTCAGCCAGCGCTCCACCTCTTCCAGCACGATCGGTGACCCCTCTGTGAGTGACGGTGTGCGGGACGGCTCGGGTGCCGTCTGTGATCCATCTCGCGGTTCGGACGACTATCTCAACCGTCCGCGCCTTCGGTTACAGTCTTGAACAACGCGGACGGCCGTCGCATGTCGGGGTCGCCACGCGGACAAATGCCCGGGTCATGGACCCGGTGCCACAGCGCTCATCCAGAGGGACTGAGGGAACGGCCCGTTGAAGTCCCGGCAACCCTCCTGCCGACCGCGAGGTCACGGTGGGGAAGGTGCCAATTCCGTCTCATGGCGAAACGCGCCATGGGGAAGATGAGGAGAAAGGGCCTCGCCATCATGGCTGTGCACACCGCCGACGTAGCTGCCGCCACGGACGCCAACGCGGACGCCACCACCGTAAACGCCACCACCTCAGTGGATCTCGGTCCCGCCGTCGCGCTTTCCTGCCGGGAATGCGGCGAGCGGTTCGACCTCGGCCCCATCTTCGCCTGCGCCCTGTGTTTCGGGCCGCTCGAAGTCGCGTACGACCTTCCGACTGGTGATCCCGAGGCGCTCCGCAAGCGGATCGAAGCGGGCCCCGACAACATCTGGCGCTATGCGCCCCTGCTGCCTGTTCCGGCCAATGTGGCTGAAAAGCCCAACCTGAATCCGGGATTCACCAAGCTCGTCAAGGCCGACAACCTCGCCCGCGAACTCGGCGTCACCGGTGGTCTCTACGTCAAGGACGACTCCGGCAACCCGACGCACTCCTTCAAGGACCGCGTCGTCGCCATCGCCGTCGAGGCCGCCCGCGCCTTCGGCTTCACCACGCTCTCCTGCTCCTCCACCGGCAACCTCGCGGGCGCGGTGGGCGCCGCCGCCGCCCGCGCCGGGCTGCGCTCCTGCGTCTTCATCCCGCACGACCTGGAGCAGGGCAAGGTCGTCATGGCCGCGGTGTACGGCGGCGAGCTGGTCGGCATCGAGGGCAACTACGACGACGTCAACCGCTTCTGCTCGGAGCTCATCGGCGACCCGCTCGGCGAGGGCTGGGGCTTCGTCAACGTGAACCTGCGCCCGTACTACGGCGAGGGCTCCAAGACGCTGGCGTACGAGATCTGCGAGCAGCTCGGCTGGCGGCTGCCCGACCAGCTCGTCGTCCCGATCGCCTCCGGCTCCCAGCTCACGAAGATCGACAAGGGGCTCCAGGAGCTGATCCGGCTGGGGCTCGTCGAGGACCGGCCGTACAAGATCTTCGGCGCCCAGGCCGAGGGCTGCTCCCCGGTCTCCACCGCCTTCAAGGCGGGCCACGACGTGGTCCGCCCGCAGAAGCCGGACACGATCGCCAAGTCCCTGGCCATCGGCAACCCGGCGGACGGTCCGTACGTCCTGGACATCGCCCGGCGCACCGGCGGCGCGGTGGAGGACGTCGACGACGCGCAGATCGTGGACGCGATCAAGCTGCTGGCCCGGACCGAGGGCATCTTCGCCGAGACGGCGGGCGGTGTGACGGTCGGTGTCACCCGCAAGCTCATCGAGGACGGGCTTCTGGACCCGGCCCTGACTACTGTCGTCCTCAACACGGGCGACGGCCTCAAGACCCTGGACGCGGTGGCGCCGACCACCGGCCCGACCGCGACCATCCGCCCGAGCCTGGACGCGTTCCGCGACGCCGGCCTGGCCGGCTGACCCACCAGCTCCCAGACGGAAGGCAGGAAGCCCCATGAGCGTCAACGTCCGCATCCCCACCATCCTCCGTACGTACACCGGCGGGCGGGCCGAGGTCGCGGCCGAGGGTGCCACCCTCGCCGAGGTCATCGCCGACCTGGAGAAGAACCACACCGGGATCGCCGCCCGGGTCCTGGACGACCAGGGCAAGCTGCGCCGGTTCGTCAACGTGTACGTCAACGACGACGACGTCCGCTTCGAGCAGGGGCTTCAGACGGCCACGCCGGACGGCGCCGGAATCTCGATCATTCCGGCCGTCGCGGGCGGCTGCTGACCTACGCGCTGTTACCTGAATTGCCCCCTCCGCAAGCTAAGCGGAGGGGGCAATTCAGTGTGGTTGAGCGCGGTACAGTGGGGAAGTCCCCTTCGTTGCGCATGCCACGTGCATATGAGAACGCGACGAACCGGCGTCGAGATGCAGTCAAAGTGTTCGAGCATATTGCTCCTTAAGTGCGCTTTGCCCGGCCCGACTTGCCCCGTAATGCTGGAATAGGCGGCATTCCGCTCCCGGCCCCTGCCTGGAATTCTCGTCCGATTGACCTGTTGCAGAGGGCAGTTGGGCAGATACATTCAGCCGCGGTCGACGCGTTCCGGCGCACACCCTCTCCTGTCGGAGGGTGGAGATCTGACCCGGGTCCGCGAAGTGCGGTCCCGTGCAAGGGCCAGTAATAGGGGAGTTAGGCATGGCTCAGGGCACCGTCAAGTGGTTCAACGCGGAGAAGGGGTACGGCTTCATCGCGGTCGACGGTGGTGCGGATGTTTTCGTCCACTACAGCGCGATCCAGATGGACGGGTACCGCACCCTTGAAGAAGGTCAGCGAGTCGAGTTCGAGATCTCGCAGGGCCAGAAGGGTCCGCAGGCGGACATGGTCAAGCTCGCCGTCTGATCTCGGCGCGATCGGCCACCGACGCATACAGGCCCGTGGGGCCCGCATCCTCTGTAAATGGATGCGGGCCCCACGTGTGTGTCCGGGCCCGCGTCGGCGCCCCCGGCCGCGGCGCGCGGGTGTCCGGGACCGGGCCGTGGCGGTGGGACGGCCTTGCACTCTCCGGGGTCGAGTGCTAATCATTGGCGTTAGCACTCTCCCAGTGAGAGTGACAGAACTTGGATCGGGTCAGTGAGGCCTGCGGACCGGGTGGGGCAAGGAACCACAAGGACCGCGAGCCGTCCGTCGCGGGCACCGGCGCGGTCCACGAAGAACGCCACCCCTGTCCGGGAGGACCACTTCACATGGCCAAGATCATCGCGTTCGACGAGGAGGCACGGCGCGGTCTCGAGCGCGGGATGAACCAGCTCGCCGACGCCGTCAAGGTCACCCTTGGCCCCAAGGGCCGCAACGTCGTCCTCGAGAAGAAGTGGGGCGCCCCCACGATCACCAACGATGGTGTTTCCATCGCCAAGGAGATCGAGCTCGAGGACCCGTACGAGAAGATCGGCGCCGAGCTGGTCAAGGAAGTCGCCAAGAAGACGGACGACGTCGCCGGTGACGGTACGACCACCGCGACCGTCCTCGCCCAGGCGCTCGTCCGCGAGGGTCTGCGCAACGTGGCCGCGGGTGCCAACCCGATGGCCCTGAAGCGCGGCATCGAGAAGGCCGTCGAGGCCGTCTCCGGTGCGCTCCTGGAGCAGGCCAAGGATGTCGAGACCAAGGAGCAGATCGCTTCGACGGCCTCCATCTCCGCCGCCGACACCCAGATCGGCGAGCTCATCGCCGAGGCGATGGACAAGGTCGGCAAGGAAGGCGTCATCACGGTCGAGGAGTCCCAGACCTTCGGTCTGGAGCTCGAGCTCACCGAGGGCATGCGCTTCGACAAGGGCTACATCTCGGCGTACTTCGCGACCGACATGGAGCGCATGGAAGCCGCGCTCGACGACCCGTACATCCTGATCGTCAACTCGAAGATCGGCTCGGTCAAGGACCTGCTGCCGCTCCTCGAGAAGGTCATGCAGTCGGGCAAGCCGCTCCTGATCATCGCCGAGGACGTCGAGGGCGAGGCCCTGTCGACCCTGGTCGTGAACAAGATCCGCGGCACCTTCAAGTCCGTCGCCGTCAAGGCCCCGGGCTTCGGCGACCGCCGCAAGGCCATGCTGAACGACATCGCCATCCTCACCGGCGGCACGGTCATCTCCGAGGAGGTCGGCCTCAAGCTGGAGAACGCGGGCCTCGACCTGCTCGGCCGCGCCCGCAAGGTCGTCATCACCAAGGACGAGACCACCATCGTCGACGGTGCCGGTGACAGCGAGCAGGTCGCCGGTCGCGTGAACCAGATCCGCGCCGAGATCGAGAACTCGGACTCGGACTACGACCGCGAGAAGCTCCAGGAGCGTCTGGCGAAGCTGGCCGGCGGCGTGGCCGTCATCAAGGCCGGCGCCGCCACCGAGGTGGAGCTCAAGGAGCGCAAGCACCGCATCGAGGACGCCGTGCGCAACGCCAAGGCGGCCGTCGAGGAGGGCATCGTCGCCGGTGGTGGCGTGGCCCTGCTCCAGGCCTCCTCGGTCTTCGAGAAGCTGGACCTGTCGGGTGACGAGCTGACCGGCGCCAACGCCGTGAAGCTCGCGCTGGAGGCCCCGCTGAAGCAGATCGCCGTCAACGGTGGTCTTGAGGGCGGCGTCATCGTCGAGAAGGTCCGCAACCTGCCCGTCGGCCACGGTCTGAACGCCGCGACCGGTGAGTACGTGGACATGATCGCCGAGGGCATCATCGACCCGGCGAAGGTCACGCGCTCCGCGCTGCAGAACGCCGCGTCGATCGCCGCGCTGTTCCTCACCACCGAGGCCGTCATCGCCGACAAGCCGGAGAAGGCCGCCGCGGGCGGCGCTCCGGGCGGCATGCCGGGCGGTGACATGGACTTCTGATCCTCGTCGGAGGATCGGCGAGCCCGGTTACGTACGGAGGGCGGCACCCCACTGGGGGTGCCGCCCTTCGGCGTTCGCGGGTTCCGGCGGCCGGCTACGGCAGCGCGGCGCGCAGCCGGCCCCGGGCCTCGGCCAGCCGCCGGGTCGCCGCCGCCGCGTCCAGATCCGCCAGCAGCATCAGGATCGCCGTCTTCACCTCGCCGTCGGCGGCGGCCAGGGCGCTCTCGACGGCCTCCTCGTCCGCGTCCGTGGCCAGCGCGACGATCCGGCGGGAGCGGGCGCGCAGCTTGTCGTTGGAGGCGCGGACATCGACCATCAGGTTTCCGTACGTCTTGCCCAGCCGGATCATCGTGATCGTCGAGATCATGTTGAGGACGAGCTTCTGGGCGGTGCCGGACTTCAGCCGGGTCGAGCCGGTCAGCAGCTCCGGGCCGACCACCACCTCGATGCCGTGCTCGGCTGCGGCGGCGAGCGCCGAGCCCGCGTTGCAGGCCAGGCCGATGGTCAGCGCCCCGCGCGCCCGGGCGTGTTCGACCGCGCCCACCGCGTACGGGGTGCGGCCGGAGGCGGAGACGCCGACGACCGTGTCGAGCGCGGTGAGGGCGAGCCCGTCCAGATCGGCCGCCGCCAGCTCCCCGGAGTCCTCGGCGCCCTCGACGGAGGAGGCGAGGGCCGTCGGGCCGCCCGCGATCAGCCCGACGACCTGCGAGGGGTCGGTGTTGAAGGTGGGCGGGCACTCGCTGGCGTCCAGCACCCCGAGCCGCCCGGCGGTGCCCGCGCCCGCGTAGACCAGCCGCCCGCCCCGGCCCATCCGCTCGGCGGTGGCGTCGATGGCGGCGGCGATGCGCGGGAGCTGGGCGGCGACGGCGGCGGGGACCGTGGCGTCCTCGCCGTTCATGATGCGGGCGATCTCGGCGGTCGGCAGCCGGTCGATGTCGGCGAGCTCGGGCCGGAACGCCTCGGTGGTCAGACCGGCCAGCTGGGCGCGGAGTTCCCCGTACGTGGAAGTCATGGCAGCGCTGCTCTCTCGTGACGTGTCCGAGGGCACCCGGGGTCAGCGGGTGCGCGGGCGGTGGCGGTGGGCGAGCGCCTCGTAGGAGGCGGCCAGCGCGGGGGCGGCCGTCTCGTAGGTGCGCTGGGCGACACCGATGAACAGGCAGTCCACGACGAGGAGTTGGCTGGTGCGCGACGACATCGCGGCCGGGCGCAGCTCGCTCTCGCGGGCGGTGGAGGTGGTCAGGACGTGGTCGGCGTACTGGGAGACGGGGCCGTCGGGGCGGCCGGTGACGGCGATGGTGGTGGCGCCCCGGTCGAAGGCGACGCGCAGCGGCTCGATGACGTCGCCGGTCGAGCCGGAGTGGGTGATGGCGACGGCCGCGTCCCCCGTCCGCAGCTGCACGGCGTTGGTGACGGCGAGGTGCGGGTCGGTGTGGGCGTGCGCGATGAGGCCGATCCGCAGCAGCTTCTGTGCGAGGTCCTGGCCGACGAGCGAGGAGGCGCCGACGCCGTACACATCGATGCGGCGGGCCTGCGCCAGGGCGGCGACGGCCGCGCCGAGCTGGACGGTGTCGAGGGCGGCGGCGGTGTCGGCGAGTGTCTGCTGCTCGTCGTGGGCGAGCTTGGCGACGACGTCCGCGAGGGGGTCGTCCACGGCGATGTCGGCGGTGACGGCCGGGGCGCGCCCCGACTGCTGCTGGGCGGCGAGCCCGGCGAGCGCGAGGCGCAGATCGCGGTAGCCGGGATAGCCGAGGAGGCGGGCGGTGCGGACCACGGTGGCCTCGCTGGTGCCGGTGAGCTCGGCGAGGCCGGTGACGGTGAGGGCGGCGCACCCGGCCGGGTCCCCGGCGACGGCCTCGGCGACGCGCTGCATGGAGCGGGTCATGGAGGGGGCCAGCGTGCGCACCTTGGCCGCGAGGGCGGCGGGGGCCGGGGGAGCCGGTTCGCCGGTGGAAGTTTCCTTCACGTCATGGGTCACCCTTGAAAGATATTTTCGCAGGTGGGGCGGGGTCAACCCCTCGGCTCGGGACGGGCGGAAGTGGCGGATGGGGTGACAATGGCTCCATGGACGACGTCGACTCCCTGGAGCAGTACCTGCACGCCGCCCGCGCCCTGGTGCTGGCGGATCTGGCAGCGCGCGACGTGGCCCGGGCCGATGTGGTCTCCCTGGTCGAGGACGCGGTGACGCACCGCCGCTGGTGGGTGGAGCAGTGGCCGGACGGAGCGTCGTACGTCGCCGGGCTGGTCGCGCAGGACGTGCAGGACGCGCTTCTGGAGAAGTACGGCCGCTGGCCCATCTGCCCCGTCTGCCACTCGGGGGACCCGCACGCCCTCGACGTGGAGCCCGAGCTCGGCCCCGATCCGCACTGGGTGTGCGGCAAGGCGGGGGTGACGGTGGCTCCGGTCGGCGGCCTGGGCACCGGCCCGCTGGCATGACGCTCTACATCGACCCGCCCACCTGGCCGGGTCACGGCCGTATGTGGTCGCACCTGGTCAGCGATGTGTCGTACGAGGAACTCCACGCCTTCGCCGCCGCCGTCGGCTGCCCGCCGCGCGCTTTCGACCGCGACCACTACGACGTACCGGAGTCGCGGTACGCGGACGCGGTGCGGGCCGGGGCGGTGGAGGTCGGCTCCAAGGAGCTGGTGCGGCGGCTGACGGGGGCGGGGCTGCGGCGGCCCAAGGGGCGTGCCGCGCCCTAGCCGTTCCGCCGTGCCGCTCAGCCGGTCAGCAGCTCCAGCTCCGTCGTCAGGTTCTCGCGGGCGCGGGTCTCCCACTCCCTGGTGCCGTACGGGGTACGGAAGAGCCTCGGCAGGGCGAGGAGCCGGCGCAGGACCTGGGCGCGGCCGGTGCGGAAGGCGTCGTCGGGGACGAAGGCGTACTCCTCGCGGACGGCGGCGGCGTACGCGGCGTACTCCTCCGAACCGCCCGCCAGCACCGCGAGGTCCGCGTCGCACAGCACCTCGCCGTTGGTGTCGCCCTCGGCGGGGTCGTGGGTGACGGTGAGCCGTACGAGCCGGGCGACCTCGGCGGTGTCGTCCGCCCCCAACCCGGCCTCGGGCAGCGCCCGTTCGGCCAGCGCCGCGCTGCGCTCCTCGTTCTCGGAACGGTCCGGACGGTACACGGCGTCGTGGAACCACGCGGCGAGGCGGACGAGTTCGGGGGCGGCGGCGTGGTCGGCGAGGGTGTCGATGTGGCGCAGCACGGCGGTGAGGTGGTCGGCGGTGTGGTACTTGCGGTGCGGTTCGGTCCAGCGGGTGAGGAGGTTCGTGGCGTACGGGGTGGGGTCGGGGCCGGGGGCTTGGCGGGCGGCGGTGAGGGTGTCGGCCCAACGGGCGGCGAGATCGGCCATGCCCCGAGCGTAACGATCCCCCACACCCCCGGGGCACAGCCCCGCGCCCCTTATCGGCCGGGGGTTCGTCTGCGGGCCGGTGGTGGGCCGGTCGCGCAGTTCCCCGCGCCCCTTCAGGGCCCGGTGTTCGTCTGCGGGCCGGTGGTGGGCTGGTCGCGCAGTTCCCCGCGCCCCTTCAGGGCCCGGTGTTCGTCTGCGGCCGGTGGTGGGCTGGTCGCGCAGTTCCCCGCGCCCCTTCAGGGCCCGGTGTTCGTCTGCGGGTGGTGGGTGGCCGGTCGCGCAGTTCCCCGCGCCCCTGAAGGGCCGTGGCTGAGCCGACTGTTCCGGCTGCCGCCGACCCCCTAAGGGGCGCGGGGAACTGCGCGAGCAACCCAAGGCGGCCCGCAGACAAGATCCGGCCCTTTAAGGGGCGCGGGGAACTGCGCGAGCAAGCCACCACCGGGCCGCAGACGTACCCCGGCCAGAACCCGCCCCCTCGGGCTACCCCCCGCCCCCACCCGGGGGACTCCCCGATGGGCAGGGGGACCGCCCCCTGGGACAGTCGGAGGCATGATCGCGCCCTCCCGCCGACTCGTCCTGACCACCGCCGCCGCCCTCACCCTCCTCCCCACCGGAACCGCCACCGCCACCGCCACCCCCCGCATCCACACCGAACTCCCCCCACCCACCGGCCCCCACCCCGTCGGCACCGTGAGTCTGCGGCTCGTCGACCGGGCGCGGCGGGACCCGTGGGGCACGCGGGTCTGCCGGGAGCTGATGGTGGGGGTGCGGTATCCCGCCCGCAGCGTGCGCGGGTACGAGCGCGCACCCCAGATGACCCGGGCCGCCGCCGACGCGTACGGCCGGACGAGCGGGCTCGACGTGCCCGAGGGAAGCGTGGACTGGGGCGCCACCCGCAGCCACGCCCACACCCACGCCCCCGTCGCCCGCCCCGCCCCCCACTCCGCCGGCTTCCCCGTCGTCCTCTACTCGCCCGGCGCCGGCGACCCCCGCACCCTCGGCACCACCCTCTGCGACGAGCTCGCCTCGCGCGGGTACTTCGTGGTGATGCTGGACCACACGTACGACGCCCAGGTCGTCGAGTTCCCCCGGGGCCGCCTCGAACGCACCGTGCTGCCCCGCGAGTACACGCGCGCCAAGAAGGCCGGGCCCGAGCACGTCGTCGCGCTGCTGAAGAAGGTCGTGGACGTACGGGTGGCCGACACCCGGTTCGTCCTCGACCGGCTCCGTCATCTCCCCGGCCCCCTCGGGCAGCTCCTCGACCTGGGGGCCGTCGGGATGTTCGGGCAGTCGGCGGGCGGGTTCACCGCCGCCCGGACCATGCACGACGACCGCCGGATCAGGGCCGCGCTCAACATGGACGGGGTGATGGGCTACACCGAGGACGACCACGACCCGGCGAACCCGTCCTCCGTCGGCACCGACGGCGTCACCCGGCCCCTGCTCCTCATGGGCAAGGACGGCGACGACCACCGCACCCTCCCCTCCTGGGGCGCCGCCTGGCGGCACAGCACCGGTTGGCACCGGGACCTGACCCTCGCCGGAAGCGAGCACGCCTCGTTCACCGACCTCCAGTCGCAGATCCCGCAGATCGCCCACCGGCTCGGGCTGCCGGACGACTTCGTGACCCAGAACGTGGGGACCATCGACCCCGTTCGTTCGGTCGCCGCCCAGAAGGCGTACATCACCGCCTTCTTCGACCGGTGGCTGCGGGACCGCGACGACTCGGGCCTCCTGGAGCGGCCCTCCCGGCGCTGGCCGGAGGTGCGGTTCGTGGAGTGAGCCCCGACGCGCCGCCCCCTGCCGCACGCGCCCCCGTGACCCGCCGCGTAGGCTGTATTGGACTAGACCTGTTGAATCTGTAGGCAGCCGAGGAATTGGGGTCAGATGAGCAACCGTGCACTGCTTGAGGTGATCGCCCTCGACGCGGACGACGCGGTCGCGGCGCGGGCCGGCGGCGCGGACCGGCTGGAGCTGGTCACCGACATGGCGGCCGACGGCCTCACCCCGCCCCGGGAGACCTTCGCGGCGATCCGCGCCGCCGTGGACATCCCGCTGCGCGTGATGCTCCGCGCGGCGGACGGCTTCGCGGCGGGCGACGTGGACGCGCTCGTACGCGACGCGCGGGCGCTGCGCGCGGAGGGCGCGGACGAGTTCGTGCTCGGCTTCCTCGACGAGACCGGCGCGCCGGACATGACCGCGGTACGGGCACTCGTCGCGGAGCTGGACGGCTGCCGGTGGACGTTCCACCGGGCCGTCGACCGCGCCGCCGACCGCGACGCCCTGCGCAAGGAGCTCGCGGGCCTGCCGGGCCTCGACACGTATCTGACGGCGGGTGCGGCGGGCGGCGTCGACGACGGCCTGGAGACGCTGGTCGCGGAGGCGGCCCGGTCCGGCGAGCCCGGCTACGAACCCCGCATCCTCGTCGGCGGCGGCCTGCGCCTCGACCATCTGCCCCGACTGCGCAGCGCCGGGATCGACGCGGTGCACATCGGCGGGGCGTCCCGCCCCGGCGGCTGGGCGGCACCGGTCTCGGCACAGGCCGTCGCCCAGTGGCGCGAGGCGCTGGACGCGTAGCGGGCAGCGGGCAGCGGTCGCGGGCCGGCGGAGGACCCCGGGGCCCCGCCCCCGCCGTTCCTACCGTCCCTTCCCCACCGCCAGCTCCACCCCGGAGACCGTCGCCACCACGCCGTCCTTCTCCACCCGCACGTCCCGCACCCGCAGCATCCGCGCCTCGCGCGGCAGCGTGTACGAGAAGGACAGACGGTCGGACAGCTCCGGCGGACGCATCGCCAGCAGGCCCGTGACCAGCTTCGGATCGATACCGATCTTCGACAGCAGCCAGGGGTGGTCCGCCACCACGTCGACGAGGTTGACCCGCGTCAACTGCTCCGCGAACCGGGGCGTGCCCGTCAGCTCGTGCAGCTTCTCCTCGCTGCGCAGCGCCGCCGCCACGTCCTCCTTCGGCACTCCGAGCCGCTCCACCACGGCCGGGACCGACAGCAGGGCCTTCACCCGTGCCGTGTCCCGGCTGATGAGCTCGGCGGACTCCCGGTGCAGCGTCAGCCCCCGGTTCCGCCCCGGCCGGTACGTGGCGACGCCCGGCATGTCGAGGCTCATGCCGTCGACGTCCGTGGACAGGCCGCTGGTGCCGACGAGCCGCACCTGGGCCCGAGCCCGTACGCGCAGCTCCTGCCCCGCGATGCTCAGCCTGCCGTCCGCGCCCACCGTGTCGTCGCTCACCCGGCTGAACTTGAGCTGCGAGGCCGCCAGTTCACGGTTCATGTCGTCGAAGGACAGCGTGATCCGGCCGTGGAGGTCACCGATGACCGCACTGCGGATGTCGCTCGGCAGATCCCCCGTCAGTTTGATGTCCCGCGCACTGGCCTGCACCTTCGCGAGCGATATGCGGTCGGCGGCCACATGCGGCACGGTGACGTCCACCCGTTCCAGACGCTTGTCCAGGACCTGCGTGAGGAACGGGAACCCGTGGATGTCCACCTCGGGGGCGGCGGCCAGGTGGAGTTCGTCCTGAAGCGCCTGCCGCGCCTTCTTCTCCGCGTACATCGCCGCGCACCGGTCCGCGAGGACCAGGAACCCGACGCACACGACGAGCGCGAACAGCAGCTTGGCGAGGCGCGGGAGCGCGGCGAAGGGACTGCGGCGACGCCTACGGCCGCGCCTGGCGCGACGGCCCTTCCCGGAGCGCCGGTGGTCGGGCGGCGACCAGGGCTCGTCCTCGGGCCCGGCGTGCATGCTGCTGAGGTCGAGCGGCAGGACCGTGAGCCCGCCGGCGGCGCCGGGACCGGGCTCGGAGCCGGGCTCGGGATCGGCCAGTGCCGCGAGTTCGTCATAGGGGTTGTGGGAACGGGGCTGCATGCGTGTGGGGGAGCGCATCGTCTTATCCCACCACACATGCCTTCTTCGAACACAAGCGCCACCAACGGTACGTCCGTTCCGGAAGCCCGCTAGCCGTTCACCCGCACCTCGGCCCACACCGTCTTGCGCGGCACCGGGCCCTCCTCCGTGCCCCAGCGCGCGGCCACCGCCGCCACCAGCAACAGCCCCCGCCCCGACTCGGCCTCGCCGCGTCCGCCCGCGTCCGCCGACGCGCCCACGGCGGCCGGCAGCCGCCGGTCGCCCCGCCCGTCCGTCACCGCGATCCGCAGGGTCCCCTCCCGCAGGGCGAGGGCCAGTTCGAAGTCGCGGCCGGGTACGCGCGCGTGCAGCACCGCGTTGGACGCCAGCTCCGCCACGACCAGCGCGGCCGTGTCCGACGCCTCACTGTGACGCGCCACACCCCAGTCGGCCAGCCGCTGTACGGCGAGCAGCCGGGCCAGCCGCGCGCCGTGCCGGGTGGCGGAGATTCTGCGCCTGAACATGCGTACGGTAGTGGACAGATGGGCGGTCGCCGTGCCGTTTTCGGGGTGCATGGGGCCACAGTGGCGGCGCTCGCACGCCCGTGACCAGGCCGGGAGCGCGTACTCCGCGCGAGCGTACGCGGTGATGCTGTAGACAGTACGGCCAACGGGCAGTAACTCTGGGTGAGTTACGCGCGGGGAGATCCACTCACCGGAGGACAGCCACATGGCCTGGGACCACGAGGGGTACGACAGCGAGCCGGAGCCGTCGGACAGTCTGCGGACGTTCGGCGCGGTCCTCCAGGCCCTGCGGGAGCACGCGGGGCTGAGCCGCGAGGACTTCGCCGTACTGGTCGGCTTCTCCAAACACACCGTGGCGTCCGTTGAGTTGGGCCGCCGTATGCCCGACCCCGACTTCGTCGAGAGCGCGGAGGCGGCACTCGGCAACACGAACGCGCTGCGCAGCGCGATGCAGTACCTCAACCGTCAGCCGGGACTCGCCCGCTGGTTCCGCCGCTGGGCGCAGTACGAACGGTGCGCGATCAGCCTCTACACGTACGAGTCGCGGCTTGTACCGGGGCTGTTGCAGACGGAGGCGTACGCACGGACGTTGTTTGCCGCGCAAGTGCCGCCTTTGACCGACGAGCAGGTGGAGGCCCATCTGACTGCCCGAAAGCTTCGACAGCAACTGCTACGTGACCGTCCCAACACCTCGTTCAGCTTCATCGTCGACGAGCATCTCTTCATGCGGCGCACGGGCGGTGCAGAGGTGACCCGCGAGCTCATTGATTACGTTTTGGAGTGCGCGTCCGCACGTAACGTCGAGCTTCAAATCCTGCCGCTGACCAGGGACGTTCATGCCGGACTTGCTGGCCCCGTGCAGCTACTGGAAACCCCGGCCAATCGTTGGTTCGGGTACTGCGAGGGACAGGAGAGCGGCCAGTTCATCTCTGATCCCAAAGTGGTCAGCACACTCCACATGCGGTATGCGAAACTGCGCACGCAGGCCCTCACCCCCGAGGACTCCGTGCGCCTGTTGGAGCAACTGCGAGGAGCGTTATGACCGCCACCGAACTCGCCTGGTTCAAGAGCAGCTACAGCAGCGGATCCGGGGACAGTTGCGTCGAAGTCGCCCTCGACTGGCGCAAGTCCACGTACAGCAGCGGCTCGGACGGCGACTGCGTAGAGGTGGCCACCTGCCCCGCCACCATCCACGTCCGTGACTCCAAGAACCCGCAGGGCCCCGCGCTCGCCCTGTCGCCGGCCGCGTGGGAGCGGTTCGTCCCGTACGCGGCCGGCTAGGCGCGGGCTACTTCCAGTAGAGGCCCTGGCCCATGGTGAAGGGGTCGCCCCAGTACTCCGCCGACACGACCTTCGTCGTCGCGGAGGGGGCCAGCGCGACCGCACAGCCCTTCTGGGTTTTGCCGTGGGTGAAGTCCTTGGGCAGGGACTCGCTCGGGCACTTGTCGAAGCTGCCGGTGATCATCAGGTTCTGCGCCTCGGTGTTGTCGCCGAGGTGGCCCTTCATGTGGCTGACGGAGGCGTACGCCAGGTCCGTCGTGCCGACGTTCTCGACCGTGTAGCGGATGTAGTACGGGACCTTCCCGCTGACCTTGTCGCCGAGCTTGAGCGGCGCCAGGTCGGCGGGGGCGCCCTTCTCGATCGCGTCGACGGTGAGGGCGATCTCGCCCTTCGTCTTGGTGCCGTACGAGAACGGGAAGCGGGCGGCCTCGCCCAGCTTGAAGGTCTGGCCGCCCTTGGCCTGGCCGGCTCCGCCGCCGCCCGAGGGGGGCTGGGTGGACGGCGCCTGGGACGAGGGCGACGAGGGCGCGGACGGTGTCGGCGTCGCCCCGCCGACCCGCTGGTCGGCGCCGTCGTCCCCGTTGCACGCGCTCAGCGCCAGCGAACCGACGACCACCAGGCCGACCGACGCCAGCTTGACCCGGCCGCCCCGGCGCATGACAGAACTGCTCATTGTTCGAACTCCCCCGTTGAAGCGATGACGCTGTGGACCGATGCTGTGGACCGCCTTGGCGATCTCTACGAACAGAGTTCCTACGGCACGAGTGCGACGCGTCGCCACCGGGCTGACCGAAATGCCCCGGCCCGTGGCCGATTCATGACTTCGTCAAGACGAAAGCGCTACGCGGGGCGGACATCGGCGGCCTGCTGCGGCGGCCTGCTGCGGATCAGGCCAGCTGGGCAGGCAGGGGTGCCGCGTGGCAGATGGTCAGCCCCGACACCGCCCTGGTCAGGGCCACGTACAGACGGCGCAGGCCGGTGCGTTCGTCGGGCTCGCCGTCGACCACCGCCGAGGGCTCGTCCAGGACCACGTAGTCGTACTCCAGGCCCTTCGCGAGCGACGCGGGGACCAGGGTGAGCCGGGATTCGGCCGTGGTCTCCTCGCCCGGGTCCAGGAACGCCAGGCCCGCCGCCGTCAGCGCCTCGGCGAGCACCGGGATACGCGCGTCGGCCGCGATCAGGCCGGTCGAGCCCTCGTGGGCCAACGCCCGGCGGCAGGCGGCCAGCACGTCCGCGTCCAGCCCGTCCGGGGCCGAGGCGCGCACGGCCAGCGAGCCGGGGGTCTCACGCACCGACTCCACCGGGGCCAGGCCCGGCGAGATCGACGGCAGCAGCCGCGAGGCGTACGCGATCACCTCGCGCGGTACGCGGAAGCCCGCCGTCAGCTCCTCCACCACCGCGTCCGGCTTGCCCAGGTGCCGCAGCGCCTCGTCCCAGCTCGCCGTCGCCCAGGGCGTGGTGCCCTGCGCCAGGTCGCCCAGGACCGTCGCCGAGCCGGTCGAGCAGCGGCGGCCGACCGCCCGGTACTGCATGGGGGAGAGGTCCTGCGCCTCGTCGACCACGACATGGCCGAGCGAGTGGGTCCGCGCCACCAGGTCGTTCGCCTCGTCGATCAGCACGGCGTCCGCAGCCGACCACTTGGCGGCCCTGACGCTGCGGGCGGGCTTCGCCCACAGGATGGTCTTCTGCTCGTCCGCGCTGAGCAGCCCCTCCGCGTGCGCGGCGAGGAAGTCGGGGTCGGAGAGCAGCCGCAGCACGAGCTTCGCCGGGTCGACCGGCGGCCAGAGCTCCTTCACGGCCGCCTTCACCGCCGCGTTGCGGGCCACCGCGTCCTGCACCCGGTCGTCGGGCGCCTCGCCGGCCTGCTCCATCCGTACGAGCACGGCGTGCGCGATCCGCTGCGGCAGGGCGTCCCGGGCGGCGCCGTAGCGGATCTCGCGGTCCTGCAACTCGCGGACGATCTCCTCCAGTTCGTACGCCGGGATGCGCCAGCGGCGCGAGCCGCGCACCACCACCAGCGGCTCGGTGGGCAGGCTCACATGGCTGCGGACCGCCCGGCGCAGCACCTCGGCCATCCGGGCGTCGCCCTTGACGATCGCGGCGGGCGCGTCGTCGACGCCCTTCACCTCGACGTGCGCCACGAGGTCGTCGACGGTCGCCTGCTTGACCTCCAACTCACCCAGTGCGGGCAGCACTTGCTCGATGTAGTGGAGGAAGGAGGCGTTCGGGCCGATGACCAGCGTGCCGGTGCGGGCGAGGCGGTCGCGGTGGGCGTAGAGGAGGTACGCGACCCGGTGCAGGCCGACGGCCGTCTTGCCGGTGCCGGGGCCGCCCTGCACACAGACGGACCCGCCGAGGCCCGAGCGGACGATCTCGTCCTGCTCCGGCTGGATCGTCGCCACGATGTCGCGCATCGGGCCGACACGCGGGCGCTCGATCTCCGCCTGGAGGAGCTTGCTGGTGGTGGCCGCCTCGGCGGGGTCGGTGAGGTGCTCGTCCTCGTACGCGGTGAGCTCGCCGCCGGTGTAGCCGAAGCGGCGGCGCAGGCCGATGTCCTGCGGGTCCTTGCGGGAGGCGCGGTAGAACGGCTGGGAGACCGGCGCACGCCAGTCGATCACCATCGGGTCGCCCTCGGCGTCGTGGACGTGGCGGCGCCCGATGTAGAACCGCTCCCCCTCGGCTCCCTCGGCCAACTCCGCGCCGGGGGCGTGCAGATAGTCGAGACGGCCGAAGAAGAGGGGGGTGTGCGAGAGGTCCGCCAGGGCCTTGATGCGGTCGTCGATCTGGCGCTGGAGGACGGCGGCGTTCACCCAGTTCGCGGTGACGTCCTTGATGTCGAGGTTCTCCACGTCCTCGCGCATCGCGCGCAGGGCCGCGCGCGACCGGCCGAGGTGGGCGCGCTCACGGCTGAGGGGGTCTTCGGGGTCGTGCGGGAACACGGGATTCCTCCGGGCGGCTGGTCGGGCTGGCTCGCCTTGCGGCTTCGGCGGCCGGCCGGTTTCCGTCCGGGCGGCGGCGCGCTCCTCGGAGGGAGGCGGGGAAGCGGCGATTGTAGTCAGGGAGGCCGGGCGGGGCGAACGAATTTTCCCGGGCCCGGCCCGGACCCCGGGGCAGCCCCTAGGGAGCGGGGTCCTACCCGTAGGGGACGGCCTTGGACCAGAGGTGGACACGGGGGGCCGGACGGTTCAGACCGCAGAGCGATGAAACGGGAGGGGTCCAGGAGCACCATGGATACATGAGCCCCGTGACCCTCACCCCCGCGCCCACCGTCCCGGCCCCCCGAGGCGCCACCGCCACCGGCGCCGAGCACTCCCCGCACCGCGTCGGCAACGCCCTGCGCGCCGCGAAGGCCTTCGCGGGCGCCGCCCTGAGCGTCGTCGTCCTCGGGGAGTACTCGGAAGAGGCAGGCGTACGCCGCCACCCCTGACCCGATCCCCCACCGCGTGCCCGACCCGGCCCGCCCGCGTGATCCTCTAGGGTCACGGCCGTGACGTACCGGACCGTGACCGACCGTTCACTCCGCGCCACCGGCGCCACAGGTGCCACAGGTGCCCCCGGCGCTCCCCGTGCCGCCCTGCTCCTCCTCGCGCTCTCCCTCGCCGCGCTGGCAGCGCTCTGCCTCGTCCTGCGCGTCCCCATGGCGGACGCCCTGGTCTACCGGGCGGAGGGCGCGGCCGTCGCGCACGGCACCGACCTGTACGGCTTCACCGTCACCCGCTGGCATCTGCCCGCCACGTACCCGCCGTTCGCCGCGCTCCTGTTCGTGCCGGCCGCCTGGCTCCCCGTCCCGGCGCTCAAGGCCGCCTTCGCCGTCGGCAACGTGCTGCTGCTCGCCCTCCTGGTGCGGCTGTCCTGCCGGTTCGCCGGGATCGCGGCCCGCCCCGCCGCCCGGATCGCCGCCACCGCCGCCGGGCTCTGGCTTGAACCGGTGTTCCAGACGCTGCTGTTCGGCCAGATCAACCTCGCGCTGGCCTGCCTGGTCCTGTGGGACCTCACCAGGCCGCCCGGCTCCCCCGGCAGGGGCCTCGCGGTCGGCGTGGCGGCGGGCGTCAAGCTCACGCCCGCGCTCTTCCTGCTGTACGCGCTGCTCAAAGGGCGGTGGCGGGAGGCGGGAACGGGCGCCGCCGCGTTCACCGGGACCGTGCTGCTGGGCGCGCTCGTCCTGCCGGGCGCCAGCGTGGACTTCTGGACGCAGCGGCTCTACGAGACCGAACGGGTCGGCAAGACGTGGATCGTCGACAACCAGTCGCTCCAGGGCCTGCTGGCCCGGCTGCTCCACACGCCCGCGCCCGGCGCGGCGGGGGTGGCGGTGGCGGCGCTCGTCGCGGTGGCCGGGCTGTGGATCGCCCGCCGGGCGCCCGAGCGCTGGGGCGTCCTGGTCACCGCCCTCACCGCGCTGCTCGTCTCCCCGGTCAGCTGGTCGCACCACTGGGTGTGGTGCGTACCGCTGCTGGCGGTCCTGGTGGCCGAGGGCCGGATCCGTACGGCCGCCGCCGTCGCGGCGGTGTTCACCGCCCGCACGCTGTGGCTGGTGCCGCACCAGGGCGAGCTGGACCTTCACCTGCCCTGGTGGCAGCAGCCGTTGGCATCACCGTACGCACTGCTGGGACTCGCGCTGTCGGCCCGGGCCGCCACCCGCCTGCGGCCCCGCGCACCCGAGGGGCGCGAGGAACTGCGCGAGCAACCGGCCACGGCCCGCGGACAGTGACCCGGCCGGTCACGGGCCCGGGGGACCGCCGGACTCAGCCCCCGTCAGCCCACATCCCCCGCGAGCAGATCGTCCGCGTCCACGATCCGGTACGCGTACCCCTGCTCCGCCAGGAACCGCTGGCGGTGCGCCGCGAAGTCCTGGTCGAGGGTGTCCCGGGCCACCACCGAGTAGAAGTGCGCCTGGTGGCCGTCCGCCTTCGGGCGCAGTACCCGGCCCAGCCGCTGGGCCTCCTCCTGGCGCGAGCCGAAGGTGCCGGAGACCTGGATGGCGACCGTCGCCTCGGGCAGGTCGATGGAGAAGTTCGCCACCTTGGAGACGACCAGCACGGAGATCTCGCCCTGCCGGAAGGACTCGAAGAGCTTCTCGCGCTGCGCGTTGGGCGTCTCGCCCTTGATCACCGGCGCGTTCAGATGCTCGCCCAGCTCGTCGAGCTGGTCGATGTACTGCCCGATGACGAGGATCTGCTGCCCCGCGAACTTCCGCACCAGCGCCTCCGTGACCTTCCGCTTGGTGGCGGTGGTCGCGCAGAACCGGTACTTCTCCTCGGTCTCGGCCGTCGCGTACGCCAGCCGTTCGGAGTCGGTCAGATTGACCCGGACCTCCACGCAGTCGGCGGGCGCGATGTAGCCCTGCGCCTCGATCTCCTTCCACGGCGCGTCGAACCGCTTCGGGCCGATCAGCGAGAAGACGTCCGACTCGCGGCCGTCCTCGCGCACCAGCGTGGCCGTGAGGCCGAGCCGCCGCCGGGCCTGGAGGTCGGCGGTGAACTTGAAGACCGGCGCGGGCAGCAGGTGCACCTCGTCGTAGACGATCAGTCCCCAGTCCCGGGAGTCGAAGAGCTCCAGATGCGGGTACACACCCTTCCTGCGGGTGGTCAGCACCTGGTAGGTGGCGATGGTGACGGGCCGGATCTCCTTGCGCGTCCCGCTGTACTCGCCGATCTCGTCCTCGGTCAGCGAGGTGCGCTTGACCAGTTCGTGCTTCCACTGGCGGGCCGAGACGGTGTTGGTGACCAGGATGAGCGTGGTGGCCTTGGCCTGTGCCATGGCGCCCGCCCCGACCAGCGTCTTGCCCGCGCCGCAGGGCAGCACGACCACACCGCTGCCGCCGTGCCAGAACCCCTCGACGGCCTGCTTCTGGTACGGGCGCAGCGCCCAGCCGTCCTCCGCGAGCTCGATGGGGTGCGCCTCGCCGTCCACGTACCCCGCGAGGTCCTCGGCGGGCCAGCCGAGCCTGAGCAGGGTCTGCTTGATCTGGCCGCGCTCGGAGGGGTGCACGGCGACCGTGTCCGCGTCGATACGCGTCCCCACCAGCGGCCCGACCTTCTTCGACCGCAGGATCTCCTCCAGCACCGGCCGGTCGGTGGTGGTCAGCACCAGACCGTGGACGGGATGCTTGCTTAGGGTGAGCCGGCCGTAGCGCGCCATCGTCTCCGCGACGTCGACGAGCAGGGCGTGCGGCACCGGGTAGCGCGAGAACTCCACCAGCGCGTCCACCACCTGCTCGGCGTCGTGCCCGGCCGCGCGCGCGTTCCACAGCCCCAGCGGGGTCAGCCGGTAGGTGTGGATGTGCTCCGGCGCCCGCTCCAGCTCCGCGAAGGGCGCGATGGCCCGGCGGCAGGCGTCGGCCCGGTCGTGGTCGACTTCCAGGAGCAGGGTCTTGTCCGACTGGACGATTAGGCAGGACACACATACCTCCGGAGATAAGGTCGTCTCATGACAGAAGCAACGCCTGTCACAGCACGGGCTATGCCCCGTGCCCGACGCCGGAAGGGCGTCCCGGCCAGCGCGCCGGGGATGCGCGCCGCTATCTATGTTCGCCTATCGCGCGAAACCGACGAGACGACTTCGCCTGAACGCCAGCGCGCGGCCTGTGAAGCCTTGTGCGAGGCGCGCGGCTGGGAGGTGGTGACAGCCGAGGAAGACATCGATGTCTCGGGCTTCTCGCGTGGGCTCGACCGGCCGGGACTGCAACGCATCCTGACCAGGCTCGCGGAGCTGGACGTGATCGTGTTCTTCAAGATCGACCGGCTTGCGCGCTCGACGGTCGACTTCGCGGAGATCATGCGACTCGCCGAGCACCAGAGCGTTGCGCTCGCTTCGGCGACGGAGCCGCTCGACCTCACGTCGTCGATGGGCCGGGCCATGGCGAAGGTGATCGCGGTCTTCGCCGAGCTGGAGTCCGACACCATTGGGATGCGGGTATCCAGCGCGCACGAGCACCTGCGCCGCGAGGGTCGCTACACCGGCGGTCGGGTTCCGTACGGGTACATGGTCGTCCCCAACCCCAACGGGGCGGGCAAGGTCCTTGCCGTCAACGAGGACGAAGCCAAGACGATCAAGCGGATCGTGGAGCGGGTCCTGACCAAGGACTCGCTCATGCAGATCATCAACGACCTCAACAAGGAGGGCGTCCCGTCGCCCGGCCACTCCTCACGCCAGACCACGGGCAAGCGCAGCGACTCCAAGCAGTGGTACACGACGACGCTGCGGAGCTTGCTGGGCAACCCCCAGTTGCTCGGCCAGGTCATCGAGGACGGAAGGCCGATCCTGCGGACGGACGGCCTGCCGCTGGTCAATCGCCCGCCGATCCTCGATACGGACACCTGGCAGGCGCTCCAGGACGAGTTGGAGCGGCGGGCCAATCCCGGTGAGAAGCGACGGGAGGGGACGTCGCTACTGCGCGGCATCTTGCACTGCGCAGTCTGCGGCGAGCGCATGTACACCTTCAGCGGGCGCAACGGTCAGCTTCGGTACCGGTGCATCGGGCCTCTGAAGTACCGCCAGCGGGCAGCCAGGGGGGAGGAGAAGCAGGGCGTGAAGTGCTACGGGCCGACCGTGGCGGGGGTAACCACCGAGGAGTACGTCACCGAGCAGTTCCTCACGAAGTACGGGCATCTCTCCGTGATGCGGATGGTCCAGGAGGTGGGCGAGGACTTCCGGCCCCAGATCAGACAGGCTGAGGAAGCGTTGGCCGACCTGCAAAAAGATCGCTACGACCGGGGCCTGTTCAAGGGCGACGACGGAGCGATCCGGTACGCGGAGCAGTACGCCAAGCTGGAGGAGCGACTGGCGAGCCTGAAGGAGAGGCAGCGAAGGGCGAAACCGGGTGGCGTCAAGGCGGAGACGACCGGAGAGACGCACGCCGAGCAGTGGAAGCGCTCGGACGTGGCCGGTAAGCGAGATCTGCTGTTGAACGCGGGCGGCTATGTGGAGGTGGCACCCGCGCGGCGTGGCGGCAAGAAGCTGGACACGTCCCGGCTGTCGGTGCACTTCGGCGAAGAGGGGCACATGCGGCGGGCAGCAGCGGCGAAAGAGAGCGAGCAGGAGACCGAAGCGGCTGACAGCCAGGGCTGACGACGACGTCACAAGACACGCCCAGCGGCGCCCCCACCGGACGGACGAGGTGGGGGCGCTGCTGTTTGTGTTCGGGTCAGGCGGCGTGCTGGTCGGGGTTGCGCCAGGGGCCGATGACCTTGATGGAGGGGCGGCAATACGACAGTGCTTCACCGTCGCGGGTTGTGAACTCGACTGTCTCTGCCGCGAGTTCGCAGAGGGCGTCCCCGTCTGTCTCGGACAGTGCCGTCCTGAGCGTGGGGACGGACTCTGCCAGGTCCCAGGAAGGGGAACTGAGGCGGAAGCCGCCTAGGGCGGGTGCGTCGGCGAGGCGGAACGACAGTCGAGTACTGGGTTGGGGTTCATAGCGGGGTGCGGCTGTCAGCAGGCCGGCCTTGATGGATTCGGGGCCGGAGATGACGACTCGCATGGAGGTTGATCGGGGCAGCACTTCGAAGTGGTCGGCTTCGTGGCTGTCGTGGGACGGCGATTGCCTGCCGAAGAGCTGCCCGATGACCGTGGCGACTTCGGCAGTTCCGGTGGAGACACGCCAGGAGCCTTGGCCGCAGTGGAAGCGACCGACGAACGTCGTCTTGCGGTTGATCATGAGAAATCCCCCTCCTGCTTGAGGCGTTGGGTGTGGGCGATGTCGTGGCGGACCTGGGCGGCGAGGAGCTCTTCGCCGGGGCGGTAGCCGCTGCTGAGGTAGGTCCAGGAGGAGGTGGTGACGAGGGTGGTGGTCTCGTCGTCCACGGGGAGGCCGGCGCGGCTGCGGGTGGCTTCGGCTTGGGCGGTGCGCCAGGCCCGGCGTATGTCGCGGAGTGCGCCGAGGGTGGTCGAGTAGGCGCGCGACTTGCTGGAGAAGTGGCCGCGGAAGCCGAGCATGTGGGCCCACTTCCAGAGCTTGAGGTGGGCGAACTCCGGGAGATGGCCGAGCGTCCAGGCGGTGCGGATCATCTGCCGGGCGTGATGCTGGACGGGGAGGCTGGCGAGGGATTCGGCTTGGCCGGTGCCGTCACAGTCGGTGCAGAGGTCGCGGAAGCCGTCAGGTCCGCGTACGTGGCCGCGTCCGGCGCAGGGGCGGCATACG
This sequence comes from Streptomyces sp. NPDC031670, assembly GCF_055580545.1. Taxonomy (NCBI): domain Bacteria; kingdom Bacillati; phylum Actinomycetota; class Actinomycetes; order Kitasatosporales; family Streptomycetaceae; genus Streptomyces; species Streptomyces sp. NPDC031670. The sequence continues at coordinate 147,168 of NZ_JBVILC010000002.1, read as the reverse complement.
AGGGTGCGGTCCACGGTGCCCGCGCCTTCAGCGTTCTTGGTGGCGTACTTGGCGACGTATCCGGCGACTTTGGCGTCCGTGAGTTCGCCGTCTCCGAGGGCGGAGATCTGATCCACCTTGAAGCGGTCACCCCAGCGGATCACGCGTTCGCCGACCGCGTCCGACTCGACCGTGAGCCGGGCCCGCTCGACCGCCAGGCCGACGGCGACGCGGAGGGCGTCGAAGGTGGCCCAGGCCGGGGGCGAGGTGGTGTGACCTTCGGGACCGTCGAAGCGGACGACCGCGTGGAAGTGGACCAAGCCGCGTTGCTGGTACTCGGCGACCCTGGCGAAGGAGACGCGGAGGGCCGCGTTGAGTGCCTTCTGTGTCATGCCGAGGTGCTCGGCGAGGGCGCGGCGCAGGTAGGTGGTGAAGCGTGCCCACAGAGCCCCGGCGTGGGCGTTCCACAGCACGGCTCCGGCGTAGTCGTAGCTTGCCGGGCGGAGTGGGGTGCCGAGTTCGGGAGCGTCCTGGGGGTGGCTCTCGCCGCACGCGCAGGGGCGGGGCTTGCCCGTGTCGGTCGTCGGGCGGTTGTGGACGGGGCCGAAGGACGGGGCGGTGAGGGTGACGAAGGCGCGTGGGTGGTCGCGGACGGCTTCGGCGACGTTCTTGCCGCCGGACAGTCCGGCCTTGATCAGGTGGTAGGTGTCGGCCGCGTAGAGGCGGGAGCAGGCGGGGCAGCGGGAGGCGCGGCGGTTGCCGCAGGTGGTGAGGAGGCGTCCGGAGGGTTCGTCCTCGGAGCGGTAGGAGCGGACCACTTGCTTGGTGGTCTGGTCGGTGGTGACCGTCCAGCCGTGGAGGTTGACGGGACTGGTGCAGCCGCGAAGGTCGCGGACCTGTTCCGTCACGCGGTCGAAGTTCTCCGTGTTGGCCAGTTCGACCAGGTCCCGCAGGCCGGGGCTGATGACGTGGCGCAGGTCGAGGGGGCGGCGCATGGGTGGCGGGGTGTCCCTTCTGGCGCGAGGGTGAGACCTGCGGGCAGCAGCGATTCAGTGCGCTCGGGCTGCTGCCCGCAGGCATGGCGGACCGGGCCCAGGGGCGGGCTGCGGTGGGAGGTGCCGGACGGCCGGCGGAAAGGGCGGAGCTCTACAGAGCGGCGTGCAGCGCGGTGGCCATGGGCAAGCCGATCCCGAGTCGCGTCTTGAGCTGGGCCGCCGTGATCGGCTCGCCGTGCTCGGTTTGGTGGGACGTCGCGATGGAGCGTGCTTCGGTCAGTAGCGGCTCAGGAACCTTGACCGCAGGCGCAGCGGGAGCCGGGGCGATCTGAGGAGTGATCGGGGCCGGGGCCGGAAGGGTGAGGGGCACCGAAGGGCGGGAGGCCTCAGTTGCCGTCTCGGGCTGCGAGTCGATCTCGTCCAGCACGGGAGCCGATACGGCGGGGCGCGCAACGGTGTGGAAGGCGCGCAGGAGCTGCGGGCCGACGGAGCCCCAGCCGAGGAGGAGCAGCGGGGCCACCGCGTCGACGGCGGCACGGCCGTAGTGTCCGGCGACGATCGGGTCAGCGACGTTGAGGGCGAGGGTCAGCAGTCCGGAGAAGTGCATGAGACGGGTGGCGGCCGTCATCTGGTCTGCGGGCAGGCCACGCAGGGAGAGGTAGCGGAGCGCGACCAAGAGGCCGACCACGGACAGGTCCACCATCGGGGCGATGAGCGGTGCGATCGGGCCGGGGACACCGAGGCGCAGGGCGAGGGACCAGACGTTGCCGAAGGAGAAGACGAACGCCAGCGCGGCAATGACGATCATGACGGCCGTGATGGTGCGCTGAGTGATCCGGTCTTCTGTCATGAGTGTTCACCTCCTCTCCGGGGTGAGGGGAGCGTGCGAGGGCGGTAGGGCGGTCTGCTCAGACGTCGAGCTTGGTCAGGTCCACGTCCGCCAGGCGAAGGCCGAGGAAGGCTTCCAGGAGGATGGAGGGGTCGGCAGTGAGGTGCGCCGTCCGTTCGGCGACGCGAGCCGCTTCCGCGTCGGGCACGTAGGGCGTGCGGATGCGGGTGAAGCCGGGTTGCGACTGATGGTTCATCGAGGCGACGCCGACGTAGGTGGGGTCCTGGAGGTTGATCGGGTTGGCGTCCGGCCATTCCCGAATCTCCTCACCGAGCGCGGCCACGGAGGCTTCGGCGGTCTTCTGGGCGAAGCTCAAGCCGACGGGGCACACGTCGCGGATGAAGGTGGGGATCGCGTCGCCGGTGGACTTCTGAGTGGTGAGGATGACGAGCAATCCCACGGACCGGCCCTTCTTCACCAGGTCTTCCACGAGCCGCGCGTTCTCGGCGGCGAGCGCGGCCAGCTTCTTCGTCTGCTGGTCGCTGCCCTTGTGGTCGCGGAAGTAGGTGTGGGCTTCGTCGACGATCAGCACGACCAGGGGCCAGTGCTCGGACGGCCCGACGTCCCACATGGACTTCACGCCGAGCATCTGGCGCACTGAAGCCGACCGGGCACGTCGGAGTTCCACCAGGTGCCGGAACAGCTTGTTGGCCTCTTCCAGGTCATCGCCCACGAAGGCGAACATGCGTTGGACCCAGTCCGCGTAGTCACCTTCGTAGGCAGCCGACACCTTGCCGTCCGCGCAGGCGAACTGCACTGCGGGCGAGGGCGCCCAGTCGGAGAGAAGCCGGTTGATCAGACTGGTCTTGCCGAAGCCGGGAAGGCCGGCCACTGTCACGCCCGGCACCTGCGTGAGATTCACGGACACGGGTTGCGCGTACTCGTCCAGGCCCAGATCCCACCGGGCTGTCTCCTCCGGTGGTTCACCTGTGGGGTGGTGTTCGGTGGGGAACTTCAGCGGGTCCAGTCGTACGCCCCGGATGAGGACCTGCCCAGGCTTGTCCTGGGTGACCGCCACCCGTGTGCACCGCCAGGCGTCCGCGAGATGCGGGCCCGCTTTCTGGAACTGCTGGAGCCCGACGCCAGGCAGACACTGAGCCCGCGCGATCACTCCGTACGCGTCGTGCTTCACCTTCAGGGTGGGGATGAGGACGCGCGGCTTGATGGGCTTGCCGCTCGTCTTCGCCAGGGACGCCAGCGCGGTCGGTGTCTTGTCCGTTGCCGAAAGTTTGAGCATCGGCGCGAGCCGCTTCCAGCCCCACCGCACGCGTGCGGCCTGCCGTATGGACTGGCGGGTCATGGCGTCGGCGCGAACGTAGCGGACTACCCACCAGGCAGCCCACCCGACGAACACGGCGAGCGCCAGGACGACGACGAGCGGGACGTGGCCGAGGATGCCTTCCGTGGGGGCGTTCGGATCCTTCATGTGCGGTTCTCCAACGGGTTGTAGAGGAAGGCCCCGAGGGCCGATGCGAGGGCCGCCCGATCGGCGGAGGAGCCCAAGCGGGGGTAGCCGTAGCCCACGAGCACGCCCGCCACCGAGGTCACGAGCGATTCGGTGAACCGGGCATCCGGCCCGGCGTGAAGCAGCGGGTAGCTGCGCTCAGCGCCGGACCGGGAGGTGGTGACGCTCACGCCGCTTCAGCGTCCGGGGCCACCAGGTCCAGCCGACCCGCGCGGTAGGCGATGCCGTCCGAGAGCGAGCCGTTGAAGATCCGCGCCCAGGGGGTGGCGAACAGTTCCACCGGCATGACCGGGACACCCGGTCGGAGGCCGTTGGGCAGTCCGGTCTCCGGAACGGTGATCTTCAGAGCTTCGGCACGGTCCTCCTCCATGAAGAAGAGGGTGATCGTGTAGAGCTTCGCGCCGGTCTCACGGTCGGTGGCGAACTGCGTTTTCTCCTGGTCCGCGTACTTCGGCACCGGCAGGGTGCCGACCATGAACGACGAGGTGGGGAGCAGACCAACACGGATGCGTGCCATGGGAGTTGATTCCTTTCGGTTGCGCTCCACCAGAGCGGTGGGGCGTGATCACCATTGAACATAGCTGACCTAGCAGTGTCAAGTGAATCGGGTGAGCTAGGCATCAGCTGACATAGGCCACCTATGTCAGTGGGGTGTGCTAGGGGTGCTAGGAATCGCTACTCTTGGGCCATGAGCCCCGCGCCAGAGAGCAAGCAGGACCGTCGGCCGCCGTATCAGCACGCTGCCGACGAGCTTCGGCGCGACATCTTGCAGGGGCGGATCAAGCCGGGCGAGCAGATGCCGTCCATCCGCGAGCTGCAAGAACGCTTCGGCGTGGCCAACATGACCGCGAGGTCCGCGCTCAACGTGCTGCGCGATGAGGGCTTGATCTACACGATCCATGGGCGGGGCAGCTTCGTTGCGGACCACAACGCCGGCGGGGAGCTCTCAGCGAACTACACCGCTCCAGCCTGGTACTTGGCGAACAAGGGCGAGAGCCCCGGCCAGGCAGGGCAGGGAGAGGAGCCCGACGACTCCGAACCTGCCGAAGCCGTCGGGACCACCCTCGCCGAAGTACTCACCGCACTACGTGACGAGATCCGTGTGCTCAGCGCCGATCATCAGGAGCTGCGTCGCGAGGTCGAGGAGCTGAAGGCAGCACGGCACTCGACGTCGTAGCCCTGAGCTGGGCGACTTCCTCGCGCAACTCTCTCGTCTCTCCACTGAGGCGGACGACCATGGCACGCATCTCGCTGATCAGCACGAGTACCTGATCCCTGTCCCCGACGTGAATGCTGGTCGACCCCATCTCGTTGTCCGGTATGCGCTCGGTCATCGCTCCCCACTTGCAGCCGTGCCGTCGTCTCGTGCCGCAGTTGCCCGAACCGTCAGGACTTGCCCTGCCACCCGTTGTTCTCCCAGGTTGATCGACTGCCGGGCTGCGGCGCTGTTCAGAGTTTCTTTACTGGATCAAGGCGGCCCGCCTACGGCGGTCCGCGCGCGTTGGCGGCCGGGGGCCGCCGCCGCTCCCTGTCTCCGCCACCGCTGCGCCGGCCCCCGGCCACTCAGCGCGCAGTACCGCCGAGACAGACAGCCAGAGCAGGAAGCACCCCGACGGGTCCGAGCGCCAGGACCAAGCTGAGGGCGGAGCGACGGCAGAACGCACGGTCACCGCTTCCTCCGGGGAAGCCCGGAGGCGAGCCAGGGGCGGCCCGTACGTGCGCAACGCCACAGCGGGTGGGACTGCGGATCGTGACGCATCAAGGAAGCGTGGTTGCGGTCCTTCTGGGTTGCTGGAGGCACACGTGACGGGTGCTCGTTCGACGAACCCGCCGCCGTGGCTGACTTTCGGTGGCGCGGGTCAGAACGGGGCCTGCTCTGACAGGACTTCATGCGTGCTTCGCTCCAACTCGACAGGTAGACGACCGGGGTTGTATCCGCACCCGCGTTCGAGCACGCCGACCACCCCGGTACCATCGGCACCGGGGTCCTGATCAGGGCTTCCACGACCGGACCACCCGGAATGCTGTCCAGGCTGAGGGGTGGTCCGGTCTCTTGCTATCGTCGCCGCCGCTGAGCAGCATCACGGCGAGCAGGCTTCGGGATCAGCTCAAGGCTTTGCCCACCTCGTAGATCGTCGGCCGGTCCTCGGGGGCATGACTGAGCATCGCGTCGATCAGGTCGCCCAGCTCACCCGGCGCCTTCACAAGACGACGCCGACCCTCCGCCACTGCTTCTCTCTGTACGGAGCGGGGGGCGTTGTCCGGGTACTCGACAGCCCGCCAACCAGTGGCGGAGATGAGCAGGGAAGCGCCGAGGGCGTAGACGTCGGCAGCCTGCGTCGGCTCAGCCTCTCCGGTGGCGAGCACGCTGCGGGCGATCTCCGGCGCTTCGTAGTGGACGAGGCAACCGCGGAACGGGAAGTCGTACCCCTGGGGTACGTGTCCGCCCTTGGCCAAGGCAAGGTCGATGAGGTGCGTTCGCTCGAGTCCGATGATGAAGTGGGCAGGCTGCACGTCTCCGTGAGCCCAGCCCTTGCCGTGGAGTTCGGCGAGAGCTTCGACGCATCCAAGAGCGACACTGGTCTGTGGCGTGATGATCGGGTCCGGCACACGGCAGGGTTCCCAGAGCCGGTGGAGATCGGGTCCCTCGTGCCACGGCTGGAAGTTCCAAGTGCCGTGTTCCCACTCGCCGTAAGCGATCTCTTCGACGCCGAGCCGGTGAAGCACGGCGCCCTCGCGCGCAGGTGCGACGGCGGTCCAGGGCTGCGCTGGCCAGTCGGTCGTGGCCTCGATCGGATAGCCGACCTTCACGGCGTAGTGACCGCGAGGGCCGAACACCTCCCACACGGTGGAACCACGCCGGTTGACGACCAGACGTCGCGCGTTGGGCACGAGCGCATCGAGCACCACGGTCGGAACTTCATGGATCGAGCAGGACAACGTCGTTGTTCTCCTTCCGGACGAACGCGGCCGACCCTGAGTTCGGGCCGGCCGCGTCACTGGTGTCAGGTCCTAGTTCTGACCGTAGGGACGGCCGCAGTCCGAGTCGCACTGAGCGAGGTTCGTGCCGTCGACGGTCCACAGGTCGTCGAAGACCGCGAACCCGGCGGCCTTCATGGCGTGAGCCGACGCCGTGACCTTCTCCGGGTCACGGGCCCCGCCACCCGGCGTCGGGTTGTGGTGGAGGAAGCGGCCCGCGTACCGCTCGCACAGCTGGGCGTACTCCTTGGTGTGCAGGATGAGCGCGTGGAGGCCGAGGTCCACGTCGTCCGACGGGACCATGGGAACGGTCGCGGTGGCCGCCGTGACCACGAAGGCCACCGCTTGGTCGGCGATGAGCTCGGCACGCTCGGCCGACTCGCCGTCGTGGGTGACCACGAAGTGGGCGAGGCTCTCGAACAGCTCTTCACCCGCGACCGCGCGACCGGTCTTCTGCACGTTCGCCGTTGCTGTCATGTGCCGTCTCCTCATGTGAAGTGGTGCAGGGCACTTACCTGCCGCCTCGATCGCCGAGTTCGCCTCGAAAGTGATCGACAGCGGACTGGAGGCCGGCCCCGAGCGGGGACGGGGAGCCGTGTGTGGCACCCGCCCGGGGCGGCCGGTCAGTACTGGCCGGTGCCGAGGGCCATGCCGATCACCAAGCCGCACGAACCGCTGATGCAGATGATGAACAGGACCCCGGCGTACCGGCCGACGGCGCGCATCACAGCCCGGCCCGACTGGTGCCGTTCCTCGCGTTCAGACGCGCGCTCAGCTCTTCCCGAGCGCTGAGTGCGACGACGCCACCGGGCATGGCATCCCACTCCCTGCCGCCACGGACGGGCCGCATCTGTACACGACCGCCGATCTCCCCCATGACGACGCCGATGCGTCCGCTGGCACTGTCCTTCGCCAGTTCGCCGATGCCTGGCCTGGTCTGCTGGTTGCTCGCCATGCCGACGAGCTTCCTGCCGACCGGCAGGACGTCGGAACCACCGACAAACACCACTTCGGGACGTCCCGCATCCGGTAGAACGTCCCTAGTGCCGTCCCTGGTTGTTAGGAGAGATTGAAATGGCAAACGAGAGGTTACGTGCGGCCATGGCGGCCGGCGGCTGGACGTACAACGCCCTCGCGGACAAGGTCGAAGTCGATCCCAAGTCCGTCGAACGATGGGTCAACCTGGGGCGTACGCCACGTCGTGCCACGGCCATGGTGGCAGCAGAGACGCTAGGAGAAGACGTGCACGCTCTATGGCCATCGCTCAGGCAGGCACGCCCCGCCCGCGCCGTCAGTCCGGAACTTGTGGCCCTCTACGACCAGCGGGCGGACATCCCCGTCTCCACCTTCGTGGACATGCTGACCCAGGCACGCGAGCAGATCGACGTGTTGGTGTACGCCGCCGTGTTCCTGCACGAGGCGTACCCGAGGCTCAACGAGCTTCTGAAGGAGCGAGCGGCCGAGGGCTGCGTGGTCCGTATCGCCGTTGGCGACGCGGACAGCCCCAACGTGCAACAGCGTGGAGACGAGGAAAAGTTCGGCCACGGCATCCAGTCCCGTTGCCGTCTCGCGCTCATGCACTACCGCCCCCTCATCGGGGTACCGGGCATCGAGGTACGGACTCACGCCACGACGCTTTACAACTCGATCTACCGCGCCGATGATCAGGCACTGGTCAACGCCCACGTCTGGGGCGTTAACGCCTACAAGGCCCCCGTGTGGCACCTGCGCCGAAACGGGGAAGGCGGCATGTTCGACACCTACGCAGACAGCTTCGACGCGGTGTGGGCAACCGCGACACCCGCACGAGAGAAGTGATCATGGCACGCACCGAGTACTACGACGACCCAGACGCCCCCAAGCCCAACAGCCTGGTCGTCGCCGCGTCCGCAGTGGTCACCGACGACGAGGGACGCATCCTCCTACAGCGCCGGCGGGACAACGATCTCTGGGCGCTGCCCGGCGGCGGCATGGAGATGACCGACTCCCTGCCAGGAACCGCCGTCCGCGAGGTGAAGGAGGAAACGGGCCTGGACGTGGAGATCACCGGGCTCGTGGGGACGTACACCGACCCGCGCCACATCATCGCCTACACGGACGGTGAGGTGCGCAGGCAGTTCAACGTCTGCTTCACCGCCCGTGTGGTCGGCGGCCAACTCGAGATCTCGGACGAGTCCACCGAGCTGCGGTTCGTGCAGCCGGCGGAAGTTGCACAACTGCCGATGCACCACACGCAGCGGCTCCGGATCCGTCACTTCCTGGAGCACCGTGAGCAGCCCTACCTCGGCTGATCGAGACCTGCGACACCCGCTTTAGGCGCTGCTGTTCGTCGGCGTTGTCACGCAGTTAGACACTCACCACCCGACCCGATGCCCAATCAGCCGCGAGACGGCTGTACTTGGGGCGCGGCGGCCTGCCGTGCGGTCCGTCGTTTTCTGATCGTTAGCTCTGATCGTTGCTGTTCCCACACTCATGCGCCCGAGTTCTCAGCAACACAGACATACGTGGGGGGCTGCGCACCGCCCTCGTTCGGAAAGTCCAGGACGCCCGGATAGGTCATCCTGGTGCCCGGGTAGGACCCCTCACAAGATTGGGGACTGTCCGAGAAGACCGAAGTGCCGTCTGCTTGGATCGCCTGTCCGTCTGAGCCGACCAGATACGCACCGCACTGATAACCGGCCGCGTTCATCAGAAGGGTGGCGTCCCTTCCTGCCCCGTCGCTGCTGCCCGTCCACGCGAGACAGTAGGTGGACCCGGGGTCCCCACCGGTGGCAGGTTGCGAGATGACGTGGATGGCCTGGAGGGGCAGAGGGCCACCACACAGTTCCTCGATGCCCTCGACGTACCAGGGTGCGCCAGCCAGACAGACATCGGCCTTCGGCTCACAGCCGGCCGGACCCGTCGGCAGCTTGTAGGTCACCGGAACGCATGACGGCGCTGCAGCCACTGAGCGGGACGGTGCAGCACTCGACGGCGAAGCGTGCGCTGGCGGTGCCGGGGAGGTCTCGCTGTCTTCGCGGCCGGCCCCTGTGATGCTCGGTGTTGTTTGAGCCCTCGCGCCTCTGTGGTTCGTGCCTGTCTGCTGATGCAGCACCAGGGCCAGGCAAACGCCCACAACGGCTGCGACGGCTCCTGCGGTCATCGTCGCCTTCCAAGGGAACTGCGGCGGTCGAGGGGGTGCGGCGTCGCGGATGACAGGGATGTTCTCCAGCGTGTCCCCGTTGTGGAAGGCAAGCACTTCGTCAGGGCGCGGTGGCCTCTGCGGCGGTAGTGGTGGTGTGCTCACGGTTCCCCCTGCTTGCTACGCGTGACGGTCACCGTAGGCCACCCCGAGTCACATGCGAGGCGAACTAGTTGGAAGCGCAACATTGTCGTGATTCATCCGAAGGGACGTCCCTAAGCTTGGGATGCGACGCGCAGAGCACCACATGACCAGTCGCAGATGCACGATTTCCAACTGTGGTGGTGCCGCGCGGGACCGCATGCGGGGCCGTTCACCTGCGTTCATGGGCGGCCGTTCGTGGGGGCGGCTACGGGCTACGGGCTGTCTGAACGGCGGCGAACGGCGCTGAATGAGACGGAGGGAGGGGCCTGGCTCGCTAGCATCGTCGCTGTTGAAGGGGGAGGCATGGCACTGGTCCGTAAGGGATCACGACGGATCGTCGTCGACGGTACTGCCTACCGTTGGCGGCTGCGAGGCAGGCCGACGTACCCCGAGAGCCTGGCCTGGTCGCCGTGCACATTCGCGGTCGAGCATACGGACAACCCGGGTACGACCCTTGTGGTCACCACCAACCAGCCGCATCCGAGCAACTGGATCGGCCGCGAGACTGAGCCTGTACTGCCGTCCGGTGTTGCCGCGGCTATTCGGCTTGCCCTGCGTGAGGGTTGGGCTCCGACGGCTTCGGGCTCCTCGTTCCACCTCGACCAGTCCGCCGGCTTCACAGCCTCTTGAGCGAGAGCACCGCTTTAGGAGAACGGCTGGGGTGTCATGCCGGTGTCCTTCGGCTTCGATGACTGGTGAGATGTCCAGCAACTCAACCGCCAGACGCCCTTGTTGACCGTGGCTGACCGGCCGATTCCGCAATCGGCCTGCCCTCCTGGGACACCACCTTCTCGGCGCTCAAGCGGATTCGGAGATCGACGAAAAGAGCGGTGTAGCCGAAATCAGTCTTTCAGCGCGTTCAACAGCATCTCGATGCCAGCGAACAGCTCGTCATAAGTAAGAACTTTAAGGTCGCGAAAACTGGATCTGTACAGTTCGAACGATCGACGTTGACTTTCATCCAAATTTTCTGCTTCCAGATCGCCACTGATGACAATGCCGAGAGGGTTCGCAGCTCGCAGTCCCGGCGTATGGAATGCCAAGCCAGGAAGGTTGGATACAAGGCTGTGTCGATATTCCAGCACCTGGACGCATGACCCTGCGAGTTCGCGAGATGGGGCATATACATTTCCCCGATATTTGGGCGAGGCAAGCAACTTAGTTGCTGGTGTTTTGATTTCGACAAGTGCGACGTTTCCCGCATGACTGGCAAGGAAATCCAGTACATTGCCGCCAGAGTTATCGACCGACTTTCCACCCACATAGCACTTGCTTCTCAGTGTGTAAGCCCTTCCTTCCAAGGCTAGCGCCAAGACCTCGGGACGGCTGCTTAGGAAGGTTTGCCAGTATTCCTCACTCGGGTTATTGCGATTGTTCCGCCATATACTTAGCGATTCCACGAGGCGAGAAGTGGTTGCTGTTCGTTCGTTCTCTGAGAGAGCGTGACCTATTCGAGAGACGTGCTCGGCTCGCATCTTCTTGAGTGCTTCGACTGTGTATGTTTCTGGACTTTTATCCACATACGCATGATGGGTTGGGCAGAGTACAATTACGTTGTCAATACTGCCTCGTTCGTCCAGAGTCATATCACTGTGGTACCGCGGCCCGCCGGGAGCTATTGAAGAGATGTGAGCAATTTCTAGGAGCGGCATCCCATTTTCGAGGATCAGGGGTGGACACCCGGGAAACATGCACCTTCCACCAGCCTGGGAGAACACCTCCTTGATAACCGACTGCGGGATAGGTCGACGACGTGCCATCCTGATTTCCATGTCTCCCTCATGCCGCTACATAGTTGTGAATGTTGCACTGGCGTGGAGGTCAGAAGCGCGTACCCAAGATCCCACCCTCTTCGGTGTCCAGGACAGTCCGCCGTATGCCATTTTGAAACCAGTCTGAGTTTCGGACGGTAAGAGGTACGTCATTGTTGTTCATCGTGCAAATATACTGGCCGCCAGACGAGCAAATTGTTTCATTGACAAGACTGATCCCTGCGGACACCTGACGCGGATCGACTCCATCGAACACAACTGAGTCATGAACTAGGAAACCAGGATGATGTTTGGTATCTACCCCTTCAGCGAGTAGTGTCAAGTCAAAGCAGAGCAATTGCATCCTGGTGACGCCCCCACTGGCTGAAGTGGACACCTTCAAGGTGAACTTGTAGCCGAGATCATCGACCTCGGCCGTGAGAACGCCGCCGACTCCGTAGAGCTCTTGCATCATGCGGTCGAAACGTGATGCCACGGAATCAAGCTTTCGGCGACTATGATTTAGGTCGCGCGCGGTCTCCGTTCGTAGCTGCGCGCGCTTGAGGCGGATGTCCTCCTGCGCTTGCGCTACGTCTCGGACAGTTGCAAGAGCATTTTCAATCTCAGCTACCTTCGCAGCAGCCCTGTTCGCTTCAGCCTGGAGTGCGGAGAGCTCCTCTAGAGCCCCGCCGGCATCGATAACTGCAAGAATCGAGTTGCGAGATTCTGTGAGCTCTCTTATGCGCGCATCACGGACGGACTGCTGGTTGCGTAGCCTTTCGAGCTCCGATGATAGGAACCTGCGCCTGTTGCCCATCAACTGCTGGTGAAACTCGGTGACTGCTTCCAAGCTGCGCAACGCCTCAGGTGTAAAGGCCCGCTGCATTTCGACATATAGGTCGGATACTTCCATTTCCTCATATGAGTTTTGTGGTTCCTCTTCTAGGGATGTTGCATAGAGTTGGATCATCCTTCTGTCAACGACAGCATCGTTGCGAAGTTCTTTTAGGTCTTCGGTGATTCGATCCGCCCGGGCGATCAACCCTTGCGGATCTTCTACTACTTGGAAACCGGAGACACGCGCCTTCAATTCGTCTAGTTCGCGTTGAGCCTCCGCCAACTCAAGCATTAGTTCTGGCTCTGGCCGTAGAGCCCTGGGGAGAAGATTTTTCTTAGTGGCTTTCGCAATTGCTTTATAGGTTTCAGCCTCTTCTTCCAAGAGAGACAAATCCCGCACAAGCTCCCAATTTAGGTTTAGCAGGTAGGCTACGTGCTCCCTAGAGCTCCAAGCGGGCTGCTGAGGGATAATTTTTAGTGGATCCTTGACGGCGTCTGTTCGGATCACATAGGACAGGAGAGTTCGGGGGGAGATAGCTCGGTCGCCAGCTTCAGCCACACGGTCCAAGGCGAAGAGACTCAAACCAAGAAGGTACTTCCAGTCATCAACTGAGACAGTCGATCGGTCATCCATGTATGGCCGTAGCGTGGTTGCCAACTCAGGCGGATATCGCAGATGCACGCGCGTACCACCCTGGACGCGACGCGTAGCAGAGACGACGCCATTGAACATATCGAGGTCGAGCGTGAACTCCCAGCCGGCGGGTCCCAAGGGTGCCAACGGTTTCGGCAAATTTCCACCGAGGCAATAGCCGATCGCTTGGATTAGTGTCGTTTTTCCCCGCGCGTTTCTGCTGTGTTTATCCGTAGCTCCAGGAGCTTTAGCCGCTAGAATAACATTAAAACCGGGCTTGAATGTGATGGGCTCAAAGGATTTAATGTTGGCGCTGATTTTACGCAGCATTGTTCGCCGCCTTGTGCAAGAAGTCGCCGTCAAAATTCAACAGGCGCAGCGCCACTAGGACATCCAGAGTCAAAGCGAAGCGCTCGAAAGGGAGATCTGGGTAGATGGCTTTGTATGCCGCCCAGGCGGAAGCTACCGATGACGTGGGTTCCAGTCGCCTGTACAGCCTTGCGGCATGCAGTGCCAGGCTACTGGATGTCTTAACATAGCGATTAGGCAGCAGGAGACTCATGCTCGAAGAGCTCGCATATCTGAAATAGGTGGGCGACGGTGGCGAGAGTTGCGGCCCGAAGCGTGTCAGATTCAACGGGTCCAGCATGTTCAAGTGCAGCTGCACATATGTATTCGAAAAGTTCGTCGCGCTCCAGGCCTTGAGCGATTCCCGCATAGTATTCCTGCTTGAATCGCGCAGCCAGAATGTTGCCGAAGCTTGGGCGCATATTTGAGATTGCGGTAATAAAATCCGCTACCTCGTCAGACTTGGCCAGCCCTACCTTTATTCTCTCCTCAGCCACGGGGCCAAGTCCGTTCAAGTCCACTTTCTGCTTTATGTCGATTGGGATCACTATTTTGTCATCAGTTTTTGACTTTGATGTCCCGAGGAATTTGCAAACGATTTCCAGATGCTCAAATCCGACCTGTCCCATTGCGTGCGCCATGGCGCGGGCGACAGTTCGTTCGTGCTTTCTTTTGATATCGCGGAGCAAGTCCGTCGTGTGGTAATTGAGCTGCGTATCAATTACATCATGATGAGGGCCGCAGAGATAAATTAGATTTTCTGCGCTACCTCGCTCCTCTGGCGTCATATTCGAGTCGTACCGAGGGCCGCCTTTGCTAGCTGCGCAAATATGAGCGACTTTACCAACGGCCTTATGCTGATCTGCGGTAACTTGCGCATCGATACTCAGTGCGATTCCGCACTCTGGGTACGCGCACCTGTCGCCGCTCCGTTGGATTACGATCTTGGCTTGTGCTGGTGGAACCGGATCACGAGCCACGATTTCTCCCCGTCGTCGTCCTTTGCTTACCTACAGGGTATGAGATCTTGCGCTCGCTGTAGAGGTGCAAGCGTTAGGTCGGCGGAGCGGGTTTGGCCGCTGGCCTGCCCGATCTGGGGTTGAGCATGGCCAGGGGGCCGTACGCTGGCTGCCAACTCGGGCAGGCTTTGGGCCTGACCGCAATGTGCACGAGTGGCCCCCTGGTCTTGCTCGACGCGGGACCCGGACCGGGGAGGTGGCTAAAGTCATGGAGCCGACCGCCCCAGCCACGACGTACCCCTTCTCTGACGTCAGGCGGCTGATTGCTCTGAGCGCGGCCCGGGCGTCGGCCGGGTCGCGCGCGGGGAGCGGAGCGAGCCGCCTTGAACCTGTAGAGAAAGTTGCTACTCCCAAGCCGGGCAGGGCCTGGAGCCCGGCACATGCTGGGAGTCGCGCTGGTCGGTGCCATCGTTCAGCGCTGACGGCAGCCCTGACGGCAACGACGGCACACAGAGGCCGTTGATCACGGCCGCCGGCGATCAGTTGCTAGGTCGGCGGACCCCCGGCACAACTGCCCGCCCGATCCTACGGATCAGAAGGTCGATGGCTTGGTCAGTGATCATCGTTCCCCACCCAAGGCAGACCTCCCATTCGCTCCGCAACAACGTCGGTGGTTCCGCAGCGGGTCTGGATTGCCGCACTGATCAGGCAAGCCACTTCACAGCTCGGATCTATCCGTTAGTGTGTGCACCGCGCTTGATCGTATGGACGATCAGTGGCCCGTTCACGTACCTACATCCCTCCGCAGGTGCCAAACCTCCAGTGTGCCTCAGCCGGGCGCGATGAGGGGCCGTGCGTGTCAGGCCGGGTCGTCCGCCAGTTCCGCGACGCCGGTGATCCGGTGCAGGGGATAGGTGCGGACCTCGTCGGCCGTGTGGTCGTACGCCGTCACGAAACCGCCCTCCACCCGCACCGGCGCGATCACCCGCTGGCTGGCGGCGCCGTCGGCGTTGACGTAGCCGATCCACAGGGCCGAGCCGGTCATCACCGCGGCCTGGACGGTGGCCAGCGTCTCGGCGGCCGTGGTGCGCGGCAGCCCGCCCGGTTCGGCGTGGGCGGCGCGCGGCGCCTCCTTGCGGACGACCGTGGCGGCCTCGTCGCCCGCCCGGATCGCCCGGACCGCCGCGCCGAGCAAGGTCTCGTCGGGCAGCGGCGGGCCCTCCGGCACGGGCGCGGGAGCGGTACGGGGCGGGGTGCGGCGGGTGTCGGCGCGGGTGATCACCACATCGCCCTCGGCGGACTCGGCGGCCGGGGCGTACCCCATCGCGCGCAGCCCTTCGAGGAGGGCGGCGGGGTCGGCCTGGGCGGCGAGCACGGTCGGGGCGAGCCGGCGCAGCCGGAGCCCCGCGGACCGCTTGTCCGCGACGATCTCGTCGAGCAGCGCGTCGTCGTCGCAGCGCACATACGCCGAGGCCGCGCCGACCCGGAGGTGCCCGTGGCGGCGTGCCACGTCGTCGATGAGGTAGCTGAGCGGCTGCGGGACGGGCGTGGCGCTGTGCGCGGCGAGGAAGGCGTGCAGATCGGAGGCGGCCTGCCCGGCGTCGAGGGCGCGGCGCACCGAGGCGGGCGTGAACCGGTACACCGTCGCGCCGCCCTTCGACTCGATGTCCGCCAGCACGTTCAGCGTCGCGGCGAGCGGGCGCCGCAGCGGGCCGGGCGCTACGGCGGTCAGGTCGGCCTGGAGCAGGACGTGGTCCACGGGCTCTGGCAGGTGCGGCGCGAGCGCGGCGGCAGCCGCGAGGCCGGGCGACGCGGTGGTGGCGCCGGACCGGGGCGCCTTCGCGGTGCCGTCGGCCGCGGCGAGCAGCGCCCGCCCGTGCGCGGCGAGCGCGCCCCGGCCCGTCACGCCCAGCCACTCCGCCTCGGCCAGCGTCCACCGGGCCAGCCGGGGCCGCAGGTCCTCGGGGCCGGAGCGGGCCGGGTGCTCCCAGCGCAGCCGGGCGAGCAGCGTCTCGGGGTCGGGCGCGGTCCCCTCGGGCAGCAGCGCGAGCAGGGCCAGCACCCGGTGGCGTACCTCCGGGGCGGGGGAGCGGTCCAGGTCGGGGCCGAGGGCCGCGAGCGTGCGGGCGCGGGCGTCCTGATCGCCGACCAGGCCGGGCGTACGGGTCGCGGTGAGCCACGCGGCGGCCAGCCGCGACCACCGCTCGGCGGGCGGCAGGTCCAGCCAGTCGTCGTACGCGGGCGTCGGCGCGTACCGCTCGTCGGCCTCCCCGTCGGACGCCAGCAGCCCGGCCGCGTAGGCGAGTTCGAGCCAGAAAGCGGCGGCCTGCTCGGTGGTGTCCAGGGCCAGGGCGGTCCTTTTCAGGTCACGCACGCTCAGACCGCCCGCGCGCAGCACGGCGGGCCCGCCCTCGTTCCACTCGGCCAGCAGGTCCTCGACCATGGTCAGCGCGGTCAGCGCCTGTCCGGCCGCGGCGGAGTCCACCACCTGCGGCTTGTACTCCCGGGCCGGCGCGACGGCGGGCGCCACCGGCTCGGGCGCCCGGTGCGCGCGCCCGGCGCGCAGATGCAGGGCGGCCTCGCGCGGCAGGACGACCGTGCGCGCCGAGGTCGGCAGCAGCAGCCCGTGGTCGCGCAGCCAGCGCACGGGCGGCGCCGGATCGGCCGACACCTCGCCGTACGGCGGCCCCCACACCAGCCGGTCGAGCACCCCCAGCGCCTCCGGCGGGGCGGTGTCCAGCAGCGCCGACATCCGCGTCCGGTCGGTGAAGAGCGAGGTCAGCGCGGCGACGGCGGAGACGGGGTCATGGGTGGCGGGCAGCCCGGCCGCCCGGAGGATCTCCTGCACCCGCCCCGGCGACATCCCGGCCGTGGCCTCGGCGACGGTCGGGCCGAGGCCGGTGGGGGAGGGGTGCGCGGGGGAGGGCGCCAGCAGCTCGCGGGCGGTGCGCACCAGCCGCAGCCGCTCGTCGGTCCCCCACACCAGCGCCTGCTCGCGCAGCCCGGCGAGCGCCCCCGGCAGCGCCGCCTCGACGGCCGCGTCGCCCTCGTCGCCCGCCAGGAGCGCGAGCAGGACGGGGTAGGGCGCCGGGTCGGGCGCCACGGCCAGCGCCTGCGCGGTCTGGAGCGCGAACCGGTCGAGCCGCTCCAGCGCCCGCACGACCGAGGCCCGTGTCGCGGCGCGGGTGGCCAGCTGGGTCAGGTCGTTCGGTACGGGGGTGAGCAGATCGGGCCGGGCGCGCAGGAGCGCGGCGAGGGAGGAGTCGGGGCGCGCACGGAGTGCTTCGGCGAGGGTGCGGGGGGCGGCGGGCACGCGGGTGCCGCCGGCGGCGCCGGTGGTGGCGGCACCGGTGCTGGTGGCGGCGGCGTCGGTGGCGGCGGCGTCGGTGGCGTGGCCGGTGTGGGCCGCGTGGTCGCCGGGTCCGCTCACTCCACCCGCTCCGGTCGGTGCTTCGGACACGTGCGCCTCCTGGTCGCGCTCGCCGGTCCCCATCCGCCC
Source organism: Streptomyces sp. NPDC031670 (assembly GCF_055580545.1). Lineage (NCBI taxonomy): Bacteria > Bacillati > Actinomycetota > Actinomycetes > Kitasatosporales > Streptomycetaceae > Streptomyces > Streptomyces sp. NPDC031670. The sequence goes on along the minus strand of NZ_JBVILC010000002.1, from coordinate 129,508 downwards.
CACGGTAGCCGCTGCGCGCTACCGTCAGGGCAGGGAGGCGGCGGCGGGCCCCGGCGGGGCACGGAGGGGAACGGTGTGGGGATCGAGAGCGACCAGCTGGTCTACGACTATCTGAGCCGGGTCGGCGACCTGGCCCAGCGGCGGCAGTTGCCCTCCGCGGCACGGATGCGGCTGGTGTCCGGGCTGCGCGACGAGATCGACCGCAGACGGGCGAAGTTCGGCGCCGACTCCCCGGCGGCGGTGCGCCGGATCCTGGGGCGGCTCGGTACGCCGGACGAGGTGGTGGAGTCCGTCTCGACGGCCGGTGCGTACGAGGCGCCGCCGGAGGTGGAGACGGCGGGGCGGGGGGTGCCGGGGCAGCGGGACGGGGGCCGGGGCCGCCGCCAGATCTTCCCGCGCCCGCGCGAGTCGTCGCCGCCCCCGGCTCCTGCCCCGCCCCCGCCCCCGCCGGTGACGGCCGCGTCGCCGCCGCACCTGGCGGGCATGGACGAACTCGGCCCCTCGGAGGGCGAGCCGGACTGGTGGCGGATCGAACCGGGCCCGTTCGGGGGTGGCCCGGGGGAGTCGGTGGCGGGGTTCGTGGGCGGGGTGGAGATCCCGGAGATACTGCGGCCTCCGCAGGACGTGACGAAGGCGGAGGAAGCGGCGAAGGCGCGGGATGCCGAGGCGTCCGTCGAGGCGGTCGGGGCCGTCGGGGCCGTCGGGGCCGTCGAGGAGCCGCCCGCCCCGTCGAGGAGTTGGCGGACCGCGCTTCCCCGCCCCGGCTTCTCCAGTCCGCTCCTGATGCTCGCCGCGGCGCTGCTGGTGGTGGGCGCGGCCCTCGGCAACTGGCTCGCGCTGGGCGGCGGCTGGCTCCTGGCGTACGTGTCGCGCCGTCTGACGCCCGCGGAGACGAAGTGGGCGGTACTGGGCCTGCCCGGCCTGTCGGTGGCGGCCGGGGCGGTATGGCTGTGGGGCCGCCAGGACGGCCGCTGGGGCTCGCCGATCGCGGACGGGGCGATGGGGGACGCGGTGGCGGGGGTGTGGCCGTGGGTGGTGCGGGGTGCTGCGCTGGGGTCGGCGGCGTTCTTGGTGTGGCGGGGTGGGCGTCGGCGCTGAGGCTTTGCTGTGACCCGGGGTACGTCTGCGGCCCGGTGGAGGGTTGCTCGCGCAGTTCCCCGCGCCCCTTTTTGGCCCGGGGTTCGTCTGCGGGTGGGTGGTGGGTTGCTCGCGCAGTTCCCCGCGCCCCTTTTTGGCCCGGGGTTCGTCTGCGGGTGGGTGGTGGGTTGCTCGCGCAGTTCCCCGCGCCCCTGTCGGGCCGGGCTTCGGCTGCGGGTCGGTGGTGTGCTGGTCGCGCAGTTCCCCGCGCCCCTTCAGGGCCGGGGGTTCGTCTGCGGGTCGGTGGTGTGCTGGTCGCGCAGTTCCCCGCGCCCCTTCAGGGCCCGGACTTCGGCCGCGGGTCGGTGGAGGGTTGCTCGCGCAGTTCCTCGCGCCCCTGTCGGGCCGGGCTTCGGCTGCGGGTTGTGGGTGGCTGGTCGCGCCCCTCAAAGCCTGGGGGCGAGCCGAATGTTCCGGGTGTGGCCCGGGCCCCCAGGGGCGCGGGGAACTGCGCGAGCGGCCCAGCACGGTCCGCGGACGAAAGAGGGGGCCCGGGGCGCAGCCCCCGGGAGACGTGCACCTGCCCCCCACCCCCGGAGGGTTCAGGGAAGAGGGCGGGGTGGGGGAAATCCGGCCCCACAATGGGGCCCATGGCAACCCCCACCGTCGGATTCGACCTGGACATGACCCTCATCGACTCCCGCCCCGGCATCCACGCCTGCTACACCCGCCTCGCCGAGGACACCCGCACCCCCATCGACGCCGACGCCGCCGTCAGCCGTCTCGGCCCCCCGCTGGAGTGGGAGCTGAGCCACTGGTTCCCCGAGGACCGCGTCCCGGAGATGGCCGCGCGGTACCGCGAGCTGTACCCCACGTACGCCATCGAACCCACCCACGCCCTCCCCGGCGCCGCCGACGCGATACGCGCCGTCCAGGAGCTCGGCGGGCGCGCCGTCGTGGTGACCGCCAAGAACCGGCCGCAGGCCGCCCTGCACCTCACCCACCTCGGGCTGGAGCCCGACGAGCTCATCGGCGGGCTGTGGGCGGAGGCCAAGGCGGAGGCGCTGCGCGCGCACGGCGCCTCGGTGTACGTCGGCGACCACACCGGCGACGTCCGCGGCGCCCACGCCGCCGGAGCGCTCTCGGTGGCCGTGCCGACCGGCCCGATCGGCGCGCGGGAGCTGCGCGAGGCGGGCGCGGACGTCGTCCTCGCCGACCTCACGGAGTTCCGCCCGTGGTTGAAGGCGTACGTCGGCGCCCAGGAGCGGACCTAGGCCGCCCCGCGCCCCGCCCGCACTGACCGCACCACACCCGCCGCGGCGATGAGGAAGCCGACCCCCATCAGCATGCACACCGCGTACGCGACGGGCGGGAACGGGGAGGTGTGCAGGAACAGCGGCGCCACCGTGACCAGCGTGGCGAGCGCGCCGACGAAGAAGACGATGACACCGGCGCGAACCAGCCGGTCGCCGCTGTTCGACTCGTCCCTGGCCGAATTCGCTTGGGTTTCGTTACTCACTCGGTCAGGGTAGTTCCCTGCCCGTAAGGACCCGCCGGGACGTCTTGTCAGCAGCCTCTGGACCATTAGCCTTGGTCCCGGCGGGTCCGAAGGCGACCCGCTGCCGTGCTATCCAGAGCCGTTTTCCGCGGCGCCCCGAGCACCCGACGACGAGTACGAGGACGAGGACAGACGTGCCTACCGGCAAGGTCAAATGGTTCAACAGCGAGAAGGGCTTCGGCTTTCTCTCCCGCGACGACGGCGGTGACGTCTTCGTCCACTCGTCCGTGCTCCCCTCCGGGGTCGAGACACTCAAGCCCGGCCAGCGCGTCGAGTTCGGCGTCGTTGCCGGCCAGCGCGGTGACCAGGCTCTCTCGGTGACCGTTCTCGACCCGGCCCCCTCGGTCGCCGCGGCCCAGCGCCGCAAGCCGGACGAACTGGCCTCCATCGTCCAGGACCTGACGACCCTGCTGGAGAACATCACGCCGATGCTGGAGCGCGGGCGCTACCCCGACAAGGCCGCGGGCAAGAAGATCGCCGGACTGCTGCGGGCGGTGGCGGACCAGCTCGACGTCTGACCGCCGGATTTCAGGCGAATTTCAGGCGAACCTGAGCGCGTCGCGGCCGAGCGGAGGCACCAGCCCCTCGGCCGCGGCCCGCGTCAGCAGCCCCCGCACCGCCGCGTAGCCGTCCTCGCCCAGATCGTGGGTGAACTCGTTGACGTACAGCCCGATGTGCTGGTCGGCCACCGCCGGGTCCATCTCCTGGGCGTGCTCGCGTACGTACGGCCGGGAGGCCTCCGGGTCGTCCCAGGCCATGCGGACGGAGGTCCGGACGGTCTCGGCGAGCTCGCGCAGCCGCTCCTCGCCCAGCGAGCGGCGGGCGATGATCGCGCCCAGCGGGATGGGCAGCCCGGTCGTCGACTCCCAGTGCTCGCCCATGTCGGCGAGCGAGTGCAGCCCGTACTCCTGGTAGGTGAAGCGGGCCTCGTGGATGACGAGTCCGGCGTCCACCCGGCCGTCGCGCACGGCGGGCATGATCTCGTGGAACGGCATCACGACGACCTTGCCGACGCCGCCGGGCAGCACGTCGGCCGCCCAGAGCCGGAAGAGCAGATATGCCGTCGAGCGCTCGCTCGGCACGGCGACCGTCCGGCCGGTGAGGTCCACACCGGGCTCGCGGGTGAGCACCAGCGGGCCGCAGCCGCGCCCGAGCGCCCCGCCGCAGGGCAGCAGCGCGTAGTCGTCGAGGACCCAGGGCAGCACGGCGTACGACACCTTCAGCAGGTCGAAGCCGCCGTCGCCGGGACCGCGTTCGGCGATGCCGTTGGTGATGTCGATGTCCGCGAAGGTGACGTCGAGCTCCGGCGCGCCCGGGACGCGGCCGTGCGCCCAGGCGTCGAAGACGAACGTGTCGTTGGGGCAGGGCGAGTAGGCGATGCGCAGCGGCTCAGTCATGACCGTTCCAACTCTCCAGTACGGGCGGGAGCTTCCCGAAGGCGTCGGTGAGTGCGGTGAGCGCGTCCCCGATCCGCCAGGCGGAACGGTCGCGCGGCCCCACGGCGTTGGAGACGGCCCGGATCTCCAGCACGGGAACCCCCTGCTGGGCCGCGGCCTCCGCGACCCCGAAGCCCTCCATCGCCTCGGCGGCGGCCCCGGGGTGCCGGGCCGCGAGCTCGGCGGCGCGGGCGGCGGTGCCGGTGACGGTGGAGACGGTGAGGACGGGCCCGTGGACGGCGCCGGTGGCCCCGGCGACCGCCCGCGCGAGCGGCTCGGGAGGCAGATGGGTGGAGCGCCCGAACCCGAGCGCCTCGACATCCAGATATCCCTCGGGCGTGTCGGCCCCGAGGTCGGCGGCGACGATCCGGGACGCCACCACGAGGCCGCCGACGGGCACGGCGGACGGGAACCCGCCCCCGATCCCGGCGGAGACGACCAGGCCGTACGGGGCACGGGCCAGGGCGGCGGCGGTGGCGGCGGCGGCCGAGGCGGGGCCCACGCCCCCCACGAGGACGTCCGCGCCCGCCGGGCACGCCCTCGTGACCGCGTCCCGCTCGGCGGGGACGGCGGTCACGACCAGGACGCGCATGTCAGCTGTCGTCGCGCTTGAGCGTGAAGCTCCAGACCGACTTGGGCTTGTTGTCCTCGTTGACCTGAATGATGTTGATCTTCTTGCTCTTGGGCGCGGCGGTCTGCCCGCCCGTCGCGAAGACGTCCGCGTTCGGGAACGAGCGGTAGGTCTTGTTGGACGGCTCGGTGATCGGGTTGCCGTCGAGGACCGCGACCCACTTGTTGCCGTGCTCCACCACGTCCGGGTCAACCCCCAGACGCAGGGTCGAGCCCGGCGAGTACTTGATCGTCTTCGAGGTCTTCACGCTGCTCAGGCAGGTGGTGAGCTTCTCCTCGGAGAGCACCTTGCCGTCGTTGCGGCAGGCGGCCTCGGCGGTCACCGACGTCGTCCCGACCGTCACGGTCGCGAGGGGCGTCGGCTTGTCGCAGGCGGAGAGGACGAGGAGGCCGACGGAGACAGCGCCCAGGGCGATGCCGGCCCGGCGGGCCTTACCGGAGGTGAACGAGGCGGTCATGAGCCGAAGGCTATCGGTCCCCCGAGATCACGCCACGCGCGGGTGTGGTGTGCCGCGCCGCGACGAGCTCAGCAGCCCCCGTACGGACGTGACCGCGCCCACCCCGAGCAGACCCGCGGCGACCGACATCCCCAGCACGCCGTTGAGCGGCAGCACGATCCCTATGGCACCGCCGAGCACCCACGACATCTGGAGCGCGGTCTCCGAGCGGGCGAACGCGGAGGTGCGCACCTCCTCGGGCACATCGCGCTGGAGCATCGCGTCCAGGGACAGCTTGGCCAGCGCCTGGGTGAAGCCCGCGGTCGCCCCGAGCACCGCCATCAGCACCCCGCTGAAGAACGCCGCCGCGCACGCCGCCGCGCCCAGCGCGGCCAGCAGCGCCGCCACGATGATGACCTCCGGGCCCCGGGAGCGCAGCATCGAGCCGGCCGCCGTGCCCAGCGCGTTGCCCACACCCGCCGAGACGCCGACCACGCCCAGCGACACGGCGGCGCTCTGCCCGGAGAGCGGGTGCTCGCGCAGCAGGAACGCCAGGAAGAAGATCAGGAAGCCGGAGAGGGCGCGCAGGGCCGCGTTGGCGATCAGTCCGCTGCGCACCGACGAGCCGACCGAGCTCAGCCCCGGTTTGCGGCCGGCACGGTCGACCAGGCCGGCCTTGCTCTCGCCCTTGGCGGAGTCGACCTTGTGGTCGAGGGTGAAGGCCAGGAACGTCCCCGCCACGAAGAGGCAGAACGCCCCGTAGAGCGGCCACTCGGGCCCGACATGCTGGAGCCCGGCGCCGACGGGGGCCGCCGCCGCCGTCGCGAGCAGCCCCGCGAGTGTGACTCTCGAATTGGCTTTGACCAGCGAGAACCCCGGTGGCAGCAGCCGGGGCACGACCGCGCTGCGCACCACCCCGTACGCCTTCGACGCCACCAGGACGCCGAGCGCCGCCGGATACAGCTCCAGACCGCCGGTGGCGACCGCGCCCGACATGGTGAGCGCGAGGAGCGCCCGCGCCAGCATGGCGCCCGCCATCGCGGCGCGCCGGCCGTGCGGCATCCGGTCGAGCAGCGGGCCGATCACCGGGGCCAGCAGGGTGAACGGGGCCATGGTGATCGCCAGATACAGCGCGACCCGGCCGCGGGCCTGGTCGGTGGGGACGGAGAAGAACACGGTGGACGCCAGGGCGACGGTGATCATGACGTCACCGGCGCCGTTCACGGCATGCAGCTCGATGAGTTTGCCCAGGCCCGACTCACCGGCGCCATGGGCGTGTGTCGCCTTTCGGATGGAACGTGCGGTGCCCGTGATGGGCAGATGCAGCGCTCGGCCGACCGTCCGCCCCGCCCTGCGGAGGGGACCGGCCGTGTCGACGGACCTCGCGGTAGCCACGCAGTCATAGTGCCCCAACCCCGTCTGACCATGACGTACCGACAGGGATTCGGACCGGCAGGTGGGCCAGGGGCCGGGAAGGGGGTAGCGTGACAGGCGCGCCGCCCGCGGCTGCTCATGGCCGCGCGCCTCTCCGCGATCCCGCAGAATGGATGGCGAAAGGCGCGCCCCTGATCAGTTCACGGCCCGGGCGCGGACGTCGACGCGGCCCCCTGGTCCGCTCCGTCCGCGACTCGTACGTACGCGGTCCCCGGCGCACCCGTGAGACGGCGTAGGAGAGAAGCGAGACCTGTGAGTGCTGCGACGACGCGAAGCCGTACCCCCGACCGCCTGTGCGCCGAAGCGGTCGACCTCGCCCGGGAGGCGGCCGAGGAGGCCGCGCACCCCGGCGTGGTCGGAGAGCACGTATCGGTGGTGGCCGAGGGCGACCGGGTCGTCACGCACTTCTTCGAGTGCAAGGAGCCGGGGTACCGGGGCTGGCGCTGGGCGGTGACCGTCGCGCGGGCCTCCCGCGCGAAACTGGTCACGCTCGACGAGACGGTCCTGCTGCCCGGGCCCGACGCGCTCCAGGCGCCCGAATGGGTGCCGTGGAGCGAGCGGCTGCGCCCCGGGGACATGGGTCCCGGCGATCTGCTGCCCACCGAGGCGGACGATCTGCGCCTGGAGCCCGGCTACACCGGGGAGGACGCCCCGCCGCCGAACTCCGCCGTCTCCGAGGAGATGGCCGAGCGGGTCGAGGCCGAGGACGCGGAGCTGGTGGCCCGCCCCGGCACCGCGCGCGGCTCGATCGCGGCGGTGGCCGAGGAGCTCGGCATGCGCCGGGCGCGCGTGCTGTCCCGGTACGGGCTGCACGCGGCGGCGGACCGCTGGGACGAGTCGTTCGGCGCGAAGACCCCGATGGCGCAGGCGGCGCCGGCCTCCTGCGTGTCGTGCGCCTTCCTGGTCCCGCTGGCCGGGTCGCTGCGGCAGGCCTTCGGGGTCTGCGCGAACGAGTTCAGCCCCGCGGACGGGCGTGTCGTGTCCCTGTCCTACGGCTGCGGCGGCCACTCGGAGGCGGCGGTCATGCCGAAGCCGCCGCGGCCGTCGGCGCCGGTGCTGGACACGTTGGGGGCGGATGCGTTGCCGTTGCGTCCCGCGGGGGACAGTGGGTCGGTGGGGTTGGGGGCGGCGGACGCTGAGTCGGAGGACCTGGGCCACTCGTGACGCCCCCCTGACTTCCCGGGGCTGCGCCCGGCCCCCTTCTTCAGCCTTCCTCCGCCTGCGGACCGCGCCCGGTTCTTGGCTGCGGGTCGTGGTGGGTTGCTCGCGCAGTTCCCCGCGCCCCTGAGGGGGTCGGCCGCAGCCGGAGCAGTTGGCTCGGCCGGAGGCTTTTAGGGGCGCGGGGAACTGCGCGAGCAGCCCACCACCGGCCCGCGGACGAACCCCCGGCCCGGGAGGGGGCGCGCGGCGCCCGGGGGGCGGGGACGCGGTACCTTCGGGCCCAGGGTTACCGATGCGGTGGACGCAAGAAGCGGAGTGCGGCGTGATCGTGAAGGCGACGGCGGACCAAGGGCCCGACCCCTTCGGAACGGCGCGGCTACGGCGCGGCGTGGTGGACGCCTGGGCCGCCACCCCCACCCGCTTCCGCGAGGACGCCAACGCCGAGGAGGACCTCGCCCTCGGCGGCTACCGCGACCGCCTCGTCGTCGAGCTCGCCCAGAACGCCGCCGACGCCGCCGCCCGCGCCGGCGTCCCGGGCCGGCTGCGGCTCACCCTGCACCCCGGTGCCCCCGGCGAGCAGTCCGTCCTCGCCGCCGCCAACACCGGCACCCCCCTGGACGCCACCGGCGTCGAGTCGCTCTCCACCCTGCGCGCCTCCGCCAAGCGGGGCGACGCCGGCACCGCCGTCGGACGGTTCGGCGTCGGTTTCGCCGCCGTCCTCGCCGTCAGCGACGAGCCCGCCGTCGTCGGCCGCACCGGCGGCGTCCGCTGGTCGCTCGCCGAGGCCCGCGACCTCGCCGCCGAGGCCGCCCGCTTCAGCCCCGGCCTCGGTGACGAACTGCGCCGCCGCGACGGCCACGTACCCCTGCTCAGGCTGCCGCTGCCCGCCGAGGGCGGCGCGCCGGAGGGGTACGACACCGTCGTGGTGCTGCCGCTGCGCGACGAGCCCGCCGAGGACCTCGTGCGCAGGCTCCTCGCCGCCGTCGACGACGCCCTGCTCCTCACCCTGCCCGGCCTCGTCGAGGTCGTCGTCGAGACCCCCGACGGCGCCCGCGTACTGCGCCGCTCCGAGCACGACGGATACGTCCACATCGACGACACCCGGGACGGGGCCAACCGCTGGCGGGTCGAGAGCGCGGGCGGCGCCCTCGGCGCGGACCTGCTCGCCGACCGGCCCGTCGAGGAGCGGCTGCGGCCCCACTGGTCGGTCACCTGGGCCGTCCCCGTCGACCTGGACGGCGCCCCCCGACGACCCCGTACCGCCCCGGTCGTCCACGCCCCGACCCCCACCGACGAGCCCCTCGGCCTGCCCGCCCTGCTCATCGCCTCGCTGCCGCTGGACACCGCCCGGCGCCACCCGGCCCCGGGCCCGCTGACGGACTTCCTGGTGGAGCGCGCCGCCGACGCGTACGCCCGGCTGCTCGGCGACTGGGAGCCCGTCTCGACCGGCACCGTCGACCTCGTACCCGGCCCGCTCGGGCGGGGCGAGCTGGACGGGGCGCTGCGCGCGGCGATCCTGGAGCGGCTGCCCCGGGTCGCCTTCCTCGCCCCGGCCGCGCCCTCCGAGGAGCTGCCCGCGCTGCGGCCGTTCGAGGCCGAGGTGGTCGAGGGCGCGGGCGCCGACACCGTGCGGGTGCTGGCCGAGGTGCTGCCCACGCTGCTGCCCGCGGGCCTGGAGCGCCGGGCCGAGCTGCGCACCCTCGGCGTCGGGCGGCTGCCGCTCGGGGACGCCATCGAGCGCATCGGCGGCGCGGAACGCGACCCGTCGTGGTGGCACCGGCTCTACGACACGCTGGCCGGGGTGGACCCGGACCGCCTCTCGGGGCTCCCGGTGCCGCTGAGCGACGGGCGCACCGCCATCGGCCCGCGCCAGATCCTGCTGCCGCTGGCCGACACCCCCGCCGACCTCACCCGCCTCGGCCTGAAGGTCGCGCACGCGGACGCCGCGCACCCCCTCCTGGAGAAGCTGGGCGCCCTGCCCGCCACCCCCCGGGCCGTGCTGACCACCCCGCAGGTGCGGGCCGCCGTCGCCGCCTCGCTGGACAGCGGCGAGATCTGGGACGAGGACGGTCTCGACGCCGACGAACTCGCCGAGAACGTACTGACGCTGGTGCGGGACGCCGCGCTCGAACCCGGCGAGGAGCCGTGGCTCGGCGCGCTCGCCCTGCCCGACGAGGACGGCGAACTCGCCCCCGCGGGTGAACTCGTGCTGCCCGGCAGCGCCTTCGCCGCCGTCATCCGGCCCGGCGAACTCGCCGAGGTGGACCGCGAACTGGCGGCCCGCTGGGGCGAGCAGCCGCTCGCCGCGTGCGGGGTGCTGGCCACGTTCGCGCTGGTCCGCGCCACCGATGTGGTCCTCGACCCGGACGAACTGGAGCCCCGCGAGGGCGACTTCGCCGAGCCCGACGACGCCGGTCTGCTCGACGCGGTCGACGTGTGGTGCGAGGACGTCCTCGACCGGCTGCCGCACACGCCCGTGCCGCCGGTGGCCACCGAGATCGTCGCCGTGCGCGACCTCGACCTCGTCGACGACGACGCCTGGCCGCGGGCCCTCGCGCTGCTCGCGCAGCCGCCGCTGCGGGACGCGCTGACCCAGCCCGTACGCATCCTGCTGCCGGACGGTACGACCGAGTCGGTCCGCCCGTACACGGCGTGGTGGCTGCGCGGCCACCCCGTCCTGGGCGGACGCCGCCCGGCGGGCCTGCGTGCGGCCGGGTCCGACCCGCTGCTCGCCGGTCTGTACGAGTCCGCCGACGCGACCGGCTTCGACGACGAGCAGGTGCTGCGGGCGCTCGGTGTCCGTACGTCGGTGGCGGCGCTGCTCGACGAGCCCGGCGGCGCGGCCGAACTCCTGGCCCGCCTCGCGGACCCGGACCGCCCGGTCTCGGACGCGCAACTGCACGCCCTGTACACGGCGCTGGCCGACCTCGACCCCGAGCAGGTGACGCTCCCCGACGAGCTGCGGGCGGTGGTGGACGGGGAGGTACGGGTCGTGGACGCGGCGGACGCGCTGGTGGCGGACGCGCCGGATCTGCTGCCGCTGGCGTCCGGGGTGCCGCTGCTGCCGGTCGCCCCGGCGCGGGCGGCCGAGCTGGCGGAGCTGCTCCAGGTGCGGAGCCTGGGCGAGACCGCCTCGGCGGAGGTGACGAGCGTCGGGACCGAGCGGTCGGTCCCGGAGGCGGTCCGGGTCCTGCTCGGGCCCGGGACGCCGTCGAGTTACGTCGAGCACGAGGAGCTGCTGGCGGGCGGGGTCGAGCTGGACTGGCACCGGGCGCCGGACGGGACGGTGCACGCGGCGACGCTGGAGGGGGTCGCGGCGGGGCTGGCGTGGGCGGCGGGGCAGTGGCCGCGGCGGTTCGAGGTGGGGGCGTTGCTGGAGGACCCGTCCCGGACGGGCGAACTGGCACGAGCGCGCTGGTTCGACTAGCCCCCGGGGCTACGCCCCGGGCCCCCTTCTTTCGTCCGCGGGCCGGTGGCGGGCCGGTCGCGCAGTTCCCCGCGCCCCTGAACGACGCGGGGCTGCGCCCCAGCGCTGCGGGTCCCCGGGTTTTTCGTCCGCGGGCCGGTGGTGGGCCGGTCGCGCAGTTCCCCGCGCCCCTGAGGGGTCCGGCCGCAGCCGGAGCAGTTGGCTCGGCCACGGGCCTTTAGGGGCGCGGGGAACTGCGCGAGCAACCGAAGCCGACCCGCAGGCGAAGTCCCGGCCCGATAAGGGGCGCGGGGAACTGCGCGACCAGCCACCCACGGCCCGCAGACGAACCCCCGGCCGACAGGGGCGCGGGGAACTGCGCGTTCGGCCACAGACGGTCCGCTGCCCCCTACTCCGCCCACTTCCTCCCCACCCACCTCCACGCCCCCTCCAACCCCACAGCCCCCACCACCGCGATCCCCACCGCGACCCACGGCAATGTCGTCCCCACCAGGCGCAGGGCGAAGAACGTCTGGAGCCAGGGGACCGCCAGGACCAGGAGGAAGGCGAGGCCCATCGACGCCACGAGGGCTATCCGCCACCAGGTGTACGGCCGGGCGACGATCGCCAGGACCCACATCGACACCAGGAACAGCGTCAGCGTCGCCGCGCTGGTCTCGGCCTCGCGGGCGCCCGGCCCGTCGTAGTAGTGCCGCGCCAGCAGATACGTGGCGAAGGTGGTCACCGCCGCGATCACCCCGCCGGGGATCGCGTACCGCATCACGCGCCGTACGAAATGCGGCTGGGCCCGTTCCGTGTTGGGGGCCAGCGCCAGGAAGAACGCCGGGATGCCGATCGTCAGCGTGGACAGCATCGTCAGATGGCGCGGCAGGAACAGGTACTCCACCTGTGTGCACACCACGAGGAGCGCCAGCAGTACCGAGTACACCGTCTTCACCAGGAACAGCGTCGCCACCCGCGTGATGTTCCCGATGACCCGGCGCCCCTCCGCCACCACCGACGGCAGGGTGGCGAAGCTGTTGTCCAGCAGGACGATCTGGGCGACCGCCCGCGTCGCCTCCGAACCCGACCCCATGGAGACGCCGATGTCCGCGTCCTTGAGGGCCAGGACGTCGTTGACGCCGTCGCCCGTCATCGCCACCGTGTGCCCGCGGGACTGGAGCGCCGCCACCATGTCCCGCTTCTGCTGCGGCGACACCCGCCCGAACACCGCGTTCTCGTCCAGGACGGACGCCATCTCCGCGCGCCCCTCCGGCAGCTCGCGCGCGTCCACCGCGTGCTGCGCGCCCGGCAGGCCCAGCTTGCCGGCCACCGCGCCCACCGACACCGCGTTGTCCCCGGAGATGACCTTCGCGTGGACGTCCTGCTCCTCGAAGTAGCGCAGGGTGTCACCCGCGTCCGGCCGCAGCCGCTGCTCCAGCACCACCAGCGCCGTCGCCCGCGTGTCCGTCGCCACCCGCGGGTCGTCGAGCTCGCGCCGGGCGCGGGCCAGCAGCAGGACGCGCAGGCCCTGTTCGTTGAGGGAGTCGACCTCCGCGAGGGACGGATCGTCCGCCGGCAGCAGGACGTCCGGCGCGCCCAGGAGCCACGTCGAGTTCTCCCCGTCGCCCTCGCTGAACGCCGCCCCGCTGTACTTGCGCGCCGAGGAGAACGGCAGCGACTCCGTGCACCGCCACTCCTCGCTGTCCGGATACGCGTCGATGACCGCCTGGAGCGAGGCGTTGGGACGCGGGTCGGACTCGCCGAGCGCGCCGAGCACCTTGCGTACGTACGCCTCGTCGGCGCCGCCCAGGGGCCGCAGCTCGGTGACGTCCATGCCGCCCTCGGTGAGCGTCCCGGTCTTGTCGAGGCAGACCACGTCCACGCGCGCGAGGCCCTCGATCGCGGGGAGCTCCTGCACCAGGCACTGCTTGCGGCCGAGCCGGATCACCCCGATCGCGAAGGCGACCGAGGTGAGCAGCACAAGGCCCTCGGGGATCATCGGGACGATGCCGCCCACCGTGTACGCGACCGACTGCTTGAAGTCGTCGTCCTTGACCACGAGCTGGCTGATCACCAGGCCGATCGAGGTCGGGACCATCAGCCAGGTCACGTACTTGAGGATCATCGAGATGCCCGAGCGCAGCTCGGAGTGGACCAGGGTGAAGCGGCTGGCCTCCTCCGCGAGCTGCGCCGCGTACGCCTCGCGTCCGACCTTCGTCGCGGTGAACGCGCCGCCGCCCGCGACCACGAACGACCCGGACATCATGCGGTCGCCGGGCTTCTTGAGGACCGGGTCGGCCTCGCCGGTCAGCAGCGACTCGTCGATCTCCAGGCCGTCGGCCTCCACCACCTCGCCGTCGACCACGACCCGGTCGCCCGGCCCGAGCTCCACCAGGTCGCCGAGGACGATCTCGGAGGTGGAGATCTCGGCGCCGGTCCCGTCGCGCCGGACCGTCGGCTTGGCCTCGCCGATGACCGCGAGCCCGTCCAGGGTCTTCTTGGCGCGCAGCTCCTGGATGATGCCGATGCCCGTGTTGGCGATGATCACGAAGCCGAACAGGCTGTCCTGGAGCGGCGCCACGAAGAGCATGACCACCCACAGCACGCCGATGATCGCGTTGAAGCGGGTGAAGACGTTGGCGCGGACGATCTCGGCGGTGGAGCGGCTGCTGCGCAGCGGTACGTCGTTGACCTCGCCCCGGGCGACGCGTTCGGCGACTTCGGCGGTGGTCAGACCGGTCGCCCGGCCGGACGCCACGGGCGGCGGCACGGGGTGGACGGGGTCGAGTTCCGCCCCGGCGTCGATATTGGCGCGCTGCGTCATGTTTTCGACGGTACGGGGGGAATTCCCGCTTCACCTGCCGGGAACGTCGAACATCAGACCAGGGGAGGAGACGAATGGTCCTGCGGCGGTATGCCCGCCCGTGCCGCCTCCTACCGCGCCGGCCCGTCTGCTGCCCCAGCCCCTCACGGCGTCCCGGCCGCCGCGTCCCGCTCTGCCGCGTGCCGCTTGAGGGCCGCGTCGCGCCCCCGTACGTACCAGATGCCGATCAGACCGAGACCGCCGCCGGCCAGGCACGTCCACACCCACCACAGATGGCCGTGGTCGTCGAACCAGCCGTAGAAGGGCAGCTGGACCAGGAAGAGGACGAACCAGAGGATCGTGCCGCCGGTGATGGTGGCGACGACCGGCCCTTCCAGGGGCTCCGGCGCCTCGTGCTTCGGGGTCCACTTCTCCATGCGATCAGTGTAGGGGGACGCCCGTACCGCCCCGGCGGACCGCCGACGGCCTTCCGCGACCCGGGCGCCCCTTGTGTCTACGCGCGGAGATAGCGATCTTCGACTTATGTATTCATACTGAAACGGCTTACGGCTGACTCGTTTTGTTCGTTGAAACGTCCAAAGAAGTTCGGGTAAAGCCGCTTACGCAGTGCGCAGCTCCCGCTCCCCGCCCCGTCTCACGACTGAGGTTCCGCATGTCCCCGTCGGCCACCGCCGAGGTCGAAGCCCCCCAGCCCGCCCCGAAGCCCCCGGCCAACGCCCTGGACCGGTACTTCAAGATCTCCGAGCGCGGTTCCACGGTCGCCCGGGAGGTCCGCGGCGGCTTCGCCACCTTCTTCGCGATGGCGTACATCATCGTGCTGAACCCGATCATCCTCGGCAGTGCGAAGGACATGTACGGGCATCAGCTCGACGGCGGCCAGCTGGTCACCGCCACCGTGCTGACCGCCGCCTTCACCACGCTGCTGATGGGCGTCATCGGCAATGTGCCGATCGCGCTCGCCGCGGGCCTCGGGGTCAACACCGTGGTCGCCCTCCAGCTGGCGCCCCGGATGAGCTGGCCCGATGCGATGGGCATGGTCGTCCTCGCGGGCTTCGTGGTGATGCTCCTGGTCGCCACCGGGCTGCGCGAGCGCGTGATGAACGCGGTGCCGCTGGGGCTGCGCAAGGGCATCGCCATCGGCATCGGCCTGTTCATCATGCTGATCGGCCTGGTCGACTCGGGCTTCGTCTCCCGTATCCCGGACGCCGCCCACACCACCGTCCCGCTCCAGCTCGGCGGCAACGGCCATCTGCTGGGCTGGCCGGTCCTGGTCTTCGTGCTCGGCGTCCTGCTCACCCTGGCGCTGCTGGTCCGCAAGACGCCCGGCGCGATCCTCATCTCCATCGTGGTGATGACCGGCGTCGCGATGATCATCAACGCGGTGACCACCGTTCCGTCCTGGGGCCTGACCACCCCGACGTGGCCCGGCAACCCGGTCGCCAGCCCCGACTTCGGGCTGGTCGGCAAGGTCAGCCTGTTCGGCGGCTTCGACAAGGTCGGGGTGCTGACCGGCGTCCTGTTCGTCTTCACCGTGCTGCTGTCGTGCTTCTTCGACGCCATGGGCACGATCATGGGCATCAGCGACGAGGCCGGGCTGACCGACGCCGAGGGCAACATGCCGGGCATCAACCGGGTGCTGTTCGTGGACGGCATCGCGGTCGCGGCGGGCGGCGCCTCGTCCTCCTCGGCCACCACCTGCTTCGTGGAGTCCACGGCGGGCGTCGGCGAGGGCGCGCGCACCGGCCTCGCGAACGTGGTCACCGGCGGTCTGTTCACCGTCGCGCTCTTCCTGACCCCGCTCGCCACCATGGTCCCGTCTCAGGCGGCCACCCCGGCGCTGCTGGCGGTGGGCTTCCTGATCCTGTCCGGCTCGGTCCGGCAGATCGACTGGGACGACTGGACGATCGCGATCCCGGCGTTCGTGACGATGGTGATGATGCCGTTCACGTACTCGATCACCAACGGCATCGGCATGGGCTTCCTCACCTTCACGGTGCTGCGCCTGGTGGCGGGCCGCGGGCGTGAGGTTCCGGTGGCGATGTACGTCGTCTCGGCGGTGTTCGCCTTCTACTACCTGATGCCGGCGCTCGACCTGACCTGACCGGCCCCGCGCGGGGTGGCGCTAGGCCGCGCCGTAGAACTTCTCCGTCTCGTCGACCGCGGCGTTGAACCGCTCGTCGAAGTCGTCCCGAATGAGCGTCCGGACCACATAGTCCTGGACGCTCATTCGGCGTTTGGCGGCATGCTGCCGGAGCCGTTCGAGCAGCTCACCGTCTATCCGCAGGCTGAGCACGCTGGTCCCCATGGGACGAGGGTCGCCGCAGACCCCGCCCCGGTGCGTCACTTTTCCGACGACTCTCACTCGTTCGGGTGATGTGTGGGGCGGTGTACGGGGCGGGGTGTGGCCACCGTTACAGCGCGGGGGCGGTGCTGCGGCTGGTATTTAGCCAGAGTAATGAGTTAATCTAACGAACATGTCTGACCTGCCCCACGACAGCGACGCCGACGTCGCCGCCGTGAACTCCCTCCGCTCGGCGATCATGCGCCTGAGCCGGCGCCTGAAGCACCAGCGCGTCGACGAGTCGCTGAGCCCGACCGAGATGTCGGTGCTCGGCACCCTCTTCCGCTGCGGCTCGGCCACCCCCGGTGAGCTGGCCCGCAAGGAGCACGTCCAGCCGCCGTCGATGACCCGCATCGTCGCGCTGCTGGAGGCCAAGGGACTGGTCAGGCTGGAGCCGCACCCCGACGACCGCCGCCAGAAGGTGGTCAGCCAGACCGAGGAGGCCGAGGCGATGCTCGAAGAGAGCCGCCGCAGGCGCAACGTCTGGCTGGCTTCCCTCGCGGAAGGCCTGGACGAGGACGAGTGGGCGAAGCTGCGCGCCGCCGCACCCGTACTGGAGAAGCTCGCACACCTGTGACCGACCGCGCATGATAGGAGGCGAACCCCTTTGAGTACGGGATCCGGAGCAGACTCCGCCCCCGCACACAAATCCACCCACGACACCGCTGCCCCCGGCAGCACCCGGCGGGGGACGTTCTCCTCGCTCGCGATCCGCAACTACCGGCTGTTCTTCTCCGGTGCCATCGTCTCCAACATCGGGACGTGGATGGCGCGGATCACCCAGGACTGGCTGGTCCTGCAGATCACCGGCTCCTCGGTGGCGGTGGGCATCACCACCGCCATGCAGTTCCTGCCGATGCTGCTCTTCGGCCTGTACGGCGGCGTCATCGCCGACCGCTTCGCCAAGCGGAGCATCCTCTTCGTCACCCAGAGCGCGATGGGCCTGGGCGGACTGTTCCTGGCGGCCATGACGCTCTCCGGCCACGTCCAGGTCTGGCACGTCTATCTGACGGCGTTCTTCACCGGACTGGTGACGGTCGTCGACAACCCGACCCGCCAGTCCTTCGTCTCCGAGATGGTCGGCCCCGACCAGGTCCGCAACGCGGTCAGCCTGAACTCGGCCAACTTCCAGTCGGCCCGGCTGGTCGGCCCCGCGGTCGCGGGCGGTGTGATGGCGGCGGTGGGCCCCGGCTGGGCGTTCCTCGCCAACGGCCTCTCCTTCCTCGCTCCGCTGGCGGGCCTGGCCCTGATGCGTACGGCGGATCTGCGGCCCACCAAGCTCGCCCCGCGCGGCAAGGGCCAGCTCCGCGAGGGCCTGGACTACGTCTCCAAGCGGCCGGAGCTGATCTGGCCCATCGTCCTGGTCGGCTTCGTCGGCACCTTCGGCTTCAACTTCCCGATCTGGCTCAGCGCCTTCGCCCATGACGTCTTCCACGGCGGCTCCGGGATGTACGGCCTGTTCAACAGCCTCATGGCGATCGGCTCCCTGATCGGCGCGCTGCTCGCGGCCCGCCGGGGCACGACACGGCTGCGGCTGCTGGCGGGCGCGGCGGGCCTGTTCGCGGTCCTGGAGATCGCGGCGGCTGCGGCGCCCGGCATGGGGCTCTTCATCGCGCTGCTGATCCCGGTCGGCGTCCTCGGCCTCACGGTCAACGTGACCGCCAACGCCTCGGTCCAGATGGCCACCGACCCGGAGATGCGGGGCCGGGTGATGAGCCTGTTCATGATGGTCTTCACCGGCGGCACCCCGCTGGGCGGCCCGCTCTTCGGCTGGCTGACGGACGAGTACGGCGTCCGGGTCAGCCTCGCCCTGGGCGGTCTGATCTGCGCGATCGCGGCGGTCGGCGTCGGCCTGGCGCTGGCACGCGCGGCGAACCTGCGGCTCAAGGTCGACATGCGGCGTGGCCGCCGGCACCTGGAGTTCGTCCCGAGGGTCCCCAGGGAGCAGCTGGCTACGGCGGCGTGAAGCCGCGGGAGGCTCCTGGGGCGGAAACTGGCCCCATGAGACTCTTCGTGGCCGTGCTGCCCCCGAGCGCGCGTCTGGCGGAACTCGGCGTCGCGGTGGAGAAGGTGCACGCCCTGCCCGGCGCGGACCGGCTGCGCTGGGCGGGCCGCGACGAGTGGCACCTCACGCTGGCGTTCCTGGGCGAGGTCGACGACCGCGTCCTTCCGGACCTGCACACCCGCCTGGCCCGCGCCGCCCACCGCACCCCGCCCTTCGAACTGCGGCTGCACGGGGGCGGCCGGTTCGGGGACAAGGTGCTGTGGGCGGGAGTGGCGGGCGGGATCGACACGCTGCGCCTCCTGGCCGAACGCGCGGACGCGGCGGCCCGCCGAGCGGGCGTCTCCCTGGACGAACACCGCCGCCACCATCCCCACCTCACCCTGGCCCGCGCTCGCCGGACGACGGACCTGCACCTGTACGCGAGCGCGCTGACGCCCTTCGAGGGCACGGCCTGGCAGGTCCGCGAACTGACCCTGGTGCAAAGTCACCTGCCGGTGGCGGGTGTACCGGGGGAGCGCCCCCGCCACGAGGCGCTGGCTTCCTGGCCACTGGGGTCGCCCCGGTAGAGGGCGCGGGGGAACCGCGCGACCGGGCTCCCACCGGTCCGCAGATGAACACCGGCACAACAGGGGCGCGGCCAGGACCGCCTACCCCGGCCGGAAGGCCACCCGCACACCCGCCCCCACGGGCAGAACCAGCACAGCACCCCGCTGCCGCGTCCAGCTCTTCGGCACGATGAACATCCGGTCCCCCGATTGTGCGAGCAGCCGCAACCCCCGGTAGCGGTACCTGAAGTGCTGTCCGGATCCTCCTTCCGGCAGCGAGGTCTCCTGCACCCCCGGAGCTGTGAAGTACAGCCGCTCGGTCGTGTCGACGACGACCTCCGGCCTCAGCCGCAGATGGCGCGCCAGGTACCGGGCTTCGTGCTCGCCGTGGCCCTGGGCGTAGGCCTGTACGGCCCAGAAGGAGCAGAGCGTGATCAGCGCCGCCGCGATGCAGAAGGCCGTCACCTCACCGACGAAGGGACGGCCGGTGGCCTTCAGGTGCATCAGACGCCCGTACACCACGAGCAGCAGACCGCACAGGAGGAGCAGGGGCGTGGTCAGCTGCGCGGCGGGCCAGACCTGGAAGCCGCCGAGGACGCCGAGCGCAAAGAGCCCCACTCCGCACATGAGGAGGGAGACGCCCGCCCGCGTCACACGGCGCAGGAGGTGGGGCCGTGACCCGGCGACGGCGGCGGCCCAGAAGTATCCGAGCGCCGCGACGAGGCCGACGAAGAGCGTGACGCCCACCGGCATCCACAGGGCCGCCGCACTGCGCAGCAGGAAGTCCTGGGTGGAGAAGCCGAGGGTCGCGGGATCGATGCCGAAATACTCGTACTGGGCGTCGGTGAAGGCGTACCCGAAGTAGAGGAGCAGCGCGGTCAGCAAGGTCGTGGGCGCGACGAATCCGGCGAGGGCCTTGAGCCAGGTGCCCCAGGGGGCCCTGGCCGGAGTCGGCGGTGGCGGCTGGGGCTGCCCCGGGGCCTGCTCCTCCATCGGGCACCTCCGGGTCAGCTCGCGCCGGCGCTGGGGACGGCCGGATCGTCCGGCTGGGGCTCGGGCTCCTCCGGCTGGTCGGACGGAGTGAAATTCTCGTCCGTGATGGTGCCGACCAGCGGCGTGGGCCGCCCGGTGAGGCGGACGCAGACGGTGTGCTCGGGGATGGTCTCCTTGCCGTCGTCGTCCGGGAAGGTGACCGTGATCTCCGGACCGTCACCGTTGGGCGGCAGCGATACGGACTGGTCGGGAGGTGCGGTGCTCCAGCGGTTGGGGCCGGGTGTGCAGTCGGAGAAGCTCGCGGTACCCGCGTACGCCTCCGAGGAGGGGTTCCGCAGAGTCACCTTGACGAGGGGCCAGGCCCCGGCGAAGCTGCCGGAAACCCGCCCGGCCGTGTCGAAGCCGCCGCCACCACCGCTATTGCCCCCACTGTCCGAGCCACCGCTGTCGCCCCCACTGTCCGAACCCCCGCTGGTGTCCCCGGTCGTGCCCCCCGTCTCTTCGGCAGGAGGCCCGGTGGTCTCGTCCTGGCTGGACTCGTCCGACGGCCCGGACGGCTCACCCCCCGACGAGCACCCCCCGAGCACAAGCCCCACCACCAGCAGGGCGGCCGGAACGAGACGATGGCGGCGACGGCGGGCGTGGTCCATCCACCGGACCGTAACAGTGTGTGATCGTACCGTCACTCGTGGCGCGCCAGGGGCGGCCGAACGGGGCAGCGGGGGCGTTCGTTACGCTCGTCTGCGTGAACCCGAAGACCAGGAACCGGATCATGGCCGGCGTACTCGTGCTGATGTTCGTCGTCGTGGCCGTCGCGGCGGCGCGCGGCTGACACCCCGCCGGGGGCCGCCGCGCCCGTCGCGTCGCGCGTCACCAGGCGAAGGCCTCCGGGGACGGTCCCGGCCCCGGGAAGATCTCCTCCAGGGAGGCCAGCACCTCCGTCGACAGTTCCAGCTCCACCGCCCGCACGGCCGAGGCGAGTTGATCGGCGGTGCGCGGGCCGACGATGGGGCCGGTCACGCCCGGCCGTGTCAGCAGCCATGCGAGCGCCACCTCGCCCGGCTCCAGTCCGTGCTTGGCGAGCAGCTCCTCGTACGCCTGGATGCGGCCCCGCACCGCCGGGTCCGCCAGCGCCTCGGCCGCCCGCCCGCCGGTCGACCGCGAGCCGCCGCCCTCGCGCTCCTTGCGGAGCACCCCGCCGAGCAGACCGCCCTGGAGCGGGGACCAGGGGATGATCCCCACGCCGTACTCGCGGGCGGCGGGGATCACCTCCATCTCGGCGCGGCGCTCGAAGAGGTTGTAGAGGCACTGCTCGCTGACGAGCCCGAGCCGGCCGGTCCGGGCGGCGACCTCGTTGGCCTGGGCGATCTTGTAGCCGGGGAAGTTGGAGGTGCCGACGTACAGGACCTTGCCCTGCTGGACGAGGACGTCCATGGCCTGCCAGATCTCCTCGAAGGGGGTCTGCCGGTCGACGTGGTGGAACTGGTAGAGGTCGATGTGGTCGGTGCCCAGCCGCCTCAGGCTGCCCTCCACCGCCCGGCGGATGTTCAGCGCGGACAGCCTGTCGTGGTTGGGCCAGACGGGGGCGCCGTCGGCGGACATGTTCCCGTACACCTTGGTGGCCAGGACCGTCCGCTCCCGCCGCCCGCCCCCCTTCGCGAACCAGTTGCCGATGATCTCCTCGGTACGGCCCTTGCCCGCGCTCTGGCCGTAGACGTTGGCGGTGTCGAAGAAGTTGATCCCCGCTTCGTGGGCGGCGTCCATGATGGCGTGGCTTTCGGCCTCCTCCGTCTGGGGGCCGAAGTTCATGGTGCCGAGGACGAGACGGCTGACCTTGAGTCCGGTGCGTCCGAGCTGCGTGTACTCCATGGGACACCAGCGAACGCCTTGAAGTGCGCTCGAAGCAAGTACCCCACGCGGCCCCGCCCCGTCGCCCGCGTCACCAGGCGAAGGCCTCCGGGGACGGTCCCGGCCCCGGGAAGATCTCCTCCAGGGACGCCAGCACCTCCGTCGACAGTTCCAGCTCCACCGCCCGCACGGCCGAGGCGAGTTGTCCGGCGGTGCGCGGGCCGACGATGGGGCCGGTCACGCCGGGCCGTGTCAGCAGCCACGCGAGCGCTACCTCGCCCGGCTCCAGTCCGTGCTTGGCGAGCAGCTCCTCGTACGCCTGCACCCGCGCCCGCACCGCCGGGTCCGCGAGTCCGGCGGCGGACCGGCCGCCCTTGGTGCGCGCCCCGTCCCCGTCCCGCTCCTTGCGCAGGGCGCCGCCCAGGAGGCCCTGGTGGAGCGGGGACCAGGGGATGATCCCCACGCCGTACTCGCGGGCGGCGGGGATCACCTCCATCTCGGCGCGCCGCTCGGCGAGGTTGTAGAGGCACTGCTCGCTGACGAGCCCGAGCCGGCCGGTCCGGGCGGCGACCTCGTTGGCCTGGGCGATCTTGTAGCCGGGGAAATTGGAGGTGCCGACGTACAGGACCTTGCCCTGCTGGACGAGGACGTCCATGGCCTGCCAGATCTCCTCGAAGGGGGTCTGCCGGTCGACATGGTGGAACTGGTAGAGGTCGATGTGGTCGGTGCCCAGCCGCTTCAGGCTGGCCTCCACCGAGCGGCGGATGTTCAACGCGGAGAGCTTGTTGTCGTTGGGCCAGACGCTGGTGTTCCAGGGGCTGCCGTCCTGGGTCATGTTCCCGTAGCCCTTGGTCGCCAGGACCGTCCGCTCCCGGCGCCCGCCGCCCTTCGCGAACCAGGCCCCGACGATCTCCTCGGTGAGGCCCTTGTGTTCGGCGATGCCGTAGATGTTGGCGGTGTCGAAGAAGTTGATCCCCGCGTCGTGGGCGGCGTCCATGATGGCGTGGCTTTCGGCCTCCTCCGTCTGGGGGCCGAAGTTCATGGTGCCGAGGACGAGACGGCTGACCTTGAGTCCGGCGCGTCCGAGCTGCGTGTACTCCATGAGGTACCAGCGAAGCTGTTGAAGTGCGCTCGAAGCAAGGGGCGTTCCGTCCCGGGGGCGGTTCGGGCGCGGGGAGGCGCTCAGGACCCCGCGAACCAGCTCGACGCGTCCAGCCGGAACGCCTCCGGCGGGACCACCGTGCGCAGGGACGCCTCCATCTCCCGTACCGGGCCGGGCCCGAGCGTACGGACCCAGTCGGCGCGCAGCTCGTCGAAGACGGCCGCGGACCGGTTGAGCGCGTCCAGACCGTGCGGGGTGATGCGGACGATCTTGCGGCGGGCGTCGGCGGGGTCGTCGGCGCGTTCGGCGTAGCCCAGCGCCTCCAGACGGTCGACGGTCTTGCCGGCGGCCTGCTTGGAGACGCCGAGGCGGCGGCCGATCTCGCTCGCGGTCGCCCCGCCGGGGCCGATGGCCTGGAGCGCGAAGCCGTAGGCGGGGCGGAGGCCGGGATGGCCCTGCCGGGCCAGTTCGGCGTGGAGGCGGTCGATCAGGGAGCGGAAGCCCGCCAGGAGGAGCAGGGGGAGCTCGTAGCCGGGCGCGTCGGCGCCGCCGGAATCGCCCTTGCGTGAACCGACAACCTGGTTTACCTTTTTTTCGTCAACCACGTTGTCCATTCTAAGGGGCGCACCTTGTTCGTCGACCACACCCTGGAGTCCGCCCCCGCCGAGTCGCGCCGCGCGATGGAGGGGACCGTCCGGCACCTCGGACACCTCTCCCCGGCCGTGGCGCGGATGGCCGCCTCCCCCCACACCCTGGAGGGCTTCCTCAAGATGAGCGCTCTCTTCGAGAGCACCACGCTTGACCCGCTCGCCCGCGAAGTGGTGATCATGACGGTCGCCACCCGCAACGGGTGCGCCCTGTGCGTGGACATGCACACGGCCAAGCTGCGCGGGCTCGGCGCGCCGGAGGAGCTGATCGGACGGCTCCGGGAGGGAGAGCCGCTCCCGGACGAACGCCTCGAAGCCGTACGGGAGTTCACGCTCGCCGTGTACGCCACCGCCGGGGCGGTCCCGGACGCCGGTCTGGAGGCGTTCCTGGCCCACGGCCACACCCCGCGGAACGCCCTGGAGGTCGTCCTCGGCATCGGCACGTACACGGTCTCGACGTTCGCCAACCGGCTGACCGGGGCGTCGCACTGAGCCGCGCTAGAGGACCCGGCCGTCCTGGGCGGCGGCCACCGGCGCCGCGTACGCCCCGCCGAGCCCCCACCCCTGGTGCATCGCGTCCGCGAAGGCCGCCGCCAGCTTGTGTTCGCCCGAGGCGGAGGGGTGCGTGCCGTCGTAGGTGTCCACATGGATGTCGTACGTCGGCGGGTGCGAGGCCAGCAGCAGCGGCGAGGAGGGCCGGTCCAGGTCCGCCACCGCCTTGGCCAGCAGCTCGTTGAAACGGGCGACCTCGGCCGCGAAGGGGGCGTCCGACTCGGCCCGGATGTTCGGGATCACTGGCAGCAGCACCATCCGGATCGCCGGGTTCGCGGTGCGGGCCGCCGCCACGAAGGCGCGGGCGTTGGCCGCCGTCTGGTCGCTGTCGGTGTAGAAGCCCAGGTCGATCAGGCCGAGCGAGACCAGCAGGACGTCCGCCCGCGCCCCGGCCGCGGCGTCGGCTATCAGCGGGGCCATGTGCAGCCAGCCCTCGCCCCACCCCGACAGATGGCGGCGCGCCGGCGCGGGGAAGTCCGCCGCCCCGTACGCGGACGACAGCGGGGCCCCGGCCTCCGTGTCGTACAGCTCGGTACGCGGCCCGACGATCGCGAAGGGGCCGTCGAAGGACGTGCTGAGGTGCTGCCACATCCGGTAGCGCCAGGTGATGTCGCCGGCGCGTCCGATGGTCATGGAGTCGCCGACGAACATGAAACGCATGGGGCCATGATGGCGGATCACCTGGACCGCTTCGACGGGCTGCCACGTGACGATGGACACTTGGTCCCATGCGTTTCCCGATGCGTTCGCTTCTGTCCGCCGCCACGGCCGCCGGGCTCGTCGTCCTGGGGGCCGCCGGACCGGCGGCGGCCGACGACGGAGACGGCGGCTTCACGATCAAGGACCCCCGGATCAAGGAGTCCAGCGGCCTGGCCGCCAGCCGGGCCCACCCGGGCGTGTACTGGACGCACAACGACAGCGACGACGGGCCGTACGTCTACGCGGTCGACTCCAGGACCGGCGAGACCGTCGCCAGGATCACCCTGGCCGGCGTCGGCCGCCCGCGCGACGTCGAGGCGATCTCGGTCGGCCCGGACGGGAACGTGTACGTGGGGGACATCGGGGACAACCTCGGCGGCACCTGGAAGAACGTCTGGATCTACAAGTTCCCCGAGCCGCAGCGGCTCAAGGACGCCACGGTCAAGGCGACGCAGTACGTGGTGAAGTACGCCGACGGGCCGCGCAACGCCGAGGCGCTGATGGTCCACCCCGGCACCGGACGCGTCTACATCGCGTCCAAGAAGGAGGGCGGCGGCGGCCTCTACGAGGGCCCCGAGCACCTCTCCACGGCCGGGACGAACGTCTTCCGGCGGGTCGGCGACGTGCCGTGGGTCACCGACGGCGCCTTCTCCCCGGACGGGACGAAGCTGGCGCTGCGCGGGTATTTCTGGGCGGCCGAGTACGACTGGAAGAACGGGAGGCTCGGCTCGCGGCACGGGGTGTCCGCGCCGCTGATGCGTCAGGCGGAGTCCGTCACGTACACCTTGGACGGGAAGGCGCTGCTCTTCGGGACGGAGGGGGAGCAGAGCGACGTGGCGCGGGTGCCGGTCGCGGCGGGCGGCAAGTCCCCCTCAGCCAAGGGAAGTTCACCGACGGGCGCGGGCTCGGGCAAGAGCGTCGACCCGGGCGGCGGCGAGCACCGGAACCTGGTGTACGGGGCGTTGGCCGTGGTGGGAGCCGGCGCGGCCTGGGTGGGGCTGAAGCGGCGGTTCCGGCGGGACTGACAGGTGGGCCGGGGGTCGTCTGCGGGCCCGGTGGTGGGTTGCTCGCGCAGTTCCCCGCGCCCCTTCAGTGCGCCCCTGCGGGGCGATCACCTCGGCGGTGGCGCCCGCGGCCCCTCGGATGGGCCCGTAGGGCCCTCCCAGGGGCGCGGGGAACTGCGCGAGCAACCACGGACAAGCCGCGGCCGAGACTCAGAGCTGCTCGATCACGTAGTCGACACACGCCGTCAGCGCCTCGACGTCCGCCGGGTCGATCGCCGGGAACATCGCGACGCGCAGCTGGTTGCGGCCGAGCTTGCGGTACGGCTCGGTGTCCACGATCCCGTTGGCGCGCAGCACCTTGGCGACCGCCGCCGCGTCGATGTCCTCGGCGAAGTCGATCGTGCCGATGACCTGCGAGCGCTTCGCCGGGTCGGTGACGAACGGGTTCGCGTGCTTGGACTCCTCCGCCCAGGTGTAGAGGCGGGTCGAGGAGTCCTTGGTGCGGCCCGTCGACCACGCCAGACCACCCTGGCCGTTGATCCACTTCAGCTGCTCGTTGAGCAGGAAGAGCGTGGCGAGCGCCGGGGTGTTGTACGTCTGGTTCTTCAGCGAGTTGTCGATCGCGGTCGGCAGGCTGAAGAACTCCGGGATGTGGCGGCCGGACGCGTGGATGCGCGCCGCGCGCTCCAGGGCGGCCGGGGAGAACGCCGCGATCCACAGTCCGCCGTCGGAGGCGAAGGACTTCTGCGGGGCGAAGTAGTAGACGTCGCTCTCGGTGATGTCGACGGGCAGGCCGCCCGCGCCCGAGGTCGCGTCGACCAGGACGAGCGCGCCCTCGTCGGCGCCCGCGACCCGCTTGACGGGGGCCGCGACACCGGTGGAGGTCTCGTTGTGGGTGAGGGCGTAGACGTCGACGCCCGCCTCGGCGGACGGCTCCGGGTGGGTGCCCGGCTCGGAGGCGATCACGCTGGGCTCGGCGAGCCACGGCGCGAGCTTGGCGGCCTTGGCGAACTTCGAGGAGAACTCGCCGAAGTTCAGGTGCTGCGACTTGTTCTCGATCAGCCCGTGGGTCGCGACGTCCCAGAACGCGGTCGAGCCGCCGTTGCCGAGGATCACCTCGTACCCCTCGGGCAGCGAGAACAGGTCCCGGACGCCCTGGCGGACCTCGCCCACCAGGTTCTTGACCGGGGCCTGGCGGTGGGAGGTGCCCAGCAGCGAGGTACCGGTGGCGGCCAGGGCGTCCAGCGCCTGAGTACGCACCTTGGAGGGGCCCGCGCCGAAACGGCCGTCGGCGGGCTTCATGTCAGCGGGAATCTGGATCTCAGCCACGAGCGCAGGGTATCGGCACGCGGGGGCGGCGCGCGGCTGCGGTCCATCCCGCGAGACGCGCCCGGCCGCCGTCACGCCCGCCGCGCCGCCGGCCGGGCAGGCTGGTCCCCATGGGCGACACGGGTGACGGCGGCGGTACGGCACGTACGGACGGGGCGTGGCGGGTGTGGGAGCGGGAGCTGCGGGACGCGGTGCGCGGGGAGGTCGACTCCTCGGCCACCGCGCGGGCGCTGACGACGATGGACGCGTCCAACTACCGGCGGGTGCCGCAGGCGGTCCTCGCGCCACGGGACGCCGAGGACGTGGCGGCGGCGCTCGCCGTCTGCCGCGAGCACGGGGTGCCGGTGGTGCCGCGCGGCGGCGGGACCTCGATCGCCGGCCAGGCCACCGGGACCGGGCTCGTCCTGGACTTCACCCGGCACATGCGGTCCCTGCTCTCGGTGGACGTGGAGGCGCGCAGGGCGGTGGTCCAGCCGGGCCTGGTCCTCGACGTGCTGCGGGAGGCGGTCCGGCCGTACGGGCTGACGTTCGGGCCCGACCCGTCGACGCACAGCCGCTGCACGCTGGGCGGGATGATCGGCAACAACGCCTGCGGGGCGCACTCGGTGGCGTACGGGACGACCGCCGACAACGTCCACGAGCTGACGGCGGTGAGCGGCACGGGCGACCCGCTCCGCCTTAGCCGGGGCTGGACGGGCACCCCGGCGGGCCTGCGCGCCTTCGTCGAGCGCAACCTCGCCGCCCTGCGCACGGGCTATCCGCAGGACCTGCCGCGCCGGATCTCCGGGTACGCCATGGACGCGCTGCTGCCCGAGCGCGGCACGGACGCGGCCCGCGCCTTCTGCGGCAGCGAGGGCACGCTCGGGGTCCTGACGGAGGCGACCGTACGGCTGGTGCGGACGCCGGGGGCGCGGGCGCTCGCCGTGCTCGGCTACCCGGACGAGAGCGCGGCGGCCGAGGCGGCGCCCGCGCTGCTGCCGTACGGGCCGCTCACCGTCGAGGGCATGGCCGCCGACCTGGTGCGCGGCGCCCCCGGGCTGCCGCGCGGCGGGGCCTGGCTGTTCGTGGAGACGGGCGGCGCGGGTCCCGCCGAGGCGCTGGCGCGGGCCCGCGAGCTGGTGCGGGCGGCGGACCCGCTGGACGCGGCCGTGATCACCGATCCGGCCGGGCAGCGGGCGCTGTGGCGGGTGCGCGAGGACGCGGCCGGGACGGCGACGCGGATCCAGGGGCCCCCGCTGGACGGTACGTCCGGAGGAAGCACGGAGGCGTGGCCCGGCTGGGAGGACTGCGCGGTGCCGCCCGCGCGCCTCGGCCCGTATCTGCGCGACTTCCGGGCCCTGCTGCGGGAGCACGGGCTGCGCGGCACGCCGTACGGGCACTTCGGCGACGGATGCGTCCACGTCCGGATCGACTTCGACCTGCTGAGCGCGGCGGGCGTGGCGCGCTTTCGCCGGTTCTCCGAGGAGCTGGCGGATCTGGTGGCCGCGCACGGCGGTTCGCTCTCCGGTGAGCACGGCGACGGGCAGGCGCGGGCGGAGCTGCTGCCGAAGATGTACGGGACGGAACTGGTGGGCCTGTTCGGGGAGTTCAAGGACGTGTGGGACCCGGCGGGGGTGCTCAACCCCGGCATCCTGGCGCGCCCGGCCCGGCTGGACGAGAACCTGCGCTTCGCGGTGCTGCCGAGGCGGCCGGTGGAGGTGGAGTTCGGCTATCCGCAGGACGGCGGGGACTTCTCGGCGGCGGTACGGAGGTGTGTGGGCGTCGCCAAGTGCCGGACCGCGCAAGCGGGTACGGGCGTGATGTGCCCGTCCTTCCGGGCCACCGGCGAGGAGGCGCACTCCACGCGGGGCCGGGCGCGGCTGCTGCACGAGATGCTGGCGGGCGAGGTCGTCACGGACGGCTGGCGCTCGACGGAGGTACGGGACGCCCTCGACCTGTGTCTGTCCTGCAAGGGCTGCCGCGTTGACTGCCCGGCCGGGGCGGACATGGCCACGTACAAGGCGGAGTTCCTGCACCACCACTACCGGGGACGGCGGCGCCCCGCCTCCCACTACGCGATGGGGTGGCTGCCGCGCTGGCTGCGGGCGGCGGCGCCATGGGCGCGGGGGCTGAACGCGCTGGCCCGGGTGCGCCCGCTGGCCGCGACGGTGAAGCGGCTGGCGGGGATCGCCCCGCAGCGGGGCCTTCCGGTGCTGGCGACGCGGACGCTGCGGACGTGGCTGGGGCGGCGCGGGGACGGCCTCGCCCCGGTTGCCGCCGTCCTGTGGCCGGACACCTTCACCGACCACCTGTCGCCGGGAGTGGGGCGGGCGGCGGTACGGGTCCTGGAGGCGGCGGGGGTCGGGGTCGTGGTGCCCGAGGGGCGGGTGTGCTGCGGTCTGACGTACGTCTCGACCGGCCAGCTCACCCGCGCCCGTACGGTCCTGCGCCGCACGCTCGACGCGATGGAACCGCTGCTGGAGCGCGGCCTCCCGGTCGTCGTCCTGGAGCCGAGCTGCGCGGCGGCGCTGCGGACCGATCTGCCGGAGCTGCTGCCGGACGATCCCAGGGCGGCGCGGCTGGCGGCGTCGGTGCGGACGTTCGCGCAGACGCTCCAGGAGTGCGCGCCGCACTGGTCCCCGCCGTACGTCGGGCGCCCGGTGGTCGGGCAGACGCACTGCCACCAGCACGCGGTGCTCGGGGACGCGGCCGAGCGCCGGCTGCGGGAGCGGGCCGGGCTGACGGGCGCGCTGCGCGGCGGCTGCTGCGGTCTGGCCGGGAACTTCGGCTTCGAGCGGGGCCACTGGGAGGTGTCGGTGGCCTGCGCGGAGGACGAACTGCTGCCGGCGGTACGGGCGGCCGGGCCCGAGGCGGAGGTCCTGGCGGACGGCTTCTCGTGCCGTACGCAGCTGGAGCAGTTGACCGGGCGGCGGGCCCGGCATCTCGCGGAGGTGCTGGCGGAACATCTGCCGGAACATCTGCCTGACGGAACGGGTTAGGGACAGAGGGCCCTGGCGCCACTTACACCGCCCCGTACATTGGTATCGGAAGGCAGTACTCCGCTTGCGCTTCGGGGGCGGGTGGAGCGCGACGGCACGCACGCTCGGGGGAGTGCAATATAATATCCAAGAAGTTCATTATAATGGACTCAATCGACGTACGGGAGCCCCGGTGACCAGTCCGCAGACCGCCGCAGAGCCGACCGCCACCGCGGCGGCGACCGTCTCCACCCCGGAGGCGGCGGGCGGACTGCGGGCCGCGCGCGGTCGCGGGGCGGCGCTCGCTCCCGTCGCGCTGGTGGTCTCGGCCGGTATATCGGTGCAGTTCGGCTCGGCGGTCGCGGTGATGCTGATGCCGAGGGCGGGCGCGGCGGGTGTGGTGACGCTCCGCCTGGCGGCGGCGGCGCTGGTCCTGCTGGTCCTGTGCCGCCCGAAGCTGCGGGGCTACCGGCGGGCCGACTGGGGCACGGTGGTCGCCTTCGGCGCGGCGATGGCCGGAATGAACGGCCTCTTCTACCAGGCGGTGGACCGTATCCCGCTCGGCACGGCCGTGACCCTGGAGGTCCTCGGCCCCCTCGCCCTGTCCGTCCTGGCCTCGCGCCGCCTGGTCAACTTCGTCTGGGCCGGGCTCGCGCTCGCCGGGGTCGCGCTGCTGGGCAGCGGCGGGGGCGACGGCTTCGGGGCGATGGACCTCGCGGGGGCGGCCTTCGCACTGGGGGCGGGGGCGTGCTGGGCGGTGTACATCCTGTTCAGCGCGCGGACGGGCCGCCGCTTCCCGCAGGCGGACGGCCTCGCGCTCGCGATGGCGGTCGCGGCGGTGCTGTCGCTGCCGCTGGGAGCGGTGCAGTCGGGCTCGAAGCTGCTGGTGCCGTCGACGATCGGGCTCGGCGCGGCGGTGGCGATCCTGTCCTCGGTCCTGCCGTACACCCTGGAACTGCTGGCCCTGCGCCGTCTGCCCGCGTCCACGTTCGCGGTCCTGATGAGCCTGGAACCGGCCATCGCGGCGACGGCGGGCTTCCTGGTCCTCCACCAGGCCCTGTCGGCCACCGACGCGGTGGCTATCGCGCTGGTGATCGGGGCGAGTGTGGGGGCGGTGCGGTCGCAGGTGGGACGCGGAAGGTAGCCCGCGCGCGGCGGTGTGGCCGGGCCTTTGTCTGCGGCGGAGTGGGGGTTGCTCGCGCCCGCGCCGCTGGGGGCCTTTGTTTGTCTGCGGCGGAGTGGGGGTTGCTCGCGCAGTTCCCCGCGCCCCTAAAAACCTTCGTTCGTCTGCGGCTGGGTGGGGGCTGGTCGCGCAGTTCCCCGCGCCCCTAAAAACTGGTGGCTGATCGGATTTCCCCGGCTGCGGGCGACTACCCAAGGGGCGCGGGGAACTGCGCGAGCAACCCAGCACGGCCCGCAGCCGACGGACCACCCAGGGGCGCGGGGAACTGCGCGCCCAGCCACCGACGGCCCGCAGCCGACCGACTACCCAGGGGCGCGGGGAACTGCGCGCCCAGCCACCGACGGCCCGCAGCCGAACGGACCACCCAGGGGCGCGGGGAACTGCGCGAGCAACCCCCGCTCAGCCGCAGACAAAAGCCGGGCCAAAAACAATGCAAGCACGCTTGCTTGTTTCCTGCACCGCTGCCATGCTCCCGGACACGAACACCCCCGCATCCCACCCCGAAGGGATCCCCGTGTCCGATCAGACGACCGCCGTCCTCGACGATCTGCGCGACGAAGGGGACGAACTCGACCGGCTCGTCGCGGCGTTGGAGCCCGGCGCGTGGCGGCGCGCTACCGCCGCCGAGGGATGGACCGTGGCCCACCAGATCGCCCACCTCGCCTGGACCGACCGCGCCGCCCTGCTCGCCGTCACCGACGCGGACGCGTTCGCCGCCGAGGTCGAGAAGGCCGCCGCCGCCCCGGACTCCTTCGTGGACGAGGGCGCCGAGGAGGGCGCCCGGCTGGCCCCCGACGCGCTCCTGCGGCGCTGGCGGGACGGGCGCGCCCGGTTGCGCGAGGCGCTGCTCGGCGCGCCCCCGGGCGCCCGCTTCCCCTGGTACGGCCCGCCCATGTCCGCCGCCTCCATGGCCACCGGCCGCCTGATGGAGACCTGGGCGCACGGGCAGGACGTCTGGGACGCCCTCGGCAGCACCCGCGAGCCCACCGCCCGGCTGCGCCACGTCGCCCGGATCGGCGTCCGCGCCCGCGACTTCGCCTTCGCGGTGCGCGGGCTCGCCGCGCCGGCACAGGAGTTCCGGGTCGAGCTCGTCGCGCCGGACGGGAAGGACGTCTGGACGTACGGCCCCGACACCGCCCCCCAGCGCGTCACCGGCCCCGCCCTCGACTTCTGCCTCCTCGTCACCCAGCGCGTCCACCGCGCCGACACGGCCGTACGCGCCGAAGGCCCCGACGCCGACCGCTGGCTCGACGTCGCCCAGGCCTTCGCCGGGCCGGCCGGACCCGGACGTACGCCCAAGGGGGCCTGATGCGCCGCCCCCTGCGGATCGGCAACGCCTCCGGCTTCTACGGCGACCGCTTCGACGCCCTGCGCGAGATGCTCACCGGCGGCCCGCTCGACGTGCTCACCGGGGACTACCTCGCCGAGCTCACCCTGCTCATCCTCGGCCGCGACCGGCTCAGGGACGCCCGCCTCGGCTACGCCAGGACGTTCCCGCGCCAGCTGGAGGATTGCCTCGCCCTCGCCCACGAGCGCGGGGTGCGGATCGTCACCAACGCGGGCGGGCTCAACCCGGCCGGGCTGGCCACGGCCCTGCGGGAGCTGGCCGCCCGCCTCGGGGTACCCGCGCGTATCGCCCACGTCGAGGGGGACGCGCTGCCGCTGCCCCCCGGCGCGCTCACCGCCAACGCCTACCTCGGCGGCGCCGGCATCACCGCCTGTCTCGCCGCCGGGGCCGACATCGTCGTCACCGGGCGGGTCACCGACGCGGCCCTGGTCACCGGGCCCGCCGCCTGGTGGCACGGGTGGGGGCCCGAGGAGTACGACGCGCTCGCCGGAGCGGTCGTCGCCGGGCACGTCCTGGAGTGCGGCACCCAGGCGACCGGCGGTAACTACTCCTTCTTCCGCGACCACGACCTGCGCCGCCCCGGCTTCCCGCTCGCCGAGATCCACGCCGACGGCAGCAGCGTCATCGGCAAACACCCCGGCACCGGCGGCGTCGTCGACCTCGGGACCGTCACGGCGCAGCTCCTGTACGAGACCGGGGGCGCCCGGTACGCCGGGCCCGACGTCACCGCCCGGCTCGACACCGTAACGCTCACCCGGGACGGGCCCGACCGGGTGCGGATCAGCGGGGTGCGCGGCGAGGAGCCCCCGCCCACGCTCAAGGTCGGCCGCACCCGCGTCGGCGGCTGGCGCAACGAGGTCGTCTTCGTCCTCACCGGCCTCGACATCGACGCCAAGGCCGCCCTCGTCCGCGCCCAGGTGGAGGACGCCCTCGCCCGCGCCGAGTCCCGCCCCGGGCACGTGCAGTGGGAGCTCGCGCGCACCGACCGGCCCGACGCGGCCACCGAGGAGACCGCCAGCGCGTTCCTGCGGCTCGTGGTGCGCGACCCCGACCCGGACGCCGTGGGCCGGACCGTGAGCGGCGCCGCCGTCGAGCTGGCCCTCGGCAGCTACCCGGGCTTCCACGTCACGGCCCCGCCCCAAAAGGGCACGCCGTACGGGGTGTTCGAGGCGGACTCCATACCGGCGGCCGAGGTCGAGCACATCGCCGTACTGCCCGACGGATCGCGGCGGGCGCTGCCCCACCCCTTACGGACACGGCCCCTGGAGGACGTCGAGGCGCCCCCGCCGCCCCCGCCCCCGCCCTCCGGCCCCACCCGGCGCGCCCCCCTCGGCCTGGTCGCCGGGGCCCGCAGCGGCGACAAGGGCGGGGACGCCAACGTCGGCGTGTGGGTGCGCACCGACGACGCCTGGGCCTGGCTCGCGCACACTCTCACCACGGACCGGCTGCGCGAACTCCTTCCGGAGTGCGCCGGGTTGGACGTCGACCGGCACGTATTTCCCCGGCTGCGCGCCCTGAACTTCACCGTCCACGGCCTCCTCGGCGAGGGCGTCGCCGCACAGGCCCGTTTCGACCCCCAGGCCAAGGCGCTCGGCGAATGGCTGCGCTCGCGCCACCTGGACATCCCGGAGGTACTGCTGTGACGGTTCTGCCCACCGCGCTCGACACCGCCGGGGCCGAGTACGCCGCCCACCGCGAGGCCATGCTCGCCAAGCTGGCCGAGCTCGACACCGAGCACGCCAAGGCGCTCGCGGGCGGCGGCGCCAAGTACACCGAACGCCACCGCCGGCGCGGCAAGCTGCTCGCCCGTGAGCGGATCGAGCTGCTGCTCGACCCGGACACCCCGTTCCTGGAGCTGTCGCCGCTCGCCGCCTGGGGGAGCGAGTACCCCGTCGGCGCCTCGATGGTCACCGGTATCGGGGTCGTCGAGGGCGTCGAGTGCCTGATCACCGCCAACGACCCGACCGTACGCGGCGGCGCCTCCAACCCGTGGACGCTGAAGAAGGCGCTGCGGGCCAACGAGATCGCGTACGCCAACCGGCTGCCCTGTATCAGCCTGGTGGAGTCCGGCGGCGCCGATCTGCCCTCCCAGAAGGAGATCTTCATCCCGGGCGGGGCGCTCTTCCGCGACCTCACCCGGCTCTCCGCCGCCGGTATCCCCACCATCGCGGTGGTCTTCGGCAACTCGACCGCCGGTGGCGCGTACGTACCGGGGATGTCCGACCACACCGTCATGATCAAGGAGCGGTCGAAGGTCTTCCTCGGCGGGCCCCCGCTGGTGAAGATGGCCACCGGCGAGGAGAGCGACGACGAGTCGCTGGGCGGCGCCGAGATGCACGCCCGTACCTCCGGCCTCGCCGACCACTACGCGGTGGACGAGCACGACGCCCTGCGCCGGGCCCGGCGGATCGTCGCCCGCCTCAACCACCGCAAGGCGCACCCCGACCCGGACCCGGTGTACGAGCCGCCCAAGTACGACGAGGACGAGCTGCTGGGGATCGTGCCCGGGGACCTCAGGACGCCGTTCGACCCGCGCGAGGTGATCGCCCGGATCGTCGACGGCTCCGACTTCGACGAGTTCAAGCCGCTCTACGGGCCCAGCCTGGTCACCGGCTGGGCGCGGCTGCACGGCTATCCCGTCGGCATCCTCGCCAACGCCCAGGGCGTGCTGTTCTCCGCCGAGTCGCAGAAGGCCGCCCAGTTCATCCAGCTCGCCAACCAGCGCGACATCCCGCTGCTGTTCCTGCACAACACCACCGGCTACATGGTGGGCAGGGAGTACGAGCAGGGCGGGATCATCAAGCACGGCGCCATGATGATCAACGCGGTCAGCAACTCGAAGGTGCCGCATCTGTCGGTGCTCATGGGCGCCTCCTACGGCGCCGGGCACTACGGCATGTGCGGGCGCGCCTACGATCCCCGGTTCCTCTTCGCCTGGCCCGGCGCCAAGTCCGCCGTCATGGGGCCGCAGCAGCTCGCCGGGGTCCTCTCGATCGTCGCCCGCGCCTCCGCGCTGGCCAAGGGACAGCCGTACGACGAGGAGGCGGACGCGGGGCTGCGCGCCATGGTCGAGCGGCAGATCGAGGCCGAGTCGCTGCCGGTGTTCCTGTCCGGGCGGCTCTACGACGACGGCGTCATCGACCCCCGCGACACCCGCACGGTCCTCGGCATCTGTCTGTCCGCCGTCCACACGGCCCCGGTCGAAGGCGCGCGCGGCGGCTTCGGCATCTTCAGGATGTGAGGCGCTGATGATCCAGTCCGTTCTTGTCGCCAACCGGGCCGAGATAGCCTCCCGGGTCTTCCGCACCTGCCGTGACCTGGGCATATCCACGGTCGCCGTGCACTCCGACCCGGACGCGTCGCTGCGTTACGTCCGGGAGGCCGACGCCGCCGTGCGGCTGCCGGGAGCCGCGCCCGCCGAGACGTATCTGCGCGGCGACCTGATCGTGAAGGCCGCCCTCGCGGCGGGCGCGGACGCCGTGCACCCGGGGTACGGGTTCCTCTCCGAGAGCGCCGGGTTCGCCCAGGCCGTCCTCGACGCGGGGCTCACCTGGATCGGCCCGCCCCCGGCGGCGGTGGAGGCGATGGCCTCCAAGACCCGCGCCAAGGAGCTGTTGCGGGCGGCCGGGGTGCCGCTGCTCGCGCCCGTCGACCCGGCGAAGGCCACCGGCGCCGATCTGCCGCTGCTCCTGAAGGCGGCGGCGGGCGGCGGCGGACGCGGGATGCGGGTCGTCCGGGAACTCGGCGCGCTGGAGGCGGAGTTGGCCGCCGCGTCCGCCGAGGCGCGGTCCGCGTTCGGGGACGGCGAGGTGTTCGCGGAGCCGTACGTGGAGCGCGGACGCCATGTCGAGGTGCAGATCATGGCCGACGCGCACGGCACGGTCTGGGCGCTCGGCACCCGCGACTGCTCGCTCCAGCGCCGCCATCAGAAGGTCATCGAGGAGTCCCCCGCGCCCGGACTGCCCGAGGCCCTGCGCACCCGGCTGCGCACCGCCGCCGTGGCCGCCGCACGGGCCGTCTCCTACCGGGGCGCGGGCACGGTCGAGTTCCTGGTGGACCCGCACGGCCGCGCGTACTTCCTGGAGATGAACACCCGCCTCCAGGTCGAACACCCCGTCACCGAGGCCGTGTTCGGGATCGACCTGGTCGCGCTCCAGCTCCACGTCGCCGAGGGCGCGGCCCTGCCCGCCGAGCCGCCCGAGCCCGTGGGGCACGCCGTCGAGGCGCGGCTGTACGCGGAGGACCCGGCGAACGGCTGGACCCCGCAGAGCGGGGTGCTGCACCGCCTCGACGTACCCGGGGTCCGGCTGGACCGGGGCTACGGCGACGGCGACACCGTCGGCGTCCACTACGACGCCATGCTCGCCAAGGCCGTCGTCCACGCCCCCAGCCGCGCCGCCGCCGTACGCGAACTCGCCCGCGCCCTCGAACGGGCCGAGGTGCACGGGCCCGGCACCAACCGCGACCTGCTCGTCCGCTCACTGCGCCACCCGGACTTCACCACCGGCCGCGTCGACACCGGCTTCTACGACCGTCATCTGCCCGCCCTCACCGAACCGCGCCCCGGGGAGGCGCACGCGGCCCTCGCCGCCGCCCTGGCGGACGCGGCGGGCCGCGCCTCCCGCTTCGGCGGGGGCTGGCGCAACCTGTCGTCGCAGCCGCAGAGCAAGCGGTACGGCGACCATGAGATCCGCTACCGCCTCACCCGCCGGGGCCCGGTCGCCGAGGACTTCCCGGACGTACGCCTCCAGACGTGCGAACCCGGCCGCGTACGGCTCGAAGTGGATGGCGTCTCACGGGACTTCCGTGTCGCCCGCTACGGCGACCGGGTGTACGTCGACACCGCCACCGGCTCGTACACGCTCACCGCGCACCCCCGCTTCACCGGCCCCGGCGACCTGCTCGCCCCCGGATCGCTGCTCGCGCCGATGCCGGGCGTGGTCGTCCGGGTCGCGGACGGGCTCGCCGAAGGGGCCCGTGTCACCGCCGGACAGCCGCTGATCTGGCTGGAGGCGATGAAGATGACCCACCCGATCACCGCCCCCGCCACCGGCACGCTCACCGTGCTCCACGCCGTTCCCGGCCGCCAGGTCGAGGTCGGCGCCCTGCTCGCCGTCGTCCAGGACGCCCCCGTCGCACAGGAGGACCAGCCGTCATGACTTCCGTACGCAGCAGTGCCGTGGAGAGCCCGGAACTCAAGGACCTGCGGGCCGCCGTCGCGGCCCTGGGGCGGCGGCACGGCCAGAACCACCAGCGGGAGGCGCTGTGGGCCGAGGCCGCCGAGCTCGGCTACCTGGGCGTGAACCTGCCCGAGGAGTACGGCGGCGGGGGCGGCGGCATGGCCGAGCTGTCCATCGTCCTGGAGGAGCTGGGGGCCGCCGGGTGCCCGCTGCTGATGATGGTCGTCTCGCCCGCGATCTGCGGCACGGTCATCGCCCGCTTCGGCACCGAGGAGCAGAGGCGCGCATGGCTGCCGGGGCTCGCGGACGGCTCGCGGACCATGGCTTTCGGCATCACCGAGCCGGACGCGGGCTCCAACTCGCACCGCATCACCACCACCGCCCGCCGCGACGAGGAGAGCGGCGGCTGGATCCTCACCGGCCGCAAGGTCTTCGTCTCCGGTGTGGACATCGCGGACGCCACCCTGATCGTCGGCCGCACCGAGGACGCGCGGACGGGAAGTCTGAAGCCGTGCCTGTTCATCGTCCCGCGCGATGCCCCGGGCTTCGGGCGCTCCCTGATCGACATGGAACTCCACGCCCAGGAGAAGCAGTTCGAGCTCGTCCTCGACGAGGTGCGGCTGCCCGCCGAGGCGCTCGTCGGCCACCAGGACGCCGGTCTGCTCCAGCTCTTCGCCGGGCTCAACCCCGAACGGATCATGACGGCCGCGTTCGCGATCGGCATGGGCCGTTACGCGCTGGCCCGCGCGGTCGCGTACGCGCGCGAGCGGCAGGTGTGGAAGGCGCCCATCGGCGCCCACCAGGCCATCGCCCATCCGCTCGCCCGGGCCCACATCGAACTGGAGCTGGCCCGGCTGATGACGCAGCGGGCCGCCGCGCTCTACGACGCGGGCGACGACGCGGGCGCGGGCGAGGCCGCCAACATGGCCAAGTACGCGGCGGCCGAGGCCTGCGTCAGGGCCGTCGACCAGGCCGTGCACACCCTCGGCGGCAACGGCCTCACCCGGGAGTACGGGCTCGCGGCGCTGGTCACGGCGGCCCGGGTGGCCCGGATAGCGCCGGTCAGCCGGGAGATGATCCTCAACTATGTCTCGCACCGGACGCTGGGGCTTCCCAAGTCGTACTAGCCGTACCAGGAGCAGCACATGACCTACGTACAGCGGTCGCGGGAGCGGGGGATCGAGACCCTCGCCCTCGATTCGCCCGCCAACCGCAACGCCCTGTCGGCGGGGCTCGTCGGCGAGCTCGGCGCCGCGCTGGCCGACTGCGGCCGGGACCCGGGCGTCCGGGCCGTCCTGCTCACCCACACCGGCACCGCCTTCTGCGCGGGCGCCGACCTCAAGGCGCCGCCCGACCCGGCCGCGTTCACGGCACTGCTGCGGGCCGTGGTCGAGCTGCCCAAGCCGGTCGTGGCGCGGGTGACCGGCCATGTCCGGGCCGGCGGGCTCGGGCTGCTGGGGGCCTGCGACATCGCGGTGGCGGGCCCGGACTCC
The DNA here is from genome assembly GCF_055580545.1 of Streptomyces sp. NPDC031670. Taxonomy (NCBI): domain Bacteria; kingdom Bacillati; phylum Actinomycetota; class Actinomycetes; order Kitasatosporales; family Streptomycetaceae; genus Streptomyces; species Streptomyces sp. NPDC031670. Next base: position 90,316 of record NZ_JBVILC010000002.1, on the reverse strand, counting down.
TCGTACGCCTTCACCGAGTCGCGGCTCGGGCTCGCCCCCGCCGTGATCTCCATGCCGCTGCTGCCCCGGATGGACCCGCGCGCCGCCGGGCGCTACTACCTGACGGGGGAGCGGTTCGGGGCGGCCGAGGCGGTACGGGCCGGGCTGCTCACGGAGGCGGCCGAGGACGTGGACGCGGCCCTCGCACACGTCCTCGACGGGCTGCGCCGGGCCTCCCCGCAGGGTCTGGCCGCGTCGAAGGCACTGGTCACGGCTACCGTGGTGGAGACATTCGACCGCTGGACGCAAGAGCTGAGCGCGCGATCGGCGGCCCTGTTCGCCTCGGACGAGGCGCGGGAGGGCGTGACCGCGTTCCTGGAACGACGGGATCCCGTATGGGTGTGGTGATGTCCGCCGCCAAGAGCCCCAAGCAGGACCGCAGCCGGGCGACCCGGCAGCGTCTGCTGGAGGCGGCGGTGGCCTGCCTGGCCGAACACGGCTGGACGGGCTCGACGGTGTCGGTCGTGGCGGAGCGGGCGGGTGTGTCGCGCGGTGCGGCGCAGCACCACTTCCCCACGCGCGAGGACCTGTTCACGGCGGCCGTCGAGTACGTCGCCGAGGAGCGCTCCTCGGCGCTGCGGGCCCTGGGTCCCACCGACCGCCGCACCGTGGTCGCCGGCCTCGTCGACCTGTACACGGGCCCGCTGTTCCGGGCCGCGCTGCATCTGTGGGTGGCCGCCGCCAACGAGCCCCAGCTGCACGCGCGGGTGCGGGAGCTGGAGGCCCGGGTGGGCCGGGAGTCGCACCGTATCGCGGTGGCGCTGCTCGGCGCGGACGAGTCGGTGCCGGGGGTGCGCGAGACGGTCCAGGGCCTGCTCGACATGGCCCGGGGCCTGGGCCTGGCCAACCTCCTCACCGACGACGGGGCGCGGCGCGAGCGGGTCGTGGCGCAGTGGGCGGAGCTGGTGGACGGGGCGCTGGGGCCGGCGGCCGGACGGATATGAGAACGGGGGCCGGGCGAGTGCCCGGCCCCCGCACCCCTGACGTGTGATCAGTGGGCGTTGTTCTCCGCGTCCTCGCAGGCCTTGGCCTGGCGGCGGAGCGCCTCGGCGTTCTGGTGCGCCCTGGCGGCGGCGGTGCGCTCGCCCAGGTGCTGCAGCTCGTCGGCCTTCCGGTCGAGCTGGGCGGCCTGCTGGCGCAGCTGGGCCGGCTCGCAGGTGATGATGCCGGCCTGCGCGGCGGGCGCGACGGTCACGGTCAGACCGCCGACGAGCAGCGCGGCGGACAGGACGGTGGTGAGGGTGCGACGCATGCGGGCACTCCAAATCCCGGGCCGTGAGGGCCCGTTGCGGGGGGTTGATACAGCGAAAACCCTACCGAACCGCACCGACAAATGATCATGGGGGTCCGGTGGGCCCGCACACACGTGTGGCGCCGCCCCCGTCCCCGGGGCGGCGCCACACGTACCGGATCGCGGGAGCGGGCTCAGGCCCGGATGTCCCCGTACCCCTCCACCTCGCGCGGGTCGCGCGGGCCCGGGCCGACGTAGCGGGCCGAGGGGCGCACCAGGCGGCCCGTCCGCTTCTGCTCCAGGATGTGGGCCGACCAGCCCGCCGTACGGGCGCAGGTGAACATCGACGTGAACATGTGCGCCGGGACCTCCGCGAAGTCCAGCATGATCGCCGCCCAGAACTCCACGTTCGTGGCCAGCACCCGGTCGGGGCGGCGGGCGTGCAGCTCTTCCAGCGCGGCCTTCTCCAGCGCCTCGGCGACCTCGAAGCGGGGCGCGTCCAGCTCCTTGGCGGTGCGGCGCAGCACCCGCGCGCGGGGGTCCTCGGCGCGGTAGACGCGGTGGCCGAAGCCCATCAGGCGCTCGCCCTTGTCCAGGGCCTTCTTCACGTACGCCGTGGCGTCGCCGGTCCGCTCGATCTCCTCGATCATGCCCAGCACGCGGGAGGGGGCGCCGCCGTGCAGCGGGCCGGACATCGCGCCCACCGCGCCGGAGAGCGCGGCGGCGACGTCGGCGCCGGTGGAGGCGATGACACGGGCGGTGAACGTCGAGGCGTTCATGCCGTGCTCGGCGGCGGAGGTCCAGTACGCGTCAACGGCCTTGACGTGCTTGGGGTCCGGCTCGCCGCGCCAGCGGATCATGAACCGCTCGACCACCGACTCCGCCTTGTCGATCTCGCTCTGCGGCACCATCGGCAGCCCCTGGCCGCGCGCCGACTGGGCGACGTAGGAGAGCGCCATGACGGCGGCGCGCGCCAGGTCGTCGCGGGCGGTGCGCTCGTCGATGTCGAGCAGCGGCTTCAGCCCCCAGACGGGCGCGAGCATCGCCAGCGCGGACTGCACGTCGACGCGGATGTCGCCGGAGTGGACCGGGATCGGGAACGGCTCGGCGGGCGGCAGACCGGGGTTGAAGGCGCCGTCGACGAGCAGTCCCCAGACGTTCCCGAACGACACATGGCCGACGAGATCCTCGATGTCGACGCCCCGGTACCGCAGAGCACCGCCTTCCTTGTCGGGTTCGGCGATCTCCGTCTCGAACGCGACGACTCCTTCAAGTCCGGGTACGAAGTCGGACATCAGGCGGCTCCTCGTGATGCGTGCGACAGCTGCGGGAATGGTCGGGCAGGGGGGCGCCCCTCCCCCCGTGATGCCCCGTGCGCGGTGGAACATCACCCACCGGGTCGTAGGGGGGCCACAGTGGCCCAGCGGAGAGTTTGGCGGGTCCGACGGGTGCGGGGAAGCGTGACATCCGGCACACTGCCCCATTTGCCACGCGGAGGGTTGGCGACCCTCCGTGCCGGGAAAACTGACACGCCGTGCCATGCCGGGGCGGCCGGGCGCGCCCGCGCCGTCCTGCGGCAGGATGACGCCGTGACCGATCACGACCCCGCCGCCATGCGCCGCCAGTACCGCACCACGCTCCTGGACGAGGCGGACCTCGCCGCCACCCCCATGGCCCAGTTCGCGCGCTGGTTCAAGGAGGCCGTCACCGCGGGGCTGCACGAGCCGAACGCCATGGTCGTCGCCACCGCCACCCCCGACGGCCGGCCGTCCACCCGCACGGTCCTGCTGAAGGCCTACGACGAGGAGGGCTTCGTCTTCTACACGAACTACGCCTCCCGCAAGGGCCGCGAGCTGGCGGCCAACCCCCATGTCTCACTGCTCTTCCCCTGGCACCAGATCTCCCGCCAGGTCATCGTGGAGGGCACGGCGGCGCACATCACGCGGGAGGAGACCGAGGCGTACTTCCGGGTCCGCCCGCACGGCTCGCGGCTCGGCGCCTGGGCGAGCCCGCAGTCGGCCCCGCTCGCCTCCCGCGCGGAGCTGACCGACCGTTACGAGGAGCTGGCGGCCCGCTACCCCGAGGGCACCGAGGTCCCCCTCCCGCCGCAGTGGGGCGGCTTCCGGGTGGTCCCGGAGGCGGTGGAGTTCTGGCAGGGCCACGAGAACCGGCTGCACGACCGGCTGCGCTATGTGCCCGCGGCGCCCGGCCCGGACACCTGGCGGGTGGAGCGGCTCGCCCCGTAGACCGTCCGTCCGGGGCCGGACACGCAGAAACCCGCGGGCTCGGGTTCCTCCGGAGAGGAGCCGGCCGGACGTACCGGCGAGCCCGCGGGTCGGTGACTGCTGGGAATTTCGGCCGGCGACGTGCCGGCACCACACAAAGTGTGCGACTGGCAGGCGCTAGCCCGCAGTCACCTCACGCGTCCGGTATCCATACATCTGCCGAACCACCCCCTTCTCGTGTGCACCACACATTAGGAAGCCGCACCCGGCGCGACAACCGAATTATTCGGCCCGTTCCCCGGCCGACCGCTCGACGCAGAACTCGTTGCCCTCCACGTCCGCCAGCGTCACCCACCCCGAGCCGTCGGGGCGGCGGTGGTCACCGACCAGGGTGGCGCCCAGCGCGAGCAGCCGGTCCACCTCCTCGTCGCGGGTGCGGTCCTGCGGCTGGAGGTCGAGGTGGACGCGGTTCTTCACGGTCTTGGCGTCGGTGACCGTCACGAACAGGAGCGTGGCGCCCTCGGCGGTCACCGTGGCCTCCGGATCGCCGGGGAAGTCCTCGTCGCTGATCCGGCCGTCGAGGGCCGCGGCCCAGAAGGTGGCCAGGGTGTAGGCGTCGGTGCAGTCGAACGTCGTATGACGTACAAGAGAGCTCATGGGCGCCACTATGTTCGAAGAGCCCCGGGCCGGAAAGGACTTTACGGTGGGTACGGTCCAAGCCACTGTGCGCAGCGGTACGGCCGGGACCGCCCGGACCGCGGGGACCCCCCGGCCGGCGGACGCGGGGACGGCGAGGTGCGCCGGAGCACGGCGCCCACCCGCCGGGGCGGGGGAGCGGGGCCGCCCGCCTGCGCCGCGTCGGCGTCGAAAAACGATCCCTCCGGTACGGCGATTTCGGAGAAGTCGCTGTGGGATGCGTCACGTTCCAGTTCAATGATCTGACGCGCGTCGGTGCGTCGGCGCGTCGGTGTGACGCGGCGACACGTCCTGCAGGGGGTGCCAGGATGAGTGCTTCCCGGAGTGAGACCACCAACGCCCTCGGTCCCGACGAGCCGGACCGGGGCGACGACCACGGCCCCGGTGCCGCCCCCGGGCCCGAGCACGGCGGCGACCTGCTCGCCGCGCTGCTCGACGGCATGGACGCCGCGCTGTGCGCGTTCGACGCGGCAGGCGTGGTCACGCACTGGAACCGCGAGGCCGAGCGCATCCTCGGCTGGAGCGCGCGGGAGGCCGTCGGCCGCCAGGGCTTCGCCGGCTGGGCGGTCCGGGCCGCCGACGCGGGCGAGATCGAGGGCCGTCTGATGGCCGCGATGGAGGCACCCGGCCGCCAGGTCCACGAGTTCGCGCTGCTGACGAAGGACGGCGGACGGGTCCTCGTACGGACGCAGTCGGCCGGGGTCCGGGGCGCGGACGGCAGACCGGCGGGCGTGTACTGCGCCTTCAGCGAGGTGCACGCGCAGATCGACCTGGAGCGCTCCATCGCGCTCAGCGAGGCACTGTTCGAGGACGGGTCGTGGGGCGTCGTCCTGGTGGACGTGGATCTGCGCCCCACCGTCGTCAACGCGTACGCGGCGCGGGCGCTGGGGACCGGACGCGGCACGCTGCTCGGCCGCCCCCTCGGCGAACTGATCACCCAGGGCGTGGAGGAGCTGGAGGGCGCCCTCCACCACGTCCTCGCGGAGGGCGCCCCCGCCTCGCCCGCCGAGCTGTGGGTGACGCTGCGCGCCACCGAGGGCGAGCGCCGGCGCTGCTGGCGCAGCGGCTTCCTGCGGCTGGCCTCACCGCTGGCGGAGGAGCCGGTCCCGCTGGGCGTCGCCTGGCTCTTCCAGGACGTGACCGACGCCAAGCTGGCAGAGCAGGAGGCGGACCGGCTGCGCTTCCGCTGGAACCAGCTGTACCGGGCGGCGCGTACGGCCGCGGAGTGCGAGGACCCGGAGGAGGCGGCGATGGCGTACCTCGACTTCGCGCTCGCCGGATTCGCCGAACACGCGCTGGTGGACGTGGTGGCGGGGGAGCGGCTGGTACGGACGGCGGCCTCCCCGGCGAGCGCGCCCGGCCCCGTCGCGGCGGTGGCGGGCGGCGGCTTCCCGGTGCGGTACGCGCCCGGTCACCCCGCGCTCCAGGCGGTCGACCGGATCGGGTCGGTGCGGGCCAGCGGGGCCGACGGGTGGGCGGGGGAGCGCCAGTGGCCGCCGGACGCACGGCACGCCCTGTGCACGGTGCTGCGCAGCCGGGGCCGCACGCTGGGGGTCCTCACGTTCCTCCGGGGGCCCGGCAGGCCCGCGTTCGAGCGGCCGGACGCGGTGTTCGCGGAGAGTGTGGCGGTGCGGGTGGGCGCGTCCCTGGACCTGTCCCGGGCGCTGTCCCCCACCCCGCCCGTGCCCTGAACCCGCCCATGCCCTGAACCCGCCCGTTGCCCTAACCCCGCCGGTTGCCCGAGCCTTCCGGGGCGGGCCCCGGGCCTCGTGCCGCCCCGGCCGCGCCGCGCCCCGCCCGGCTCAGTGCCGGAAGAAGATCCGGTCCCCGTACTCCGCCAGCACCCGCCCGTTCCACTCGTGGCCCCCGTCCACGTTCCCCGACCGCAGCAGCGGCGGTTCGAGGCCGCGCTCCGCGAGGGACTCCGCGGCGGCGGCCATCATCGCCTGCATCAGCGCACTCGTGACCACCGTCGAGGCGGGCGCGAACGGCGCCGGGACCGCCTCGTGGGTGAGTTCCGCGTCACCGATCGCGATCTTGCTGTCGAGGACGATGTCGCAGTGGTCGCGCAGGAACGTCCCCGACACGTGCCGCGACTTGGTGCTCTCGGTGTACGCCAGCGACGTCACGCCGATGACCTTCAGACCCAGCGCCCGTGCGTTCATCGCCATCTCGACCGGCAGCGAGTTGCGCCCGGAGAGCGAGACGACCACCAGGACGTCGCCGGGCTTCGCGGGGCTGGAGTCCAGGACCGCGCCCGCCAGCCCGTCCACCCGCTCCAGCGCGGAGCCCAGCGTCGCGGGCGTCACGTCCACCCCGACCGTGCCCGGCACCGCGAGGAGGTTCATCAGGGCGAGCCCCCCGGCCCGGTAGACCACGTCCTGCGCGGCCAGCGAGGAGTGCCCGGCGCCGAAGGCGAACAGACGGCCGCCCGCCGCCACGGTGTCCGCGATGGCGGTACCGGCGGCGGCGACGTTCCCGCCCTCCTCGTCCCGTACCCGCTGGAGCAGCCCGATGGCGGCGTCGAAGAACTGACCGGCCAGTTTGCTCTCGCTCATCGCCTGGGCCCTTTCCGGGGGAATGCTGGGGGAATGGGAATAGTCCGTGCCGCCGCACACGTTGCGGTCTGGACCATTGCCGTGTCAATACGCCCGGCATCCGCCCGGTCGCGGCCCGCCGCACGGGCCGTTCGCGGCCGGGGCACGGTTGTCAGTGCCATGCGTCAGAATTGAGCCAGGGCCAGCGCACGAGTGTTTTCGACATTCACAGCATCGAGGGGCACGTATGTCCGGACTGATCGACACGACGGAGATGTATCTCCGCACCATCCTCGAACTTGAGGAAGAGGGTGTGGTCCCCATGCGCGCCCGGATCGCGGAGCGACTCGACCAGAGTGGGCCGACCGTGAGCCAGACGGTCGCCCGCATGGAGCGCGACGGCCTGGTCCAGGTCGCGGGCGACCGGCACCTGGAGCTCACCGAGGAGGGCCGCCGCCTGGCCACCCGCGTCATGCGCAAGCACCGGCTCGCGGAGTGCCTGCTCGTCGACGTGATCGGCCTGGAGTGGGAGCAGGTGCACGCCGAGGCCTGCCGCTGGGAGCACGTGATGAGCGAGGCGGTGGAGCGCCGTGTGCTGGAGCTGCTGCGCCACCCGACCGAGTCGCCGTACGGGAACCCGATCCCGGGCCTTGAGGAGCTGGGCGAGAAGGCCGAGGCCGACGCCTTCCTGGAGGACGGCATCATCAGCCTCAACGAGCTGCAGCCGACGGACGACGGCATGACGGTCGTGGTGCGCCGCATCGGCGAGCCCATCCAGACCGACGCCCAGCTGATGTACACGCTGCGGCGCGCGGGTGTGCAGCCCGGCGCGGTCGTCAGCGTGACGTCCTCCCCGGGCGGCGTCCTGGTCGGCAGCAGCGGCGAGGCGGCCGAGCTGGGCGCGGACGTGGCCTCGCATGTCTTCGTGGCCAAGCGGTAGGGCGGACTTCACGGAGCCGGGGGCGAAGTCGCGAGGGTGTGCGGCATCGCCCCCGTTCCGTTGGGGCACAAGGGAGTTGGGAGAGCGGGCCGGGCGCCGTCCCCGCCCGTTCTTTTCCCGTCGGATCGGCAGCGGACGGGCGGTTCGCGTGCCACGCTGTCGGGTGAGGCATATGACCTGAAGGGCCCGAAGCCGGGCCTGGAGCCGGGCCCGGGGGAGCCGGAGGGCGTACGGCCCGCGAGGGAGGGGAGAGTGGAGACCATGCCGGAAGCCACGCCCCGCGGCGCCACGCGCCGTAACGTCACGCCCCTCCGCGCCGTTCGCGGTGAGCCCGCGACCCGTACGGCTTCCTTCCGTACGGCCCCGTCCCGTGGAGCAGCAGAGGGCCCCGGCGCCCTGCGGCGCCGGGGCCTGCCCTCCCCGCTGCTGACCCGGAGCCCCGAGCTCTCGGGGTCAGCTCCCTCGGGCCGGCCGTTCTGTCCCAGCGTGGCCGCCCGCCTCCCGCAGAAGATCTCCCCTCGGGGCGGCCCGTCAATCCTTGAGACCGGTCACTCGAACGAGGGGTGTTGCGGGAGAGACGCGAGTTTTCGAATAGAGGTTCGATACCCTGCGGTGAACTGACTCCAGACCGGCCCAGGGCTTCGGGGGCTGAAGGGGGTGCCTGACAGATGGCGCGACGCAGCGACGTGACGGGATCCGATGGCGTACGCCTCGCTGCCTGGGAGTTCGCGGACCCGCCCAAGGACCGCGGGGACAGCGACCGGGCCGCACCCGGGGTGTTACTGCTCCACGGACTGATGGGCCGCGCCGCCCACTGGGCGCCCACCGCCCGCTGGCTCGGCGAGAAGCACCGCCCGGTCGCCCTCGACCAGCGCGGCCACGGCCGCAGCGACAAGCCCGCCGACGGCCCCTTCACCCGCGAGGCCTATGTGGCGGACGCCGAGGCGGCGATCGAGCAGCTCGGCCTCGCCCCGGTCGCCCTCGTCGGCCACTCCATGGGCGCCCTCACCGCCTGGCAGCTCGCCGCCCGCCGCCCCGACCTGGTCCGGGCGCTGGTCATCTGCGACATGCGCGCCTCGGCGCTCGGCACGGCCTCGCAGCGCGAGTGGGAGGACTGGTTCAAGTCCTGGCCGGTGCCCTTCGCGACGCTCGCGGACGTACGGAAGTGGTTCGGCGAGGACGACCCGTGGGTCGAGCGCCCCAGCCCCTCGCGCGGTGACTTCTTCGCCGAGGTGATGGCCGAGCGCGCCGACGGCTGGCGTCCCGTCTTCTCCCGCCGCCAGATGCTGAAGTCCCGCGAGACCTGGGTGTTCGACGCCCACTGGGAGGAGCTGGCGCAGGTCCGCTGCCCGGCGCTGGTGGTCCGGGGCCTCGACGGCGAGCTCGGCCGCGCCGAGGCCCAGGAGATGGTCCGCGTCCTGCCCCGGGGGAGGTACGCGGAGGTGGACGGCGCCGGCCACCTCGTCCACTACGACCAGCCGGAGGCCTGGCGCGCGGCGGTCGAGCCGTTCCTCCGGGAGACGGCCGAGCATCCGGTCCCGTCGGAGCCCTGAATCAGCCCCGGCTGACCGCCGCGAGGATCTCCGGCAGCCGCCTCGCGGTGCGCGGGGCCGCCGCCCGCAGCCCGGTGTACGCGACGAGCACCGCGTACACCGCCCCCAGCGGCAGCAGCAGCCACAGCGCGCCGTGCCGGTCCGAGACGTGCAGCCAGACCGTCAGGGCGATCAGCGGCGCGCAGAGCAGCGCGCTGGTGAGCATCCCGCCGAGGATCGCCAGGGACGCGATCCCGCCCTGGCCCGGCGCCACGTTCTTGCGGCTGTCCTGCGGGATCGAGTACGGGAACAGCGCCGAGGCGACCGCGCCCGTACCGAGCATCGCCCCGAGCAGCCCCAGCGAGAGCCCCAACGCCTGCGGGAAGGCGCCCCAGTTGCCGACCAGCGAGGCCGTGACCACCGCGACCAGGACGGTGTCCGGCACCGTCACCAGCGCGATGGCCAGGGCGCGGGCGCGCAGCTCCAGGAAGGCGTCCCGGGAGGAGGAGACCGTCTGGACGACCATCCAGAACGCCGAGGTGTCCTGCCCGAACTGGTTGGACATCTGGGCGCCCAGCATGAACGCGCCGAACGAGGCGAAGTACACCGTGCCGTTGCCCTGGAGGGCGTTGACGACCGGGACGATCAGACCCAGGGCGAGCGAGGTGATCCACGCCGCCTTGGTCTTGGGGTCGCGCCAGGCGTAGCGCAGGGTGCGCAGCATCACGGTGCCGGTGCGGCCCTCGGGCAGCAGGGCGGCCGGGCCGGGCCGTCCGGCCCGCTCGCGGGCGGAGTCGGCGGGGCGCAGGGTCGAGCTGTCCGGGCTCGTCATCAGCCGCACCAGCGAGCGCTGCCAGGCGTACAGCAGGGCCGCCAGGGCCACCGCCGTCAGCAGGAGTTGCGCGGCGGCCCGTCCGTACGCGCCGTCGCCCGTCGCCTCGACCGCGCCGATCGCGGCGGCGGGCGGCAGCCAGCGCAGCACGTCCGCGACCGGGTCGAGGGCGGAGAGGCCGCCGGAGTCGCCGAGCTTCTGCACGCCGAAGTTGACGAACTGGAAGCCGATGGCGATCACCAGACCGCTCAGGACGGCGAGGTCGCGGCCCTTGCGGGAGGTCAGCAGACGGGTGTTGGCCGTCGCCACCGTCCGCGCGAGCGCCACGCACACCAGGATCGTCAGCGGTACGGCGACGACCGCGACCCCGGCCGCCGCCCCGCTCCGGGCCACCGCGAGCGCCGCGCCCAGCGTGAGGCAGAGCGTGAACAGCGGCCCGATACCGACCAGGGAGGCCGCCAGCAGCGCCACGATCAGGGGGCGCGGGCGCAGCGGCAGCATCACCAGCCGGGTCGCGTCCAGCGTCTCGTCACCGCTGGGGAAGAAGAGCGGCATCACCGCCCAGGCGAGCGCGAGGACGGCGGCGACCATGACGGCCACCGTGCCCGCGTGCGCGTCGCCGCGCAGCGCCACCAGACCGAGGAGCTGGAGGGCGGCGAAGAGCAGGGCGAGGACGACGGAGGTGATGTAGGCGGCGCGGCGCCCGCCGGACTGCCGCAGGCCGTTCCTGAGCAGTGACAGCTTCAGCCGCACGAAGAGCGGGACGAGCAAGGGCGCGCCCGGGGACGCGGGCGCCGTCGGTGCCGTGTGCGCGGTGCTCATCGGGCCGCACCGCCGCCGAGCCAGTCGAGGGTGTCACCGGTGTCGCGGCCGTGGGCGCCCACGAGTTCGAGGAAGGCGCTCTGGAGCGAGCTGGCGCTGCCCCGCACCTCCGCGAGCGTGCCCTGCGCGCGGATGCGCCCCGCCGCCATCACCGCGACCCAGTCGCACAGCGACTCCACGAGCTCCATGACATGGCTGGAGAAGACGACGGTCGCGCCGGAGGCGGTGTAGCGCTCCAGGACGCGGCGGATGGTGGCCGCCGACACCGGGTCGACGCCCTCGAACGGCTCGTCGAGGAAGAGCACTTCGGGGTTGTGCAGCAGCGCCGCCGCGAGCCCGATCTTCTTGCGCATCCCCGTGGAGTAGTCCACGACGAGCTTGTGCTGGGAGCCCGCCAGGTCCAGCACGTCCAGGAGCTGGGTGGCCCGCTTGTCGACCTCGGCGCCCGGCAGTCCGCGCAGCCGGCCGGTGTAGCCCAGCAGTTCGCGGCCGGTGAGGCGCTCGAAGAGCCGCAGCCCCTCGGGCAGCACGCCGATCCGGGACTTCACCGCGACCGGGTCGCGCCACACCTCGTGCCCGCCGATCTCGACGGTGCCCCGGTCGGGGCGGAGCAGGCCGGTCACCATCGACAGGGTGGTGGTCTTGCCCGCCCCGTTCGGCCCGACCAGACCGATGAACTTGCCCGCCGGCAGCTCCAGATCGATCCCGGCGACGGCGATCTGGTCGCCGAAGCGCTTCCACAGATCGCTGACCCGGACGGCGGGCGGCAACTGCCCCGCGGGTGCCGGTTCCGCCGCAGCGGAGCCGCCGTCGAATGCCTGGTCCGGCATGGTGGTGCGCCTTTCGTCCCCGTCCGTACGTCCGTACGGCCTCGGGAACAGCCTACGAGCGGCGGCCCCGGGCGGCGGCGGCCTCGCGTCCGCAGGCGTACGCGACGGGGCTGATCAGCTCCTCCGCGTCGGGCAGCCAGCGGTTGGCGGGGGTGGGGCGGCGGGCCCACTGCACCGCGCCACGGCCCCCGACCCGGGTCGGGGGCGCCGCCACGTACTCCCCCTCGCCGCGGGTGACCAGGTCGATCGAGGACGCCGTCCAGCCCAGCCGGCGCACCAGGTCGGGGACCTTCGCGCAGGCTCCGGGCAGCACGAAGAACAGCATCCGGCGGTCCGGGGTGCAGGTCACCGGGCCGAGCGTGAGCTCCATGCGCTCCATGCGGGCGAGCGCCAGGAAGCCGGCCGACTCGGGGACGTCGATCGCGTCGAAGGTGCGGCCGGTGGGGAGCAGGATCGACGCCTTCGGCTGCTTCGACCACAGACGGCGGGCGGCCACCGCGCTGCCCGTGGCCTGGCTCGCCCAGTCCGGCCGGGACGGGTGCGCCCCCGGCGCGGGGCAGGCGGCGTCGCCGCAGGAGCAGTGCTCCACGCCCTCGGCCGCCTCCAGCCAGGTGCCGGGGAACACGTCCCAGTGCCGCTCTTCCGCGTACCGCACCGCGCTGTCGAGGAGCTGGTCACCGCGCTGCTTGGGGATCTGTGCGGCTTCCGTGCCTGTGATGGTCTCTTCCACGCAGGACTCAACTCCCCCCGTCACCGCGGGTTACGGGCGCGCGACAGGCGGCGCAGGAGCATCGATCCTGCATCCGGGGCGCATGGGTGCATGGACGGGGGCGCGCGTGCGGCTGCGCCTCTCGTGGCGGGTAACCAGAAGCGGGGGGCTCAGCGGAACCGGACAATGCGCGCGTTCGTTCGACATCACCCGTGACCGTCATTCATCCGATTGACGGCACATGCTGTGTTTCTTGCGCTTCCTGCGTTTCCTGCACTTTTCCACGTTCCCTCCGCTTCCTTCGCATTCTCTGCCTTTTCGCAGGGCAGTGATCACAGCAGTGATCAACTGCCGCATCAGGGGGTTCACATGGCAGCCAGGCCGCTAGTCGCCCGCCAGCCCAATGAACGGCTGCAGGCGCTCATCCAGGAAGCCGGGTGCTCCAACGCGGGTCTCGCCCGGCGCGTCAACATGGTCGGCGCCGAGCGCGGGCTCGACCTCCGGTACGACAAGACATCGGTGGCGCGCTGGCTCCGCGGCCAGCAGCCCCGGGGACGGGCGCCGGGCATCATCGCGGAGGCGCTGGGACGCAAGCTCGGGCGCACGGTGACGATCGACGAGATCGGCATGGCGAACGGCAAGAACCTGGCGTCGGGGGTGGGCCTGCAGTTCTCGCCCACCGTCCTCGGCGCGATCGAGCAGGTCTGCGAGCTGTGGCGCAGCGACGTGGGCCGCCGCGACTTCCTCACCGGCTCCACGGTCGCCGCCTCCGCGCTGGTCGAGCCCAGCCGCGACTGGCTGATCACCGGGGCGGACGCGCAGGTCGCGCGGCACGCCGGGCAGCGGGTCGGGATCGCGGACGTCGACGCGGTGCGGGCGATGACGGACGCGCTGGTCGATCTCGACCACCGGTTCGGCTCCGGGCACGTACGGCCGGTGGTCGTCCACTACCTCAACAGCGTGGTGTCCGGGCTGCTGGCGGGTTCGTACCGGGAGACGGTCGGGCGCCAGCTGTTCGCGGCGGTGGCGCGGCTGACGGAGCTGGCGGGGTACATGGCGGTCGACACCGGCCAGCCCGGTCTGGCCCAGCGCTACTACATCCAGGCGCTGCGGCTCGCCCAGGCGGCCGGGGACCGGGGGTACGGCGGATACGTCCTGGCCGCCTCCATGAGCCACCTCGCCGCCCAGCTCGGCAATCCGCGCGAGATCGCGCAACTGGCGCGGGCGGCGCAGGAGGGGGCCCGGGGCCGGGTCACCCCGCGCGCGGAGGCGATGTTCTTCGCGGCGGAGGCGCGCGGGCACGCGCTGCTCGGGGACGCGCGTACCTGCCAGACGGTGGCGGGGCGGGCGCTGGCCGCGATGGAGGCGGCGTCCTCGTCGCCGGACTCCGGGGACGACCCGTCGTGGATCGCGCACTTCGACCACGCCTACCTCTCCGACGAACTCGCGCACTGCCACCGGGACCTGGGGCAGCCCGAGGCGGCGGCGCGGCGCGCGGAGGAGTCCCTCGCGGGCCACCCCGAGACACGGGCGCGGCGCCGGGCGATCGGACTGGTCCTGCTGGCCACGGCGCAGGTGCAGCAGCGGGAGGTGGAGCTGGCGTGCGCGACGGGGACGCGGGCGGTGGAGCTGTTGTCCACGTTGCGGACGAACCGGGGGGCGGACTATCTGGACGATCTCCAGCAGCGGTTGGAGCCGTATGCGGACGAGCCGTCGGTACGGGAGTTCGGGGCACGCCTGGAACTCCAGGCAGCCTGAGCCCCCCCCGTACGGGGCTCGCCCCCAACTCCGCTTTCGTCTGCGGACAGTGGTGGGCCGCTCGCGCAGTTCCCCGCGCCCCTAACTACCTAGGGGCGCGGGGAACTGCGCGCTCAGCCACAGACAACCCGCAGACGACCACCGGGCCCTGAAGGGGCGCGGGGAACTGCGCGACCAGCCCACCACCGACCGGCAGACGAATCCCCGGCAGTACAGGGGCGCGGGGAACTGCGCGAGCAACCACCCACCGGGCCGCGCACGAACCCCCGGCCGGCAACGGGCGTCCCAGCCGTGCGGACCGCCCACCAGGCGGCGTGGCACCCCGCCCCACAGACCCGGTAGCGTGACTCGACGATTCCGTAGTCCCACGCGTAGGAGTCCCGGTGACGCAGAGCCGACAGGGTGACGAGCCGCAGCAGCCCGCTGCACGGCCCGCACACGAGGGCGTCGTGCTGCCCGCCGACGGGTCCGCCCCCTGGCCGCCCGGCGGCCGGCCGTGGGAGGCCCGGCAGGACGGGTGGGCGCAGCCGCTGCCCCCGGAGAGCGGTGACGCCACCCAGTACATCGCCCCCGTACCCGCGGGCGCCGAGGAGACGCAGTACCTCACGCCGCCCCCGGCGAACGCCTCGGACGCCACGCAGTACATCGCTCCCGTCCCCCCGGCACCCCCCGGCGCCTCCGACGCCACCCAGTACATCGCCCCCGTGCCCCCGGGCCCGCCGGGCGCGCTCCCCCCGGAGACCCCGGGCGGCGGCGCCGAGGCCACCCAGTACCTGCCGCCGGTCCCGGCCGCGCCGCAGGACGTGCCGCAGGACGCGCCGTACGGCATACGCCCGGCCGGGGCCGAGGAGCGGCAGCCGCCCGCCGAGTTCGACAGTCTCTTCAGGAACGACGCGGCGCCGCAGGGCCAGCACACGGCCGGCGGCCAGCAGTTGCCCCGGTTCGCCCCGGCCCCGCCCGTACAGGTCCAGTTGCAGACCCCGCAGGCACCGCCCCCGCCCGGCCGGGCCGCCGCGTACGACGCCTACGACTCGTACGACGAAGAGCCCCGCCGCCGCTCCCGCCTCGGCGTGATCGCCGCCGTCGGCGTCGGCCTCGCGGTCGTGGGTCTCGGCGCCGGGTATCTGATCAGCGGCATCGGCGGCGGTGACGGCGCGAAGAAGGACGACAACGCGCCCATCGCCGCGACCACCCCGACCACCGGCGGCGATGACGGCAAGGCCGACGCCGACCCCGACCCCGCCAAGGCGCAGGCCGTCGAGCTCGACAAGCTGCTCGCGGACAGCAACAACAGCCGGGACGCCGTCATCGGCGCCGTCGCCGGGATCCGCGGCTGCGACAAGCTGGACACCGCCGCCTCGACCCTGCGCGACGCGGCCCGCCAGCGCGGCGAGCTGGTCACCCGGCTCCAGAAGATCGCCGTGGACAAGCTGCCCGACAACGCCAGGCTGACCGCCGAACTCACCAAGGCGTGGCAGGCGTCGGCGTCCGCCGACAACCACTACGCGGCCTGGGCCGACCAGACCGGCAAGGACAAAGGCTGCAAGCACGGCCACGCCCGCCGTACGCCCGAGGCCGCCCAGGGCGACCGCGCCAGCGGCGAGGCCACCCTCGCCAAGAAGCAGGCGGCGGGGCTGTGGAACGCCATCGCGGGCAAGTACGGCCTGACCAAGCGGTCCTCGACCCAGCTCTGACCGGCCCCGGCCCCGCCCCCGGCCGGTACCGGCACCGGAACCGGTACCGGCGGGGCCCGGGGCCCGGGGTGCGTCAGCCCAGGGCCGACGCGTCCTCCAGCGTCCGGCTCACGTCCGTGAACCCGCGCTGCGCCGCCGTGAGCCGCCCCGCCTTCACCACCTGGAACGTCACGTCCCGGTTGACGATCCGGGGGAAGTCCGGCGCCGCGAGCATGTCCTCGAACTTCCACCGCAGCGTCGGCGTCAGCCCGCCGGTCTCCACGCTGACGCCCCGGTTGAGGGCGCGGACGAGGTCGTGCGCGGCCACGTCGTTCTCGTCGAGCGACTCGACGGCCCTCTTCAGGACGGTGTACGCGATCCAGGTCGTCTGCACCCCCGCGTCCGCCGCGTCGACGGACTCGTCCCGGAACGCCTGTTCCCGGATGACCCGCTTCATCGGGTCCCAGCGCGGATCGGCCGCCTCCGGGTACCAGCCGGTGATGTACGCGCCCTCGAACGGGCCGTCCGCGCCGCCGGTGCGGTCGACCAGCGGCTGCCCGACCGAGCCGAGCACCGAGGCGATCTGCACCTTCTGGCCGTCGTTCTCGACGCGCCGGAAGGAGTCGAAGAACGTCTCGGTCCGGGCGCCCAGGACGGCGGTGACGCACCCCTTGCGGGCCCGCTCGGCCGCCGCCTTCGCGCCGATCCTCCCCGGCAGCCCCGGGTCCGCCCCGGCCCGTACGAGCGCCTCCTGGGCCTGCGGGGTGTAGTCGCCCGCGTCCTCGGCGGTGCGGATGTCGGCGGACGGCCTGCGGCGGCCGGCGGTCAGCCCGGAGTTGAGCAGGACGGGCAGGATGTCACCGGAGACGGTGTCCGGCCGTACCAGCGCGACCTTCTCGCACCACACCGCGAGCTGCTTGCCGGTGCCGGCGAGCAGGGTGGCCTGGCCGCCGTTGACGGGATAGGAGAGCGCGCTGGTGAACTCCTCGTCGGAGACGCCGTACCCGCCTATGTACGGGATGCCGGCGGCCTCCAGGGGGGCCATGAAGGCGCGGCCGTGCTGGCTGTAGGAGCCGACGACGGCCACCGCGTTCTCCTTGACCGCCCGACGGGCGCACTCGGCGGCGCCGACGGCGGTGTTGTGCTCGTCGCAGGTGAGGACCTGGAGCTTGTGGCCGTCGATGCCGCCGTGCGCGTTGACCCAGCGGGCGTACGCCTGCGCCATGGACGGCATTCCGGGCATATTGGTCGCACGGGTGTGGTCCGGCGCCCAGGTCATGACCGTGACGGGCTCCCTGGATCCCCCCGTGGTCCCAGGGAGCGCGCCACAGCCGGTCACCAGCGAGGCTCCGACCGCCGTACACGCGGCGACCAGGGCGGTCATCGCGGAGTGGAAGGGGCGGGGGGAGGAGGAGCTGCGCCATCCGGTCATGTCCCTGCACAATTCCGCCTCATGGGTAACGGCGGAGTGAGCGTTTCTCAACGCAGGGTGACGTGCTGGTGAATTACCCGGGCGCCCGAGGTCCGCCCGGGGTCCGCCCGGGGTCCGTACGGGGTCCGTACGGGTCCGCACGGGTCCGGGCGGGGGCCCGGAGAAGGCCGGGAAGAGATGAACGTACGATCGACCGCGTGCAGCAAGGTTCAGCCAGCTCTTCCCGTCGCGGCCGTCGCTCCTCCACCATGGGCGGCATGCCGTTGAATGACATGCCCTGGTGGCGCTGGCGCGCGAACGTGCGGTCCGCGCTGCACATGCTCTCCGACGACGCCTTCCAGCAGGAGGTGTGGCTGGCCGGGCGGGAGGGGTACGGGGACATCACCGACGCCGTCTACCGGCTGGTGGAGGACACCTGGCTGGACAACTGGTCGGCCGAGAAGTACGTCGGCACGGTCTTCCGGGACTCCGGTGAGGCCGCGCTGGTGGACGTCGCCGTGCTGCGGGTGCTGCGGATCATGCACCAGGTCGGCGCGGACGCCCCGGTCTCGGCGTTCCTCGCGCACCACGGGTGGCCGGAGGCGGTACGGGCGGCGCGCGAGGCGCACGTACGGCTGGCGACGAACGACGGGGACGATCCGGACGCGCAGCCGCGCTCCCTGGAGGTCCTGCGGATCCTGACGCGCTCGGCGTAGCCGTCGGAGGAGCGTGGGGGCGCGGGGGTCCGCATCCTGGGCCGGGCCCGGGGGCCGGGTCGGTTTGTGGCATCCTGCCTGGATGACTGACCAGTACGTCCTCACGCTCTCCTGCCCGGACAAACAGGGCATCGTGCACGCCGTGTCGAGCTATCTCTTCATCACCGGCTGCAATATCGAGGACAGTCAGCAGTTCGGGGACCGTGACACCGGTCTCTTCTTCATGCGGGTCCACTTCTCGGCCGAGGCGCCGGTGACGGTGGAGAAGCTGCGGGCCGGCTTCGCCGCCGTGGGCGACTCCTTCCAGATGGACTGGCAGATCCACCGCGCGGACGAGCGCATGCGGATCGTGCTCATGGTGTCGAAGTTCGGCCACTGCCTCAACGACCTGCTCTTCCGCTCGAAGATCGGCGCGCTGCCGGTGGAGATCGCGGCGGTGGTCTCCAACCACACGGACTTCGCGGAGCTGGTCGCCTCGTACGGCATCCCCTTCCGGCACATCCCCGTGACGAAGGAGACGAAGGCGGCGGCGGAGGCGGAGCTGCTGACGCTGGTGCGGGAGGAGGGCGTCGAGCTCGTCGTGCTCGCCCGCTATATGCAGGTGCTCTCCGACGACCTGTGCAAGCAGCTGAGCGGCCGGATCATCAACATCCACCACTCGTTCCTGCCGAGCTTCAAGGGCGCGAAGCCGTACCACCAGGCGCACGCCCGGGGCGTGAAGCTGATCGGGGCGACCGCGCACTA
Source organism: Streptomyces sp. NPDC031670 (assembly GCF_055580545.1). Taxonomy (NCBI): domain Bacteria; kingdom Bacillati; phylum Actinomycetota; class Actinomycetes; order Kitasatosporales; family Streptomycetaceae; genus Streptomyces; species Streptomyces sp. NPDC031670. Next base: position 71,621 of record NZ_JBVILC010000002.1, on the reverse strand, counting down.
TGTGACGGCGGACCTCGACGAGGGGCCGATCATCGAGCAGGAGGTCGAACGCGTGGGGCACGAGGTCACGCCGGACCAGCTGGTGGCGGTCGGGCGGGACGTGGAGTGCCAGGCGTTGGCGCGGGCGGTGAAGTGGCATGCGGAGCGGAGGATTCTGCTGAACGGCCGCCGCACGGTGGTCTTCGCGTAACGCCATCCGGGGGCGCACCCCCGGCCCCCCTGTGCCCCGTGGGGGCTTCAGGGCCCGGTGTTCGTCTGCGGCCCGGCGGGCGGCTGAGCGCGCAGTTCCCCGCGCCCCTCAATGTCTCGGGCCGAGCTGGGTTCTCCGGCTGCGGGCGGAGTGCCTAGGGGGCGCGGGGAACTGCGCGAGCGACCCGCCACGGTCCGCAGGCGAAAGAAGGATGCAGCGGGCCGAGCTGGGTCCTCCGGCTGCGGCGCAGCACCTCAGGGGCGCGGGGAACTGCGCGACCGGCCACCCGCCCGCCGCAGACGAACCCCCGGCAGCCGCCGCGCCCGCCCCCGGGGGGGCTAGAGGCGGCTCAGGGACGCCGTCGCCAGGAGGACGTCTCTGATCGCGTCGCGGTCCCCCATCCGCCCCGCCGCCGCGTCCTCCGGCGGCACATGCCCCGCCGCCAGCCGGCAGAACTCCACGCCGTCCAGGGCGATATGGGCCACCTCGTGGTCGGGGGAGCCGAGCGCCGCCGGGGAGTCCAGCGCGATGTACCAGTCACCGCCGCCCGCCCCCTCGATCTCCAGCCGGAGCGACCGGCCGGGCGAGCCCGCCGTGACGAGGCGGGCCGGTGGCGGCGCGAGACCCGCGCGCCGCCGGGCCGCCAGCGCGTCGGGGAGGATCCGTGCCGCGAGGTCTATCATCCGGTGGAGATGGGCGCCCGACGGCGGCTCATACGGATAGTCGACCGCGTCCGCGATGTCCCCGGCGTGGATCCAGCACTCGAAGGCCCGGTCGAGCAGCGCGTCCCGGAGCGGAAGCGCGAAGTCGCCGTAAGGGACGGCGAGTTCGGCCGCGCCCCGCCCCGCGAACGACACCGTACGGATCAGCGTGTGCGTCTGCTCGCGCCACGGCTCCCGTACCGCCCGCGTCAGCGGATACCGCGTCGAGGTCCAGAACGCCTCCGTACGGGCCGTCGGCCCCGCCGGGAGGCCCGCGCCCGCCGGGTCCTCCAGACCCAGGGCGGCGGCCACCAGCCCGTCCACCGCCAGCAGATGGCCGATCACGCCCGCCACCGTGGTCCTGCGGTTCATCTGCCGCTCCCGCTCGAACCACTTCAGCCGCACCGGAGCGTGCCACTCCGCGTCGCCGAAGTCATTGAGCAGCGCGTCCAGCCGGGCGGCCTCCGCGTCGTACGCGGACGCCCAGTCCGGCACGGGGATGCGGGCGGGGCGACGGCCCAGGCAGTTCTCCAGGACCCGGGACCGCAGCAGCGGGTCCAGGTCCAGGCTGCGGTCGGTGTGCAGCAGCCCCACCGCGTCCCGCAGCCGCAGCGCCTCGTCGGCGCAGGGCGCGCACTCGGTGAGATGCGCCTCCACGGCCTCGGTCTCCTCCGCCGAACACGCGGTCAGCGCCCACGCCCCGAGCAGCGACTTCAGTACGGCGTGCGAGCGGACCACGGGCTCGGGCGCGGGTTCGGCGGCCGGGACCGGCGCCGGCAGGTGTGCGATGTCGTCCGCCGCCCGCCGCGGTGGCGGTATGCGCGGCGTGCCGTTCTCGTCGTCGGGCAGCGCGGGCCCCTGCTCCGCGGGCCCGTTCACAGGGCACGTCCGTAACCGGGCGGCGAGGAGCCCTCCGCCGGGCGGGTGTTCGCCGTGGACAGCAGCTGGAGACCGAGCCGCAGCCGGCGCCGCGCCTCGTCCTCGCTGATGGAGAGGTCGGCGGCGGCCTGCCGGTAGTCGCGGCGCTGGTGGTACGCCAGTTCCAGTGCCTGCCGCAGCGGCGCGGGCATCGACGTCACGATGTAGTCGGCGCGGGCGGCGGCCGTGGCGCGCAGCACCTTGGCCTCCAGCTCCTCGGTGGAGCCGCCGTCCCGCGCGTACTGCGCCGCCTCGGACTGGCGCAGCCGCAGCACCGCCTGGCGCTGGGCGAGCTTGGCGACCCAGGAGCGCATGGAGCCCTGCTTGGGGTCGTACGCGTCCGGGTTCTCCCAGACGTAGCCGAACACCTCGCGGGTGATCTGGTCGGCGGCGGAGTCCTCGCCGAGCACGCGGTGGGCGAGGCTGTGCACGAGCGAGGCGAACCGGTCGTACAACTCACCGAGGGCGGCTGCCTCCCCGCGCGCCAGGCGCTGCTGCATCCTGCGGTCCCAGCGAGGTGGTGCGTCCTTCGCCATGCGGCTCCCCAACCGTCTGCGCGTGTACCGTCGTGGGTTGTTTGTGGCTTTTGTCCAGACCCCTGTGTACTCGTGTCTCCTCGAATGTAGTGCGCCCGGCCCAGGAGGAGCGCTCGTTTACGGCAAGTGCGCCCCCGAAGGGGCAGGTCGTGGTAGAGGGAGGTGGTTTCGCGCGGTGTGGGCCGGGCAGGCGCCGGGCACGGGCAGGGGCCGACGGCACAGAGAGGTACCGGACGCGTGACGCTGATCGTGAACGAGGCCGAGCAGGGCGGATGGGCCGTGGTCCGCGTCCGCGGGGAACTGGACCTGGTGACGTCGCCGCAGGTCAGGCATGTGGTCCACGAGGCGGTGGCGGCCGGCCGGCACGATCTGGTGCTCGATCTGTCCGGTGTGCTCTTCTGCGACTCCAGCGGCGTGGGCGTGCTGATCGCCAGCCGCCGTCTGATCCGTTCCTGTCAGGGCAGGCTCCGTCTGATCCTCCCGGCCCGGGGCGCGGAGGACGGCTCCCATGTCAACCGGGTGCTGGCGGCTCTGGGCGTGCGCCGCCTGTTCGACGTGTACGCGGACGTGGCGACGGCCGCACGGGAGAACGAGCAGCCACTCTCCGCCTAGCGCGTACCGGGCGTCGCGGGGCGGGCGGGACCTTCTCAACACGCCCCGGCCGCCCACCCCGGTGCGACGGCGCGGCTGGCCCCCACCCCCCAGGGGCGCGGGGGATTGCGCGAGGGCCCGGCACGGTCCGCACCCGAGCGACGTCAGGCGCCGCCCCCGAACCTCTCCCGCAGCCGGTACTTCAGTACCTTCCGCAGCGTCTCGTTGCGCGGCAGCGCCTCCACCACCTCCAGCCGCTCCGGCAGCTTGTGCACGGACAGGCCCTGCGCGCGCAGATGCGCGGTGACCTCGGGCAGGGTCAACACGCCCGCCCCCGGCGGCTGTTCGACCACCGCGCACACCAGCTCCCCGCGCTCCGCGTCCGGCAGCCCGATCACCGCCGCGTCACCCACCCCGGGATGGCGGTGCAGCAGGTCCTCGATCTCCTTCGGGGAGATGTTCTCGCCCTTGCGGATGATGATGTCCTTGAGCCGGCCGGTGAGGACCAGATAGCCGTCCTCGGTGAGGCGGCCGAGGTCGCCGGTGCGCAGGAACCCGTCCTCGTCGAACGCCTCGGCGTTCTGAGCGGGGTCCAGATACCCCCGGCACACGGCCTCCCCGCGCAGCCGCACCTCCCCGTCCACGATCCGTATCTCCATCCCCTCGGGCGGCCGTCCCTCGGTGGTGGCCAGGTTCTCGTCGGTGTCGTCCGGCGAGCCCATGGTGATCATCGGGACCTCGGTCATGCCGTAGCCGTGGGTGAGCCGCACCCCCATCTCGCGGACGACCGAGTGGTAGAGCTCCGGCGGCTTGGGCGCCCCGCCGCCCGCGAGCAGCCGCAGCGAGGGGATGACCTTCTCGCCCGGCCGTTTGCGCTGCTCGGCCAGGAACATCGAGTAGAAGGCGGTCGACCCGCCCGCCACGGTCACACCGTGCCGGCGGTACGCCTCCAGCGCGCGCGGCAGTGCGAAGTGCTCGAACATCACCGCGGGGAAGCCGTACAGGAGCAGCATCACCGTGTAGTCGGGCCCGGCGATATGGGCGTACGGGAACGCCATCGAGCCCACGTCGTCGGCCGTCAGGCGCAGCGCGTGCGCCAGGCAGGAGCCGCCCGCGATCAGTGAGCGGTCGGTGTGCAGGACGCCCTTGGGGTCGGAGGTGGTGCCCGAGGTCCAGTAGATCCAGCGGACGGCGGTGCCGTCGGAGGGCGGGGGCGGCAGGACGGCCGGATCGCCGTCCGGGAGCGTCCCGTACGCCTCGAAGACGCCCCGCGCGCCGAGCCGGGCCGCCATCGCGCCGTGGTCGAAGCCGCGCCGGAGCCCGGGCACGGCGAAGAACTCCGCGCCCGACTCCCGTAGTGCGAAGCCCACTTCGCGGTCGCGGTAGAAGGGGATGACGGGCGACTGGACGGCTCCGAGGCGGGCGAGGGCGAAGGAGAGGAGCGCGGTCTCGATCCGGGTGGGCAGCTGCCAGGCGACCACGGTGCCGGGGCGCACGCCCATGCCGTACAGGCCCGCCGCCACCCGTTCGGCGCGGTCGTGGAGCTCGCCGAAGGTCAGGGCCCGGTCGTGCTGGAGCAGGACGGGCCGGCCGGGGGTGAGGGCGGCGCGCCGGGCGACCAGTTCCCACAGGGTGTGCGAGGCGCCCAGCGCGTGTGCGGTGTCGTTCACGTCGACCCCCAGGGAACAGCGGTAGCTGACGGCTAGTCAGATCGTGGGCAGGAGCGTAGGGGCGACCGCCTTGTCGGTCCAGGGGTGCGGGGCTAGCCTGCGTTCTGACGGTCCATCAGATTTGCCCGCCGGGTGGAGGCCACGCATGACCGAACTGCCGCGCGTCGTCAGCGTCGACGACCATGTGATCGAACCGGCCCACCTCTTCGAGACCTGGCTCCCGGCGAAGTACCGCGAGCGGGGGCCGCGCCCGCTGACCGCCGGCATCGGGGAACTGGCCTACGTGGGCGGCAGGTACCAGATCACCATGGACCCGGACGGGCCGCCGACGGACTGGTGGATCTACGAGGACCTGAAGTTCCCGTACAAGCGCAACATCGCCGCCGTCGGCTTCGACCGCGACGAGATGACCCTCGAGGGCATCACCCGCGAGGAGATGCGGCGCGGCTGCTGGGACCCGAAGGCGCGGCTGGCCGACATGGACCTCAACCACGTCGAGGCCTCGCTCTGCTTCCCGACCTTCCCCCGGTTCTGCGGGCAGACCTTCGCGGAGGCGCACGACAAGGAGGTGGCGCTGGCCTGCGTACGGGCCTACAACGACTGGATGGTGGAGGAGTGGTGCGGCGACAGCGGCGGCCGGCTGATCCCGCTCTGCCTCATCCCCCTGTGGGACATCGAGCTCGCCGTCGCCGAGATCCGCCGCAACGCCGCCCGCGGGGTACGGGCGGTGACCTTCTCCGAGATCCCCACCCACCTCGGCCTTCCGTCGATCCACTCCGGCTACTGGGACCCGTTCTTCGCGGTCTGCCAGGAGACCGGAACGGTCGTGAACATGCACATCGGCAGCAGCAGCCAGATGCCCGCCGCGAGCCCCGACGCCCCGCCCGCCGTGCAGGCCTCGCTGAGCTTCAACAACGCCATGGCGTCGATGATGGACTTCCTGTTCAGCGGGGTCCTGGTGAAGTTCCCGCGCCTGAAGCTCGCGTACTCCGAGGGGCAGATGGGCTGGATCCCGTACGCCCTGGAACGCGCCGACGACGTGTGGGAGGAGCACCGCGCCTGGGGCGGGGTCCGCGACCTGATCCCCGATCCGCCGTCCACGTACTACTACCGGCAGATCTTCTGCTGCTTCTTCCGCGACAAGCACGGGGTGGCGTCGCTCGACGTGGTGGGACGGGACAACGCGACCTTCGAGACCGACTACCCGCACGTCGACTCCACCTTCCCGCACACCAAGGAGGTCGCCCTGGACCACGTCAAGGGCCTCGACGACGAGACGGTGTACAAGCTGATGCGCGGCAACGCGATCCGCATGCTCGGTCTGGAGCTGGACAAGGGCCGCTGGTAGTGGACCTCACGTACACCGAGGAGGAGGAAGGGTTCCGGGCCCGGCTGCGGCAGTGGCTGGCGGCCGTGCTGCCGGGGCTGCCGCCGAGGCCCGACCCGCTGGACTGGCCGGGGCGGCGCGCCTACGACACCGGCTGGCAGCGGATGCTGTACGACGCCGGGTACGCGCGCGTGCACTGGGACACCTCCGCCACCCGCCGCCTGATCCTCCTGGAGGAGACCGAGCGGGCCGGGGCGCCCTATGTCGGCGCGAACTTCGTGGGACTGCTGCACGCGGGCCCCACCATCGCGGCCGAGGGCACCGAGGAGCAGCGCGCACGGTGGCTGGAGCCGGTGCTGCGCGGCGACGAGGTGTGGTGCCAGGGGTTCTCCGAGCCCGGGGCGGGCTCGGACCTGGCGGCGCTGCGGACCCGGGCGGTACGGGACGGGGACGCGTACGTGGTGAGCGGCGCCAAGATCTGGACCTCGCACGCGCAGGTCGCCGACTGGTGCGAGCTGCTGGTGCGCACCGACCCGGACGCCCCCAGGCACCGGGGCATCACCTGGCTGGCGATGCCCATGGACGCGCCCGGCATCACGGTACGGCCGCTGCGCACGCTCGCCGGGACCGAGGAGTTCGCCCAGCTCTTCCTGGACGAGGTGCGCGTCCCGGTGACCCATCGGGTGGGCGCCGAGAACGACGGCTGGCGCGTGACCATGGTGACCCTGTCGTACGAGCGGGGCACGGCCTTCGTCGGCGAGGTGGTCGCGTGCCGCCGCGTCCTGGTGGAGATCGCCCGCGCCGCCCACGCCAACGGGAGCTGGGACGACGACGGGATCCGGCGGCGGCTGGGCGCCCTGCACGCGGAGTTCACGGCCCTGTGGCGGCTCATCCAGTGGAACGTGAGCGAGTCGGAACACAGCGGCGGCGTTCCCGGGACCGGCGGCTCGGTCTTCAAGCTGCGCTACTCGCACGCCCGCCAGGAGCTGTACGACGCCGCCGCCGCGGTCCTCGGCCCCGACGCCCTGGACCTCGGCCGCGAATGGAGCCGGGACCGGCTCTCCTCGCTCTCGTACACCATCGCGGCCGGCACCTCCCAGATCCAGCGGAACATCGTCGCCGAGCGGATCCTCGGCCTGCCGAAGGGGGGCCGCTGATGGACTTCCGGCTCAGCGAGGACCAGCGGGCGCTGCGGACGGGCGTACGGGAGGTCCTCGCCCGGCGCTTCGACGCCGCCGCGCTGCGCGGCGCCGCCGACGGGGGAGGACTGGACCGGAAGCTGTGGCGGGCGCTCGGGGAGGCCGGGTTCTTCGCGTTGCGGCTGCCGCCGGAGGCGGGCGGGGCCGGGCTCGGACTGCCCGAGGCGGTGCTGCTCTTCGAGGAGGCGGGGCGGGCGCTGCTGCCCGGTCCGCTGATCGCCACGCAGCTGGCGGCGGGCCTGGTGGCGGGGGCGGCCGAGGGCACGGCCGTGGTGACCGGGCCCGACGGCGGCCTGGTGGAGTGGCTGGCGGAGGCCGACGTGGTCCGCGGAGACGTCACCGGCGCCGAGCCCGTCCACTCGGCCGACCCGCTCACCCCGCTGCACCGCGTCCCGGGCGCCGGGGACGCCGGGGGCACCGGGACGCCGGAGCGGGCGCTGCTGAGCGCCGCCGAGCAGGTGGGCAGCGCGGGCCGCAGCACGGCGCTGGCGGTCCAACATGCCCGGACGCGCGAGCAGTTCGGGCAGCCCATCGGGGCCTTCCAGGCGGTGAAGCACCTGTGCGCGGAGATGCTGGTCCACACGGAGGTGGCCCGCGCCGCCGTCTACGCGGCGGCCGTCACCGGCGACCCGGTGGAGATCACGGGCGCCAAGCTGCTGGCCGACGAGGCGGCGGTGCGGTGCGCCCGGGACTGCCTCCAGGTCCACGGCGGGATGGGCTTCACCTGGGAGGCGGAGGTCCACCTCCATCTGAAGCGCGCGTGGCTGCGGTGCGCGCGGTGGCCGACCGCGCGGCAGGCGCGGGAGCTCCAGGCGGCGGCGCTGGCGGAGGCGATGTGAGGCGGGCCCCGGCGGGGCCGGCCGGGCGCGGCGGCGAGGCGTTGGCCGGAGCGTGATGAAGCGTCACTGTGCGTCGATACCGGGTTGTGTCCTTCCCGAGACTCGTCACACCCCGGAGTCGGGGCCACCCTCGGGTACCCTCCGTGGGGTGCGATCCCTCAGGTATCCCGCGCGCCCCTGTTCGACCCCCCGCAATGTGCGTCGCACAGTATGCACCACGCGTACTCCTTCGCGCTGGAATATGCCTGAAGCGCTTGTTGCGGTGACTGTACGTCAACCATGCTGTCTCGTAAGGAAATCACGTTCCGTGAGCTTGTCGAGGCGCGAGGCGATGTGTCCGCCGGTTCGGATGGTGTGAGCGGTGCAGGTGCTTCAGGTTCAGTTGGAGGTCGGAGCCGACCCCGCCGAGGTGGGACGCGCTCGCAGATGGGCCCGCTCACGGCTGGCCGGGTGCGGGATACGGCTGGACGAGCCGCTCGCCGAGACCCTGATCCTGCTGATCTCCGAGCTCGTCACCAACGCGGTGGTGCACACCGGCTGCCCCGCCGTGCTCCGGATGCTCTTCGGCCCCGTCGACGGGCCGGCCGACGGCGGTACGGTCCGGGTCGAGGTGGCCGACACCAGTGCGTGCGCCCCCAGGCCGCGCCACGCGGACGGGGACGACACCAACGGTCGGGGCCTGGAGCTGGTCGACGGCCTCGCCGACCGCTGGGGCTGGCAGGCCGAGGGCGCGGGCAAGTCGATCTGGTGCGAGGTGGACCGCTGCTGCGACGGGGGCGCGCCGGAGCGTACGGGCGGAGCGTTCGAGCCGGGCGCGTATGAGCCGTCGTGCGCTGTCACAAATCGGGCATAAAAGGCAAAGCTTTCACTAGGTGTTGACGCGCCGTGGCCGCCTGATCACCCTTGGATGAGCGATTCGTCGCGAGGGGACGCCGAGGGCGCGGGCCGGCCCCCGGTCCGTTCCGGAGCCGGTCCTGGTTCTCCTCGGCGAGTGCGGGTCGTGGCTCGGCGTGGGCCCAGGGCAAGGCTCCTCCAGGGCGTGGGGAGTGGGGCGAGCACGCCGTAGCCGGGTGGCGGCCCGCCGTGCCGTGCTCGGGGTGCGCATGACGCGCCGCCACCCTCGGACGGAGCGGACGGAGTGGACGGAGTGGGCGGATCCGGGGCGCGGACTCCTCGTGCGTCCCGGCGTGGAGCGGCGTGTGACACGCCCCTACAGCACGGCGACCGGCGCGACCGGGGTCCCCGTGGCGCCCACGAACGGCTCGGGCATCGCCGACAGCCAGAACGCGTACCGCCGCTCTTGCGCACAGGCTGTGGACAACTCCTCCAGATTCCAGTTCTGCCCCTGGAGCATCCCCATCTCGACCAGATCCAGCGCGTGCACCGCCAGCCACAGGTTCTCGATCTCCGGCGGGAAGATCTCGAAGGTCAGCGTGTCATTGGCGACGGCCGCGACATCGCGCGCGTGGAACCACTCGGGCGTGCGCAGCGACAGGCCCGGCGAGGGGAAGCCGTACGCGTGCCGGTCGCCGCCCAGGCAGAGCCGCATCTGCCCCGTCCGTACGAGCACGATGTCGCCCGCGCGGACCGTGACCCGGCCCAGCTCCTCGGCGGCCGACAGGTCCTCGGGGGTGACCGCGTGCCCGCCGGGCAGCCGGTCCACGCCGTGGACGCGGGCCACGTCCAGCAGCACCCCGCGCGAGACGAGGTGGCGTGACTTGTCGATGCCGCTGAACTCGGCGCCGCCGTGGGCGGTGATGGTGGTGGAGGGGCGGCCGTTGTAGATGCGGCCGGAGTGCGAGACATGGGTCAGCGCGTCCCAGTGGGTGGCGGCCTGGAGCCCGAAGGTCACGGTGTCGTCGCTGGTGGCGACGGTGCCCGGACCGAAGATCTCCTGGTTGATCTGCACCATGGTGTGCAGCGGGTTGACCCGGCCGGGGATCAGGCCGGTCTGGACGCCGTTCTGCTCCAGGGGCAGGGCGAGGGGGACGCGGTGGCCGGTGCGGACGGTGGCGGCGGCCTCCCGTACGACCTCGTCCGTCACGAGGTTGAGCGTCCCGATCTCGTCGTCCGGGCCCCAACGGCCCCAGTTGTTCACGCGTTTGGCGATCTCGTGGAACTCGGGCGGCAGCGCGGAGCCGGCGTGCGTGGCTGACGTCGCGGACATGTGGGCCCTCCCTGGGTCTTGTCTTCCGGTGGCCGCGGGGCCATAAAATCTAACGGTCCGTCAGAAACCGCGGGAAGGGGCCGGGCGTGGGGAACTTCTTGGCAGGCAAGGTGGTCGCCGTGACCGGTGCGGGGCGCGGGATCGGCCGGGCCGTGGCGCTCGCGGCGGCGGCCCAGGGCGCCAAAGTCGTCGTCAACGACTACGGCGTCTCCATCGACGGCGCCTCGCCCAGCAGCGGGATCGCGGACGCGGTGGTCAAGGAGATCGAGGCGGCCGGCGGTGAGGCGGTGGCCGTCGCCGACGACGTCTCGACCATGGAGGGCGGCCGGCGGATCGTCGACACCGCGCTCACCCGCTGGGGCCGGGTGGACGGGGTGGTGTGCGTGGCGGGCATCCTGCGCGAGCGGATGCTCTTCAACATGACGGAGGAGGAGTGGGACCCGGTGGTGGCCACCCACCTCAAGGGCACCTTCACGGTGTTCCGGGCGGCCTCGGCGGTGATGCGCCGGCAGGGCACGGGCACACTGATCGGCTTCACCAGCGGCAACCACCAGGGCAGTGTGGCGCAGGCCAACTACAGCGCGGCCAAGGGCGGTGTGATCTCCCTGGTCCGCAGCGCGGCGCTCGGTCTGCACAAGTACGGCGTCACTGCCAACGCGGTCGCGCCCGTGGCGCGTACGCGGATGTCGGCCAACGTGCCCATGGAGCTGACGGAGATCGGCGAGCCGGAGGACGTGGCGGCGTTCGTGGTCTACCTCCTCAGCGAGCGGGCCCGCGAGGCGGGGGTCACCGGGCAGGTCTACACGGTCGCCGGACCCAAGATCGCGGTCTGGGCGCAGCCGAGGGAGCTGCGGGCGGGGTATGTCACGGGGGGCGCGTGGACGCCGGAGCGGATCGCGGAGTTCCTGCCGGGGGGTGTGGGGGTGGATCCCATGCCCTTGCTGGAGCGGGTGGGGGAGATGGGGCGGGCGGCGGGGGCGGGGGCGCGGCCCAACGCGTGAGGGGCCCTCCGGGGGGGTGTGCGGGCCGGGGGTTCGTGTGCGGGCCGCCTGTGGCTGGTCGCGCAGTTCCCCGCGCCCCTGAGGCACCCCACCGACCGCACACGAACCACCGGCCCTTCAAGGGGCGCGGGGAACTGCGCGAGCAACCCCCACGGACCGCCACACGAAGTACCGGCCCGTTAGGGGGCGCGGGGAACTGCGCGAGCAACCCCCCACCGGCCCGCACACGAACTCCCGGCCGTTAAGGGGCGCGGGGAACTGCGCGACCAGCCACCCACCAACCCGCACACGAACCCCCGGCCCGCACACCCCCCCAGAAAGGCCCCCCATGGACTTCACCCCCTCCCCCGCCGACGAATCCTTCCGGCACCGCGCCCGCGCCTGGCTCGACGCTCACCCGGCCCGTGGCACCCCCCGTCAGTGGGAGCGCGAGCTCGGGGCCGGGGGGTGGATCGGGCTCGGCTGGGGGGACACGCCGTACGGGAACCGCCGGGCGACCCTCGGCCAGCAGGTCGTCTGGGCCGAGGAGTACGCCCGGCACCCCGGCGCCCCGCCCCGGCTCGGGCACATCGGGGAGAACCTCCTCGCCCCCACCCTCCTCGCCCACGGCACCCCGGCCCAGCGGGACCGCTTCCTGCCCACGGTCGCCCGGGGCGAGGAGATCTGGTGCCAGGGCTACAGCGAACCCGGCGCCGGATCCGACCTCGCGGCCGTGCGCACCACCGCCGTCCGCGACCCCGGCGACCCGACCGGCGCGTACCGCGTCACCGGGCAGAAGATCTGGACCTCGCACGCCCACGAGGCCGACTGGTGCTTCGTGCTGGCCCGTACCGAACCCGGCTCGCACCGCCACCACGGCCTCTCCTTCCTCCTCCTCCCCATGGACCAGCCGGACGGCCGCGTCGAGGTCCGGCCGATCCGGCAGCTGACGGGGACCAGTGAGTTCAACGAGGTGTTCTTCGACGGCGCCCGCGCCCACCCCGGCCACCTCGTCGGCGGCGAGGGCAACGGCTGGCGCGTCGCCATGGACCTGCTCGCCGCCGAGCGCGGAGTGTCCACCCTCGCCCAGCAGATCGGCTTCGAGGAGGAGTTGGCGGAGGTCGTACGGCAGTGGGCCCGGACGCCCTCGGCGGCCCGTGATCCGCTCCTGCGGGACCGGCTCGTCCGTCAGTGGGCCGAGCTGCGCACCATGCGCTGGAACGCCCTGCGCACCCTCGGCGGCTCGGACCCCGCCGCCCCCAGCGTCGCCAAGCTCCTGTGGGGCGGCTGGCACCAGCGCCTCGGCGAACTCGCCATGGCCGTACGGGGCGCGGCCGGCACCGCCGGGCCCGAGGAGTGGAGCGAGCAGCGGCCGTACCGACTCGACGCGCTCCAGCGCATGTTCCTCTTCTCCCGCGCCGACACCGTCTACGGCGGCTCGGACGAGATCCAGCGCACCATCATCGCCGAGCGCGTGCTCGGCCTGCCGAGGGAGGCCCGGGGCCAGTGAGAGGTGTTCTGTTCGACGGTACGCACGCGCGGGTGGTCGACGACCTGGAGGTACGCGACCCGGGGCCCGGCGAGGTGCGGGTGGCGATCGCCGCCGCGGGCCTGTGCCACTCCGACCTCTCCGTCATCGACGGGACCATCCCCTTCCCCGTGCCCGTGGTGCTCGGCCACGAGGGCGCGGGTGTGGTCGAGGCCGTCGGGGCCGGGGTCACCCATGTCGCCCCCGGTGATCACGTGGCGCTCTCCACCCTCGCCAACTGCGGGGCGTGCGCCGACTGCGACCGGGGGCGGCCCACCATGTGCCGCGAGGCGATCGGACGGCCCGGACGGCCGTTCTCGCGCGGCGGCGCGCCCGTCCACCAGTTCGCCGCCAACTCCGCCTTCGCCGAACGTACGGTGGTCAAGGCCGTCCAGGCGGTGCGGATCCCCGCCGGGCTGCCGCTCACCTCCGCCGCCCTCATCGGGTGCGCGGTCCTGACCGGGGTCGGCGCCGTACTGAACCGCGCCCGCGTCGGCCAGGGCGAGAGCGTCGTCGTCATCGGGGCCGGCGGCATCGGCCTCAACGTCCTCCAGGGCGCCCGCATCGCGGGCGCGCGCACGGTCGTCGCCGTCGACAGCAACCCGGCCAAGGAGGCTGCCGCCCGGCAGTTCGGCGCCACCCACTTCCTGACCTCGGTGGACGGCGTACGGGAGATCCTGGCGACCGGCGCCGACCATGTCTTCGAGTGCGTCGGCCACGTCGGGCTCGTCCGGCAGGCCGTCGACCTCCTCGACCGGCACGGCCAGGCGGTCCTGCTGGGGATGCCCGCGCCGACCGCGGAGGCGACGTTCGCGCCCGCCGCGATGTTCCTGGACAAGTCCATCCTCGGCTGCCGGTACGGCAGTTCGCGGCCTCAGCACGACATCCCCCGCTACGCGGAGCTGTACCGCACCGGCGCCCTCCTCCTCGACGAGCTGGTGACCGCGACGTATCCGGTGGAGGACTTCGCCAAGGCGGTGGAGGACACGCGTCATGGGAGGGTGGCGCGCGGGGTGCTGACGTTCTGACGGGCGCCGGGCGAGCGGGAGCCGAGGGGCCGTGCGGGCCTCGCGGGAGGCGGCCGGCGGCCCGGTAAACCGGTTGAGGCCGCCGGGTGCCCCCGGGCTATCTTCACCCCCATGAGCTATCGCGACCTGGCCACGCGCCCCGTCCTGACCTGGGCACTTGTCGCGGTCGGGGCGCGCGCTCCGGTCGCCATGGCGCCGCTGGCGGTCGTCTTCATGGTCCGCGACCGGCCCGGCGGCTACACCCTCGGCGCCGTGCTCGCCGCCGTCTACGTCCTCGGTGAGATCGTCGGCGCCCCCCTCCTCGGCACACGGCTGCGCCCCGAGCGGGCCCGCCCGCACCTGGCGCTCGGACTCGCGGGCGGCGCGCTGGGGTTCGCCGCGCTCGGCCTCGCGCACGAGGCGCATCCGGTGGTGCTCTGCGCCGCCGCGTTCCTCGCCGGGGCGGCGCCCGCCGCCACCTCCGGGGGACTGCGCGCCATGCTCGCCGGGATGGTGCCGGAACGCGCTGTCGCCCAGGCGGTCAGCGCCGAATCGATGCTGATCTTCGGCATCTGGTCGGTGACCCCCGCCGTCACTACCTGGCTGGCGCTGGGCGTACGCCCCTATCTGCCGCCGCTGCTCGCTGCGGCGCTGATGGCCGCCGCCGTCGCCGGACTGTGGGCGCTGCCCGAGGGGTGGCGGGCCGACACCGCCGACCGGGGCGGCGAGCCGATGCGCCGGGTGCTGTGGCGGGCCTGGCCGGTGTATGTGACGGGCGCGGCCGGCCTCTCCCTGCTGGCGCTCGCCGAACTCGTCCTGCCCGCCCTGCTGGAGCAGCGCGGCATCCCGCTCGGCTGGGCGGGCCCGCTGCTGGCCGGGTTCTCCGCCGGTTCGGCGGCGGGCGCCTTCGTGTACGGGCTGCGCACCTGGCCCGGCGCCCTGCGGGTGCAGAGCCTGGTGCTGCTGCTCGCCGTCTCGGGGTGCGTGGCGCTCGCCGCGCTGGTGCCGGGCGCGGCCTGGCTCGGTGTGCTCCTGCTGCTCGCGGGTGTCCTCCAGGCCGGGGCGATGCTCACCCGCAACCTGCTGCTGCGCGAGGTGCTCCCGCCGAGCGCGCTGGCCGCCGGGTACTCGGTGATGTACGCGGCCGTCGGCGCCGGGTACGCGGCCACCGGCACCCTCTCCGGTGTCCTGCTGCGCTGGGTGGCCCCGTCCACGGCGATCCTGGCCGGGGTGGGCCTCACCCTCCTGCTGACGGTGGCCGGGGTCCTGCGGGACCCGGCCGGGGGGCGGGCGTCCGGCTCAGCCCCGCAGGGCGTCGCCGCCGGCGGCGCGGAAGGTGCGCCGGTAGACGGTCGGCGGGACGCCGAGCGCAGCCTGTAGGTGCTGGCGCAGCGAGGTCGCCGTGCCGAACCCGGCGGCCCGCGCTATCCGGTCGACGGACAGGTCGCTCGACTCCAGCAGGTGCCGGGCCCGCTCGACGCGCTGCTGGGTGAGCCACTGGCCGGGGCTCATCCCCGTCTCCTCACGGAACCGGCGCGTGAACGTCCGTACCGACATCGCCTCCTGCTCGGCCATGTCGCGCAGCTGGATCGGCTCGTCCAGGCGGCCCAGTGCCCAGGCGCGGGCGCTCGTGGTCGTCGCCACCCGGGGCTGGGGCAGCGGCCGTTCGATGTACTGGGCCTGGCCGCCCTCCCGGTGCGGGGGCACCACGGTCCGCCGGGCCACGTCGTTGGCGACCGCCGCCCCGTGGTCGCGCCGCACCAGGTGCAGGCACAGGTCGATCCCGGCGGCGACACCGGCCGAGGTCAGCACGTCCCCGTCGTCGATGAACAGCACGTCCGGGTCGACGGCGACGGACGGGAAGAGCCGCTGGAAGTGCTCGGCGTGCCGCCAGTGGGTGGTGGCGGGCCGCCCGTCGAGGTACCCGGCGGCGGCCAGGACGTAGGCGCCGGTGCAGATGGAGACCATGCGCGTACCGGGCCGTACGTGGGCGAAGGCGCGCGTGAGCTCGTCGGTGAGCACGCCCTCCTCGTAGACCGGCCCCAGTTCGTGCGAGGCGGGCACGACCACGGTGTCCGCGTGGGCCAGCGCCTCGGGCCCGTTCTCCACCAGCACGGCGAAGTCGGCGTCGGTCCGCACGGGGCCGGGCGCGCGCACCGAGCAGGTGGTGACGGAGTACAGCGGCTCGCGCTCCCCACCCGCGCTCCGCGCCAGCCCGAAGATCCGCTGCGGGATGCCGAGTTCGAAGGGAAGGATGCCGTCGAGGGCGAGGACGACGACGCGGTGGGGAGCGGCCGGGGTCATGGGGCCGAGTCTACGCGGCGCATGGCCCGATCCCTGCGAACCATGGCTACCCAGCCACTCGTACGGGCCGGACCGCCGGGCCAGGCTGTCGGCATGTCCCAGACAACCGATGCCGCCGTCCCGGGCGCTCAGGCCGCCCCCGCCCCGCGGCCCGGGCCCGCCCGCCGTATCCACCGCGCCTGGTTCGTCGCCGCCGTCACCTTCGTGACGATCATCGGCGCGGCGGCCTTCCGGTCGCTGCCGGGGCTGCTCATCGATCCGCTGCACCAGGAGTTCGGCTGGTCGCGCGGCACGATCGGGGCGGCGGTCTCGGTCAACCTCGCGCTGTACGGGCTCACCGCGCCCTTCGCCGCCGCGCTGATGGACCGGTTCGGCATCCGCCGGGTGGTGGCCGCGGCGCTGACCGTGATCGCGGCCGGGGCCGGGCTCACCGTCTTCATGGACGCGGCCTGGCAGCTGATGCTCTGCTGGGGTCTGCTCGTGGGGCTGGGCAGCGGGTCAATGGCGCTGGCGTTCGCCGCGACCGTCACCAACCGCTGGTTCACTGCCCGGCGCGGCCTGGTCACCGGCATCCTCACCGCCGCGTCCGCCTCCGGACAGCTGATCTTCCTGCCGGTCCTGTCGTGGCTGGTGGAGCACCACGGGTGGCGTCCGGCCGCCGTCACAGTCGCGCTCGCCGCGCTCGCGGTGGTGCCGTTCGTGTGGCTGCTGCTGCGCGACCACCCGGCGGACTCGGGGCTCGCGCCGTACGGCTCGGACACGTACGTGGCGAAGCCCGCCCCCGTGCCGGGCGCCGCGGTGCGCACGGTGAAGGTGCTGCTCTCCGCCGTGCGCACCGGACCGTTCTGGCTGCTCGCCGGCACCTTCGCGATCTGCGGTGCCTCCACCAACGGCCTCATCCAGACGCACTTCGTGCCCGCCGCGCACGACCACGGCATGCCGTCGACGGCCGCCGCCGGACTGCTCGCCGTCATCGGTGTCTTCGACGTGGCCGGCACGATCTTCTCGGGCTGGCTCACCGACCGCTTCGAGTCCCGCCGGCTGCTCGCCACGTACTACGCGCTGCGCGGCGTCTCGCTGCTCTTCCTGCCGATGCTGCTCGCGCCCTCCATCCACCCGCCGATGCTGTTCTTCATCGTCTTCTACGGTCTGGACTGGGTCGCCACCGTCCCGCCCACCCTCGCGCTGTGCCGCGAGCACTACGGCGAGGACAGCGCCATCGTCTTCGGCTGGGTGCTCGCCTCGCACCAGGTGGGCGCGGCCGTCGTCGCCTTCCTGGGCGGCCTCGCGCGCGACGCCTTCGGCTCGTACGACATGGTCTGGTACGGCTCGGGCGCGCTGTGCGCGGTGGCCGCGCTGATGGCCCTGGTGATCCGCCGCCCGGGACCCGGCGCCCGTACCGCGCCCGTGGCGGAACCCGCGGTCGCCTGATCCCCTCTGACTGGTGGAGGGGGGCCGATGAAGCCGAGGAACAGACCGGGCGCGGTGGCGGTGGCGGGGCTGCTCTGCGCCGTACTGGCGGGGTGCGGGACGGAGAGGGCGGGCGGTGCGGGGGCCGAGGGGCGGCCCGCTCCGCCGCCGTCCGCCGCCGCCGGGAAGCAGCCGTGCCCGCCGGACGAGACGACCGAGGACGCGTCGGGCGGGGTCGACGAGACGACGGACGAGACCTCCGGCAGCGCCGGGCCCCCCACGGACGAGGACACCGGCGCCCCGGAACCGCCCACCGACGAGACCACCGACGACGACGCCGGTGACCCCGGGCCGCCCACCGAGGGCACCGCCCCGCCCTGTCTGCCCGCCGGGTGGTTCGACATGACCCAGGAGTTCACCGACTACTACGCCCAGCACCTCACCAAGGCGGACGACGGCCGGTGGCCCTCGGTGGTGGCCGCCCGGCTCAGGCAGGAGGGCGACTCGGTCAGGGCGCTGGTCACCGTCAACTTCGTCCCGGCCGTCGAGGACGACTACGACGGCCGCCGGATCGCGGACGTCTTCGCCGCCTGGCGGCACGCGGCGTACGGGGACAGGGGGAAGCTGCGGATCGAGACCCGCAGCGGCGGCCGGGTCGTCGAGCGGTCCTGGTGAGGACAGAGGCTGCCCTCAGGGCGTGAAGCGCCCGAACCTGCCCCGGTGGAACAGCAGCGGCTCGCCGTCCGCCGTCCCGCCGAGCGCCTCCACGCGGCCCACCACGATCAGGTGGTCGCCGCCGGTGTGCACGTTCTGGATGCGGCAGTCCACCCAGGCCGGTACGCCGGCCAGGCGCGGGGAGCCCGTCACGGGGGCCGCGTCGAAGTCGACGCCCGCGAACTTGTCGGCGCCGCTCACCGCGAACGCCCGGCACAGCGGCCCCTGCGCCGCGCCCAGGATGTTCACGCAGAAGGTGCCCGCGCGGGCGATGCGCGGCCAGGTCGTGGACGTACGGCCCACCATGAAGACGACCAGCGGCGGGTCCAGCGAGAGCGAGGCGAAGGACTGGCAGGCGAAGCCCACCGGGCCGTCCCCGTCGCGGGCCGTGACGACCGTGATCCCGGTGGCGAAGTGGCCCAGCACGCCCCGGAACTCGGCGGGGTCCACGGGCAGCCGCTCGTCGTCGCGTACCGCGCGTAAGTCCGGCCGGGGCAGCGCCTCGACGGGCTCGGCGGGGGCCGTGGCCGCCGCGCCGACGGACCGCAGGTATCGGACGACGGTCGCCGCCATCCCTTCGTGTCCCATCACGCCCTCATTGAACCTGACGGCCCGTCAGATGGGAACCCTCACAGCCCCCGGTACTTGGGCGTCCGGCGCTCCACGAAGCTCGCCACGCCCTCCTGGGCGTCCCGGGTGGTCATATTGATCTCCTGGGCCGCCGCCTCGGCGGCGAAGGCCGTCGTACGGTCGCCGTCCAGGGAGGCGTTGACCAGCTGTTTGGCCAGCGCCAGCGAGCGGGTCGGGCCGCCGGCGAGCCGCTGGGCCCACTGCCGGGCCAGCGCCGGCAGCTCGTCGTCCGGCACCACCCGGTTGACCAGCCCCAGCCGCTCGGCGTCCACCGCCGCCACCGCGTCCCCGAAGAACATCAGCTCCTTGGCGCGCTGCGGCCCCACCAGCCGGGGCAGCAGATACGCGCCCCCGCCGTCCGGGACCAGCCCGCGCCGGACGAACACCTCGATGAAGCGGGCCGACTCCGCCGCCAGCACCAGGTCGCAGGCGAACGCCAGATGCGCGCCGATCCCGGCCGCCGTACCGTTGACGGCGGCGATCACCGGCTTCTCGCAGTCGAGCACCGCCGCCACCAGCCGCTGGGCGCCGAGACGGATGGTGCGCGCCACGTCCCCGGCGACCCGCTCGCCGGACACCACCGCCCCCCGCAGATCGGCGCCCGCGCAGAAGCCCGTGCCGGTGGCGGTGAGCACGACGGCCCGGACGGCCGGGTCGGCGCTCGCCCCGCCGAGCAGCGCAATGATCCGCTCCCGCTGCTCCCAGGTCACGGCGTTCATGGCCTCGGGCCGGTCGAGCGTGATCCAGGAGACACCGCCGTCGGTGGTGTGGCGGACGGTCTCGGTGAGCGGACGGCCGCCCTCGGCGCTCATGAGCACACCACCAGCGCGTCCAGCGCCACCGCCCCCTGCCCGCGTGGCAGGACCATCAGCGGGTTGATGTCCAGCTCGGCGAGTTCGCCGCCGAGTTCCAGGGCCATCCGCTGCACCCGCAGCACCACTTCCACCAGCGCGTCCACGTCGACCGGGGGCCCGCCGCGTACGCCGTCGAGGAGCGCCCGGCCGCGCAGCTCGCCGAGCATCGCGCGGGCCTGCTCCTCGCCGAAGGGGGGTACGCGTACGGCCGCGTCGCCCAGCACCTCCACCAGGACGCCGCCCAGGCCCACGGTCACGGTCGGCCCGAAGAGCGCGTCGTGGGTGACGCCGACGACCATCTCGACCCCCCGGGCGACCATCTGGCACACCAGCACGCCGTCCAGCTCCACCCCCTCGTACCGGGCGATGTCGGTGAGCTCGCGGTAGGTGTCGCGCACCTGACTGGCCGAGGTCAGCCCGACCTTGACCAGGCCGAGTTCGGTCTTGTGGGCGAGGCGGGTGCCGGAGGCCTTCATGACGACCGGGTAGCCGACCTGGCCCGCCGCCCGCACGGCCGCCGCCGCGCTGGTCACCAGCTGCTCGCGCGGCACCCGGATGCCGTACGCCCGCAGCAGCTGCTTGGCGGCGTGCTCGCTCAGCTGGTGGCCGGGCCGCATCAGGGCCTGGGCCTTGCGGAAGGAGGGGGAGGGGACGCGCGGCGCCTCGTCGAAGGGGGAGCGGTAGGAGGAGGTGAACCGGTGGTGGGAGAGGTAGGCGCGGACGGCGCCCACGCAGTTGCCGAACGTACGGAAGGTGGCGACCCGCGAGGAGCCGAGCAGGGTCTCGCGGTAGGCGGCCTCGGTGCCCACCGGGGAGCCCCACACCACGCACACCAGCTTGTCGGTGTGCTCCGCCGCCTCCACCAGGTCCCGGGCGAGCCGGTCGCTCATCGGCGGGAACGGACCGGTGATGGGGCAGATCAGCACGCCGACGGACGGATCGTCCAGGATCGCGTCGATGATCTTCCGGCCGCGCCAGTCGCCCACCGGGTGGCCGCCGTTGTCGACCGGGTTGGCCACGTTCAGATACGGCGGTATCCAGGTGTGCAGCTCGGCCTGCTTGGCCTCGGAGAGGGTGGGGAGGGTGAGCCCGGCGGCCGTCGCCAGATCCGCGAAGTGGGCGCCGGTGCCGCCCGAGATCGAGTAGACGACGACCCCGTCGGCCACCGGCGGACGGGCCCGCGCCAGCAGGGCCGAGGTGTCCTGGAGCTCGTCGAGCCCGTCGACGCGGATCACCCCGTACTGCCGCATCGCCGCGTCCACCACCTGGTCCGCGCCGGTCAGCTTGCCGGTGTGGGAGGCGGCGGTACGCGCCCCGGTCTCGGTGCGGCCGACCTTGACCGCCACCACCGGCACCCGCGCCCGCGCCGCCCGGTCGGCGGCGAGCAGGAAGGAGCGGCCGTCCTTGAGCCCCTCCAGATAGCAGGCGATCGCCCCGACCTCGGGGCGCTCGGCGAAGTACGCGATGAAGTCGGCGCTCTCCAGATCGGCTTCGTTGCCGGTGGGCGCCCAGTGGGAGAGGCGCACCCCGAGCTCCTGCATCGCGAACAGGGGGCGGCCCTGATGGCCGGACTGGGTGATCAGGGCGATCGCGGGCCCGGAGAGGTCGTCGCGGAAGCGCTCGAAGGCGTTGAGGTTGGTGTTGGGGCCGAGCAGGCGCACACCGGAGTGCTCCACGGCGGCGCGCAGGCGCTCCTGGGCGGCGGCGCCGTCGTCACCGGTCTCGGCGAAGCCGGACGCGAAGGCGACGGCGAACCTCACCTTGGCCTCGGCCAGTTCGTCGATCAGCGGGAGCGGGTCGGCCACCAGCAGCACCGCCAGATCCACCTGCTCCGGCAGCTCGGTGACGGACGCGGCGCAGGGCAGGCCGAAGACGGCGTCGCGGGTGGGGTGCACGGGGTGGACACGGGCGCCCACCCGCTCGGCCCAGGCGATGAGCTGGCGGGTGATCCCCGTGTTGGGGCGGCCCTCGGTGTCGGAGGCGCCGACGACGGCCAGCGACTCGGGCCGGAAGAACCGGTCGAGGTCGGGCACGGGCGCGTACAGGGGCCGCCCGCTGACGTCCAGATCGCCCTCGGCGGCGGCGGTGCCGTGGACGGTGCCGGGCCGGGGCTGCTCGCCGCAGGCGACCACCCGTGCGCGGAGGTCGGTCGTGAGGGTGCCGTGAGTCGATCCAAGCATCGTTCCGCCCGCTCCTGGTCGATGGCCAACATGGCACGTGCGTATCCGTCGTGACGCAACTGGCTGGTAACTGACGCACAGTCAGATTACAGACCTGACGACCAGTCAGGAACCGTCGTGCGGGCACATGCTCACCGAAGGCTCCGGGACGTGCGGGAGCTGCGGGCGAGTACGTTTTCCGTACCCGTCCGCAGGGCGCCTACCCGTCACCATTGCGCCAACTACGGCGTGCGCGGGTGGCGCCGCGGGGGCGCGGGCCGGGTGCCGCCGGCCGCCGCGTCAGGAGCGCGCGACCGCCCTGGCGATCTTCCGGGCGTCGATGCCCAGCTCGCGGAGCATGCCGCTGATGGGGTTGGTGAACCCGGTGAAGTAGAGGCCGGGGGCCCCCGGCGCCGACCGGCCGCCGTGGACGGCCGGTCTGCCCCGCCCGTCCAGGACGCCGAGGTGGCCGACCAGACCCTCCAGGGCCCGCCGGTAGCCGGTGGCCGCGACGACGGCCTCGGGCGAGATGCGGCTGCCGTCGGCCAGCACGACCTTCGCCCCCTCGAACGACTCGACCGCCGCCACCGGCTCGACCCGCCCCGCCTGAACGGCCGCGATCAGCCCCACGTCCTGTACGGGGATGGCGCCTTCGCGTACCCGCGCGTAGAGCCCCTTCTCCGGCCGGGGCAGCCCCTTGTCCGCCAGGTCGGGCACGCTGAGCCGGGCCAGCGCCCCGGCCGCCCGGTCGACCAGCGGGACCGGCAGCCGCCGCACCAGGATGCCGGAGGCCTGGGCGGGCCAGCCCGCGGTGGAGCGGCGCAGGATGTGGGGCGCCGTGCGCACGGCGAGCCGCACCCGCCCGGCGCCGCCCTCGGCCAGGTCGACGGCGATCTCCGCGCCGGTGTTCCCGGCGCCCACCACGAGCACGTCCCGGCCGGCGTACGGCGCGGGGTCCGTGTACCGCCCGGCGTGCAGCAGGGTGCCGGTGTACGTGTCGGCGCCGGGCCACTGGGGCACGTACGGGGTGTGGTTGTACCCGGTCGCCACCACGACCGCCCGCCCGGTCAGCCGCCGCCCGCCGGTGGCGTGCAGCAGCCAGCCGCCGTCCTCGGCGCGCTCGACCCGGGACACCTCGACACCGGTGACGATCTCCAGCTCGTGGACCTCGGCGTACTTCTCCAGATACCGCACGACGTCGGCGCGGGCGACCCAGCGCCCGAACGACCGGGGCATCTTGAGCCCCGGCAGCGCGGACAGGCGCCGGGTGGTGTGCAGCCGCAGACGGTCGTAGTGGTGGCGCCAGGAGTCCCCCACGGCGTCGGCCTTCTCCAGTACGACGGCCCGTACGCCCCGGCCGCGCAGCGCGGCGGCGACGGCGAGGCCGCCGGGGCCCGCGCCGATGACGTAGACGGGTTGAGTGGGGTCGTTGGTGGCCATGGGAACCGAGCGTATCGACGCGGCTGTTTGATGGGTCTCGGTCAAGACCTGAATCGGTTACGAATCGATTGCGCTCCGGAGTGCGCGGGGGCGGGAGTCCTTGCGCGGGACGCCGCCGTCCGCTGAACTGACGTACCGTCAGATGGTGGACGGCGTGTTCGGGGAAGGGGCTGCGGATGGACTCGATCGGGCTCAGCGGTGCCGAGTGGATGGCCGTCCTGCGGATCGGCCTCGGCCTGTGGTGGCTGGAGAGCTGGCGCCACAAGGACAAGAAGGGCTGGTTCGAGCGCGGTACGGGTATCGCGTGGGCGGCGGACGTGGCGGCGAAGCACCGCTGGGAGGCGGTCCGCAGCGGCTTCACGGCCGTGGTGGCGCCCCGGCCCCGGACGATGGCGTACGTGGTGGTCTACGCCGAACTGGCCCTGGGGCTCGGCCTGGTGGCGGGCCTGCTCACCCCCGCGGCGCTGGTCGGGGGCCTGCTGCTCAACCTCCTCTACCTGGTCCTGATGATCCACGACTGGGCCGAGCAGGGACAGAACGCGATGATGGCGCTGATCTCGCTGGTGGCGCTGTTCGCGATGGCGTGGCAGACGTGGTCCCTGGACGACGCGCTGGGGTGGTTCCGGTGACGCCGCTGCCGCCCGACGGGTCGACGCCGGAGACCGACGCGTTCACGCGCGCGTACTGGGACGCGGCGGCGGCGGGCCATCTGCTGATCCGCCGCTGCGGGGGGTGCGGGCGGGCGCACCACTACCCGCGCGAGTTCTGCCCGTACTGCTGGAGCGAGGACGTGACCTGGGAACGGGCGAGCGGCCGGGCCACGCTGTACACGTGGTCGGTGGTCCACCGCAACGACCTGCCGCCCTTCGGGGACCGGGTGCCGTACACGGCGGCGGTGGTGACGCTGGAGGAGGGCCCACGGATGATGACGGAGGTGGTGGGCGCGGGGGGCGCGGCGCTGCGGGTGGGGATGGGTCTGCGGGTGGGGTTTAGGGAGGGGGGCGGGGTGGCGGTGCCGGTGTTCCGCCCGGAGGGGTGAGGTGCGCCGGGTGCGGGACGAGGTGTGCGGGCTGACTTTGTCTGCGGCCCGGTGGTGGGTTGCTCGCGCAGTTCCCCGCGCCTCTGAAGGGCAACGCCCCGAGCCAGACGCCAAGGCTGCGCCGGACCCCCCGAGGGGCGCGGGGAACTGCGCGACCCGCCCCCACCGGCCCGCAGGTGATGACCGCCCCCCACCTCGGGCCTACGGCCAAAGAAGCTCCCGCCCCCAACCCGCCGCCCCCGCCGCCCCGCGCCCGTACCGCAACCGCACATGCCGCCTCGACGCGTCCCCCTGGAAGAACTCGACCTCCACGGGGTCGAGGACGTACAGCGTCCAGCTCGGTACCACCGTGTCCGGTGCGGCCTCGGCGTGGGCCCAGGCCCGTTCCGAGGCGAGCGCCAGTTCGTCCAGGGACGGCAGCACCTCGCTCTGGCGCCCCACCAGCGCCGCGGCCAGCGCCCCCGTGGACCGGGCGTGCAGATCGGCCCGGCTCGCCTCGGCCCCGGCCGGGGTCACCGTGCCCCGTACCCGGACCTGCCGCCCCACCGCGGGCCAGTAGAACCCGAGCGCCGCCGACGGGCAGCCGGCCAGCTGCCGTCCCTTCGCGCTGCCGGAGTGCGACCCGAACCACCACCCCGCCGCGTCCGCCCCGTGCAGCATCACGGTCCGTACGTCCGGCCGCCCCTCCCCGTCCACGGTCGCGAGCGACATCGTGTGCGGCTCGGCCTGCCCGGCGCGGCCGGCGTGCATCAGCCACTCCTGGAAGAGCGCCACGGGCTCCTCGGGCGCGTCCCCCGGAGCGAAGCTCGGCAGCTCGGTGTCCCAGACGCGCAGGGTGTGCAGGTACTCCTGGAATTCCATACCCGGATTGTCACCCGGCGCCCACACGCGCCCCGTACTCACGCGCGCCCCGGCACTCCGAGCCACTCCTGACGGGTGAGGGCGTATTCGACGTCCCCGTGCTCGTCCCCCTCGACGGAGTGGGGCCACTCCTCGAAGTACGTCCGTACGTAGCTGAGTCCGCACGCCTCCATCACCCGCCGCGAGCGGTCGTTCACGTACATCGTGTTGGCGGTGATCCGGGCGTACCCCAGCTCCCCGAAGCCCTTCTCGATGAGCGCGAGCGCCCCCTCGCGCGCGTACCCCTTGCCCCAGGCCGCCCGGCGCAGCCGGTACCCGAGGTCCGCGTGGTCCGCGGGCGCGTTCAGGCCGGGGCGCAGACAGTGCCAGCCGATGAACTCGCCGGTGTCGCGCAGATGCGTCGCCCAGAAGCCCCCGGGCAGCATCCGCGCGAACGACTCGGCGCGGATCTCCTCGCGGCTCATGGGGCGGCCCCCGGTGATGTACCGCATGACCTCGGGGTCGCTGTCGAGCTCCACGACGAGGTCGAGGTCGGCGGGGGTGTCGGTGAAGGGGCGGAGGACGAGGCGGTCGGTGGTGAGGAAGGGGGCCGGGGTGTCGGTCATGGCGACGATTGTCGGCGGCGCCGGACCCGACGGCCACGGGTTTTCACCCGCGCCCCCGCCCCAGCACCACCGTCCCCGAAGAGCAGAACCAGCCCCCCGTGCCCGAGGCCACGGCCAGCTCGGGCAGCGTGCCGTCGGACCGCCGGACCTGGCCCGGTCCCGCCTCGCCGCGCAGTTGCCGTACGGCCTCGACCAGGAGGAACAGCCCCCGCATCCCGGGGTGGCAGGCGGAGAGCCCGCCGCCGTCGGTGTTGACGGGCAGTGCGCCGCCGGTGAGCAGCCGCCCCTTCTCCACGAAGGCGCCCCCTTCCCCCTTTGCGCAGAACCCGAGGTCTTCGAGAGTGACGAGGGTCATGTACGTGAAGGCGTCGTAGATCTCCGCGAGGTCGATGTCGGCCGGGCGGACTCCGGCGCGCTCGAAGGCGGTCCGACCGGAGACGGCGGCCGGCGAGACGGTGAAGTCGTCCCACTCGGACATGGTGGTGTGCGAGACGGCCGTGCCCGAACCCAGCACCCAGACGGGCGGCTTGACGGTGTCGGGGACGTACTCCGCCGCCGCGAGCAGCACCGCGCAGCCGCCGTCGGAGCGGATGCAGCAGTGCAGCTTGGTGAACGGGTCGGCGATCATCGGCCCGGCCAGGACGTCGTCGACGGTGATGGGGTCGCGGAACATCGCGTCGGGGTTGGTGGCCGCGTTGGCGCGCGCCTGCACGGCGACCTCGGCGAGCTGTTCCAGGGTGGTGCCGTACTCGTGCATATGGCGGCGGGCGGCCATGGCGTACTTCGCGACGAGCGTGTGGCCGTAGGGCACCTCGAACTGCAGGGGGCCGCGCCCGCCGAAGGACAGGTTCGAGGTCCGCCGCCCGGCCCTGATGTCGGCGCGGGCGGTGGAGCCGTAGACGAGGAGTACGGCGTTGGCGTGCCCGGCGGCGATGGCGTCCACGGCGTGGGCGGCCATCACCTCCCAGGTGGCGCCGCCGACCGAGGTGGAGTCGACCCAGGCCGGCTTCAGCCCCAGGTACTCGGCCACCTCGACCGGGGCGAGCGTCCCAAGACCCGCGGACCCGAACCCGTCGACGACGCCCCGCTCCAGCCCGGAGTCGGCGAGCGCCCGGCGGGCGGCCTGGGCGTGCAGGGCGTAGGGGGTGGCGTCGTCGACGCGGCCGGTGTCGGAGAGGGCGACGCCGACGATGGCCACGGGGCGGGAGGACCGGGCGAGGGCTGCCATAGATCTGACGGTACATCAGATGGAAGGTCCCCCGTCCGGCTTACGGGGGAAATCCCTCGCGGCTGCCCGACCCCGGGCCCGGGGGGCCGGGGTAGGGGTGGGGCGGCGGGAACTGATGTACCGTCAGATTCCGGCGTTGCCCCGTCCCCGGGAGGAGAAGCCCACTCATGGACCCCGAGCTCACCCCCGAGCAGCAGGAGATCCGCCGTACCCTCCGCACCCTCCTCACCAAGCGTTGCGGCCCCGACGACGTCAGGGCCGCGACCCTCACCGCACCCGGGTACGACGACGGCCTGTGGCGGCGGCTCGCCGGTGAGCTGGGGCTGCCGGGGCTCGCGGTGCCCGAGGCGTACGGCGGGACCGGCTGCACCACCGCCGAGCTCGTCCTCGCCGCGGAGGAGACCGGCCGTGCCCTCCTCCCCTCACCCCTCCTCGCCACCGCCGTCCTCGCCGCCCCCGTCCTCCTCGCCCTCGGCACCGAGGCACAGAAACAGGCCCACCTGCCGCTCCTCGCCCGCGGCGAGCTGACCGCCGCCCTCGCCGTCCCGGGGCCCGCCCTCGCCCCGGCCCTCGGGCTCACCGGGGACGGCTCCGACGGCTCCTGGGTCGGCGGCGGGCGCGCCGGAGGGGTGCAGGCACGGGAGGCCGAGGGGCGCTGGCGGCTGTACGGGGAGGCCGCCCAGGTCCTCGACGGCCACCGCGCCGGTCTCCTCCTCGTGCCCGCCCGTACCGGCGGCTTCACCCGCGGCCGGGTCCGTCTCTTCCTGGTACGCGGGGACGCCGACGGTCTCCGCCGGACCCGCCACACCACCCTCGACGAGACCCGCACCCAGGGGAGAGTGCAATTGCGGGACGTGGAGGGCGAGTTGCTCGGCGACGGGGAGCCGCTGGGCGTCCTCGCCGCCACCGGGCGCACCGCCGCCGCCTTCCTGGCCGCCGAGGCCGTCGGCGCCGCCGACCGCGCGCTGGAGCGGACCGTCGCGTACGTGAAGGAGCGCGAGCAGTTCGGGCGGCCCATCGGGTCCTTCCAGGCCGTGAAGCACCGGCTGGCCGACCGTTACGTACAGGTGCAGGCGGCCCGCTCCGCCGCCTACTACGCCGCCTGGGACCCGGACGCCGGGGGGCTCGCCCTCGCGCAGGCGCTGGAGGCGCTGCGGAGCACCGCCGCCGAGACCGTCCAGCTGCACGGCGGCATCGGGTTCACCTGGGAGCACGAGGCGCACCTGTACTTCAAGCGGGCCGCGGCCGACGAGCTGCTCTTCGGGCCGGTGCCGGCGCTGCGGGCCCGCGCGGCCGAGCACGCGGGACTGTTCCGTACGCCTCCCGCACCCCCTCCGCCCTCTACGCCCCGTACCGTGCGCGCCGCCGCCCCGCGCGCGCGAGCGGCCGTCCGGTGAGCCGGGCCCCGCGCGGTGTGCGCCTGGTCCAGAAGGTGTCCTCCACGCGCGCGTTCGCGAAGGTCGCCCCGCACGTCGTCCCCGTCCTCGACCGGGCCGTGCACCGGCTCACCCGGGGCCGGGTGCTGCCGAGCGCGCGGATGCTCCCGGGGGTCGTGCTCACCGCGCGCGGCGCCGTCTCGGGGCTCCCGCGGCGGACGCCGCTCGCCTGTATGCCGGAGGACGCCGGGACCTGGCTGCTCATCGGGTCGAACTTCGGGCGCCCCGGGCACCCCGCCTGGACCGGCAACCTGCTGGCCCACCCGGACGCCGAGATCAGCTGGAAGGGGCGGGACCTGCCGGTACGGGCCCGGCTGCTCACGGGGGAGGAGCGGGCGGCGGCCTGGCGGGCCGCGCTGGAGTTCTGGCCCCCGTACGCCACGTACCAGGCCCGCGTCGAGCGCGAGATCTGGCTCTTCCGGCTGGAGCGGAGGGAGGCGGACGCGGACGCGCCGACGGAACGGGGAGGCGGAGGGGACGGGAAACGGGGCGGGAAGGGGGACGGGAAAGGGGACGGGAAGGGAAGCGGGCATGGGAACGCCGGCGGGGCTCACCTCGGTGAACCGCCGCCGGCGTGACAGGACTTGAGGCTTGAGGGCGGCCGGGGGCGCGCCGCGGCGGTCTCCGGGCCGGCGCGAGGGCGGGTGCCCCGGCGCGGGCTCGGCCGGTCCGCGGGCCGCGGCCGGCGCCGCTACTTCGTCGGCTTCTTGCCGGTGATGCCCAGATGTACGAGCAGCGCCAGGTTCGGCTTCAGCTCGGCCTGCTTGACGCCCCAGGTCTGGAAGCCCTTCTGGTGCGAGGCGACCGCCGCGAGCATGGCGACGATCGAGCCCGCCATCGCCGCGGGGCTGATGTCCTTGTCGACCTTGCCCTTCGACTGCAGCTCCTTCACCGCGTCCGTAAGGGAGTTGTTCACGGAGTTGAGGATCTTCATGCGGATCTTGTAGAACCGCTTGTCGCCCTCGGCCGCGCCCAGGTCGACCACCCGCAGGATCGCGTCATTCTTGCGCCAGAAGTCGAGGAACCCCTCGACCAGTTCCTCCGCCGTCTGCCAGCCGGCCTTGCCGACCCAGGAGCGGCCCTCCACGAGGGAGGTCAACGCGGCGCCCTCCTTGGCCATTTCCTCGGCGACCTCCAGGACGGCGCCCTCGACGTCCGGGAAGTACTGGTAGAAGGTCGCGGGTGAAGTGCCCGCCTTCCGCGCCACATCGATGACTTTCACGTCCCGGTACGGCGAGGAGCTGAGCATCTCGCTGAGGCAGTCGAGCAGCTTCTGCCGCGTCGCCTGGCCGCGTCGGCCTGCCACGCGGCCGTCGACGGTGCGTACTTGTCCTGTCATGCCGTCAGCTTACCGAGGGGTGATCGGAGCGCGATTCGGCCGACTGCAAATGGGGGCCCGGGGTTGACGGCCGCCCCGGGGACGTACCCCGCCGGCCTCCGGCACCCGCCGCTCCCGGCCCCCGTCGGGCGCCGGGCACCCGCCGCCCCTCCTCGCGCACCCGTCCGCCACTCGAATGGTGTTATCAACAGCCTGTGGACACGCTCTGTGGACAACCCGTGCGGGAAAAGGGGGCGGACGTCTACAGTGGGGGCAATGCAGCTCATTTGTTCTATTTGTGCCGGTGCGGGGTGCGGACGGGCCCGTTAGCTTCACCGCGTAGCGGCACCCGCGTCCCGTCCCGCACGCGGGGCGGGGCCACCCCAGGAAGGAACCAGGCGCATGGGCGGATTTCCGGAAGGCGCGCCGTGCTGGGCCGACGCGACGCTGCCCGACCTCGCGGCGGGCAAGCGGTTCTACGGCGCGCTGATGGGCTGGACCTTCGACGAGGACGCGCAGGAGAGGTACGGGCACTACACGACCGCGTTCAGCGGCGGGAAGCGCGTCGCCGCCCTCGTCCCCAAGCGCGACGGCCGGATGCCCACTGCCTGGGGCGTCTACTTCGCGGCCCCCGACGTGGCGGCGCTCGCCGTGCGGCTCAGGGCGGCGGGCGGCCAGCTGGTGACGGACCCGGTCCAGGTCCCTCCGTACGGGACGATGGCGGTCGCCGCCGACCCCGGCGGCGCGGTCTTCGGTCTGTGGCAGGCCGGCGCGCACGCCGGCTTCGAGAAGAGCGGAGAGCCGGGCGCCTTCTGCTGGACCGAGGTGTACGCCCGGGACACGGCCCGCGCCGACCGCTTCTACGAGTCCGTCTTCGGTTTCGAGGGCCGCGACCTGGACGAGACCGACGGCGACTACCGCACCTGGTCGCCCGCGGGCTCCGCGCCGGGCCCCGACACCGCCTTCGGCGGTCGCTGCCTCCTGGGGGACGCCTTCCCCGCCGAGATGCCCGACCACTTCCTGGTGTACTTCGCGGTCGGGGACTGCGACGCCACGGCCGCGGCCTGCCGTGATCTGGGCGGCCGGGTCACCGCCGAGCCCGTCGACATCCCGTACGGGCGCATGGCGGTCCTCACCGATGACCAAGGAGCGAGCTTCGCCATCCTCCAGAAGGAGTGAGGCAGGGGGCGCACGCCGGGGCGGCGGAGGGTGTTTGTGCAGGTGGGGGCGGTGGAGCCGGGTCGGGGAGATGTCCGGATCGGGATGAGACATCCCGATCCGTACGCGGGTTGGCCACCGGGTGCCTCCGGCAGGAAGAATCGGGGCGACGCGTGAGACGCTGCACGGGGCCTTGTCGCGACGCGTTGATACTTAGGGCCCGTACGGGGAGGTGGCAGGCAAGTGGAGCAGCTGACGCAGCACGACCCGAGGCGTATCGGCCCCTTCGAGGTGCTGGGACGGCTCGGTGCCGGCGGCATGGGGCTGGTCTATCTGGCGCGCTCGGCGTCCGGCCGCCGCGTGGCGATCAAGACGGTGCGCACGGAGCTCGCCGAGGACCAGCTGTTCCGGGTCCGCTTCACCCGTGAGGTGGAGGCGGCCCGGGCCGTCAGCGGTTTCTACACGGCGGCGGTGGTCGACGCCGACCCGCGCGCGGCCGTGCCGTGGCTGGCCACCGCGTACGTACCGGCGCCCTCGCTGGAAGAAATAGTGAACGAGTGCGGGCCGCTCCCGGCCCAGGCGGTGCGCTGGCTCGCGGCCGGTATCGCCGAGGCGCTGCAGTCCATCCACGGGGCGGGCCTGGTCCACCGCGACCTCAAGCCCTCCAACGTCCTGGTGGTCGAGGACGGCCCCCGGGTCATCGACTTCGGTATCGCGTCCGGTGTCTCCAACACCCGTCTGACCATGACGAACGTCGCCGTTGGCACGCCCGCGTACATGTCGCCCGAGCAGGCGAAGGACTCGCGCAGCGTGACCGGCGCGAGCGATGTGTTCTCGCTCGGCTCGACGCTGGTCTTCGCGGCGACCGGTCACGCCCCCTTCCACGGCGCCAACCCGGTCGAGACCGTCTTCATGCTGCTGCGCGAGGGCCCCGACATCACCGGGCTGCCCGACGAGCTGCGCCCGCTGATCGAGTCCTGTATGCAGATGGAGGCCGCGCTGCGGCCCTCGCCCGAGGACCTCCAGGCACAGCTCGCCCCGCACCTCTTCGGCGGTTCGGACGACAGCGGCACCGCCTCCGCGTGGCTGCCCGACCGCTCGGTGGCGATGATCGAGCAGCGCCGGGGCGGTGGCCGCGCCAAGGCGGTGGCGCGTCCCGTCCAGGACCCCGCCCCCTCGCCGCCGCCCCGCCCGCCCTACCAGCCCCCGCACCAGCCCTCCCTGCCCCAGCCCGTGCCGGACGGCCCCGTGCGCCTCGCCGGGGCCAAGGTGCCGATCGGACCTGGACCCCGGGTCCTGGACGGCACGCGCGCGGTGGCCGAGGCCAGCCCCGCCACCGGGTGGGTCAGGTTCCCGGCCGGCGGCCCCCTGGGCAGACCGGACCGGCCCCCGGCCAACGGGGCGCCCACGGCGGCGCCCCCCGTGCCGTCCCCGGCGCCCTCGCCCGAGCCGCCCGGCCGCTGGCGGCCCTGGCGCTTCCGTATGTCGAACGACGTGTGGGGCACCCCCGCCGTGTCGGGCGATCTGCTCTACGTCACCTCCTTCGAGGTGCACGCGCTGGACGTGGGCAGCGGCCGGCGCCAGTTCAAGACGCGGGACGTCGCCTGGGCGATGGCCGTGGAGGCGGGCCGTATCCACGCCTCGGACGGCCCCACGCTCTACGCGCTGGACGCGTCGGACGGCCGCGAACTGTGGCGGCTGCCGACGGACGCCTGGGTGTACGCCCTCAAGGCCGCCCGGGGCACGGTCGTCACCGCGACCCGGGGCGGCGGGGTGCAGGCCTGGGAGGCCGCCAACGGCGAGAAGCTCTGGGAGATCACCGGCGCCCAGACCGACTTCGAGACCCCCGAGGCCGCCCCGGTGATCCACGAGGGCACGGTGTACGTGTGGCAGGACGCGCGGCTGCGCGCCCTGGACGCGCGGACGGGCGCCGAGCGCTGGTCGTACCCGGTGGGTGACGCGGCCTCCTGCGGCGGTGTCCCGGTCCGCCTGGCGCCCGCGCCGGACGGTTATGTGTACGTGTCGGCGGGCACCCGGGTCCTCTCGATCGACATCGTCAGCGGCCACGTCCGCTGGCACTTCGAGGCCCCGGCGGTCTTCCTCTGCCCGCCCGCGTTCGCGCCGGGCCCGGCGGTCGTCGGCGGCGGCGTGTACCTGGCGGACTACCTCGGCACGGTGTACGCGCTGGACGCGGCCACCGGCAAGGACCGCTGGCGCATCGCGACGGAGTCCCGCCAGTCCATCGAACCGGTCCTGGTGGCGGACGGCAACATCCACGTCGGCAGCGGCAACGCGCTCTACACCCTGGACGCGGTCACCTCCACCCCCAAGTGGCGCTTCGCGGCGGGCGCGGAGGTGGTGGGCGCCCCGGTGGTGGCCGACGGCCGTATCCACTTCGGCTCGGCCGACCACTGCCTCTACACCCTGGACGCGGCGGGCGGCCAGCTCCGCTGGAAGCTGGCCACGGGCGGCGAGATCACCGGCTCGCCGGTGGCGCGCAACGGTGTGGTCTACGCGTGCAGCAAGGACCGCTGTGTGTACGCGCTGGACGCGGTGAAGGGGACGGCGACCTCGGGGAGGTAGCCGTGCGGGGACGACGGGGGCGCCGGGGAGATCGTGTGGCGGCTCTCCGGGCGGGCACATCCCCGCCCGGCCCCGCTGTTACGGTGTCGGCGGTCTTCGAGGGACCGGGACTTCGGCAGGCTTCGGTACGGGGGGTGGGGCGCTGGTGTTGCGCCGACGGATGAGGTTCACGGCCGTACTGGCCGGGGTGGTGCTGGCGCTCACCGGGTTCTCCGGACACGGGCACGGGCACGGCAAGAGCAGCGGTGACGGGGGCGGCTGCTCCAACTCCCACAAGAGCAACGGCGGTTCGGGGTACCGGCACACGGACGACCACGACAGCACCACCGGCTCCGGCTCCGGCTCGGGTTCCCGGTCGAGCTCCACCCCCGGCCCGACGCCGTCCCCCTCGGCCACGCCGGCCGGAACCGTCGTCTCCTGTGCCGCGCCCGCCCAGGGCAAGCGGGCGGCGGTCACCTCGGCGACCGTACGGGTCACCGCCGACCCGCTGGCGGCCGGCAGCCACCGGTACCGGGTCGAGGTCGACTTCCTCGGCGCGGCCGGCGAGAGCGTCGACAGCGGATCGATGTTCGTGACCCTGGACGCGGGCCGGTCGCGGAGCGTGGAGGTGCCGATGGCGGTGCCGTCGCGGGTCGCGAAGGTCAAGGAGTGCCGGCTGACGCGGGTCATGGAGTGGAGCTGAGCGCGGACGCGAGCGCCGCCGGACCCGGCCTCCCGGCCGCGGACCGGAGGACCGGGTCGCCCGCGCGGTTCCCCGCGCTCCTCACCTCACCCTGAACCCCGTGTCCCGCCGCCCGAAGAGCTCCCCCTGCTTTTCCGGGGGCAGGTTCCCCAGCGCGATCAGCTGCGGCGCGTGGGCGAAGGAGGCCGCCAGGGCGGGGGCGCGGGTGGTCCACAGGGCCCGGACGGTCCCCTGCACCGCCCCGGTGGGGCAGGACGCCAGAGTCTCCGCGCACCTCAGTGCCGCCGCCGTCTCCTCGCCCGGCGGCGTCACCTCGCTCACCAGGCCCGTTTCGTACGCCCTGCGGGCCGAGACCCGTTCCGCCGTGCCCATCAGGGCCAGCCGCGCCGCCTCGCCGAAGGGCATCCGGGCGGCCAGGTAGGCGGACTCGTAGGCGTTGACCATGCCGTACGTGGTGTGCGGGTCGAAGAACGTGGCGTCCTCGGCCGCGATCACGAACTCGACCTCCCCCAGCAGGTAGAACGCCCCGCCGCAGGCCATCCCCCGGACCGCCGCGATCACCGGCTTCCACAGGTCGTTCGCCTTCGGGCCGATGGTGAGCAGCGGATCGTCGATCGCGTACGGCGAGGTCGGCTGCGGGACCTCGGCCGAGCGGTCGATGCCGGTGCAGAACGCCTTCCCGCCCGCCCCGGTCAGTACGATCGCGCGGATCGCCTCGTCGTAGCGGAAGCCGCGCCAGGCGGCGGAGAGTTCGGCCGCCGTCTCCAGGTCGATCGCGTTGTGCTTCTCGGGGCGGTTCAGTGTCACCACCGCGACGCCGGTCCGCTCGTCCCGTACGACGGAGAGGGTCATGGGCGTTCCAGGAGCCAGCGCGGGACGGTCATGCCGCTGCCGTCCGCCCGTGTGAACGCGACCTGCACCCGCGCCCCGATCCGCAGCCGGTCCGGCGCCACCGAGTCCAGCGGCGCGTCCGGTTCGGCCACCACATTGCCGACGAGGCGGATCAGGGGGTCCTCGGCCAGCTCCACCACCACCGCGTTGTACGGGGCCTGGGCCGCGTACTCCGGCAGGAGCGGCGGGTGGGGGAAGACGTACGACCAGATGCGGCCCCGCCCGGACATCAGGCGCCACTCGCTGTCGAAGGAGTGGCAGTGCGGGCAGCAGGGGCGGGGCGGGAAGCGCAGCCGTCCGCAGCCGGGGGCGGCGCACGCCTGGACGCGGAGTTCGCCCCGCGCGGCGTACTCCCAGAAGGGGGCGCCGTCGTCGTCGGTCACCGGGGTCAGCATCGCGACTTCTCAACTCCTCAGCAGAAGGGCCGATGTGGGGACGCCCTCGCCCGCCGTCACCAGGCAGGTCGCGGCGCCCGGCACCTGCGCCGTGGCGGTGCCGCGCAGTTGCTTCACGCCCTCGTTGATGAGGTTGAAGCCGTGGACGTACGCCTCGCTCAGGCCGCCGCCGCCGGTGTTGAGCGGCAGTCGGCCGCCGATCTCCAGGGCGCCGCCCTCGGTGAAGGCGCCGCCCTCGCCCCGGCCGCAGAAGCCGTACCCCTCCAGGGAGAGCGGCACCAGCGGGGTGAACGCGTCGTAGATCTGGGCGACGTCCACGTCCTGGGGGCCGAAGTCGGCCTGCTTCCACAGATGGCGGGCGGCGGTCCAGGCGGGGCCGGTCAGGGGGTCGTCGTTCCAGTAGTTGACCATGCCGTGGTGCTGGGCGGGCAGGCCCTGGGCGGCGGAGTGCACGTACACCGGTTTCCGGCGGCAGTCGCGGGCGCGCTCGGCGGAGACGATCACGCAGGCCAGCGCGCCGTCCGTCTCCAGGCAGTTGTCGAAGAGGCAGAGCGGCTCACTGATCCAGCGGGAGTTCATGTACATGTCGCGGGTCAGGGGGCGCTCGTACATCATCGCGGCCGGGTTCTGGTTGGCGCGGTTGCGGCAGGCCAGGGCGACGTTGAAGAGGTGGTCGCGGGTGGCGCCGTACTCGTGCATATAGCGCCGGGCCAGCATGGCGATCTCGTCGGCGGGCCGCAGCAGCCCGAAGGGGCGCGTCCACTGGGCGGGGGTGGGGAGCTGGACGGTGGTGTTGGTCCAGGGGCGCGGGCCGCTGCCGCGTTTGCGCGAGCGCCAGGCGACTCCGACATTGGCCTGGCCGGTGGCGACGGCGGCGGCGAGATGGGCGACGGTGGCGCACGAACCGCCGCCCCCGAAGCCGACCTTGCCGAAGAAGGTGACGTCGCCGGCGCCGATCGACTTGGCGATCTCCACCTCGTCGGTCTCCTCCATCGTGTACGAGGCGAAGCCGTCCACCTCGCGGGGAGGGATTCCGGCGTCGTCGAGCGCGGCGAGGATGGCCCGGCAGGCCAGCTTCTTCTCGGAGTCGCCCAGCCGGCGGGCGAACTCCGTCTGGCCTATGCCCGCTATCGCCGTCGCGTCCTTGAGCATCGACACCCGCCACCTCCGCCAACGCCGTGCGTCATTGCCGCTGTTGCTGCTGACAGCGTGGAAGGGTACAGCTAATCTGACGGGCAGTCAGCTACTGTGCACGGCTACCGTCGGCGGAAGGGCTTGCCATGGGGGCGGACATACGGGCGGATGTACGGGGTGACCTGGAGTGGGGCTCGGTCCCCGGGCTCGTACGCGGCGCCGCCGAGCGGTACGGGGAGCGGGAGGCCGTAGTCGAGGGCCGCGTCCGTCTCTCGTACGCGGAGCTGGGCGAGCGGGTGGAGCGGGCGGCGGCGGCCTGTATGGCGGCCGGGGTCGAGAGCGGCGACCGGGTCGCGGTGTGGGCGCCCAACACCCTGGACTGGATCGTCTCCGCGCTCGGCGCGGTCACGGCCGGGGCGGTGCTCGTCCCGCTGAACACGCGTTTCAAGGGCTCCGAGGCGGTGTACGTCCTGCGCCGCAGCCGGGCGAAGCTGCTGTTCGTGACGGGGACGTTCCTGGGCACGTCGTACGTCGCCACCCTGCGCAGCGCCGCCGCCGAGGGGGAGGGCGGCGGGCCGCTGCCGGGGCTGCCGCATCTGGAGCAGGTGGTGGTGCTGGCGCAGGACGCGCCGGAGTCCTTCCGGACCTGGAAGGACTTCCTGGCGGGCGGCGAGGGCGTGCCGGCGGAGGAGGTGCGCGGGCGGGCGGACTCGGTGCGGCCCTCGGCCCCCTCGGACATCGTCTTCACCTCCGGCACGACGGGCCGCCCCAAGGGCGCGGTGATCACGCACGCGCAGACGCTGCGGGGGTACGCCCTGTGGAGCGAGCTGGCGGGGCTGCGGGAGGGCGACCGCTATCTGATCGTGAACCCCTTCTTCCACACCTTCGGGTACAAGGCGGGGATCATCGCCTGTCTGATGCGGGGCGCGGTGATGGTGCCGCAGCCGGTGTTCGACGTCGAGACGGTCCTGGCGAACATCGCGGCCGAGCGCATCTCCGTACTCCCCGGCCCGCCCACCCTCCACCAGTCCCTCCTGGACCATCCGGCGCGCGCGGCCCACGACCTGTCCGCGCTGCGGCTCGTGGTGACGGGCGCGGCCGTCGTCCCGCTGCGGCTCGTCGAGCGGCTGCGGACGGAGCTGGGGATCGGGACGGTGCTGACGGCGTACGGGCTGTCCGAGGCGAGCGGCATCGTCACGATGTGCCGGCGCGAGGACCCGCCGGGGGTGGTCGCGGCCACGTCGGGGCGGGCGATACCCGGTACGGAGGTACGGGTGCGGGCACCCGCGGGAGAGCCCGGGGAGGTGCAGGTGCGGGGATTCAACGTCATGCGGGAGTACTTCGAGGACCCGGCGGAGACGGCCCGGGCGATCACGTCCGACGGGTGGCTGCGGACGGGGGACGTGGGGGTCCTCGACGCGGCGGGCAATCTCCGGATCACCGACCGGATCAAGGACATGTTCATCGTCGGCGGGTTCAACGCCTACCCCGCCGAGATCGAGCAGGTACTCGGGCTGCATCCGGAGGTGGCGGACGTGGCGGTGGTGGGGGTGCCGGACGGCCGGCTGGGGGAGGTGGGCCGGGCGTTCGTGGTGCGACGGAAGGGGTCGCCGCTGACGGCGGACGAGCTGATCGCGTGGGCGCGACGGGAGATGGCGAACTTCAAGGTGCCGCGGGAGGTGGTGTTCGTGGCGGAGCTGCCGCGGAACGCGTCGGGGAAGGTGGTGAAGGGGGCGCTGCGGGGGTTCTCCCCCGGCACGCCCCTTCCCTCGTAGCGGTGCCGCACCGCGCCGATCCGGTCGTCGTTCGCGGTGTCCGCCATGTATGTCGCCGCGCTCTCGGCGGGCCGTTCTCGTCCGGCATGGTCACTCCTCTCCGTAGTGATGGCACTACTCTGTGGATTCAGCGTGACCGCGCAGCGGGAACCCCTCAACCTGTCAGAACGGCACGGAAGGCCGGTGAACGCCTCTTGAACCGCAAGGAGTTGGATCCAGACAGCTCGCCCCAAGCCGCTTTCGGCGCACGTCTGCGCAGCGTGCGGGAGGAGCGGGGGTGGACGCAGGAGGAGACGGCCGCGCGCATCGGGTATTCCAGTACGCATGTCTCGGCCGTGGAAACTGGTCGCAAACTGCCGACTCTTCGCTTCGCGCGCAGTGCGGACAGGGCGTTCGGCAGCGGCGACGCGTTCGAGCGCGCGTACCGGAAGGTCCGCAACACCGGACTGCTGGAGGGTTTCCCGCAGTTCGTGGAGCACGAGGCGCGCGCGGCGGAGGTCCGGCTCTACGAGGTCGGGGTGATTCCGGGTCTGCTCCAGACGCAGGAGTATGCCGCCGTGCTCGCCCGGAGCGCGGTCAAGCGCGGGGCGATCACCCACGAGCAGGCCGAGGAGCGGATCTCGCTCGTCGCCGAACGGCAGGCCGCCCTCGACCGCACGCCCCCGCCGCTGGTGCACGCGGTGCTGGACGAGAGCTGTGTCCGTCGGCCCATCGGGGAGCAGGACGTCATGGACGCGCAGTTGGCGCGTCTGCTGGAGTTCGCCGACCTGCCGACCACGCTCTTCCAGGTGGCCCCGTTCAGCATGGGAGACCGCCGTCCGTTCGACCTGCCGGTCACGATCCTGACGCTGCCGGACCGGTCACTCGTCTCGTACGCGGAATCCGCCCACCGAGGGCATCTGGAGCGCGAATCCACCTTCGTACTGCCGCTGTTGACGGCCTACCATCAACTGCAAGGCGAATCCCCCTCCCAGGCGGAGGCAGTGGCCATGATCAGCAGGTTACGAAAGGGCACCCCGTGACGACCGACCATCTGCAGTGGTTCACGTCCTCGTACAGCAACAACGGCGGCCAGTGTGTCGAGGTCGCCCACACCGTCGCCGCCGCGCGCGGCGTGGTCCCCGTCCGTGACTCCAAGCGCCCGGACGGTCCCGTCCTGGGCATCCGAGCCGAGGCCTACTCTTCCTTCGTCTCGGGCGTCAAGGCAGGTTGGTTCGACCACGCCTGAGTGCCCGGCCGGGCGCGTACCGGCGGCATCCTCCCGCCACTCCCGTCTCCGTGGGGAGTGGCGGGTCCTCATGTGCGGGCGGGTCCCGCTACCCCGCCCAGAGCCCCGTCTCCGTCAGCCCCAGCAGGCCGATCGCGTTCCCCCGGACGATCCGCTCCACCACGTCCTGCCTGAGGTGCGCCATCTGGGCCGCCCCGACCTCCTTGGACTTCGGCCAGGTGGAGTCCGAGTGCGGGTAGTCCGTCTCGTACAGGACGTTCCCCACCCCTATCGCCCCCAGGTTCCGCAGTCCGAAGGCGTCGTCGAAGAAGCAGCCGTAGACGTGGTCCGCGAAGAGTTCGGACGGGGGGCGGTGGACCTTGTCCGCCACTCCGCCCCAGGCGCGGTTCTCCTCCCAGACCACGTCCGCGCGCTCCAGGATGTACGGGATCCAGCCGATCTGGCCCTCCGCGTACATCACCCGCAGCCGGGGGAAGCGCTCGAACTTGCCGCTCATCAGCCAGTCGACCATCGAGAAGCAGCAGTTGGCGAAGGTGATCGTGGAGCCGACGGCCGGGGGCGCGTCCGCCGAGGTGGACGGCATGCGGGAGGACGAGCCGATGTGCATCGCGATCACCGTGCCCGTCTCGTCGCAGGCGGCCAGGAACGGGTCCCAGTAGTCCGTGTGGACCGAGGGCAGCCCCAGGTGCGGCGGGATCTCGGAGAAGGCCACCGCCCGCACGCCCCGCGCCGCGTTGCGCCGTACCTCCGCAGCGGCGAGCTCCGCGTCCCACAGGGGGATCAGCGTGAGCGGGATCAGCCGGCCGTGCGCCTCGGGCCCGCACCACTCCTCCACCATCCAGTCGTTGTACGCCCGCACCGACAGCAGCCCCAGCTCCCGGTCGGACGCCTCCGTGAACGTCTGGCCGCAGAAGCGGGGGAAGGTGGGGAAGCACAGCGCCGACTGGACGTGGTTGATGTCCATGTCCGCGAGCCGCTCCGGGACGCTGTACGAACCCGGCCGCATCTGCTCGTAGGTGATCACTTCGAGGCGGATCTCGTCCCGCGCGTACCCGACCGCCGTGTCCAGCCGGGTCAGCGGGCGGTGCAGGTCCTCGTACACCCACCAGTCGCCCACCGGCCCCTCGTCGCCCGGCGCGCCCATGACCGGCGCGAACCTGCCGCCGAGGAAGGTCATCTCCTTGAGGGGCGCGCGGACTATGCGCGGGCCCGAGTCCCGGTACCTCGACGGGAGCCGGTCCTGCCAGACGTGCGGCGGCTCCACCGTGTGGTCGTCCACCGAGATGATCCTCGGGAAGCTCTCCACGGTCTCCACGTTCTCCACACTCTCCATGGTCTCCATGACTCCTCACGGTAGACCCGATCTGACGATCCGTCAGCCAGTCGGTCCGGGGCGCTCGCGGCGCGGGGCGGCGGAGCCGGTCGCTCCCTGGGCCCCGCGCACCGGTCGCACCTCGGCCACTCACCCATCACTCGTCGGCCATTCGCCCCTCCGGCCCCGCCGCGCGACGCCCGTCCGTCCCCGGACGCGGCCGTGGACAAGCACTGCTGACCTGTAACGAAAGTGTGCAGAGCCCTTGTGCGGAGCGTCACCCGTAGCTGACGCGCATGCCATGGACAGGGCAGACTGGCACGGGCATTACCAGCTCTACGGGGGCACAGGGGGTCGCTATGGACCGAAACGGCGAGCCGCGCATTCCGGAGCAACGGGCTCCGGTTTCGGCAGCGGACGCCGGCCAGGCCGCGGACACCGCGGACCTGCGCTTCGGCGTGCTCGGACCCGTACGCGCCTGGCGTGGTCCGGAGGCCCTGCCGTCCGGCTCACCGCAGCAGCGGGCCCTGCTCGCCGCCCTGCTGCTGCGCGACGGCCGCACGGCCACCGCCGCCGAGCTGATCGACGCCATCTGGGGCGACGAGCCGCCCTCGCAGGCCCTGGCCGCGGTACGGACGTACGCCTCGCGGCTGCGCAAGGCGCTTGGGCCCGGCGTACTGGTCAGCGAGTCCGGCGGGTACGCCATCCGCCTCACCTCCGGCGTCCTCGACCTCGCCGAGGCCCAGGAGCTGGCCGCCGAGGCCGAGAAGGCGCGGGCCGGCGGCGACCAGACGCGGGCGCGCGACCTGCTCAAGGCCGCGCTCGCGCTGTGGACCGGTGAGCCGCTGGCCGGTATCCCCGGCCCGCACGCCGACACCGAGCGCACCCGGCTCGTCGAGTGGCGCCTCCAGTTGACCGAGGCCCGGCTCGACATGGAGCTGGACGCCGGCTGCCACGCCGAGGCCGTCTCGGAACTGACCGCGCTGACCGCCGCGCACCCGCTGCGCGAGCGGCTGCGGGAGCTCTTGATGCTCGCGCTCTACCGCAGCGGACGCCAGGCCGAGGCCCTCGCGGTCTACGCCGACACCCGGCGCCTGCTCGCCGACGAGCTCGGCGTCGACCCGCGCCCCGAGCTCGCCCGGCTCCAGCAGCGCATCCTCCAGGCCGACGAGGACCTGGCCCGGCCCGCCGAGGCCCCGGCCGCCCCGGCGCCGGTCCGGGCCGCCCAGCTCCCGGCCTCCGTCCCGGACTTCACCGGCCGGGTCTCCTTCGTCCAGGAGCTGTCGGCGCGGCTCGCCGCCGCCGAGTCCACCGTCATGGCGGTCTCCGCGCTGGCCGGGATCGGCGGCGTCGGCAAGACG
The DNA here is from genome assembly GCF_055580545.1 of Streptomyces sp. NPDC031670. Taxonomy (NCBI): domain Bacteria; kingdom Bacillati; phylum Actinomycetota; class Actinomycetes; order Kitasatosporales; family Streptomycetaceae; genus Streptomyces; species Streptomyces sp. NPDC031670. The sequence goes on along the minus strand of NZ_JBVILC010000002.1, from coordinate 29,451 downwards.
ACGCTCGCCGTGCACGTCGCCCACGCGGCCCGCCCGCACTTCCCCGACGGCCAGCTCTACGTCGACCTCCAGGGCACCGGGCCGCGCGCCTGCGAGCCCGAGGCGGTGCTCGGCGCGTTCCTGCGGGCGCTCGGCACCCCCGACGCGTCCATCCCCGACTCGCTGGAGGAGCGCGCGGCCCTGTTCCGCTCCACCCTCGACGGCCGCCGGGTCCTGGTGCTGCTCGACAACGCGCGCGACGCGGCCCAGATCCGCCCCCTGCTGCCCGGCACGGCGGGCTGCGCCGCGCTGGTCACCAGCCGGATCCGGATGCTGGACCTGGCCGGGGCCTACCTGGTCGACCTGGACGTGATGTCCCCGGAGGAGGCCCTCCAGCTCTTCACCCGGATCGTGGGCGAGGAGCGGGTGAGCGCGGAGCGCCAGTCGGCCCTCGACGTGGTGGCCGCCTGCGGCTTCCTGCCGCTCGCCATCCGTATCGCCGCCTCCCGGCTCGCCGCCCGGCGCACCTGGACCGTCTCGGTCCTCGCCGCCAAGCTCGCCGACGAGCGGCGCCGCCTGGACGAGCTCCAGGCGGGCGACCTCGCGGTCAAGGCCACCTTCGAACTCGGCTACGGCCAGCTGGAGCCCGCCCAGGCCCGCGCCTTCCGGCTGCTCGGCCTGCCCGACGGCTCGGACATCTCGCTGGCCGCGGCAGCCGCCGTCCTGGACCTGCCGCTCCAGGAGACCGAGGACCTCCTCGAATCCCTCGTCGACACCAGCCTGGTGGAATCGGCGGCCCCCGGCCGCTACCGCTACCACGACCTCGTACGGCTCTACGCCCGTGCCTGCGCCGAGCGCGACGAGGACCCGCCCTCCGAGCGGGCCGACGCCATGTCGCGGCTGCTCGACTTCTATCTGGCCACGGCCGCCCGGGTGTACGCGATCGAGCGGCCCGGCGACCGGCTGGTGGAGCACCTGGCGCCCACCCAGTACCCCGGCCTCACCTTCACCGACGGGCACGCGGCCGTGGACTGGCTGTACGCGGAGGCCAACTGCCTCCTGGCGTGCCTGCACCAGTGCGCGGCCGACCCGGCGATGCTGCGGCGCGCGGTGGACCTGCTGTGGGCGGCCAAGGACCTCGCCGAGTCGGGCGCCAACTCGCGCCAGTACGAGACGACGGCGGTGGCGGTACGGGACGCCGGACACCGGCGGGGCGACGCGCTCGCCGAGGGACGGGCCCGGCTCGCGCTCTCCACCGTGCTGCTCGTCTCCGGCCGCTTCGAGCAGGCCGACGAGGAGGCGCGGGTCTCCGCGCTGCTCGCCCGGGAGGCCGGCGATCCGATGCCGGCCGGGGCCGCACCCACCGACCGCGGGATCATCGCGTTCTACCAGAACCGGCACGCGGACGGCGAGCGCTTCCTTCAGGAGGCCATAGAGAACTACCGGGCCGACGGCAACCGGCCCGGCGAGGCCAGCGCGCTGTGCAACCTCTCCCGTATCCACGTGAACATGGGCCGGACGGCGAGCGCGGTCGAGCTCGCCCAGCGCGGGCTGGACATCTTCAGCGAGATGGGCCTGGCGCTGCGGTGCGCCAACGGCCGCTTCGCGCTGGGAATCGCGCTGACCCGGGCGGGCCGGCTCGACGAGGCGCTGTCCCAGCTCGGCCAGGCCCTGGAGGTCTTCCAGGAGAACCGGCACCGGCTGTGGGAGGGCACCACGCACTTCCGTATCGCCGAGGCCCACTTCGCGGCGCGGCGCCCGGCGCGGGCGGCCCAGCACGCGGAACAGGCGCTGGCGCTGCGCTGCATCGGCGGCGAGTGGATGCGCGGCAACGTCCTGACGACGCTGGGCCGGGCCCTGGACCAGCTCGGCCAGGCCGACCGGGCGCGCGCGTGCTGGCGCGAGGCGCTGGCCATCTATGAGTCGACGGGTGCGGCGGAGGCCAAGGACGTACGGCAGCTGCTGAGTCTGACGGCGGCGGCGTAGCGGCTACCGCACCCGCCGCCACCAGGGCTTTCGCTCGGCGGGGCGGCTTCGCGCGCCCCGAGCCGAAGCGGCCGTCCCGGCACCGTCCAAGGGGTTGCCGACGCCGTTTAGCCTTCGTTTATCGCCCCTCGGCACTCTTCTACTCAACGATCCGCCGCGTCGGGGGGCAGGCGGGTCGACGGTGGGCCTCCCCGCTACTGTGGACGGCCCTTGCAGTGCCCGTCCGGCGACCCTCGGGGGAGCCGCCGGGCGGGCACCGTTCACAGCACGACATGCAGCAACTCAGGGGAGCTGAACACGATGAGTGACGGTAACAAGCCCGAGACCGGCGACACCACCACGCAGGAGAACCACGCGGGGATCCCGGGCTCCGGCGCGGGTACGGGGACGGGCACCATCGTCCCGATGGAGAACCACGCGGGCCTGCTCGGTGGCGACGCCACCATCAAGCCCCTTGAGAACCACGCCGGGCTCGTGGGCGTGGGCGGTCCGGTCAAGCCCATGGAGAACCACGCGGGTCTGATCGGTACGGACGTGCTCAAGCCCCAGGAGAACCACGCCGGTTCCGAAGAGGTCTGAGCACCCGGGCACCACCGCTGGGCGGGGACCGGCCGCGGCGACGCGGAGGGGGGGTCACCGAGGCCGGCGACACACGGGGGACGTACGGGGGACGTACGGGGGAACCACGGGGGAACCACGGGGGGAACCACCGGGCCACGGGGGAACGGGGGCCACGGGGGATCGCCCGGGGACGCGTACTTGGGGGTGCGCGTCCCCGGACGGGGGAGCACGGGGGACACGGGGGAAGTACGGGGGACACGGGGGAACGGGGGAGGTACGGGGGGAACGGGGGAGGTACGGGGGAACCAAGCGCCCCGCGGCCGGACGTGCCGCGGGGCGCTTCGCCGTGTGCGCGGGGGCCCGGCGGCCTTGCCCCCGGCGCCGCCCCCCGCCACCATCCCCTCATGGACGCCCGCACCGCACAGCAGATCCTCGCCGAGAACTTCGCCCCCTGGGTGCTCGACCTCGGCCTGGCCGTCGAGGAGGCCGGGGCGGGCCGCGCCGTGCTGCGGCTGCCGTGGGACGCGCGGCTGGCGCGGGAGGGGGGCGGGATGTCGGGACAGGCGCTGATGGCCGCCGCCGACACCGCCACCGTCATCGCCGTCTCGGCCGCCCGGGGCGCGTACGTCCCCATGACCACCGTGCAGCAGTCGACCAGCTTCCAGCGCCCGGTCGTCGGCGCGGACGTCCTGGTCGAGGCGCGGGTCACCAAGCTGGGGCGGCGCATGGCGTTCGCCGACATCACCCTCACCGCCGAGGGCGCCGACGAGCCCGCGGCCCGCGCCAGCACGGTCTACGCGCTCCTCGGCTGACCGTACGCCTCCCGAGGGGTCCGCCAGGGGCCTTGTCTGACGGTCCATCAGATACCACGATGGGCACGGACGAGTCGACGTGACGCGCGTCAGTTCCCCGGCGCCCGTCCGGAGCGAGGAGGCGGCACCGTGGACCCGTACGCGCACACACCCACCGGGGGGCGGCTCGGTTACGGGATGCAGCTCCCCATCCAGTCCCAGAGCACCCTCTACGCCGAACCCTGGGAAGCCGGCGCGACCCCGCAAGACCTCGCCGAGATCGCCCGGGCCGCCGACCGCGCCGGCTTCCACTACCTCGCCACCTGCGACCACGTCGCCATCCCGCGCCGACTGGCCGGCGCGATGGGCACCACCTGGTACGACCCGGTGGCCACCCTCGGCTATCTCGCGGCCCTCACCACCCGCACGCTGCTCCTCAGCCATGTCGCCGTGGTGGGCCTGCGCCACCCCCTCCTCACCGCCAAGCAGTACGCGACCCTCGACCACCTCAGCGGCGGCCGGCTGGTCCTGGGGGTCGGGGCCGGACACGTACAGGAGGAGTTCGAGGTGCTCGGCGCCGACTTCGCGGGCCGGGGAGCGGTGCTGGACGAGTCCATCGACGCGCTGCGGGCGGCGCTGGGCCCGGAGGAGTTCCCGGAGTTCCACGGCGAGCGGTTCGCCTTCTCCGGCCTCGGGCAGCGGCCCCGCCCCGCCCAGGAGCGGGTGCCGGTCTGGGTGGGCGGCTCCTCGCCCGCCGCCGTCCGCCGGGCCGCGCTGCGCGGCGACGGCTGGCTCCCGCAGGGCGACCCGCGCGACCGGCTGCCCCACCAGATCGCGCGGATACGGGAGCTGCGGGAGCGGGCCGGGCTCGACGGTCCGTTCTGCGTCGGCGCCATCGCCGAGCCCCTGTATGTGGGCGAGGCGCGGTGGGACCTCGGGCGCCGCACCCTCAGCGGCAAGCCGGACGCGCTCGCCGACTCCCTGCGCGAGTACGCCGCGCTCGGCGTCCACCAGGTCCAGCTGCGCTTCCGCTCGCGCGGCCGTGCCGAACTCGTCGACCAGATCGCGGCGTTCGCCGCCGATGTGGCCCCCCATCTGAGCTAGGGAGTACGGACATGGGCAAGCTGGACGGGCGGGTCGTCCTCGTCACGGGCGCGGCGCGCGGGCAGGGCGAGCAGGAGGCGCGGCTCTTCGCGGCCGAGGGGGCGAAGGTGGTGGTCGCGGACGTCCTGGACGACCAGGGCGAGGCGGTGGCCGAGGAGCTGGGCGCGGGGTCGGCGCGGTTCACGCACCTGGACGTGGGCCGGGAGGAGGAGTGGCGGGCCGCGATCACGCTGGCCAAGGAGGCCTTCGGGCATCTGGACGGGCTGGTGAACAACGCGGGCATCCTGCGCTTCAACGAGCTCGTGGCCACGCCGCTGGAGGAGTTCCAGCAGATCGTCCAGGTGAACCAGGTGGGCACGTTCCTGGGGATCAAGCACGCGGCGCCCGAGATCGAGGCGGCCGGCGGCGGCACCATCGTCAACACCGCCTCGTACACCGCGCTCACGGGCATGGCGTACGTCGGCGCCTACGCCGCCACCAAGCACGCCGTCCTGGGCCTCACCCGGGTGGCGGCGGTGGAGCTGGCGGCGAAGGGGATCCGGGTCAACGCGGTGTGCCCCGGCGCGGTGGACACCCCCATGACCAATCCGGCGGCCCTGGACCCGACGGCCGATCCGGAGGAGGCCGGGGCGGCGGTGGGCGAGCTCTACAAGCGGCTGGTGCCGCTGGGCAGGATCGGCCGGCCCGAGGAGGTGGCGGCGCTGGCGCTCTTCCTGACCAGCGAGGACTCGGCGTACATCACCGGCCAGCCGTTCGTGATCGACGGAGGCTGGCTGGCCGGCGTGAGCCTCTTCTGACCGTGCATCAGGTATTGACGGGCGGGGCGGCCCGGTGGAACAGTCGCAGCACCAGACATCTGACGGTACGTCAGAATCTGACCAGACGTGGTGACGACGACAGGGACGGTGAACCGCCTTGGAATTCGGGCTGTTCGTACAGGGATACGTGCCGGTGGCACGCTCGTCGGTCGACCCCCAGGCCGAGCACAAGGCGCTGATGGAGGAGACCGAGTACGTCATCCAGGCCGACAAGTCCGGCTTCAAGTACGCCTGGGCCTCCGAGCACCACTTCCTGGAGGAGTACTCGCACCTGTCCGCCAACGAGGTCTTCCTCGGCTACCTCGCCCACGCCACCGAGCGCATCCACCTCGGCTCGGGCATCTTCAACCCGCTGGCCGCGGTGAACCACCCGGTGAAGGTCGCGGAGAAGGTCGCGATGCTGGACCACCTCAGCGAGGGCCGCTTCGAGTTCGGCTCCGGGCGGGGCGCGGGCTCCCACGAGATCCTGGGGTTCATGCCGGGAGTCACCGACATGAACCACACCAAGGAGATCTGGGAGGAGACCATCGCGGAGTTCCCCAAGATGTGGCTCCAGGACGAGTACGTGGGGTTCCAGGGCAAGCACTGGTCGCTGCCGCCGCGCAAGATCTTCCCCAAGCCGTACGGGAAGTCGCACCCCGCGATGTGGTACGCGGCCGGGTCCCCTTCGTCGTACGCCATGGCCGCCAGGAAGGGCCTGGGCGTCCTCGGCTTCTCCGTCCAGAAGGTCTCGGACATGGAGTGGGTCCTGGAGCAGTACAAGACGGCGATCCGGGAGGCGGAGCCGATCTCCGACTTCGTCAACGACAACGTGATGGTGACGTCGACGGCGATCTGCGCGGAGACCCATGACAAGGCGGTGGCCATCGCGGCGGCCGGCGGACTGAACCGCCTGCAGTCCCTGGTCTTCCGCTACCACGACACGTTCCCGAGGCCGGAGGGTGTACCGGAGTGGCCCGAGCTGCTGCCCGAGTACACCACCGAGATCATCGAACTCCTCATCGCGGAGGAGCTGATGATCTGCGGTGATCCGGAGGAGGTGACGCGGCAGTGCAAGCGGTGGGAGCAGGCGGGGGCGGACCAGCTGTCGTTCGGGCTGCCCATCGGGGTGCCGTACGAGGACACGATGAACACGATCCGGTTGATCGGGGAGCATGTGATTCCGAAGATCGATACGGATCCTGTGCACAGGACGACCCGATTCCGCGGGTCGGCGGGAGTCTGACTCGGGACTCCGCCCCGAACCCCCTTCTCGGCCGCTGTTTGTCCGCGGGTGGGGGTGGGCTGGTCGCGCAGTTCCCCGCGCCCCTGAATGCCTGTGGCTGAGCTGGGTTCTCCGGTTGCGGCGCAGTACCTAAGGGGCGCGGGGAACTGCGCGAGCAGCCCCCACCCCACCCGCAGCCCCCGGAGGGTTTGGGGAAGGGGCGGGGTGGGGGTCAAAACAGGCGCGGGACGGCGACCTCCCGGAACGTCGGCCCGTACCCCCGGCCGGAGCCCCCCGCGGCGGCGGCCCGCCACACGGCCCCGGCCGGGGCACCCACGTGAGGGAGAGGGACATGCTCGACCACCTGATCCGGCGCGCCACCGTCGCCGACGGCACCGGCGCCCCCGCCTACCCCGCGGACATCGGCATCCGAGCAGGCCGCATCGAGGCGATAGCCGAGCCCGGCACCCTCGCCCCCCACACCGCCCGCACCAGCGAGGACGCCGACGGACTCGTCCTCGCCCCCGGCTTCGTCGACCCCCACACCCACTACGACGCCCAGCTCTTCTGGGACCCGTACGCCACCCCGTCCATGAACCACGGCGTCACCACCGTCGCCGGCGGCAACTGCGGCTTCACCCTGGCCCCCCTCCACCCCGACCGCCCCGAGGACGCCGACTACACCCGGCGGATGATGGCCCGGGTGGAGGGCATGGCGCTCAAGGCCCTGGAGGACGGGGTCGACTGGAGCTGGTCGACGTTCGGGGAGTATCTGGACGCCCTCGAAGGACGTATCGCCGTCAACGCCGGGTTCATGGTCGGCCACTGCGCGCTCCGCCGCTACGTCATGGGCCCCGACGCCGTCGGCGGCGACCCCACCCCCGCCCAGCTCGACGCGATGCTGCGCCTCCTCCACGACGCCATGGACGCGGGCGCCTGGGGCCTGTCCACCACCCAGTCGTCCACCCACTCCGACGGCGACGGCCGTCCCGTCGCCTCCCGGCACGCCGGCCCCGCCGAGCTCATCGCCCTCGCGCGGGCGGTCGGGCAGCACGAGGGCACCCAGATCGAGGCGATCGTGGCGGGGTGCCTCGACCAGTTCGCGGACGAGGAGATCGACCTCCTGGTGGAGATGTCGGCCGCCGCCGGGCGTCCTCTCAACTGGAACGTGCTCACCATCGACGCGGCCGTCCCCGAACGCGTCCCGCGCCAGCTCGCCGCCAGTGAGCGGGCCCGCCGCGCGGGCGGCCGGATCGTCGCGCTGACCATGCCGATCCTCACCCCGATGAACATGTCGCTCGGCACCTTCTGTGCCCTCAACCTGATCCCGGGATGGGGGGAGATCCTCAACCTCCCCGTTCCCGAACGGATTGCGAAGCTGCGCGAACCCGCCGTACGCGCCGAGATGCTGCGCCGCGCCCAGAGCAAGGAGGCCGGGGTCTTCCGGCGCCTCGCCGACTTCGGCCGGTACGTCATCGGCGACACCTACTCCGAGGCCAACGCCTCGCTCACCGGACGCGTGGTGCGCGACATCGCCGCCGAACGCGGCCAGGACCCCTTCCACTGCCTGGTCGAGATCTGCGCCAACGACCGGCTGCGGACCGTGCTGTGGCCGATGCCCACCGACAACGACCCGGCCAGCTGGGCGCTGCGCCGGGAGACCTGGCAGCACGAGGACGTCCTGCTCGGCGGCTCCGACGCGGGCGCCCACCTGGACCGGATGTGCGGCGCCCCGTACACCACCCGCTTCCTCGGGGACTGTCTGCGCGGACGCGGTCTTGTGCCGCTGGAACAGGCCGTGAAGATGCTCAGCGACGACCCGGCCCGGCTGTTCGGGCTGCGCGGGCGCGGACGGATCGAGGAGGGCCACCACGCCGACCTCGTCCTCTTCGACCCCGAACGCGTCGCGGCCGGGCCCGCCACCCTCGTCCACGATCTGCCGGGAAGGAGCCCGCGCCTGGACTCCAAGGCGATCGGTGTCGTCTCGGTCCGCGTCAACGGCGTCGAGACGATCCGCGACGACGTGGTGACCGGCGCCGTGCCCGGTACGGTCCTGCGCTCAGGACGCGACACGAGGACGGTGTCGGTCAAGTGAGCCTGTACGAGCCGAAGCTGTTCATCGGGGGCGAGTGGGTCGAGCCCGACGACGGACGGTACGAGATCGTCGACCCCGCCACCGAGGAGGTGGTGGGCCTGGCCCCCGAGGCGAGCCGCGCCCAGGTCCACGCGGCGGCGTCCGCCGCCCGCCAGGCCTTCGACGGCTGGTCCCGCACCGCCCCCGAACAGCGCGCCGCGATCCTCGACCGGGCGGCCGACGTCATCCAGCGCGAGTTCGCCGCGTACGCCGGACTCGTCCGCGCCGAGAGCGGCGCCACCACCGCCACCGCGCGCGGGATGCAGGTCGCGGTGGGCGCGGCCCGCTTCCGGCGGTACGCGAAGGGCGCCCTGGAACCGGTCGAGAGCGCCGTACCGCCGCAGATCAACGAGGCCGGGCCGATGGGCGCGGCGGGCGTCTTCGGGGCGGTCGCGGTACGGCAGCCGGTGGGTGTGGTCACCTGCGTCACCTCGTACAACAACCCCTGGGCCAACCCGGCGGGCAAGGTCGCGCCCGCGCTCGCCATGGGCAACACGGTGGTGGTGAAGCCCGCCCCGCAGGACCCCCTCTCGGTCTTCCGCATGGCCGAGGCGCTCGCGGAGGCGGGGGTGCCGCCGGGCGTGGTGAACGTGGTCACCGGCTCCGCACCGGCCGTCGGGGAGGCGGCCGTGGACTCACGGGACGTCGACATGGTCAGCTTCACCGGTTCCACGGCGGTCGGGCAGCGCATCGCGGAGGTGTGCGGCCGGGGCATGAAACGCCAGCTGATGGAGCTGGGCGGCAAGGGCGCGGCGGTGGTGTTCGAGGACGCGGACCTGGGGTCGGCGGTGCGGGGGATCGGCACGACGTTCTCGTTCTACAGCGGCCAGATCTGCACGGCGCCGACGCGGGTCCTGGTCCACAGGTCGGTCCACGACGAGCTGGTGCGCCAACTGGCCTTGTACGCGCGGCACTTGGCGGTGGGCGATCCCTCGGCGCCGGGGACGGTGGTCGGGCCGGTGATCTCGGCCGCGCACCGGGACCGGGTGGAGTCGTATGTGGAGCTGGGACGGAAGGAGGGGGCGCGGGTGGTGGCCGGGGGCGAACGGCCGCCGCTGAGGCGCGGGTTCTATGTGGCGCCCACCCTGCTCGCCGACTGCACGCACGACATGCGCGTCGTCCGCGAGGAGATCTTCGGGCCGGTGGTGGCGGTGGTCCCCTTCGACGACGAGGAGGAGGCGGTCGCGCTGGCCAACGACAGCGAGTACGGCCTGATCGACTACGTCTGGTCGGGCGACGTGGCCCGCGCCTTCCGGGTGGCGCGCCGGCTGCGGGCGGGCGGGGTGGGGGTGAACACGGTGGGGCGGAACATGGAGGCGCCGTTCGGAGGGTTCAAGAGGAGTGGGGTGGGGCGGGATGTGGGGTCGTACGCCTTGCAGGCGTACAGCGAGCTCCAGTCCATAGTCTGGCCGGGCTGACCCCCGCGCCCCTAAAGGCCTGTGGCTGAGCTTGTTCTCTGGCTGCGGCGCAGTACCTAAGGGGCGCGGGGAACTGCGCGACCGGCCCACCACCGGCCCGCACACGACACACGCCCCCCAGCATCACTCCCCCAGGAACACCGGATTCGTGAACGCCGCCAAGGGTCCGGGCAGGCCCGGAGTGACCGGTGCGTGGCGGACCTCCGCCCGTACGTACGTCGCGTACGAACCCGTCGTCCCCCACTCCGCACTCCCCGCCCCCGCCCCGGAACCCCCCACCGCCGTACTGAACACCGTCCCCTGGTCCGTCACGAAGGACACCGTGCAGCCCGGTGCGCCCGTGACGTCCAGCCGTACCGTGACCGGCTCGTCGGCCGGCACCCGCAGCCGGTCGCCGATCCCCGCGTGCTCGCCCCGCGCGCCCGACACCCCGAAGGTCACCGAGACCGCCGAGGACTCCGCGACGTACGAGCGGCCCGCCCGCAGGCCCGCCTGGACGGCCTGCCGGGACAGGTCGTCGGCGAGGACCACCGTCTGGGGGCCGCCGATCCGGTCCGGGTCCCGGTGCGCGTCGCTGTTGCCCATCGCCGGGGTCCACCGCCCGCCCGAACGCGCCGCCACCGCCAGCATTCCGTCCCACTCCTGGAGCGAGACCTCGTCGTCCGGGGTGTACGGCCCGTTCCACACCTCCACCGCGTCCGCCTCGGCGAACCCGAACTTCCAGTTGCAGCCGACGCACGTGCCGTGCGGATGGGCCGGGACGACCAGGCCCCCGGCACGCCGGATCTCCCGGGCGAAGTGGCCGAAGCGGTTGTCGCGGGCGCGGTAGCGCCAGTCGACGAAGGTGCCCGGGTCGACGCCGAGCGCCAGCACGTGGCCGTTGCGGGTGGTGATCTCCTCGCCGGTGAGGATCAGCAGGTCGTCGCCCCACAGGCCCTCCCACGCGGGGTGCGAGGCGTGCGTGTTGTGGTCGGAGGTGTTGATGAAGTCCAGGCCCGCCGCCCGCGCGAGCGCCGCGATCTCGGCGGGGGTGCGCCGGCCGTCGGAGTACCAGGAGTGCAGATGGCAGTCGCCCCGGTACCAGGCCCGGCCCCGCCCCCGGGCGCGGGCCGGCGGGTACACCGGCCGGGGCGTGGTGCCCCGCTCGCCGTACTTCAGGGTGATCGTCACGGTGTACGGCAGCCCCTGCGGCGCGACCGTGTAGGGGCCGAGCACGATGTGCCAGGTCCCGGCCCGGACCGGGCCCGGGACGTAGCCGGGGGTCGCCGCGTCCGCCCGGATGAAGAACTCGGTGCGGGCCCCGCCCGACCAGCCCCGGAAGCCCCGGCCGCCCAGCTCGGTGCCGCGCTCGTCGAAGACGCCGATGTCCAGGGCGTTGTTCGGCGTGCCCGCCGGGACGGCCGCCTTCTCGTACGTGTACGCCACGGCCAGCTCGCGCACCCCGCGCGGAACCTCCACCGGCAGATGGACGAAGTCCGGCGCGCCGGGCGGCAGGGTGCCGGTGACGGTCCGGGTCGTCTCCCCGGAACCGCCGGAACCGCCAGAACCGCCCGAACCCCCGCCCCCCGGCGCCGCGTCCGCGAAGCTCACGGTTCCCAGCGTGAGCGCGGTGGCCGCTCCCGTCACGAACAGTGCGCGCCGCCCCAGCGTGGCGTCGCGGGTGCCGTCCTGGGCTCTGTCCTCGGATCCGGATCCGGTCATGGCATGCGCTCCCGGCGGGGGTGGAAGGGGCCTGTCGGTTGGTGCCTGTCCGTTCGTGCCTGTCCGTTCGTGTCCGTCGCTGTCCACAGTCGTACGCGCGTATGAACGTCCGGGCAAGGGGCGGCGGTTGGGCGATGGCCGGTCCGTGGCGCCCGTGTGGCCGGGCGGTATCCCTTGCACCTGGAGGGGCGCGGGGATAGGAAGTGGGGATGCGTATCGCCACCACGATCTTCCTCACCGACGAGACGATCACCCCCGTCCGGCTCGCCCGCGAGCTGGCGGCGCGCGGATTCGCCGGGGTGTACCTGCCGGAGCACACCCACATCCCCGTCGAGCGCCTCTCGCCGTACCCGCCGGGCGGCGAGCTGCCCCGCCAGTACAGCCGCACCCTGGACCCCTTCGTCGCCCTCGCGCAGGTCGCCGCCGTCGCCCCGTCGCTGGACCTCGGCACCGGCATCACGCTGGTGGCCCAGCACGACGCGATCGACCTCGCCAAGCAGGCCGCCACCCTGGACCACCTCTCCGGGGGCCGCTTCACCCTCGGCGTCGGCTACGGCTGGAACCGTGAGGAGGCCGCCGACCACGGGGTGGAGTGGTCCACCCGCCGCGAACTGGTCCACGACCGTCTGGCCCTGATGCGGGCGCTGTGGGCGGAGAAGCCCACCGCGTACGAGGGCCGCTTCGGCTCGGTGCGGGCGAGCGAGGCCCACCCCAAGCCGGTACGGAACGGGGCGCCGCGCGTCCTGATCGGCGGCGCGGCGGGACCGAAGCTGTTCGCGCACATCGCCGAGCACGCGGACGGCTGGCTGCCGATCGGCGGCGGCGGGCTCACCGACTCCCTGCCGCTGCTGCGCCGCGCCTGGGAGGAGGCGGGCCGCGCCCCGGCCGACCTCCGGGTCGTCCCGTACGCGGTCCTGCCCGACCCGGGCAAGCTCGCCCACTACGAGCGGCTGGGCATCGAGGAGGTCATCGTCCAGCTCCCGTCGGCGGACGAGGCGACGGTCCTGAAGGCGCTGGACGACTTCGGGCCGTTCCTGAGCGCGGCCTGAGCGCGCCGCGGTCCGCACTTCAACACCCCCGCACCCCCGACCGGCCCCCGCTCGTATGCTCGGGGGATGACCTCCAGCGCGCAGGAACCGCAGGCAACCGCACCCACCGCCAACGCGATGCGGCGCGCCCTGAGACGCGCCCGGGACGGTGTCGCGCTGGACACCGCCGAGGCGGCCGTACTGCTCCAGGCACGCGGCGAGGACCTGGTGGACCTCGCCGCCTCCGCCGCCCGGGTGCGCGACGCGGGGCTGGAGGCGGCGGGCCGCCCGGGAGTCATCACGTACTCCAAGAGCGTCTTCCTGCCGCTCACCCGGCTGTGCCGGGACAAGTGCCACTACTGCACGTTCGTCACCGTGCCCGGCAAGCTGCGCCGGGCCGGGCACGGGATGTTCATGTCCCCCGACGAGGTCCTCGACATCGCCCGCCGGGGCGCCGCGCTCGGCTGCAAGGAAGCCCTGATCACCCTCGGCGACAAGCCGGAGGACCGCTGGCCCGAGGCGCGCGAGTGGCTGGACGCGCACGGCTACGACGACACCATCGCGTACGTACGGGCCATCTCCATCCGCATCCTGGAGGAGACCGGCCTGCTGCCGCACCTCAACCCGGGGGTGCTGTCGTGGACCGACTTCCAGCGCCTCAAGCCCGTGGCCCCGAGCATGGGCATGATGCTGGAGACGACGGCGACCCGGCTGTGGTCGGAGCCGGGCGGCCCGCACTTCGGCTCCCCGGACAAGGAGCCCGCCGTACGGCTGCGGGTCCTGGAGGACGCCGGCCGCTCCTCCGTCCCCTTCACCAGCGGGCTGCTCATCGGGATCGGCGAGACGTACGAGGAGCGCGCCGAGTCGCTGTTCGCGCTGCGCCGCGTGGCCCGCTCGTACCACGGCGTCCAGGAGCTGATCATCCAGAACTTCCGCGCCAAGCCGGACACCGCGATGCGCGGCATGCCCGACGCGGAGCTGGACGAGCTGGTCGCCACGGTCGCGGTGGCGCGGCACATCATGGGCCCCTCCGCCTGCCTCCAGGCGCCGCCGAACCTGGTGGACAGTGAGTACGGACGGCTCATCGGGGCGGGCATCGACGACTGGGGCGGGGTGTCGCCGCTCACCATCGACCATGTGAACCCGGAGCGGCCCTGGCCGCGGATCGAGCTGCTCGCCGCGGAGTCCGCCGCCGCCGGCTTCGAGCTGCGCGAACGTCTGTGTGTGTACCCCGAGTTCGTGCTGCGCGGCGAGCCCTGGCTGGACCCGCGGCTGCTGCCGCACGTACGGGCGCTCGCGGACCCGCTGACGGGCCTGGCCCGGCCGGACGCGGTGGTCGAGGGCCGTCCGTGGCAGGAGCCCGAGGAGGCCTTCACCTCCACGGGCCGTACCGATCTGCACCGCACCATCGACACCGAGGGCCGCACCGCCGACCGGCGCGACGACTTCGACGAGGTGTACGGCGACTGGGAGGCGCTGCGGGAGGCGGCGGCCCCGGGGATGGCGCCCTCCCGGATCGACACCGACGTCCGGGCCGCGCTCGCCACCGCCGCCGACGACCCGACGAAGCTGACCGACGACGAGGCGCTGGCGCTGCTGCACGCGGACGGCCCGGCCCTGGACGCGCTCTGCCGGATCGCGGACGAGCTGCGCCGGGACGTGGTGGGCGACGACGTCACGTACATCGTGACGCGGAACATCAACTTCACCAACGTCTGCTACACCGGCTGCCGCTTCTGCGCCTTCGCCCAGCGCCGCACCGACGCCGACGCCTACTCCCTGTCGCTGTCGCAGGTGGCCGACCGGGCCGAACAGGCCTGGGAGGTGGGCGCGGTGGAGGTGTGCATGCAGGGCGGTATCCACCCGGACCTGCCGGGCACCGCGTACTTCGACATCGCGCGCGCGGTCAAGGAGCGCGTACCGGGCATGCACGTGCACGCCTTCTCGCCGATGGAGGTCGTCAACGGAGCCACCCGCACCGGCCTGTCCATCCGGGAGTGGCTGACCGCCGCCAAGGAGGCGGGGCTCGACTCGATCCCCGGCACGGCCGCCGAGATCCTCGACGACGAGGTCCGCTGGATCCTCACCAAGGGAAAGCTGCCCACCGCCACCTGGATCGAGGTGGTGAAGACCGCCCACGAGCTGGGCATCCGCTCCTCGTCCACGATGATGTACGGCCATGTGGACCAGCCCCGCCACTGGCTCGGCCACTTCCGTACGCTGGCGCGCATCCAGCAGGAGACCGGCGGCTTCACCGAGTTCGTGACGCTGCCCTTCATCCACACCAACGCGCCGGTCTACCTGGCCGGGATCGCCCGCCCCGGCCCGACCACCCGCGACAACCGCGCGGTGATGGCGATGGCCCGCCTCCTGCTCCACCCGCACATCACGAACATCCAGACCAGCTGGGTGAAGCTGGGCACCGAGGGCGCCGCCGAGATGCTGCGCTCGGGCGCCAACGACCTGGGCGGCACCCTGATGGAGGAGACCATCTCCCGGATGGCGGGGTCGAGTTACGGCTCGTACCGCTCCATCAAGGACCTGGTGGCCATCGCGGAGGCGGCGGGCCGCCCGGCCAGGCCGCGCACCACGCTGTACGGCGAGGTGCCGCCCGAGCGGCGGGCCGCGGCGCTCGCCTCCGACGGCCATCTGCCGGAGCTCCTGCCGGTGCTGGGGGACTGAGCGGCCGAGGCGCCGGAGGCCCGCTGTCAGGGGGGCGTCGCATACTGATCCCATGGCAGCGGGCAGAGCGTCGATGCAGGAGCTCATCCGGCGGCGCAGACGGGCGGGCTTCGTCGGGCGCCGGGGCGAACTCGCCCTGTTCCGGCAGAACTTCGACATCCCCGTCGACGACGAGCGGCACCGGTTCGTCTTCCACGTCCACGGGGCCGCCGGGGTCGGCAAGACCTCGCTGGTGCGCGAGCTGGAACACACCGCGCGCGAACGCGGCGCGGTGACGGCGTGCGCCGACGAGGCCGTCAACAGCGTCCCCGAGACGCTCGCCGCGCTCTGCGCCCACTTCGCCCGCCAGGGACACCCCCTCAAGTCCCTGGAGCGGCTCCTCGCGACCTACCGCCGGATGCGGTACGAGGCGGAGTCCGCCGCCGCCCCCGCCGCTTCCGGGCCCACCGCGCCCTCCCCCGGCGCCTCGGTGCTCGCCCAGGCGTCCCTGGCGGGCCTCGGCCTGGTGCCGGGCGTGGGCGCGCTGACGGGCGCGGTGGACGCCCAGCAGCTCGCCCAGGGCGCCGACCGGGCGCGGGCGGCGCTGAGCGCCCGGTTCGGCAAGCAGCAGGACGCCCAGCTGGTCCTGGACCCGGTGCGGGCCCTCACCCCGGTCTTCGTCGCGGAGCTGGCCCGGCTCGCCGACGAGGCGCCGTGGACGGTGCTCTTCTTCGACACCTACGAGCGCACCTCGCCCTTCCTCGACACCTGGCTGCGCGACCTGATCACCACCGAGCGGTACGGGGCGCTGCCCGCCCAGGTCGTGGTGGTCCTCGCGGGACAGCGCCGGCTCGACCCCGGCTGCTGGGCCGACAGCGCGGACCTGGTGGCCGAACTGCCCCTGGACCTGTTCACCGAGACCGAGGCGCGCCAACTGCTCGCCGCCAAGGGCGTGGTGGACGAGGACGTCGTCCGCGATGTGCTGCGGCTGTCGGGGCGGCTGCCCGTCCTGGTCTCCACGCTCGCCCAGAACCCCGGCGACGCGCGCGCCCCCGGCGCCACCGCCGTGGACCGCTTCCTGAGGTGGGAGGGCGACCCGGTGCGCCGGGCCGCCGCGCTCGCCTGCGCGCTGCCCCGCCGCATCGACGAGGACGTGTTCCGGGCGGCGGTCGACGCGGACGCGGCGGGGCTGTACGGGTGGCTGCGGTCCCTGCCGTTCGTCAGCGACCACGGCGGGGGCGCCCAGTACCACCCGGTGGTGCGCACGGCCATGCTCGGCGTCCAGCGCACCGGCTCCCCGCAGCGCTGGAGCGACTGCCACCACCGGCTCGCCGAGGCGCTCGCGGCGCGCCGCGAGGCTGCCGGGCCCGTCCCCGCCCGGCAGCCGTGGAGCGGCGAGCGGTGGCGCGAACTGCGCCTTGAGGAGTCCTACCACCTGCTGTGCGCCCGGCCCGGGGCCGCGCTCGCCCGGATGCTGCGCGACGGCGTGGACGCCTGCGAGGCCGGGCCCGCCGCCGCCCGCCGCTGGGCCACCACGCTCGCCGAGGCGGGCGAGGACGCCGACGACGGGCCGCTGCGGCGCTGGGGCGCGGACTGCCTGGCGGCCCTCGCCGACGAACGGGCGGGCGTGGACCGGGTGGTGGGCCTGCTGCTGTCCCGGGGCGGCCTGGACGCGGCGGGCCGCGCGGCGGCCCATGTCGTCCGGGCCCGGGAGATGCGCCACGCGGGCGCGCACGAACAGGCGCTGACCGAGCTGGACCAGGCGATCGCGCTGGACCCGGGCCGGGCGCGGGCGTACTACGGGCGGGCCGTGGCGCGGTGCGCCCTGCACGGCCCGGCGGCGGCGCTGCCCGATCTGGACCGGGCGTGCGAACTGGCGCCGGACGACGCGTACTACATCGGCTACCGGGGCGACATGTACCGGCGGCTGGGGCTCTTCGAGGAGGCGCTCGCGGACCTGGACCGCGCGATCCTCCTCGACCCGGGCGACGCCTGGGCGCCCGCCAGCCGCGGCCGGATCCGCCACCAGACGGGCCGGCTCGAAGACGCCCTGGCGGACCTGGACCGGGCCCTGGAGCTGAACCCGGACTACGTGTGGGCGCTGGTGCGCCGGGCCCAGGTGCGGCGCGGCCTCGCGGACCCGGCGGGCGCGCTGGCCGACCTGGACCGCGCGGAGCGGCTGTCGGCGCAGCCGGCGTGGGTGGTCGGCGAGCGCGGCGACCTCCTGCGCTCGGCGGGCCGCCACGAGGAGGCGGTGGCGGAGTACGGACGGGCCTTCGCCCTCGACGGGTCGTACGCGTGGGCGCTCGGCAGCCGCGCCCTGTCCCTGGAGGCGCTGGGCCGCCACGAGGAGGCGCTGACCGACTTCGGCCGCGCGCTGGAGCTGGAGCCCGGCTACACCTGGGCGCTCATCATGCGGGCCCGGCTGCGCACCGAACTGGGCGACCCCCAGGGCGCGTCGGCGGACCTGGACCAGGCGGTCGCGCAGGCACCGGACGACGCGTACGCGCTCACCTGGCGCGGCCGGGTGCGGCGGCGGCTGTGGCGGGTGGCGGGGGCGCGCGCGGACCTGGACCGCGCGGTAGGTCTGCCCGGCTCCGGGGTGCCGCCGCTGCTGGAGAGGTCGTTCCTGCTGGCGGACCTGGGCGAGACGGCGGCCGAACTGGCCGACCTCGACCGGGCGGTGGCCCTGGCCGGTTCCGGGGACCGGGGGGTGCGCGCGGCACGGGGGGAGGCGTACTGGCGGGCCGGGCGGTACGAGGAGGCCCTTCGCGACTACGCGGCGGCGGCCGAACAGGACCCGGCGGACCCGGCGGACCCGGTGGACCCGGTGCCGGTGGCGGGCCGCGGCCGGGTGCTGCTGGCGCTCGGACGGTACGAGGAGGCGTACGAGGCGCTGGCGCGGGCGGTGGCACTCGACCCCGGGCAGGGCGCGCTGCACGCGGCGGTGGCCTCGGCGCTGCTGTCCCTGTCCCGGCCGGGCGAGGCACTGGCGGCCCTGGACCGGGCGCTGCTGCTCGACCCCGAGATCGGCTGGGCGTACGGGCGCCGGGCGCGGGTGTGCCTGGCGGCGGGGGGTGCGGCGGGTCCGTTCCTGGACCACTGCCTGGCGCTGCTGTCCGGCCGCGTCCCCGCCGGTCCCGCCCGGGCGGCGTCGCACCGGGCGCGGGGCAACTTCGGGGCGGCGGCGGACGCGGCGGCCTCGCTGCCGGGCGAGGAGGGCGCGTTCCACCGGGCGATGGCGGCGAGCCGGGCGGGCGGCCCGGCGCACTGGCGGGGCGACGGCGTGGTGGCGGCGTGCGCGCGGGGCGACTGGTCCCGGGCGGACGCCCTGCTGGCGTCGGCGGGGGGCGTGTCGTGGGAGGGGTGGGCCGGGCGGGCGGAGGGGTTGGAGGAGCTGGGTCTGTGCGGGGCCGCCCCGTCGGAGCTGAGGGACCGGACGACCCGGGCGTGGACCCTCCTGGGGGAGCTTCCCCCACCCCCCTGAACCCTCCGGGGGTGGGTGGGGATTTCCCCGGGGACTCCGTCCCCGGACCCCTGACGGGGGCTGCGCCCCGGACAGCGTCTTTCGCCCGCGGACCGTGCCGGCTTGCTCGCGCAGTTCCCCGCGCCCCTAGGCAGCCAGGGGCGCGGGGAACTGCGCGGCCAGCCACCCCCTAACCCGCGGACAAACCCCGCCCCCCCGGAGGGTCTCCGCAGGCCGGGGGGATCAAATCTCGCCAGAGAGCGGTCCCGTGCGGTCTTATTCGCCCGCACCCAATCAATTACAGTGCTGCGCCATGACCGCAGCAGCCACCGGACCCGCCACCTCCATATGGGGCCGCACCGAGCAGCAGGACTTCCGCAGCCGAGTCCGCGGCAGCCTCCTCGGTGGTGCGATCGGCGACGCGCTCGGCGCCCCGGTCACCCCCCTCGCCCTCGACGCGATCCGCGCCCGGTACGGGCCGCAGGGCGTCACGGGCCCGGCTGCCGGGGGGCGTATCACCGCCGCCACCCAGCTCACCCTCTTCACCGTCGACGGGCTCATCCGCGCCCAGGTCCGCCGCGACACCGGCGCCTGGCACCCCCCGACCGACGTGCACCGGGCGTATCTGCGCTGGAGCGCCACCCAGCGGGACTGGGGGCCGGACGAGCGGCGTACGGACAACGGGTGGCTGGCCGCGGAGGAGTGGCTGTACAGCAGGCGCGACCCCACCCGGCCGTGTCTGCTCGGGCTCGCCGACGACGTCATGGGCACCCTCGACCGGCCCAAGAACCCCGACGCCCGCGACGCCGCCGCCGTCACCCGCTCCGGCCCCTTCGGTCTGCTCGTCGGCTGGGAGCCGCAGCTCGTGCTCCAGCTCGCCGTGGAGTGCGCCGCGCAGACCCACGGCGACCCCGCCGCGTACCTCTCGGCCGGGGCTTTCGCCGTGGTCGTGCACGGGCTCGCCCGGGGCGAGTCGCTGGACGCGGCCGTCCGGCGGGCGCTCGGCCTGCTCGCCCAGCGCCCCGGCCACCAGCCCGTCACGGACGCCCTCCAGAACGCGCTGGGCGCCGTACGCCAGGGCATGCCCGGCCCGGACCTGGTGGCCTCGCTGGGCGAGGGGCACCTCGCCCAGGACGCGCTGGCCGTCGCCGTGTACTGCGCCCTGGTCGGCGAGGACATCCGCCACGGCCTGCTGCTCGCCGTCAACCACGGCGGCCCCTCCGGCGCCACCGGCACCCTGTGCGGCACGCTCCTGGGCGCGCTGCACGGCGAGACCGCCCTCCCGCCCGGCTGGGTCGCGGGCCTGGAAGGGCGCTCCACGGTCCTCCAACTCGCCGACGACTTCGCGATGGAGATGACCCAGGGGCCCGCCCTGCACGGCCCGGGCATCAACTCCCCGGGCTGGCTCGCCCGCTACCCCCGCGCCTAGGGCGACACGCCCTGGGGGCAGGCCGTCCTCAGAGCTCCAGCGCCTTCGCCTCGCCCGTCTGCGCGGGGACCGCCGCCGACGCGGAGCCGGCCCCGGAGCCGTGGCCGTCGCCGTCGCCGTCGGAGTTGATCCGGGCCAGCAGCGCGTCCCGCTCCGGGGTGTCCTCCGGCCGCACCAGGCCGATCACCACGTACAGCACCAGCGAGACCGCCAGCGGCACCGACACCTGGTACTGGAGCGCCACGCCCGTACGGTCGGAGCCGTCCAGGTCGTAGTTGACCAGGAAGAACGTCACCAGGCCCGCCGCCCAGCTGGTGAGCGCCGCCGTCGGGCCGGACTTGCGGAAGGCGCGCAGCATGCCCAGCATGAACGGGATCGCGATCGGGCCCATCAGACCCGCCACCCACTTGATCACCACGGTGATGATGTCCTTGAAGGCGGGCGAGTTGACCTGCGTGGCGATCGACATCGACAGGCCGAGGAACACCAGCGTCGAGAGGCGCGCCGCCAGCAGCCCCGCCCGTGAGTCCCAGCCGCGCGCCCGCCGCGAGAGCGCCGGGGCGATGTCCCGGGTGAAGACGGCGGAGATGGCGTTGGCGTCGGAGGAGCACATTGCCATCGTGTGGGAGAAGAAGCCGACGATGACCAACCCGAGCAGTCCGTGCGGCAGCAGGCTCTCGGTCATCAGGGCGTACGAGTCCGAGGCGTCCGGCTTCTTGGCGTGCACCAGCAGCGGCGCGCACCACATGGGGAAGAACAGGACCGCCGGCCAGACCAGCCACAGGATCGCGGAGAGCCGGGCCGAACGGGTCGCGGAACGGGCCGAGTCGGTGGCCATGTACCGCTGGGCCTGGTTCCACATGCCGCCGTTGTACTCGAAGGTCTTGATGAAGAGGAACGCGAGCAGGAACGTCACCGTGTAGGGCCCGGCGGTGGGGTCGGCGTGGCCGCTGGGGAGCTTGTCCCACACGGTCCACAGCGCGCTGAACCCGCCGAGCTTGCCCATCGTCGCGACCAGCATGGCGACACCCGCGCACAGCTGGATGACGAACTGCCCGAGCTCGGTGAGCGCGTCCGCCCACAGCCCGCCGACCGTGCAGTACACGGCCGTGATGCAGCCGGTGATGAAGATGCCCTGGGTGAGGGTGACGCCGGTGAACACCGACAGCAGGGTGGCGATGGCGGCCCATTTGGCGCCCACGTCCACGATCTTGAGCAGCATCCCCGACAGGGCGAGCGCGAGCTGGGTGGGGATGTTGTAGCGGTTCTTGAGGTATTCGAGCGGCGAAGCCACCCGCAGTTTGGAGCGCAGCCGGTTGAGGCGGGGCGCGAAGAGCTTGGCGCCGATGCCGATGCCCACCGCGATGGGGAAGGACCAGGTGACGAAGGACGTCACACCGTAGCGGTAGGCGATCCCCGCGTATCCCGTGAACATCACCGCGCTGTACCCGGACATGTGGTGCGAGATGCCCGAGAGCCACCACGGCATCCGGCCCCCGGCCGTGAAGAAGTCCGAGACGTCGTCCACCCGCTTGTGGGACCAGACGCCGATCGCGACCATCACGCCGAAGTAGCCGATGAGTACGGCCCAGTCGAGACTGTTCATTTGTCCCCTCCGAGGGGTCCGCCTTGTGAACGTCGAGGTGTATGCCGGTGCTCTTCGTCAGTACGTCCGGCTCAGCGGGCCCCGTGCGGGAGCGGGGACTTCCGGGGATTGAACCGCCTGTTCGGAGGGCTGGTCAAGACGTTCGGCGGTCACGGATATGAACGCAGGTCAGGAAGCAGAACGATTTTGCGTGCCCTTTGCTTCATTGAGTGTTGTCGCCCCGAGCGGGCCCGCCCCACCATGAACGGGCCACTTCGTCAGACGCGTACCTACGCGAAGGGCCGCACGGGATGCGGGTCCCGTGCGGCCGGGAGAGCGGGTCCACCTGGTTCTGCTAGCGCATGATCTCGCCCGCGTTCACCAGCAGCGACTGCCCGGTGATCGCCCTGGCCCGGTCCGAGGCCAGGAACGCCACGGCCTGCGCCACGTCCGTGTCCGTCGCCAGCTCCGGCAGGGCCATCCGCTCGGTGAGCCGCCCGAGCACCTCGGCCTCGGGCACCTTCTCGGTGTGCGCGGTGAACCGGACGTACGCCTGCACCGGCGGCCCCCACATCCAGCCCGGCAGGACCGTGTTCACCCGGATCCGGTGCGGCCCGAACTCCCGGGCCATGGAGTACATCGCGGACGTCAGCGCGCCCTTGGACGCCGCGTACGCCGCCTGGCTCACCTGGGAGGGCGCGGCGATCGCCGACTGCGTGCCGACGATGACCACCGCGCCGCCGCGCTCCTTGAGGGCCGGCAGGCACGCCCGGGTCATCCGCAGGGTGCCGAGCAGATTCACGTCGAGCACGCCCTGCCAGGTGGTGAGGTCCGCGTCCTCGATCCCGCCGAAGTAGCTGTCCCAGGCCGCCACATGGACCACCGCGTCGATCCGGCCGAACCGCTCCAGCGCCAGCGCGGCCAGCGCCTCGCACTGGGCCTCCACGGTGATGTCGGTGGTCCGCCAGGCGGTGTGCGCGCCGCCGGGGTCGATCTCGTGGGCCGTCTTGAGCAGGTTCTCCTCGGTGCGCGCGCCCAGCACCGCGTTGCCGCCGTCCCGTACGACGGTCGCGGCCACCCGGTGCCCCAGGCCCGCCCCGACACCGGACACGAGGACCGTCTTCCCGCTCAGCGACATCTGGGCGCCTCCCGGCTCTGGCAGTTCTTCTGACGGGGCGTCAGAGTAGGGCGGTCGGCGGCAGGAGGGAAGGGGAGCGCGGTGGGCGAGGAGACCAGGAGCGAGACGTACGCGGAGCTGGCGGCGGTGGGACCGTACGGGGTGCACCCCGGCCACGCGCTGATCACCATGGTGGAGCCGCATCCGGGCCATGAGTACGCCTACAACCGCTGGTACGAGGACGACCACTACTACGCCGGGGCCATGGCGATGCCCTGGATGTTCGCCGGGCGGCGCTGGGTGGCGACCCGCGCGCTCCAGGAGCTGCGCTACCCGGAGGAGTCGGCGGTGGCCCGGCCGGTGACCACCGGGTGCTACCTCTCCACGTACTGGATCACCGAGGGCCGCTACGACGACCACATGAGGTGGACCGTCGGCATCAACAAGCGGCTCAACCGGGACGGCCGCGTCTACCAGGACCGTACGCACGTCTTCACCGCCTTCCAGGACCACGAGGCGACCGTCTACCGGGACGGGGCGGCCGGTCCGCGCGACTACCACGCGCTGGACCACCCGTACGCGGGCCTGGTCCTCCAGGTGATCGACTCCGGGAGCCCGGGCCGGCGCGCCGAGCTGGTGGAGTGGCTGCGCTCGCGGCATCTGCCGCGCCGGCTCGCGGGCGGCCCGGCCGCGCTGGTGACGGTCTTCCGGCCGACCCCGCTGCCCGGCGACCGGATGAGTTACGTCAAGCAGGTCGAGGGGGTCGGTACCCGTCTCACGCTGCTGTGGTTCCTGGAGCGGGACCCGGGCGAGGTGTGGCAGGAGCACTTCGCGGATCTGGGGGCGGTGGTCGCCGGATCGGGGCTCGGTCGGGTCGAGCTGGCCGCGCCCTTCATCCCCACGGTGCCGGGCACCGACCGCCATGTCGACCGGCTGCGTCGCTGAGCGGGTGTGCCCGGACAGCAACCAGCCCCCTCGGCCAGGACGGCGGACCAGTCGAGAGGGCCTTGCTCACTTCGCGGTGGAGCGATGCCGGTGGAGGTCAGACTCCACGCGGAGAGGTGCGGTTGACGTCCTGGAGGAAGGCCGACCACGTCTCGGGGGCGAAGTCCAGCTTCCCGTGGAGCGGGTTCTTGGAGTCGCGGACGGAGACGGTCGAGCGGTCCGCCGCCTTGATCTCCACGCAGTCGCCGTTCACGGCGGAGTACGAGGACTTGGTCCAGTCCGTCAGTGCAGGGTGCTGAACACGCATGATGACTCCGATGCTTGATCCGGTTGTCCGGGTGCTGTGCCCGGCCGCTGAGGCCAGCGGGTCTGCGTGTGACGCTACGCCGCAACATCACCGGCCGCAGGGGCCGTTCACCCGTCCGGATGGCATATTCCCTTGGGACCTTCTCAGTTGAGGAAGCCAAGGTGTAGGGTGCCCGCCCCCGAGGGCCCGGCCGTCCCTGGTGTCACTCGCTCACAGCGAGTACCCGTCCACCACACGGTGGATGAAGTCCCGCGAGTGCTCGGCGCTGAGCGCCTTGGCCCGCAGATGCTCGTACATCACGGTGTAGCTCTGTACGTCGGCGGCCTTCTCCAGATACAGGTCGCTGGTGACGCCCTCCAGATAGACCACGCTCGCGTCCATGGCGTCGTGGAACTCCAGGATGGCGAACTTGCCGTACATCCCCGGATGCGCGCCCGCGTCGTACGGCAGGACCTGGAGCGTCACGTGCGGCTGCTCGCTGAGATGCGCCAGGTGCAGCAACTGGTCACGCATGATCTGCTCGTTGCCGACCACCCGGCGCAGCAGCGCCTCGTCGATGACCGCCCAGAAGCGCAGTGGGTTGGACGGGTCGGTGAGCCGGTCCTGGCGTTTGAGCCGGATCTGGATCCGTTTGTCGATGTCGCTGGAGGCGGCCTCGGGCCACATGCCCTCGATGACCGCCTGCGCGTACTCCCGGGTCTGGAGCAGTCCGGGCACGATCAGCGACTCGTAGACGCGCAGGCTCGCCGCATCCGTCTCCAGACCGATGTAGACGCTGTACGGGATGTCGCCGAAGGCGTGCCACCAGCCCTGCTGCCGGGAGTCCTTGGCCATCTGCATCAGGGAGTCGACGATCCGGTGGTCCTCGACCTCGTACACCCCGCACAGGTCGCGTACGTCGCGCTGGCTGATGGAGCGGCGGCCGTTCTCCAGTCGGCTGATCTTCGACTGGGAGACCAGCAGGCGCTCGGCGACCTCCTCGGCCGTCATGCCCTTGAGCTCGCGGAGCCGACGGAGCTCCTGGCCCAGTCGGCGTCGCCTGACGGTGGGATTGACGTTGGACGCCACGGGAACTGCACCTCCGGCTGCGGCACTGCTGCTGCTCTTCTGCTCTTGTGCTCAGCAGACTGCCACCAAAGTTCCCGGCCGCGCTGGGAAATGGCCACACACGGTGGGGTCCTGGCTACCGGCGGTACGAGCGCCGGGCCTCGGCGGACGCGAGTCGCGCGGGACCGGCGAAGGCCGGCCCCGCGCGCCCGTGACGCGACTCCCGAACCGGGTCGTGAGGGGGACGTCGGTGCGGCGGTGGTGCGGGGTGGTGCCCTGGTGCTGGGTGGTACGGGTCGTGCCGGTGGTGCCGTGGTGCGTGAGGTGGTGCCGGAGCGGGCCGCTAATGGGCCACGGCGCGGGCCATGCCGCCACGGTGCGGCTGCATCGGGACGCCGGGCGCGGTCGCGGTCGCGCGGGCGCCCGCCGCGGCGGCGGGACCGCCGGCGCTGCGACGCGGTTGCGCGCCCACTCCGTTCTGGACGTCCATGACGGCGTGCGCCACCAGTCCGCCCATCGGGTCGTGCCTGATCAGATCCCGGAGGCGGGAGCGCGATGAACGCCCCTCGTTGCCGGGGTACAGGTGCTTGCCGAGTCCGACCGCGTGGGCCAGCGCGGCGAGCGCCGCGGTCCGCGGGTCCGGCGGTACGCCGGTGCGGATCGCACTGTCCAGCCGGGCCCTGATGTCCCGGCTGATCGCCGTGTCCGTCGCTTGGTAGCGAGTCGTCGGCAGCACTCCGCACATCTGGCCCGCCACGGCATGGACCATGCCGCACCGCTCCAGGTGCGTGAGGTAAATCTGGCGCAGCCCCAGCCGGGGCCCGCCGATCCAGTGGACGGCCCGGACCGGACTGCCGCGCCTGCGCAGCAGTTCCAGTGCGGAGTCCAGTGTCGGATCTCCTGTCGGCCGTGCCATCACCACGGCGATACGATCCCCGTCTGGGGCTATCCGTCCTGCCAGAGCCAGCTCCACTAGCTGGGCTCCGGCGAGGCCGAGGTCGAGCGACTGCGGCTGCGCTGTGGTACCCGTGGCCGGGTCCAGAGCGAGCAGCAGAAGCTCCTCCGGAATTGTTCTGCGGCTCCTGCCCATCCATGCCTCCCCGCGTGGATGAATGACAGGGTGACCCCTCTCACATTCATCTGTCGAGAGCGCCTGGCCGGTACGTACGGGAACCGACAGGTATGTCGTTCTCGTCTAGCACGGGGGTCAACCCCGCACACAGGACACTGGTAGATGGTTCGGACAGGTTCGGACGGCGCCCCGGGGCGCCGGGAGGAGGCATCGGTGGCGGGCGAGTCCCCCGACAGGTCGAAGCAGCAGCAGTCGTCGGGGGAGACGACTTCGAGCGAACGCGATCCCCGTGTGGCGGTGTTCGGACCGGATGACGGTCCCGGCGCCGCGTCCGGTTCCGCACCGGAGCGCGAGGGTTCCGCGAACGGCTCCGCGGCTGGTTCGACGAACGGCTCCGCGAAGGGTTCCGTGAACGGGTCCGCGGCCGGTGCGGCCAACGGCTCCGCGAAGGGTTCCGCGAGCGCGGCCGTGAACGGCTCGGGCGAGGGTGCCGGTGCCGACCGGGCCGCGGACGGTGGTTCCGCCCCCGTGGACCAGGCGACCGCGGTCTTCCGCGCCCCGCGCCCGGCGGAACCCGAGTCCCGCGACACCCGCCTGCGGGCGGCCGTGGCGGCGTGGGTGGCGACGGACGACGAGGCCGATGCCGCTGGTGCCGCGGACGAGTCGGCGGGTGCGGGTGCCGGTGCCGCGAAGGACGAGGAGCCCGCCGGGGAGACCACGCCCGTACGGGAGAGTGCGCCCGCGCCGAAGGCGACCCCGGCCGCCGGGCCGGACAAGGCCGCGGCCGAAGCCTCCGAGGACGTCCCCGGGGCTCCGGATGCCGACGCCGAGACCGCTTCGGCGTCGCGTGCGGGCCGGGCCGCCGACAAGGCAGAGGGCAAGGCGGCGGACAGGGGCGCGGACGAGAAGTCGGCCGAGGCGCCTCGCGAGGCTGCCGACGGGCCCGTCCAGAGGGTTGGCGGGGCCTCTGACGCCGATGAGCCTGCCGTCGAGGCCGAGGTGCAGCGGACCGGCGATGCCAGGTCCGACGCGAAGCCGAGCGGCGACGCGAACCGGACCGGCGATGCCAGGTCCGAGGCGAAGCCGAGCGGCGACGCGAAGTCGGCCGCCGATGCCACGGCCGACCCGAAGCCCGCCGCTGACGCGAAGCGGACCGGCGATGCCACGGCCGACCCGAGGCCGACCGCCGAGGTGAAGCCCGACGCGAAGCCGACCACCGACGCGAAGCCGACCGGCGACGCCAAGGCCGACGCCGCGAAGGCCGACGCCGCCAAGCCCGCCGCCGCCGCCGGGGCCGTCCCCGACCCCGATGGTGACGAGTCCGGCCCCCGGGGCCGGTCCGCCTCCTGGGGTGCCAAGCCCAGCGCCGCGGGCGCGGGCGCGCGGGCCGGCGCCGGTGTCGATCAGCCCACCGCCGTCTTCAAGGCCGTCAAGCCGCCCGTGGTGGACCAGCCGACCACCGCCATCCGGCGGCCGGGCGGCACGGCCGAGCCCACGGCCGAGCGGGCCAGCACGTTCGTGCCGTTGCGCTCCGACGACGTACGCCCGGCCACCCCCAAGGCCGCCCCGGACACGGAGAAGCCGGCGCCGGGCAAGCCGAAGGCCGAGGTCGCGAAGGCCGCCGTGCCGGCCGCGCCCGTCTCGCCCCGGATCTCCGTGCCGGACGCCGACGCCGCCGAGCGGACCCGGCAGCAGCCGCTGCCGCCGAAGCCGCCGCTCGACCTGCTCGCGGAGCTCACCAACACCCCGCCCCCGGCGCAGACCCCGGTCCGCACCGCGGTGCGGCGGTTCAAGATCTGGACCCCGCTGGTCATCCTGCTGCTGATCGTCTTTGCGGTCGTACAGTTCGTACGCCCGCTTCCTGACGCTGAGCTGACGATGACGTCGGCGCCGGACTTCACCTTCGACGGCGCCGCCCCGCAGCTGCCGTGGCCGTCCGAGGGCCAGGGCATGATCACCGTGTCGGGCCTGGGCACCGTGGGGCGGTTCGGTGAGGAGAAGCCGGTCCCGATCGCCAGTGTCACCAAGTCGATGACCGCGTACATCATCATGCGCGACCACCCGATGAAGGTGGGCTCCAAGGGTGCCTCCATCCCCGTCGACGGCCTCGCGGAGAAGGAGGGCGGCTACAACAAGGCCGGCAAGGACGAGTCGACCGTCGACACCATCAAGGCGGGTCAGTCGCTCAGCCAGAAGGACGCGCTCAGCGCGGTCATGATCCCGTCCGCGAACAACGTGGCGCGCCTCCTCGCGCGCTGGGACGCGGGCTCGGAGGCGGCGTTCGTCAAGAAGATGAACGACACCGCCAAGCAGCTCGGGATGACGAACACCACGTACACCGACCCGTCCGGTCTGACCGCCACCACCGTCTCGACCGCCGCCGACCAGGTGAAGCTCGCGACCGAGCTGGTGAAGGACCCGGCGCTGGTGGAGATCACCCGGCAGCCGTACTGGTACGACTCGACCGGCCAGAAGTGGCCGAACTACAACAAGCTGGTGCCCTACTACGGCGCGATCGGCATCAAGACCGGCTCCACCTCCAAGGCGGGCGGCAATCTGCTCTTCGCCGCCGTCAAGGAGGTCGGCGGTACGAAGCAGACGATCGTGGGCGCGGTCTTCGGCCAGCACAAGGCCGTCTCGATCCTCGACCTGGTCAACAAGGTGAGCAAGGACGTCCTGCTCGCCACCCGTAAGTCGCTGACGTCGCAGACCGTGATCAAGAAGGGTGACGTCGTCGGGTACGTGGACGACGGCCTCGGCGGCAAGGACCCGGTCGTCGCGACCAAGGACCTGACCGTCGCCGGATGGCCCAGCCTGAAGGTGGCGATCTCGCTCACGGCCGGCGGCGGCAAGCTGCCGCACTCCGCGAAGGCGGGCACGGTGGTCGGCAAGCTGACCGTGGGCTCCGGCACCGGTCAGGTCTCGGCTCCGGTGGCCCTGCAGAAGAATCTCGCGGAGCCCGGCTTCGGGGCGAAGCTCACTCGTCTGGGCTAGGGAGACGCAGGAGCGGGGGGGGGGGGGGGGGGGGGGGGGGGGGGGGGGGGGGGGGGGGGGGGGGGGGGGGGGGGGGGGGGGGGGGGGGGGGGGGGGGGGGGGGG